>JAFWMO010000012.1 GCA_017510705.1 Candidatus Saccharimonadota bacterium
TACAGTAAGGGATAGAAGCACACCTTTTTCATCGATTTTGCGTTCCACCGAAACTTTATCCGGATTATTGACTAAGGTTTTTACGATATATTCTACGAATTGCTGGTCAATAGTAGCCATAATTTTTCCTTTTTAAAGTTTATATAACCATTATATAACAAAAATAGTCCCGCGTGGGGACTATTTTTAAATTATTCTGCTGGAGCTTCAGTTTCGGCAGGTGCCTCTGCTGGTGCTTCCTCAGCTGGAGCTTCTTCCTTTGGCTGGTTCTTGCGAAGCTTGTCTGCGTGCTTTGCATTAGCTTTCTTTGCAGTTGGCTCTTTGTACCATTTCGGAAGCTTGATACCATTTTTCTTTAGTATAAAAGCTACACGAGAAGATGGCTGTGCACCATTCTTAAGATATTTCTCCACGGCCTCTTTATCAAGAGTGAGAGCCTTGGTAGCTGGGTTGTAATTGCCGACCTCTGCTACAACACGACCCGAAAGAGGGTGGCGCTGCGCTTCTTGGACGACTATCCGATACGTTGGGTAATGCGTACGGCCATTACGTTGCATGCGAATCGCTAGCATTTTTTCTCCTTAAATTATATTTCGCACCATTATATCATATATTTCAAAAAAATAAAAGGGCCCTCATTTCTGAGAACCCAATTCCGCATAAAGTTCTTGCACAGAAAGAACTTTACAATTCTTTCTGTGTTTCTTTATTAATTTTTTAATTTTAGTAATTCTTCCGTTTACCAGAAGGTTCTTGATGAGATTGTCGGGGTTGTGGATTTCTTCTATGCCACAATCATGGCAGACCTCATTGAAAGAAGCTATTTCTTTTCTACTTCTTTTTAAAAAATTTTTGTGCGCACCCAAAAGTCTTTCTTCGCTTCCGCCGTAGGTGGACTGAAAATCTTCTTCCACTTCATGGGCGTTTTCAGGAATGTGAAGATTCCTGTAGGTGTCCACAGTATGCTTAAATTTTTTTATAGTATCAAGCATACTCATTAAGTTTTCATAATAATATTCACTTTCCACTATTTGAGATGGCGAATACTCTACCTTGGTTTTCTTTGCCATTTAATCACCTCCCCTTCTATTTTTTGAGGCAAAAACACCAACTACCTATATTATATCACACTTATGCCAAAAAGTCAACACTAACAGAGATAAAAAGAGCCATTCAATCAAGAACGACTCTCTATTTGTGCTTGAAGAAAACTTTCGGGATCTTGTATTACGGGTTTCCCCAATGCAGAACAAGATGTATTTAGGTCTGCTATCAACCCTATGGATAAATCCCACCAAAAGTCTCCTTTTTCCTCAATGTGCTTAATCGATTCTAACAGGTAAGCTTTATTTTCATCGTAGCGAGAGCCGTCAGAATCGACATATACCTTTTTCACCATCTCCTCACCTCCCCTCAAGCATGAAAAAGAACCACTATATTATAACATACTTATCTTTATAAATCAATTTCTTTATGTTCTTTGTGATAGAGCTTTACACCCTCGCGTGCAGCCTCTGTTTGTGCCTCTTGCTTGGAATGGCCAGTGCCAGTACCCTTCAATGTGTTACCTACATATAGCCCTACAGTAAATGTCTTGTCGTGGTCTGGGCCTTCTTCCTTTATGGTTTTATAAGTTGGTGTTACCCCGTCGAATTTTTGTGCCAACTCCTGAATATAAGATTTTGGATCTCTCCAGCTACCTTCTTCTAGAATCTGATCAATCTTTACTAAAATATGCTTGTCAATAAAATCTTTGGCCGTTTCATACCCTTGGTCCAAATAAATAGCACCGATTACAGCTTCAAAACAATCCGCCATAATTACATCATGTGCCCTATCCGAGCCGTGTTTTTCACCACGTGATAAGCGCACCAATGGCTCATATCCTAGTTCGTATCCTGCGTCACCAATAGACTCAGTGCGTACAAGTGCAGCGCGAAGCGCCGTCATCACGCCTTCCGGGTAGCTGTAATTACGAAACAAAAAATCCGACGACACTAGCTCTAGCACTGCATCCCCAAGAAATTCAAGCCTTTCATTATGCTCATGTACTGTGGCTTTATGTTCATTGACATAACTTCGGTGCGTCAGTGCTGTCACAAGCAAATTTATGTCATTAAAGAGAAAGCCCAGTTTTTCTTTTGCAAACTCCTGATATGGAGTAGTATCTATTCCTTGCATTTTGCCTCCTACTAAAATTCGCCAGCGCGAATTTTCTTCTTTGCAATTAACATTAATTTTTCTATATCTTCGTATTCAATCACCTCAAGTGCCTCAGCAAATGGGAACCATCTGATCCCCTTCATCCACTTCTCGCCAGTTGGCATCTCGCGCTCATCTAGAGCTTGCACCAAATAAATCTGCGTAGTCATCAACACTAATTTGTCCGCACGGCGATATTTGAAATGGATTTTCCCAAGCCAACTCAGCACCGAGACATTCTTGAGCCCAGTTTCTTCTTCAATCTCGCGGCGTGCAGTCATCTTGGCGGTCTCACCTGGCTCTATATGGCCTTTTGGTATTGTCCAACGCTCTTTAGAATCCTGAATCAAAAGGATTTCAATATCCTTTTTGTCGTGGGTGAGACGAAAAATAATACCGCCCGAGGTTGGTTCGCGCACAATCTCCTGAATAACCGTCCTTTTGCGAAAGACGGCAGAAGTGATTTTCTTGAGCGGCGATTCCTTGATACGCTCCGTTGGCAAAGCCTCAGGAACTTTAAGCGTCCGCCTCTCCGTCGGCTCCCCCACTCTTTCCATCGTTTTGTGTGGTTTCTGTGGTCTCGCCATCGGTCTTAGATTTTGATTCATGATTTTCTTCTTTGATCCCAAGCTCACGATAAGCGGTACCGAGTACGCCATTAATAAACTTTGACGAATTCTCAGAACCAAAAGCTTTCGCAAGCTCTACAGCTTCGTTGATGGCAACTTTCGGTGGGATTTTGTCCCGGCATTCCGAAAGTTCGTATAGGCCCATCCTTAGGACGTTTCTATCAATTGCAGAAATTGAGCTAATTGGCCACTCTGGCGCCATTGGCTGAAGTGCAGTGTCCAAAGTCTCAAAATTTTCGGAAACTTTGTGTGCCAAATTATAAACAAACTCAGTATCACCGAGGGCTTTTTCGTATGGCTCAATATTTTTCGCAATGATAACGTCAAGATCGACTTCTGGGTCATTTGCGAGGGTTCTTAGTTCGTATTCATACAAACTTTGCAGAACAATAACTCTACCTAAATGTCGATTACTTGCCATCTTTACGCTTCTTTTTTCTTAATAGTTTTTACTTTCAAGTTAGGTGTCTTCTTCTTGGTTTCGAAGGCTTTAACTGGTGATGTTTTGTTAACTCTACGAGCAAGCGTCAAGCGAATATGACTACGGCGAAGGCCGGTCTTTCTTGGGCTGCTTTGTTTTTTAGGTTCAGGCATTTTGCTCCTTTAATAATATCTAATTTGGTCTATAATACCACTAAATTATAAGTTTTTCAAGGCTTTCTTGATGGCGGGGCGGTCAAATCCTTCAATTCTAGTATCGCCAATTATGGTAACTGGCACCGTGGAGATACCTTCCATGCCAGTAGCGTCAATTTCCTCATATTCTACGCCAAGGTCATCAAGCCAATCCATTAGTGCATGGCAATAAATGCAAGTTGGGGTTGTATATACTTTTATCATAAACTCATTATAGCATACATCGCGATTCCTGCCGCGACAGACACGTTAAAAGATTCTTTCTTCCCCTTCATCGGGATTTCAACAAAAGTATCAATTAGATTATACAACTCTGGATTTATACCATGCACTTCTTCACCCAAGATCAAAACAATTTTATCAACTTTAGCGCCTCTGAAATTGCCGATTTTTATCGTGTTTTCTGCGATATTATTCTCTAGGCCCACAATTTGGTAGCCACTTTTTCTTAGCTTTTCTACCTCTGTAAATATATCACCACACGAATAAATATCCAGCATATCCTCCGCCCCAAGCGCAGTCTTATGAATCTCGCGGTCTAGTTTGTCTCGAAGGTGTGGTAATAGATTATCGTCATGCATCCTAGGCGTGTAACCAGACAAAATTACACGCTCCACGCCAAACCCTTCCGCCGTACGGAGAATCGCGCCCACATTGTAGCAGGACCGAATATTATCCAAGACTAAAATCATACTACAATGCTAACTAATTTAGCTCTTTTCACGAAAATAGTCTTTTTGATGCCGTTTTCGGTGTATTTTTTGACCTTCTCGTCGTTTAGCGCCATTTCAACAATCTTTTCTTCATCATCTAGCTCGCTGGCATTTACGGAAAGTTTTGCACGTAGCTTGCCATTCACTTGCACCACTACTTCCACCGTATCACTTACTAAATGTTTGTCATCCCATTTTGGCCATTCATCATTAGCACCTAATTTTTCAAGCATCTCCGACGCTAGATGAGGGGCAAATGGCATGAGGAGCTTAGCTAGCACCACTAAATCTTCTTCACTTGCACCGACCTTATAAAGTTCGTTCACATACTCCATCAGTGCCGCCACCGCAGTATTAAAATTCTGGTGGTATATATCCTCCGTTACCTTTTTAATTGTCTTATGGCGTATGGCTTCGGATTCTGGATTCGGGGTATTGCGGAGCGCGGCAGCGCGAGAATTAGCGCCAGCCGCCCATGGCGATGGGCCGGCTGGACGCGACCCCGAATTAGAATCAGAAGCCATGCAGAGGTTGTAGCAACGATTAAGGAAGCGATATACACCACCAACACTTCTTGGGTCCCATGCCGCATCCAGTTCCACTGGCCCAATAAACATCTCATAAGTGCGCAAGGTATCCGCACCATATCCATCATTGATTACGTCTAGTGGATCAATCACGTTGCCTTTAGATTTGCTCATTTTTTTGCCATCAGGCGCATTAATGTAACCGTGATAAATCAATTTCTTCACCGGTTCGCGGAACGGCAGATACCCAAGATCCGCAAAGAATTTACACCAAAACCTAATATAAAGCAGATGTGCTACTGCGTGGTCTGCGCCAACATAGATATCGGTCGGTGCCCAGTATTTGATGGCTTCCTGGTCCCAAGCATGCTCTGAATCATGTGGCGACGTATAGCGCCACAAATACCAGCTTGAACAGGCATAGCCATCCAACGTGTCGGTTTCGCGCGTCATTTCTTCGCCATCAATTGTAACCTTGAGCCAATCTTTTGCTTTTGCTAGAGCGCTGCGCCCAGAATTATCCGGCTTATAATCCTCTACCTCTGGAATTAATACCGGTAGTTGGTCTTCCGGAATCGGATGAGGGTTACCTTCTTTGTCGTAAGCAATCGGGATTGGACAACCCCAATATCTTTGGCGAGAAATTAACCAGTCACGCATCTTGTAGGTGGTCTTCGGCGTGCCATAGGCGTCGCGATCAATTAGCTCTGCCTCCACGATAGGCAAATCAAATTTTTCAGCAAATTCACGATCACGATCGTCATAAGCTGGTACTGCCATAATCGCACCCGTGCCATATCCTGCTAGAACATAATCTGCTACATACACCGGGATCTTTTCTTTAGTTGCGGGATTAATCGCATAAGATCCAGTAAACACGCCAGTTTTTTCTTTATTCTCTTGGCGTTCAATCTCAGACTTTTTGATAGATTTTACTTTGTAAGCAAACACGGCCTCGCGAGTGTTGTCGTTTGTAAGTGCCTCTAGCCCGGCATATTCCGGCGCCACCACTAGGAACGTTGCGCCAAGAATAGTATCTGGGCGAGTAGTAAACACAGTTATATGCGGAGCACCACCTTCAACTTCAAAATCAATTTCTGCACCGGTGCTCTTTCCGATCCAATTCTTTTGCATGGTTTTAATTTTTTCTGGCCAGTCTAGAGCGTCAATATCAGCTAGTAACTCATCCGCATATTCAGTGATTTTAAAAAACCACTGCTTCATTTTTTTCTTTTCAACTTCATGACCGCAACGCCAACATTTACCATTCTCTACTTGCTCGTTCGCAAGTACAGTCTGATCCTCTGGGCACCACCATTGGTAGGACTCTTTTTGGTAGGCCAAGCCCTTTTTATAAAGTTGCAAAAAACACCATTGTGTCCACTTGTAATATTCTGGCGAGGAAGTATTGATCTCGCGATCCCAATCCACGGCATAGCCAAGCCTTTTTGCTTGCTTGCGGAAGTTATCAATGTTTACCTTTGTAACTTCTTGTGGAGCGGTACCAGTTTTAATTGCATAATTCTCTGCTGGAAGTCCAAAAGTATCATAACCAAAAGGGCGAAGCACGTTTAAGCCTTGCTGACGATAGAACCTCGTAAGTACGTCAACAATAGTAAAATTACGTACATGCCCCACGTGTAGCCCCGCCCCTGAAGGATACGGAAACATCTCCGCAACATACATTTTTGGGACACCAGGTTTTTCGTAAGCCTTAAATGCCTTTTCCTCGTCCCAAATTTTTTGCCATTTTTCTTCTATTTTAAGAGGTTCATATCTATCCATGTAGAATATTATACCATATATTCCCAGACTGCGCCATCCGCAGTATCTCTTACTGCGATACCTTTTAGTGCTAGCATATCGCGGATTTGATCAGATTTTTCAAAATCTTTGATCGCCCTTGCGTAGGCGCGCTCCTCAATCAGGGCGCGCGTTTCATCGTCTATGTCAAAAGAGTCTGAAATTAGATTCAATCCAAATAGATCATCTACTTTCCGCCAATCCTCTAGAGACAAAACAGAATTGTCGATAATTGCAAATGCTTCCGCGGAATTTAAGTTATTTGAAACAGCCTCTAAAATAGAATTAAATGCGCCGGTTGATTCGATATTCTTTTGATAGCATAAAGCGATACGATTGCGCCAGTTGAGTCTGCGATTTTTGGCCGCAGCGAGACTATCAAAAGTAAAGTTGCGAGAGCCTTGGTAATGGCCTTGCAAAATCCACATCTTGTAATCCATCGGTGAAAAGCCACGTTCAGCTAAGTCTGCTAGAGTATAAGTATTGCCTAGAGACTTTGAAACGCGTTGACCATCAATCATAATAAAGTCGCAGTGTAGCCAATACTTGGCAAGCTCATGGGCGCCGAGGGCATAAGATTGAGCGATTTCATTGGTGTGGTGTACTGGAATATGGTCGATCCCGCCAGTATGAATATCAATTGGTTCACCGAGCTCCTTTTGAATAATGGTAGAGCATTCTAAATGCCAACCGGGATAGCCAGGACGATCCAAATAGTCCCAACGCATCTCATGTTTTTCGCCAGGTTGAATAAATTTCCAAACCGCAAAGTCTGCGGCATTACGTTTTTCGCTGGAAAAATCAACTCTTGCGCCAGCCTTTAGACCTTCTAGGTCTAGTTTTGCAAAATCGGCATAGCCTGGGAATTTTGACGTGTCATAGTAAATACCATCGGCTGTTTCGTAAGTAAAACCATTTTTGGTCATTTCATCTACGGCCATCATATCTTCTTTGATATAGTCAGTGGCACGTGCAAGTACATCGGGGGTCGTAAGGTTCAAAAGATTAAAATCTTTTAAATATGACTCAATATATTTTTCGGCAATTTCAAAGGCGGATTTACCCTCGCGGCGCGCACCTTTTTCGAGTTTATCTTCGCCTTCGTCTCCATCAGAAGTAAGATGCCCTACATCAGTAAAGTTGAGCACGCGCTTCACTGGGTAGCCGTTTGCTTTTAGGGTGCGGACTAGTAAATCCCAATAGATATAAGAAGCGAAATTTCCAATGTGAGCAAAATTATAGACCGTAGGACCACAAGTATAAATCTTTACTACAGGGCCGAGTGGTTTAAATTCCTCTACCTTTCTAGAAAGAGTATTATATAGTTTCATTAAGAATCTCCTCAAGTATAGGCACTAGTTTATGGTACTTATCACGGGACATCGGATGTTTGCCTACGGTCTTGATGGCGGCAATATGGCGCGAGTTTGCTTTTACGATTGCTGGTAGATTGTATGAAGCAATAAAGATATCGAGGTCGCCATAAAGAATCGTGGTATCAGTTGTAAGCTTTGAGAGTAATTTGTAGTTTTTGTCAGTTAAAACAATTTGCTCCATCGATACATTAAACTGCTTCTTGTCGCCAGCTTTTTTATCTTTGGCGCTAACCAAATCTTTAAACATTTTGGTGTTTTCTTTAAATAGTGGATGATTCAAATCTTTTTCGGTGTAAATCGGCGGAGACACCATGATCAGCTTCTTCACAGACTTCTTGTAGGTGTTGACATAATTCATCACGATTAGTGAACCAAGTGAGTGACCGAGTAAAACGAGTGGGGTATCGATCTTCAATTTAGCAATTGAATTATGCAAAGCCTCAAGCTGTTCGTTTAGTGTGTAGCCGAGTCTATCTGACTCATAAGACTTACCGGCCCCTAGCAAATCAAAAGTTACAAAACGAACATCTTTTAAAGAAGCGGTGCCTTCTAAATAGCTTAGAGTGTTTTTGAAAGTTCCCGAATCGGATGCGATACCATGAATCAAAACTACGGTTAGTTTTGGGTTTTTGCTAGCGCAAAAATCGTGGGTCTTGGCGAGAGCAAGAGGTTTTTTAAAAACGTTATATTTAATTTTATTCTTGATTTTCATCTTGGGCCTCCTTAATTAATTCAGGTACAATTTTTACTAAATCTCCTAACACTTCCTCATAGCTTGTGTCATATGTCCTAAACCCGGCCGCATATGGATGCCCGCCACCACCAAAATACCCAGCTACTTTTTCAGCAATTGGGGCTTCCGAACCACAACGTATCTTGCCAGTAACTTTGCCATCTGGGTATGTCTTAATCGCTACAGCCACTTTTACGCCTTCCACCAATCGCAGTTCTTCCAAAATCAAAACATTTGGGTTGTACTCGTCTGAATATTCGCGGATATCATCCCATGGAATGTGGACGGTGGCAAGCTCTCCATCTAGTGAGTAATCTATACGCTTAATCAGGTCTGCCTTGTAATCCAGAATTCGCGCCGACTTTTTCATAAACTCGCGACGCTCATCTTCAAGCTCTGATATATTTGCACCAAGCCGCGTGAGCTCTGCAGCGATTTCAAAAGTTTCATCAGTAACAGCTGCACTGGTAAGGCCAAGCGTATCAGAAAGAATTCCTTGAAAAATTGCTTTGGCGGCGTTCTGGTCTATTTTAATATCTTCTACTTTTGCAATACGATAAACTAGCTCTGCAGTTGCTGGACATACTTCAATAATACTTTCGTGCGGAAAATTCAAATCATCTTCAGTCTCGTGATGATCTAGCACGAACACTGGCGCAGAATACAACCTATTGCGGATAGCAGTGTCGTCCAGTAATTTAGATAGTAATACTTCTGCTGCAGTATCCACAATAATATACCCATCTGCCTTGAAATCAAATTCATTCGTAATTCTAGACCAATCCTTAAAATAATGTAGATATTTTGGAATATCTACCGGGCAGTACAAGCTAACTTCTTTATCGCCAAGAAGATAATCTAGCGCCACCGCCGAGCCAATAGAATCGCCGTCTGGATTTTCTGCCTGAATGATGCAAATTCGCTTTTTATCTTTTACAAAATCCGAAAAAACTTTATACATATAATATATTATATCACGGTATGGTATAATATATATATGAGCATTTTTAAGGCTGACAAAAAATTTGAAAGGTTTGAAGATGTTACTCCCGCTTTTTTGAAAAAAGAAGGCATTAAATTGCTGCTATGCGATTTAGACAACACCCTTCGTCTCCATTCAGAAAAAGAGCCAGCCGACGAGCTTGCCGATTGGATTGACGATCTCAGAAAAGCCGGCATCAGGGTGGTAATAATCAGTAATAATGGTCGCAAAAAAATGATGCAAAAGTTTTGCGAGCCGATTGGTATAGACTGCGTCTGGTGGGCCAAAAAGCCACTCAGTATTAAACTTACCGAAACTATGGAAAAATACAATACAAAGCCTAAAGAGACTGCCATGCTCGGCGACAAAATCACTACCGACGTTTGGGCGGCCAAATTTGCTAAAATTCGTGCCTACAAAGTAGAACACAGAAAGTTGGTAGTATGACAAGCAAATCTAGTATTACTGGTCCAACCATACTTACTATCACCAGAATGGTGCTAGTAATCCCATTTATGATTTGTTGCATGAGCGAAAGCACTGCGTCAAAGATTTTTGCGCTAGCAATTTTTTCAGTTGCCGCAATCACTGATTTAGTTGACGGCAAGTGGGCTAGAAAACAACATCTAGTTACTGATATGGGCGCGTTCCTAGACCCTTTGGCAGACAAAATGTTGGTAGACCTTGTCTTTCTTTCGCTGGTCTACATGGGTGTCGTCCCGCTCTGGATGTTCGCCGTAATTATTGTACGTGATTTAGCCGTAGATGGTATGCGCATGATGGCGGCCCGCGAAGGCATTACTATCGCCGCCTCAATTTACGGCAAGACCAAGACTATGATTCAAATGATTACACTTATTTCCATCCTTGCCAACACTTTTATTGGTAGTAATATCCTTGCCAACATCAACACAATGATGCTCTATGTGGTAATATTCTTTACAGTTTTCTCTGGCGCAGATTATATTATCCGCGGTTGGAAAAAAGTTATTAAATAAACAAAGAAATTACAAGCAACACTGTAGTCGTAAAAGCAGTAGAGTCAATCCTGTCTAGATATCCACCGTGCCCTTCCGTGCCACCAACTAGAAGCTCTACTTTTTCAAAGAATTTATTTTTGATAATAATTTCGTTGGAATCCTTTACGTTAAATTTGCGCTTCAAATAGCTTTCAAACAAATCGCCCATCAGCGCAAGCAGACCACAGAGAAGATACATCCATTCAGTGGCAAATGCACCACGTACGGCCATCATAATTACTACCATACCAATAGAAGATGCCAGGCCGAGGATTGTTCCCTCCCAGGTTTTATTTTTTGAAATATATGGAAATGGACGAGATTTCTTAAAAAACTTACCGCCACAAATTTTCCCAAATGCATAAGCAAAAATATCATACCCGCAAACACCAAGTATAATATACCAAAAATGGCTCGGATCAATTTTTGCAACAAATATAGTACCGCAAACCAAAAAGGCCATTTCCATTACCGCAAGCACAATGTTAAGTATCCCATGCTTTCTCTTAAAAAAGCTTAGCAGCTCAATCGCAGCCACAAAAGAAAATACTCCAAAAATTACCTTAAACGGAATTGCATCAAACGTATATAAAGCCACAAGCGCTACAAAGAATAACCCAAACCCCACGATAAGTCTCATTCGCAAGTTTTTGTCCATATCCCAATTATAACACATCAAGTTGTGATATAATAACAATATGCTTGAAATTATGTATAACAAATTCAAAAATACGCTCCGCAAAATTGATATGAAGTTGGAACGCGCAAAATATGGGTATATTGATAAACTCCCAAAGGATATTGAATATTTTAACGGTGGTATGTACGACGCCATTTATGAGGCGTCTTGCAAATGGCCACACAATATTGCCTTAGAGTATTTTGACACCCAAGTCACATACAAAGAAATGGTAAAAAAGATTAATAAAGTCGCAGCAGCTCTCAAGGCCATTGGCGCAGAAAAGGGCGATAAGATTTCGATTTGTATGCCAAATACCCCAGAATCAGTTTATGCATTTTATGCTGTAAACGAAATCGGTGCAGTTGCTAATATGATCCACCCTCTTTCTTCCGAAAAAGAAATCGAGGAATTTGTAAACCAAGCCCATTCCAAAATTATGCTTTGTGTAGACATTTCTTATCCAAAAGTGGAAGCTATCATTAAAAACACCGAGCTAGAACAAGTCGTGGTCGTTTCCCCGCTCCGTTCTATGGACTTTATCGTACGCGCCATCTACAAACTTACCAAAGGGCGCAAAAACCACATCAAAAAAACACAGCAAGTTACTACTTGGGATAGATTCCTGTTTAAGGCCGATAAATATATTGGCAATCCACATGCTCGTGTAGAGTCCAAAGATTTAGCCGTAATATTATATTCTGGCGGTACCACTGGCAAGCCAAAAGGAGTGCTCCTTACAAACCTAAATTTCAACGCTCTCGCACTTGGCGCCAAATATCTTGTTCCGGAACTTATCCGTACAGAATATTCATTCTTGGCATTTTTGCCGAACTTTCACGCCTTTGGCTTAGGCTGCTGCATCCATATGCCTCTCTACTTTGGTGCGCGCGTAGTGCTCATTCCGCAATTTAATGCCAAAAAATTACGCAGCTATATCAAAAAATACAAAATCAACATTTTGGTTGGTGTACCAGCCGCATTTGAATATTTACTCAAAATTAAATTCAAGAAAAATGAACTTAAATGTGTAAAATTCGCAGTTTCTGGTGGTGACATGATTAGTATGTCATCCAAGGAGCGTATTAATGATTTTCTCAAGGCCCACGGGTCCAAAGCTATTATAGAAAATGGCTACGGCTGCACCGAAGCCACTGGTGGTTTTATCTTCTCGCCTCGTAGCGTCGCAAACGAACCAGACGGTATCGGCTATCCAATCCCAGACAATGATGTAATTATTCTAGATCTCGACACCAAGAAAGAAGCAAAACTTGGCGACGATGGCGAAATCTTAGTTAGTGGTTTGTCTGTCATGCAGGGCTATCTAAATAATCCAAAAGAGACAGAGAAGGCCTTTATTACTATCGGAAAGAAAAAATATCTCCGTACTGGTGATATTGGCTACGTCGACGGGAAAGGTATTGTACACTTCCGCACTCGCTTAAAGCGTCTTATTATCACGAATGGATACAATGTATACCCACAAAATATTGAGGATGTTACTTTGAAATGTGAGAAAGTTGCCGCCTGTGCAGCTGTTGGACGTGATGACAAGGTCCGTGGGCAAAAAGTTGTGGTATTTATAGTGCCAAAAGAAGGCGCATCTGAACGCACCATCAAAAAAGAGCTCGAAGGTATCTACAAAAAATATCTCGCCAAATACGAAAAACCACGCGAACTCCGTTTTATCGCCGAGCTTCCAAAAACCAAGCTCGCCAAAGTAGACTTCAAAAAACTGGAAGAGCTATAAACTATAGTTCTGTTCTATTTTCCAGAGCTGCATTTAGTGTAATTTGGTCTGCGTATGATAGATCGACGCCAAGCGGCAATCCGCGCGCTAGTCTCGTGATTTTTAGATTCGGAGTTTTATCTTTCAACATTTTTTCAATCAGGAGCGCCGTAGATTCGCCCTCTACGGACGGGTTAGTTGCAACAATCACTTCTTTCACGTCATCTTGTTCTACGCGCTTTATTAATTCTTCTATGTGCAATTGGTCTGGTGTCACTCCATCAATCGGCGAGATCGCACCACCTAGCACATGGTAAGTACCCTTATAGCTTTTGGTTTGTTCTAACGCGTAGATGTCTAGTGGCTCTTCCACTACCATTACGGTAGTCTTGTCGCGGTTTTCGTCTGCATAAAAAGGAGAAATTTCCTCATCTGCATCAATCAGGGCAAAAGTTATCGGGCAGACTTTGACGCCAGAGTGCAAATTCGTCAAAGCTTCGGTGATATTGCTAGCTATTTGCTCATTAGATTTAAAAAGATAGTAGGCATAACGTTCTGCCGTGCGTGGGCCAACGCCAGGCAAAAGCCCCAGCGCTTCTATCGCATTTGTCAGAGCCTTTGGCAACATTTCTACATTCCAAAGTTGCCGATACCACCCATCAGCGGCTTCATTTTGTCGGTTGCAATTTCTTGTGCTTTTGCAAAGCCATCACGCATACAGTTTTCAATCCAACGCTCTAGCTCGTGGATATCATCAAGGTCAACTTTTGCTGGGTCAATCTTTACCTTCTTTACTTTTAGCTCACCGTTAATTTGGATCACTACGGCGCCGTCTCCAGCCTCTACTTCTACGATTTCATTTTTTAGTTCTTTTTGAGCTTTGCGAAGTTGATTCAAAAGCTTCATTTGGTCCATTGTCTGTCCCATTCTATTCTCCTTTTTCTGTGTATAGATATATTATATCAGAGTTTTCGCGCATAGGTGAGGTAATAATTCGTGAAAGTTCATAATTTTTTGGTTTTTCTATCCCGCCGATGATCGCTAGCTTCTCAACCTTTTCTCCACGATAGGCATCAATTACTTTAATGTCCGTAGAACGTTCCAGGATTTTATAGAAATCATAATGATCTCCCGCAAGCAATGTCTCGCCAGATAGATTCTTGCGAATAATATTTAAATCATAGCTAAACTCATTCGCTACGCTAGGGTTGTAGCGATAACCATATATATATTGTAATAGGCTCGGCATCAAAATCGTAGCAAACAGAATAAATAGTGGTAAAGCGGCCGCGACGCGCGCATACGGGTTTTCAGGAAAAAGACCATACCATTTTTCTAGTAAATATTTCAGACCATGAGCAATCAATATGGAAAGTGGCAAAATAAAGAAAATTACCATGGAAGGGTTAAAACCGGTGATAATAAGTGTAAAAATAATCAGAAGTGACGCAATTGAATTGCGTGAAGCAAAAAATCCTTTCGTGGTAGAAAACAGGCCGATAAGAGCCAGTGCAAAAATCGGTAAGCTCATGAGCGGCGACAAGAAAACGCTCTCTACAGTGTTTCGCCACGAAAATACTGGCCCAAGCCCACTGAATATATTATTAAAGAAATCATGAAGAGCGAAGTTTTTGGCAAACAATAATTCCATAATAGTATCTGGATGATTGACTATATTCACTAGGAGTGCAGCTACCCCGGCCAATATGATAATTCCTATAATAGCAAGCGGTAATTTTGGTAAACTTTTTACAATAAAACGTAAATGCGGTTGCATAAATACAAACAATACGCAAAATACCGCAAAATACAACATATACGGTGTAAAAATAGCTAGAAGTAGTGCGATCGCAAACAAAAAACAGTAGGACGGTTTTGGTCTTTTTTCGCCTTGGATTTTTGAACCTAACCAGAGCAATAATGTCGGCCAGAATACCACCATAATTAGCGGCGTACCGGATCCAGCCAAAAACAAAAACGGCGTAGATAATATTACTAGACAAGACGCCAGCAATGATACGTTATTTTTAAACCAACGGTTGAGCAGCAGTATGAATAGGAAACCAAGCAGTAGACCCACTAAAATACTCGGCAGTTTTATTGCATAAGGCGTAAGCCCAAAAATTAAAATAGATATCTTCTGCAAAATTCTGTATGGTAAATCTACTAAATCACCGTGGAGCGGTGCATCTGCTTGTAGATAATATGAGCTAGTCGCAGAGTTGATCTCCGCCTCCGATAGTCCATATTGGGCAAATAGCGGCAAAGAAAAAAGCAACGCTACAAAGGCTAAGCCTAGCAAAATATATCCAATCACAAATCGGTATTTGTATAAAAAAAGCTTAGAAATTATAATTTTCTTCACAAAACTATTATATCATAAACGAAATAAAAATGGCTAGTGCTCTTTGTCGAGTGACATAAACCTAAGAAGCTCTGGGTGGAAGTAGAGTTCAATCTTGCCAACTGCGCCATGGCGGTGCTTGGCTACTAGGAGCTCTGTAATATGAGTTTCTTCATAATTATCATCATTTTGCCTGTAATAATCTGGGCGGTGCAAAAACATTACGAGGTCGGCGTCTTGCTCAATAGAACCAGATTCACGAAGATCGGATAGTACTGGCCTTGGGTCGTCGCGTCCGGTCACACTACGAGAAAGCTGTGCCAAAGCCACTACTGGTATTTCTAGTTCCCTAGCCAAAATTTTTAGTCCACGCGAAATTTCCGTAACTTCCTGTACGCGGTTGCCTTTATATCTGTCAGAACCTTGGATCAGCTGCAAATAATCTACAATCACTATACCGATATCATGATCATGCATTGCGCGGCGGGCTTTGTTTCTGAGCTCCATGATAGTCATAGAACTAGTGTCATCAATATAAATTGGTAGCTCATCCATTTCCGCCATCGCATCACCAATGCGCGAAAATTCATCATCAGAAAGATTGCCTGTACGCATTTTCCAGTTATCAACGCCAGAGACATCAGAAATAATCCTATCTACGATTTCGTTTGCTGCCATCTCCATTGAGAAAAACAGCACACCTTTACCATTGATGCTAGCAATATTATAAGCCAAATTTTGCGCAAAAGTAGTTTTACCCATGGCTGGGCGAGCGCCTACGATAATAAGGTCTCCTTTTTGGAAGCCAGCAGTTTTCTTATCAAGGTCACGAAAACCAGTCTTTAGGCCACGAAGGGCACCTTTATTTTTGTGGAGTTCTTCAATCCTGTCAAATGCATCAGCTAGGAGCTCGTTCATCGGTATGTAATCGCTTTTTACGATTTTATCGGAAACTTCAAAAAGCTCTTTTTCGGCAATACCGACTAGGTCGTCTACACTTTCGGCATCGTCAAAAGCCTTAGCCGAGATTTCGTTTCCGGCTTTTATTAATCTTCGCCTTACTGAAGCTTTTTCAATAATCTCTGCATAAGCTTTAGCGTGAGATGGCGTAGAGACAAAATTTGACAATTCTGTAAGGTATGGCGCACCACCAACCTCTTTCAATTTTTTAGCGGCCTTTAACTCTGAAGTGAGCGTAAGAATATCTACTGGCCTATGTTGATCATACAAATTTGTAATTGCTTCAAAAATGATTTGATGTCTAGTTTCATAAAAATCGCGGGGGCGAATAACTGTGAGAATTTCTGGCAAAACAGCATCAGAAATAAGTAGCGCACCTAGAAGTGATTTCTCTGCTACAATATCTTGTGGCGGCACGCGGCCGCCTTGGTCCTTAGAACGGGCTTCTTCCTCCATCATCTATTACCTCTCCTCCCATTATATCAGAAATTTTGGCTAGGGTTTCGTTTTTTGGCATGTTTTCTGGTTTTTCGTCTGCCGCGTGGACTACAATTTTTATTCCACCAGCCGCATCAATTAAAATCTTTTTATTATTATCACGCGAAAGTATAGTATAAACGATTTTTTTGTTTGGATAAATATCCAAAACATTATTGCTAAATTGATGCTCAGTTTTTAGAAGCTGCAAATAAATCGCATCATTTAATTCCTTAACTTTTTGCAAAAACTCCTCCCAGCTGAAGCCAGATGAGACGTCGGGGGTGGCAGGAGCAGCGGGGGTGGCCGAAGCTTCCGAACTCGGGGACTTCCGGAGCGCTGAGGTCGTGGGAGTTTCTGCATCTGGGCTCAGGGGATTGCGGAGCGCGGCAGCGCGAGAATTAGCGCCATCCGCCCGTGGCGACGGGCCGGATGGACGCGACCCTGAGCTAGATGCAGAAACTCCTATTGTGGTAGGCATCAATGCTACAAGCAGCCTCGCTTCAGCAAAAGGCGATTTTACCTCAATAAGTTTAGAAAGCAAAGACACAAGCTCTGGCTTTGGATTTTCTATGATTATATTTGTCATTTCTTCCGCCAGAGTCTCAGGTTTTATTCCAGACAATAACAAATCTTTAACAGTACTAGTGACACCATCAATGTCGCCATTGATATATTGGTTAAGCAAATCATTAATCTTTTCATCTTCTGGCAATCCTAGTGCATTCACCACCAATTCTTTGGTAATTTCCTTATCGGACAAAGTAGAGATTTGGTCGAGAAGCGACAATGAATCCCGAAAACTTCCACCACCACGTTTTGCAATTATTTTTAGTGCATCATCTGCAATCTTGATTTTTTCTTTTTCGCATACAGATTTTAGAAAATCAAGCATCACAGCTTTGTCTGCAAGCTTAAAAGTGTAAGTTTGCGTGCGCGAGGTAATTGTGATGGGCACTTTATACGCGTCAGTGGTTGCCATAATAAATATTACATGTTCTGGCGGCTCTTCCAAAGTTTTTAATAATGCGTTAAAAGCTTCTTTGGTGAGCATATGTACTTCATCAATAATATATACTTTGTATTTGCCGGAAGTCGGAGCTATCATTACTTTTTCGCGTAGCTCCCGAATATTATCAATGCCACGATTTGACGCGCCGTCAATTTCAATAATGTCTACATAATCATCTTCTAGTTCATATTTAAAATCATTCACTTCATGCGCCAAAATCCTTGCTACTGTAGTTTTGCCGCAGCCCCTTGGGCCAATAAAAAGATATGCATGAGAAACTTTGCCCTGTTTCAATGAATTGGACAAGGGCTTCGTAACCTGTTCTTGCCCTACTACTTCAGAAAGAAGCTTTGGACGATATTTTCGGTATAGTGCCTTCATTATAAGGCGGCCTCAACGGCAGCCCAAGTCGCATCTTCGTTATTGGCTGGAATAGTCACAGACACCTGTGAACCATCACGCAAGTGAAAATATGTGACCGAAGCGTAAAGAATCTGATATTCTTTACCGCCAACTTCCACAAAATACTTATCGTCGTGATGAGTGAGCGTACCGATTACAGTTTTGCGCTCCACCGGACCAATTTGCTTGTATAAGAATTTACCGTCGTCCGTGATAGTAAGTTTCATAATATCACCCTCTACGAGCTTGGATTTAGATGCATAGTTTGCTGGCACAGGATAATTCTTGCCATCCGGTCCAATCATAATTTGCCCATCAAAAATCCCTTCTATAATCTTGCCCTCCGGGCTAGAGACCACACTATCGCTTGGCGCAGAGATGGTTTCTCCGTCGCCCAAAATAGACACTAGTAGCTCTTTTGCAGCACTAAGATTTGTTTCAGCTTCAGAAATTAAACTTCTAAGTCTTTTTATTTGTTTTTCTGGTATTTCAGACATCACCTCGCATCCTGTCTAAATATAGTATTAATATTATATTATATCGTAGACACACTAAAGTCAAGAATTTTTGCCAAAAGTTTTCCACCTAAAAAACACCGGTCACACCAAATTCGTTGTAATTTTTACATAAAAGCACTAGCTTATTCGGCTTTGTAAAGCCCAGTATGTCTGCCCCCGTCATAAATCATTGTCGGGATACCTTTCACTCGGAGCTCATTTTCTACAATATTTTTATTTTCGCTCATTTTATCAACAATTTCTGGATATCCTGCCACTACGCGAACTTCTTTTATTTCTCCCTCATTAAGCCCATCTTGATTCAGCCATTTTTCTAGTTGTTTTATGGCGTCATCGCGAGAATATTCATCATTAAACAGATTCTGGTAAGAAACACCATCTTCATTTTTCTCGGTAAATATATGGTCTAATAGTTTTATGGCCCTGCCGGAATATAATTGCTCTACCGCAAACATATATCGCACGATAATATCTGAATTTTTGAATTTATAGTTTCCGTCTGTATCTTGAATCGCAAAAGGCACTAATCGTGTGTTGTACTTGTCAAAGAATCCAGAGGCTTTTTGGTTGCGATAAGAAATCATACAAACCGAACAACCAGGATCAAATATATCTACCGCAATAGGTTTTTCATCGGAAGCTTCCTCGTCTATATTTATATAGTTAAAATTATAATCTTCTGCTTTGTAGGTTTTAAATTTGTCTGGAATGGCCTCAAAAATCTCACCCCACTCCGTAAACCATCTACCTGTCGCCTCAATCGGGTTTTGCGGCTCAGATTCGTCAATTGAGCATACCTCTGCGCCGAGCGAACACGCCGAAGGCTTAGTAACATTACAGCTACCAAGTGCCCACAGTGCAAGCAAAGACTTAATAGCGGTAAGAATTGCCCAAACGGCAATAATTACAATCACTACCGACAAAATTTCAATGATAACAGAAAGTGGTTTTACCCATTTTGGATGTTTTACGATTACACGACTAAGAAGCGTATTTTTTACGTCATCTTTAAATCCGGTCTCGCATTTTTGTAGACGTACCTTTTTCCAAAGGCATCCCCAAGCTTTTTTAAACATTTTCCAGTAAGACTTTCCTACCTTTGGTTTAAAAATAGAGACAATGGCTACAACGCCGCCAATCAGGGCCAAAATAATAAATGCAGCAATACACACCATAATATATATATTCTAGCACAAAAATCTGCCCGTGTAATAATTATTATGCTTTGACAATATCTATAAATATGATATAATAATCAAAGTCTGATAAACTGTATAGAGAGGAGGGGATAGAATGATAATTTTAACAGATTTATCGGAAGTTCTTATTCATGGAATTCAAGGCACAGAAAATATAGTGCGCGAAAGGTACGGTGAACGTACTGGCGAAAAATTCAAGAACAGAATGAACGAAGAAAAGGTACGTGAGTGGTTTCTCAACCTTCTTCGTGGCAAGTTTTGTGAGGACATCTTTTGGCTAGACTTTATTGAGGAAGATTATTGGCCCTTTAACCATATTGATACCAAAGAAATTTTTACAGAAAATTTAAAGCAGCCAAAGATAGACGGGACGTTAGAAGTCTACCAAAGTATCAAAGGATACCCAGTAGTTACGGGTATGGGCTATACGGTGGACGGAAAGCCTGACATCTGGATCGTTTCCGATCATATACTGGAGCGGGTGCATCAAGTAGAAAAAATGCACGAAGACGTTTTCGCCATTGCTAGCAAAACAATCTGGTCCTGTGACGTCGGCAAGATAAAATCCGACGCCGGCTTCTTTGATGATATCGTCAAAAAATACAATATTCAAAAAGACGAAATTGTTTTCATAGACGATTGGAACGTCAACGTAGAAGCAGCCAGAAAAGCCGGCCTTGTAAGTATTGAATTCCACGATGCTGAGCAACTCAAAGCTGACTTAGAAAAAATCGGTTTTAGATTCTAAAGAATGTGTTACAATAATACCAAGTTCTAAGGATAACCTCCGGAAAGATTGTACCTTAAAGAGCCCCGTTTGCCATAGGCGGGGTTTCTTTATGCCTCCAAAATCTTACCAAGTACTCGTTTGATCTTTTCAATATCTTCTGGGCGGTTATGAATGCCGAGCGAAAATCTAATTAGCGGTGGCTGATGCAATACATGATCCAGATAATAGTGTACGCAGAAATAACCAGTGCGCGCCATAATATTTTCGCGAGATAATGCCTCACCAAGCAAATGTGAATCTAGCCCCTCAATATAAAACGTCATTGTGGGGTTTGGTTCTTTGTTAATAAGATGCACGCGTGGTGAACTAGACAAGAAATCATATAATTCCTTAGTGTTGTTTTCAAGATTTTTCCAATCCTTTTTTGGAAGTCTGTCTAGCCAATCCAAAGCAGCGCCAAGGCCGATGATTTCACCCCAAGCCTGAAGCCCAGATTCAAATCTAGTGTAGCGGTGCTCTTTATTTTCTGCAGACAGAGTATAAGACTTTTTTTCTACGTCATCCACCATGCCGCCACCCAGCCAGCGATGATTAAGGTGTTTGTCTAAATCATCCCGCCAAACAATCACGCCTAGTGATGGCGCATATAGTTTGTGCGCGGAAAAACAAATCGCGTCTACTTCTACTCCACGAATTACATCAGCCGAATGCGCCATTGCTTGTGCTGCATCAATAATGATAATGCCGCCGGCTTTGTGCACGGCCTTGGTGAGTTCAGAAACGTTCAAAAGTTTGCGCCCATCAAAATTACTGGCGCAGTTTACTACGACAACTGCTTTAGTGAAGTCGTAGTCTTTTAGGTTGATAGAGCCATCATCGTTTCTTGTCATTATTTCACGCGGAAGCCCTGTCCGTTCGGCAAAAGCAATCGTCGCAAGAAATGGCGAGTTGTGCTCAATTTCAGAAGTCATCACCTTTTTGAAATCACCAGATTTTAGCTGTGACAAAATCAAGTTAATCCCGTAAGTGGTATTAAGCGTAAACGAGGCAGTATATTTACGCGGAGATAGTTTTACGAATTTGAGAACTTTTTCTCGAGTTTCCTCAACCTTTTCGTCGGTGATTTTGCCCCACTTATATTTTACGCGCTCCCCACAAGAATTGTGCTCTGTATAATATTTGTTTAGCGCTTCAATGACTGGACGTGGACGCAGACTTTGACATGCCCCGTCTAAATATACCTCCCCCTCACCTAAATAATCAAAATCATTCATATCTTGATTATAACACAATGTTGTGATATAATTAAACGAGTTACCAAAGACAGTGGCGACCAAATTGGTTTAATCATGCCACCGAGGCAAATTCTTGTTTTAATTTGGTGACGCTATTTAACAATTAGCGATCATTTTATAAAAAATAACCAAAGGAACTTTTTATGGCAATTTCAAAAGATAAAAAGACTACATTGGTTGCTGACCTTACTGAACTTCTTAAAGATTCAAAGATGGTGGTCTACGCCAAATACGAAGGCCTAACCGTGGCTGAACTTCAAGAACTTCGTAAACTTGCTCGCGAATCAGGTATTAAGATCAAGGTTGTAAAGAACCGTCTCGTCAAAGTTGCAATGAAAGAAATTGCAACTTACAAAGATACCGACAATTCCGCCCTCGTTGGCCAACTTCTTTATGCTGTTGGTTCCGACGAAGATTTCGACGCTGCTAAAGTTTTGACCAAATTTGCCAAGACTCACGCAAAGATGGAACTTGTTGGTGGTTTCAATGGCGATGGTGCAAATCTTTCCAAAGAAGAAGTCACCACCCTCGGTTCTCTTCCAACCAAGAACGAACTTATCGCACAAGTTGTGGATACCCTTCTATCTGGTATCAATGGTATTGTTTCCGGTCTCGAAAACAAGCCAGAGACTCCTGTAGAAACTAAGACAGAAGAAGCAACCGCTTAATATTACCCTAAGAAAGGATTAAATAAATGGCTACTGATATTAAAAAGTTGGCTGAAGAACTCGTAAATCTTACCGTTCTCGAAGTTAACGAACTCAAAACCGTATTAAAAGACGAATATGGCATCGAGCCAGTTGCAGCTGTTGCTGTAGCTGCTGCTGGTGCTGATGGTGCTGCTGCTGACGAAGGCAAATCTGAATATGATGTTGTATTGAAGGACGCTGGCGCACAAAAGATTGCAGTCATCAAGGCTGTAAAGGAAGCTACCGGACTTGGTCTTGGCGAAGCTAAGGCTATCGTAGACGGTGCTCCTGCTACCGTTAAGGAAAAAGTTGCCAAGGCAGATGCCGAGGCTATGAAGAAAGCTCTCGAAGAAGCTGGTGCTACCGTAGAGCTTGCTTAATACTTGATCCCGATCGCTAATTGTATAAATGCATGAAAAAGACCCACTCGGAAGTGGGCCTTTTTTGTGGGTGGGTGTTTTTTATATTTCTTCAACGAAACGTATTTCGAGAAGAGATATTTTTTTGTCAAAGTCTATCTGAGGACATCCTTTTTCCTTGTAGAGATTGATAAGGTATTTTTTGCTAAAAATAACCCCTTCAACGTCTACCGGGTCCTCGATTTCTACTACGTCAGTCTGCTGCAGTTTATCGCCTTCAGCAGGTTTTTTATCCTCTGCATCGGGCTTTTGAGTGGCAGGAACGGTGGTGTCCCGTCCGCTGTCCTCGGTAACGACTTCTTCGGTGCGGGATTCGTCTGGTTCTGCGTAATCGCTCCACCACCAATCTTCCTCATCTTCGACGTTTGGGAAAGGTTCTGTGGCCGCGGGTTCCCAGGCTGCACTATCGCATACCGGCTCTTCTTCGGCTTCTGCTTTCGCTCTTGGGTCCTTTCTACTAGCGATATTATTATCATCACTATCGTCAGTAGCGGGTTCATTATCCACACCATCAACGTTTCTATCACTTCCTTCCTTTTCAACGAGGCGGAGATCAACTCCGCTTCCGTCTTCTGTACCTTCTTCGTTGTCTTCATCTCGGTCATCTCCTTCCTCTTCTTCTCCGTAGTCTTCTTCTTCGGTGCCGGCAGACATAGTCACGTCAATGACTTGTACTGCCTCGACTTCTTTGCTCTCCGCGGCAACCTTCTCTGCATCCAATTCTTCCGATGTTTTAACCGGCTCATCTTCTAGCAGTGGGTCGAACTCAATTTTCCCGCCCGGATCAGCCTTACTTGTCGGTTCCTTCTTGTTGTAATTAAACAAGGACTCAGGTTCCGGTGGCAGTTCACGTTTTCCTTGGTATGCGCAATAGATTTCATCCATTACGTCTTTACCGTATTTGGCGTCCTGTGCCTCAACGTGAATCAGGCAACGGGTGAGCCTCTTTTTTGTTAACAGCAGTAACACAGGCCATTTTTGCAACTTTTCAGCCTCTTTGCGATGGTTAAAATAATCTGGCCATGCTTCTTCCCAATCAAGGCAAAGCAACGCATGAAAGATTACCATATTATAATCAGCCTGTGCCTTTTTCAGAGTACTATTATAAGTCATATTGTCCCCTCCTAACTTATATTTTTTCTGCGTTTTCTTCCTGTGGCCAATTGCTCCAAATATTCTTCGTCCCAATCTCCCACTAGAAAGTCGAGCATGTCGCTCGTTATATCTTCTGGTTTTATATCTTCCAGGCCGATATCCCTGATGATCCTCTCTAGGTCTCGCCTGGTGTAGCGTTTCCCATTCAGGATTACCAAGACTTCCTTGGGATCCGGCTTCATCTCCAGTGCCGGCATCTTGGCCGGCTTGGATTTTTTTGCCGGCTTCGGCGTCTGCACAGATTCCTTAGCCTTTCTTGCGTGGCTTAGGTCTACGATTTCTATCTCGTCTGCACCCAGCCTTTCGACTTTTGCGCCCTCTACATAAGCCTGAGTGATAAATGTATCATCAGTCTGATATGGCCGCCCGATCTCAATGAAATCAGATCGAAGCGGAAAAAGGCTGTGGGCCGGTATGAACTTCTCTCCCCGATGTTCCATCGCAAAATCATAGAACCCAGGATAAATATCGTCCACCGCGCCCATAAAACCGTTGCACCGTTTCAGCTCGCCCTGGTCTGATTTATATAGCCCAAGGTAAATTAAAAACAGTGTGATCCCGACTGCCGCTACAAACACCAGCAGATACTCCGGCGTAAAACTTCGCTTGGTGACCCAAAAATAAACAATGGATGCCACCAGGGCGACCGCCGTGATACCAGCTGTAAATACAATGATGAGCTGCAACTTATTATTATGCAAAAAATCATCATGTTTGTGCTCGTCCGTAAAATCTAGCGAATCTTGGTACCGCGTATAAATCTCATTTTTTCCCATCTTCAAAATCTCATCTCTGAGCTTCTCTGTCTGGGTTTTTTCCTTTCCATTCATACTTAACACCTCCTTTTTGTTAAGCTACAAATATTTTTTTCAAAAAACATCAAAAAACAAAAAACATCCCACCTCTTTATATTATAGCACACTTCTCTTAAAAAGTCAATTCTAGCCTAGTGCACGCCCCTGGTAGTGGAAAATTGTGTAATCACGCCCACCGCTGCCAGTGCTGCCAGAATCAAGAAATAATAAGGATGCAAATCTACCCCTGTGACTAGTTGTAATATCGCAATAGTTATGAGATATGCACCCATGGCTGAAGTTGCCACAATAAACGCAGGTTTCATCATAGCGGTAGATACACCAGCCAGAATCACCCCTATCACTAGGCCGATCAGCAGTGTTTGTGTATCTGTTCCAAAATATTGTGTTGTGATCATCATCACCACTCCAAGTGTCGCGCCGGCTACGCAAAGTTTTTCAATCGTAAACCCAAGTAGAGCCAAAAGAAGTCCACCAGCAATCGGAAGTAAATTCTGCCACAAAGCCTCTCCAGCGATTTGCGGCACCGCCTGATTTATTAGCCCCATCAGATATGTTACCATCAGATAGTGTCCAATCAAAAACCAAATTATAAAAAATGTAATTTTTTTGATGCGATACCCAGCAAATAACAATACCAGTCCTAGTACTATCGCAAAAATAAGCTCATACGTTTCCATATGAGCTTATTATATCGCTATATTATGTTAGTTGTAAAGATTTTCTATAGCAATTGATGGGCCCATGGTAGTCGTTACAAAAACAGACTTTACATAGGTGCCTTTTAGTGATGCTGGCTTCTGAGACTTGAGCGATTCAAAGAATGCATTTGCGTTCTCTAGGAGCTTATCTGCGCCAAACGAAGCTTTGCCTACGCCAATATGCACAATAGATTGCTTGTCTACGCGGTATTCTACTTTACCAGCCTTAGCTTCTTTTACTGCCTTTTCTACATCCGTGGTCACAGTGCCGGCCTTTGGATTTGGCATGAGACCTTTAGGACCAAGAAGGCGTGCATATTTACCAAGCTTTGGCATATATTGTGGGGTAGAAATAAGAATATCAAAATCAATTGTACCCTTATCAAGTTGTTTCAAGAAGTCTTCATCCTCGGCAATGTCTGCACCGGCGGCTTTTGCGGCTTTGCAAATATCAAGCGGGGCAAACACAGCTACGCGTACAGTTTTACCATTTCCGTTTGGAAGTACTAGGGTAGTACGGATGTTTTGGTCGGCTTGGCGAGGATCTACGCCAAGGCGAGCGTGAATTTCTACGCTTGCATCAAATTTAACTGGACTGGTCTTTAGAGCTAGCTCAATAGCTTCTTTTAGGCCATAGATCCTACCCTTTTCTACGAGCTTAGCAGCCTCTTGGTACTTTTTGCCACGGCGTTCAATGCGTGGGCGAGTCACAGGCTTCTCACCTTTTGGTTTTTCAACGGTTTCTTGAACCTTGCGCTCTTCTTTGCGAGCTTGGCGTTCTTCTTCCGCTTTTACTTCTTCAATATGTTTTTTGGACTTTTTGCCAGATTTTGCAAAAGTCTCTTCCTTAACTTCTTCGGTAACTTCTACCTCTGGAGTTTCAATAGTTTTGACCTCTTCTTCGGCCATAATTTCCTTTCTGTGGTATTAGCGAGCTTAAAGCTCTCCCAACCTAAAAATAATAATACAGCCATTATACCACAAAATCTTTACATTTACCAGAGTTTTTGGTATAATATATTCGTTACGCAAATGCTTCTAAAATAAATTTAATCTTAAGGATATTTTATGGCAGAAAAAAAGGTTATCGGAAATCTAAAACTCCGTATCCCAGGTGGCAAAGCCACCGCAGGCCCACCGGTAGGTTCTACTCTCGGTCAGTGGGGTCTCAACATGATGGATTTCATTAATCCATTCAACGAAAAAACCAAAGATTTTATGGGTAAAAACGTTATCGTCCATATCAAGGTTTATGAAGATCGCACTTTCGACTGGACTTGTCTTGGTCAACCAGTAGATGATCTTATCCGCGAAGCTATCAAACTAGACAAAGGTTCTGGCAAGCCAAACACCGAAAAGGTTGGCAAAATCACCCGCGCTCAGCTTGAAGAAATCGCAAACAAAAAGATGGATCAGCTCAACGCTATCGACCTAGAAGGCGCAGTCAAGGTAGTCGCCGGTACTGCTCGCTCGATGGGCGTAGAAGTAGTAGACTAATCAATAAAAACAACTCCAGCCAAATGGAGTTGTTTTTTTGTTCTCTTGAAAAATAGGCAAAAGTGTGGTATAATTAGAAATGTTGCAAAAGTCTATGCATAGAATCATAAAAAAGGAGGGATGATTATATGTGCATATCAGGAATGGTCTTTAAAAAAGAAGATTCTTACAATGATTTGGTAGACAAGGCTTTAAGACTATGGAGGCAATATAGTGAAATCTACCAGACACTGCCGAGCCTTTATGAGGCAAAGCTAAAAGAGGCGCAAGCTATCGCAAAAAACGAAAGTTTGGCTCCTTTAAAAAATCGTGATCTGAAAGCTTATCCGGATATAGAATTTTTGAAAAAGACTTCAGAAGAAGAAGCCGAGGATTATCTCATGGATTTGACCGAGGGATCCTTGATTTTATTGATTGAAGAAATCGAGTCGATGCCGAAAACCAACGCCGGTTACAAAGGCATGAAAAGCAAAATAAGTGACTATGACTTCATAATAAAGAAGAAAAAGAAGAAGTGACCACCAAAAAGCAACAAAAAGGGAGACCCGATTTGGGACTCCCTCATTTTTTGCCAAACAACTTAATTTAATTGTTTCACTTGCAAAGCATCAAGCTCTACTGGTGTTTCGCGCCCAAACATAGACACCATCACTTTTAGTTTGCCCTTAGCGGCATCAATTTCAGATACAGTACCATCAAAGCCCTTAAATGGACCATCAGTGATAGAAACTACTTCGCCAATTTCGTATTTGACGGAGAATTTTGGATCCTCAACGCCCATACGTTTCTTAATTTTGGTGATTTCCTTTTCAGAAACTGGAGTTGGTTGAGTACCAGTACCAATAAAACCAGTTACGCCTGGTGTATTACGAATAATATACCAAGTTTCATCGGAAAGCTTCATATCTACCAAGACATAACCCTGTAAAATCTTGCGGTCTACGACTTTGCGTTTACCATTTTTAATCTCAATTTGCTTTTCTTTTGGTACAATAGCCTCAAAAATCTTATCGGCCATATCTACGGTACCAGTACGCTGGTTGATAGAGTCTGCCACCTTGTCCTCATAGCCACTATAAGTAGAAATAGCGTACCATGCCCTAGTATCATCATAACGGTTTACTGCCATATTTTCTCCTTTATTTTAAGATTAAGCTAAAGAGCCATGTAAAGAACAGGTCTAGTAGCGAAATTATAATTATAAATAATGCCGTATAAACCAAAACTGCTAGTACCATTTTCCAGGTAGCTTTGCGGTTTGGCCAGCGCACCTGGCGAATCTCACGCCAAGAATCACGAAGGTAGCGGAAAAATGCTACAAACGGGCGAAAAAGTATAAAAGTTTTCTTGCCGTCAGTTTGTTTTTCGGCCTTCTTCGCCTTTTTTATTTCGGCACGTTTTGTTTTTTCTGTCTTTTTGTCTTTTACGACAACCTTTTTACGAGTAATTGCCGGCGCGTCAGACTCTTCGGCTTTTGAAGGTCCGTCACTTGCTTTTATTCTGGTGATTTTTGCCATCTTACTCCTTTTATTGGTATAAAAAAAGTCTGATACCAGACTTGTCAATAGTATACTACGCTTTAAACAAAAAATCAAGATAATCTTTCAACATTCTAGAGCCAGAAATTACCGGTAGATATGCTGCAAGTTGTTTTTGTAATACAAATTCTAAATCAAAATCATTTTGATAAATTTCCGCGGCTTCTTCCATGCGCTTGTATAGTTCATCAATTTCTTCATCCTCAGAATTACCATGAACATTGAGGTAACTTTCTGGCGAAGCATCTGCCACGCCGCCGTCGTGTGTAGAAATCAAAATATTCAAATTCGCAACGTCTTTCATCCAAGAAGTCCCACAAGCCTCTAGCCCCACAATCGGCACATTAATAGCAACATTGCTACCGGCAGAAAGCCCATACGCCAAGCTCTCATCATAATCTGCAATATAATGCACGTGGTCCTTCAAATACTCATCATTTTTTACAATGTCTAGCACGCGACGTAATTTCCCGGCCATAATGCTGTCCCCAGTATGTACTCTACCAGTTAAAATATAATGCCCATTGCAACTTTCCAAAATTTTGCGAAGTCTCGCCGGATCACTAAATGGTAGCTCTGGCCTTTTATAATCTACAAATCTGCGCTTAAAATCAAAGATAAAATCATCGCTAGAGAATACGAGTTCTTTGCCGTTTTGATCTGGCCGCCCAATCAGGGCCCTGTTTAGAATTTCCCTACCAGTATGTTTTAACTCGCGAATTTTGCCAGCTCCGATACTAGCAAGTTTTTCAATATAATCTTCTGTTGGCAAATCAAATTTATCAATAATCTGCGCCCGGCGATAATACTCCAAAACCTCTGGCACCACCCAAGTTTCCATGTCAATCCCATTGGTTATGGCTTTAAACTTCACTTTATTCCCAGCTATATCACGATAATTTGCCACTCTGGCATGAAGCTTGGACACACCACTCCTGAGTTCTGCAATCTCGATCGTTACAGACGAGAGTTTGATGCGCTCATTTACAAATTTGTCCATTAGCCACTTTTTTACAGCCGGGGATTTAAGATTTGGAAACACAAAACGCTCAAATTGTGATTTTTTAAATTCCGCTTCCGCCGCCTGCACCAAAGTATGATTTGTATACAAAGTGTGTTTGCGAGTATAAACTACCGCCTCATAAAAATCCATACCGTTAGACGCAAGCTCATCTAGCCTTGCTAGAGCTGCAAAAAACGTCGCTACTTCGTTTAGCTGCATAATTGCCGGTTTTAATCCAAGCAATTTTAACGCAGCGTAGCCACCAAAACCTAGCGACACTTCTTGATAAAGCCGGTGATCGCTCCCACTCATACCAGAATAAAGCTCGCCAAAGTTTGGCTCGGTGATGGCAAGTATTCTAGTTTTGTCAAACTTCTTTTCAATTACATCCAATTTGCAAAGATTGCCATCGCAACGTACATTTACGGTATCAATAAACCTAAAACCAAATTTGTGATAATCTACTGGAATATGCTCGTCTACCACCACGCCATTTTCGAGTTTTTGATGTGGCTCATATGGATAAAACGGAGTAATGAGAGTTAGTGGTACGCCCATTTCTTCGGCTACACGGCGCGTATCCGCGGCAAGAATGCCAAGCCCGCCACCACCACGAATGCCATTCTTTTGATCATATAATTCTATAGTCCAATAAGTATACGGGCGCTCATCCGAAAGTGCCTTAGTGAGATGCTCACGATTAATTGCGGCATAAAAATCTTCGGTGTCTTCTATATTTTCCAAAGGATGATAAAAGAATTGCCCATCGTCCATATGCTTATTATAACACTAATACCACATGTTTTTTGGTAATTTATCGGCAATTCTTTGGTGAAAATCGTAGTCAAACCCTTCCAGACGTTTTGGATTTTTGTCTTTAAAATAAGTTTTGCGGATATAATCACTTGTCATCATCTCGCCTGGAATTAATTTATATTTTTTGCCAATGTTAAGTCCGCGCTTATAATTTTTTGGTGGCAAAATCGCAAGTGGCAAAAAATCACATTTTAGCTCCGGATCGGAAAATAGTTTAACCGCCAACATAGACATTGTTGGGATAATTTCTTCTTCTTTTTCGTAGACATCTTCATTTTTGAACACTGTTGCTTGGCGTGTAGCGGACGGCGCCACAAAAATCACACCACCATTTTTTACGATATCGCGCGACGTGTTAGTATAAATATCGCGAAATTCTTTTTTGATGCGATTTGCGGCTTCGTATAGTACAGTCCCTTCCTTTAAGTCCATTTTTCTCATCGTGGAAGGCGTGATCGTCGGCGTAATAATAAACCCAAGGCGCTTAATTCTGTCGTAATTTGGTGCAAGGGCTTCATACCAAGGTAAATTTACCGGAAAACATGTAACTCTATCACCAAGCGCGTCGGTCTTCATGGTCATAATGCGTCCAATTTCGCCTAGCGATGGGTGATTAAAGCCAATCACCATGCCATTTTTGTTGTTTTTTGGCATACCGTGATATGAGCCAGGTGCGACTTTGGATAATACTCGCACAAGTTTTTTGCGAGCTTTTTTATCGTGCTTTTTTGATTCTTTTCTAAGCCCAGTGGTACTAAATAGATAATTCACAATAGAATTGCAGGCCACGCCTACTTTTGTCATTTCTTTTCTCAAATCTTCCGCACCAAATGAATCTAGCAAAGAATAGTTTTCGTGTTGAATTTTATCAATAATTTCTTCTGCAGTTAAATTCTGAAGTTCAGTCTTTGTGAAGATTTTTTTCTTGCTCATACGCCCATTATAGCATTTTTGCTTACAATGTGATAAAATATAAAAAGCTTAGGGCGTCGCCAAGTGGTAAGGCA
>JAFWMO010000013.1 GCA_017510705.1 Candidatus Saccharimonadota bacterium
AACATCAAAATATACGCGATAGGACTCGGTGTAAAATAAAATTGTGCTGGTCCAATAAATGCCGGCGCACCCAACAATATTTAAGACGCGAATGCCAACCCCTCCTCCACGCACAAAGAATAGGGGCCTAGCAGTAAAACCATTATCTCCGGTGGCGGGGTAGAGAGCTTTTAATACGGCGAACTCGTTGGTGGAGCCTGGGGCGACACTGGCGCTGGACGAGATAGTAGGAAGTCTCCACCCGGCAGGGCAGACAGAGTTTTGTGGGCTGGCAGAAATATCATCCATGGTGGAAGTGGTATACGACGAGCTATCATTGGAAGCAATGGCGGAAGTCCAGTTGTAGTAGTTGCCAACATGACCATGAGTGCCGTTGCCGGTGTATGGAGTCTGGGAGAATTTGTTGCCTTGGTTGCCGGTGAGATAGTTGCACCAAGGGCTAGAAGCACAAGCATTATCATACCAAGTGTCGGTCCAATACCAATCGCCGGTGTCGGCAGAATATGGATTGTTGTTGTCGTTGTTCCAACCAGTGATAGTACCACTAGATATAGCACTAGACGGAATAGTAGCACGCTCTGGAGCCCAAGAAATAGTGGTGCCAGACTGAGAATAGCCATTGTCTGTAGTATAACCACCCACGCCATACTGGGTGAGGTCGGTATCGGCAGAAGTAAGGGTGGTGGTAGGAATATCAAAATCCAAGTTTTGTGTCATCCAGCAGTGGCCATCTTTGAGTTTGGCTACCCAATAGACTTTGTTGTCACGGGTATCAATAAGCTGAAGCTCTGGAGTATCGCTGTAATCTGCGGCGGAAGGAGTGGTGATGTTGCTACAAATAGTGCTGGTCATATCTTGCATTTTGTAGAAACCGTTGACCTTGGTGATATTAGGGTTAGAAGCGGCGGCGGCATCAAAAGCATCAGCAGCAGAAACCGGAACTAGATTGGTGACAATGGAAAAATTAATGCTATTGGTGTATTCGCCTGGCTCGATATCATCACTGGCCTTGGCGGCAATACGAAGATTAATGCCAGCAATGGTAGGCTCCGAAGTAGAAAAAATAGGACTAGCAGTGGTGGTGAGGCCATTGTAATTAGACCAAGTACCTGGGTCGCCAGACTTGGCCACGCTAGTGCCGTTGCCGGTAGAAGTGCCAATCTTGAGGCTATAGCCCCAAGTATCATCTGTAGTGAGGGTAGCAAGATCGGCATTTGATGCAATGCTAGTGAATTTGTCGGCGGTGCCAGACTTGGTAAGATCTGTGGTGTTGCCACCTACGGCAGCAGATACCACATAACCAGTAGGGTTGTTGCTCTCTACGTTTAAGGTAACAGTATTACTATTGCGAAAAGCACCTGGCGAGATATCGTGGATGTAGATATCATTGCTAGAAAGTGTAGCGGTGAGGGATTGATTGAGCGTGAAATCTATCTCTACCGAAGTAGAGGAAGTAGCAGAAACTGGCGCCACAGCGCAGATGCACAAAATACCCAGAATACCGGATACAACACTTCCTTTAATAAGTTTACTTTTCACTTTGTCCTACGTTTATGTTACATAACCATTATAGCATAAATCCCAAAAACACAACAATTTTTGGTATAATTTAGTTATGCCAAAATTTAAATTGGTCTCTAAATATCAGCCTACTGGCGACCAGCCGTTTGCGATCAAGCAGCTGACGGATGGTGTTTTTGGTGGAGTGCACGAACAGACATTGCTCGGCGTAACTGGCAGTGGCAAGACTTTTACCATGGCGAACATCATAGAGAATGTGCAAAAACCAACTTTAATCTTGGCACACAATAAAACTTTGGCGGCACAACTTTATACAGAAATGCGTGAGTTTTTCCCAGAAAATGAAGTACATTATTTTGTATCGTATTTTGACTATTACCAGCCGGAAGCATATATTGCGTCTACCGACACATACATTGAAAAAGATTCTATGATAAATGACGAGATAGATAGGTTGCGCCACGCCGCAACGGAAGCTTTGCTTACCAGGAATGACGTAATTGTAGTAGCGAGTGTATCTTGCATTTATGGTATTGGCTCACCAGAGCATTACCTAGCAATGTCTTTTGAAATCGCCAGAAACGACACAATGACACAAACGGATTTTATCAGAAAACTAGTAGAAATACAGTATCACAGAAATGATCTCGCGTTTGAGCGGGGAAATTTCCGCGTAATGGGAGATACCATAGATCTATTTCCAGCGAATGGGGAATACGCCTATAGATTTGAATTTGGGTTTGACAATTTGGAAGACATCAAAATTGTAGATCCGCTAACATTTGAGGTACGGGAAAGACCAGGGCGTGTACATATTTTCCCAAACACACATTACGCTACACCAAAAGACCAGCTAGAAAAAGCCTTGGAGACCATCCGGGCAGAGTTTGATGAAAGACTAGCATACTTTAAGGAGCACGACAAATATCTAGAAGCCGAAAGATTGTCACAACGTACCAAATATGACCTGGAGATGCTAGAAAGCACAGGATTCGTAAAGGGAATTGAAAATTATTCTAGACACCTAGATGGGAGAAAACCTGGGCAGCCACCAGCCACGCTTCTGGATTTTTTCCCGAAAGATTATTTGATGATTGTGGACGAAAGCCACATGACTTTGCCGCAAGTGCGCGGAATGTACAACGGTGACCATGCGCGAAAAATGACACTAGTGGATTATGGTTTTAGGTTGCCAAGCGCACTAGACAACCGCCCATTAACTTACGGCGAATTTAGGAAACATATCAACCAAGTGATTTATGTATCTGCGACTCCGGGCGAATATGAATTAGAAAATTCACCAAAACCGGCCGAGCAGGTGATTCGCCCAACTGGGCTTCTAGACCCAGAAATAGAAGTAAGAAAATCTGAAGGGCAGATTGACGACCTGATGGAGGAAATTGATAAACGTATTGCCAAAGGACAGCGCACTCTGATTACGACTCTTACTAAGCGGATGGCGGAAGACCTCACAGACCATCTGAAAGAACGTGGTGTAAAGACCGCATATATTCATTCTGATATTGATACGCTTGAACGCGGTGATATTTTGCGCGATCTTCGTGAAGGTGTCTATGATGTGCTGGTTGGGATTAATCTCTTGCGTGAAGGATTGGATTTGCCGGAGGTTTCGCTAGTAGCGATTCTGGATGCGGACAAGGAAGGGTTTCTAAGGAGCGAATCAGCGCTTATCCAGACTATCGGCCGGGCCGCTCGTCACGAAGAGGGCAAGGTGATAATGTACGCAGATTTTATTACTGAAAGTATGGAAAAAGCTATAGCCGAAACCAATCGTCGCCGCAAAATCCAAAATGAATATAATATAGAACACAACATTACACCGACATCCATCAAAAAAGAAGTGTCGCTAGGGCTTCGTGCAATTATTCCAGAAAAACAAGTAGAAAATAAACTTGATATTAAAAGAGTGCCAAAAGACGAATTGCCAAATCTGGTAAAACAATTATCTTCCGAAATGCAGCTCGCCGCAGCGAATCTTGAGTTTGAAAAGGCCGCGCTCTTACGCGACGAAATCAATAAGATCAAAGAAGTTATGTTATAATTAAATTATGGAAAGCGTGGGCGCTCTTGATTTTGAAGAAATTCGCAAGAGGATTCGGATGTGCGATTATCTTTCTGTGGCACAGATTTATTTAAAGGATAATTTTTTGCTGACACGACCATTAGATTTTAGCGATATCAAACCGAGGTTGCTCGGACACTGGGGGACGTGCCATGGTATAAATGTGGCGTATGCTAATTTGAAATACTTTTTCCGAGATAACCCAAATTTTTTGTTTGTGCTGGGGCCGGGGCATGGATTTCCGGCGCTCCAAGCAAATTTATTTGTAGATGGTGAGCTAGAAAAAATAGATCCACGCGCAAAAGTAGACGCCGAAGGAATAGCGTATATTTGCAAAAACTTTTCGTGGCCAGATGGATTTCCGTCGCACGCTAGTCCATTTACGCCAGGTATTATTACAGAAGGTGGGGAACTAGGCTATGCACTGGCAAACGCATACGGTATGACACTAGGGCATCCAGAAAAAACTATTGCAGTCTTGATAGGAGATGGCGAGCTAGAAACTGCCACGGCAATAGATTCTTTGAACCTGCATAATCTACTGGACGGCGATAAAAATGGCAAAATTTTGCCGATTTTGCATCTAAATGGATACAAGATTTCGGCACCATCTATCTATGCTAGAAAATCCGAACGTGAACTCAACGAAATGGTACGCGGGTTTGGCATGACGCCAATTTGGATTGAAGGAGACGACCCGGAAGTTTTCCAAAAAGCGTTGAATTCTGATACGGAAAGTCCGTTTTATATTTTGAAAACCGAAAAAGGCGAGACCGGGCCGAATCGTCATCACGAAGCACACCAAGTTCCACTAAAAAATCCGGCGAGTGATGGTGGCGAGCTACGCGCGCTAGAAGAATGGCTGAAATCTTATGGGGAGGTGGTGAATGTCTAACGAACTATACAGCCCAGCCGAGAAAATTGGGAATTTGCTAGCAAAAACACTAAAAGAAGATCCGCATTTTTATTTCTTTTCGCCAGACGAAACTACTTCAAACAAATTTGATGAAATTTTTGAAGTGGAGAAGCGGGCGTGGGGAAGTCTAGAACAAAAGACTTGGGATTTACCAGAGTCACCAAACGGACGTATCGTAGAAATGCTATCCGAAAATGTACTATTCTCGGTGATGACCGGGCACCTAATGAACGGCGAAAAAGCCATGATGGGTAGCTATGAGGCGTTTTTCTCAATCATCACTGCGCAACTTTTGCAACAAATAAAGTTTATCAAACAAGCAAAACAAGTGAGCTGGCGACCAGTGCTACCAGCAGTGAACTTACTTTCTACGTCTACCTGTTGGCGGCAAGATCACAACGGCTACACGCATCAATCGCCGGCGTTAATTTCTACGCTCCTTAGTGTGCCGTCTGGGCTAGCGAATTGTATTTTTCCAATGGATGATGCGGCAGCAGAAGCCACGTATGAATACATGATAAATTCTGAAAATGTTGTGAACCTTACAACATTTAATAAAGCACCGGCACCAAGATTTGCAGACAAAGAATTTGCAGAAAATGAAATCAAAAATGGCGGTGCGGCAATACTATCAGAATATTCGGACGCGGAGCCAGATTTTGTACTAGCGGCAGCGGGTGATATTGCAATGAGGGAAATTATAGAGGCTGCAAAAATAATTCGTGAAGATTTGCCGGGAGTGAAGCTTAGAATTATAAACATAGCGGCGCTCGCGTATCGCGGGATTGGTTTTTGCAATAATAAATTATCGCGAGAAAAATTCATGGAACTATTTACCGAGCATCATCCAATTATTGCAAGTTTTCACGGCTACCCGGAAACTTTGGAAAACATTTTTGAAAATTATACGGAACGTAGGAGGCTACGCGTGCATGGCTATAATGAAGAAGGTTCTACCACTACGCCATTTGAAATGTTACGTCGTAATGCGGCGTCTAGATATGATATCGCAATGGACGTGGCTGGCGTGCTAGGACGAGATAAATTGATAGCAAAATACCAGGACATTTTGGAAGAGAACCACAGGCACGCTGTAAATTTTGGTGAAGATTTGATACAATAATCTTTATGGAATTATTTATTTTGATAGTAGTGCTTTTGATTTTGGCAGAAACTACAATTTTGATAGTGCGAAAATACAAGCCAACACTAAATAGCAAAAGGAAAATCTACGTGGATACGTCGGCACTAATTGACGGGCGAATTTTGAATATAGCAAGAAGCGGTTTTATTGACGGAGATTTAATAATATTAAAAAGCGTGCTAAGAGAACTGCAACTTTTAGCAGACGGCAAAGACAGTGAAAAACGCAATCGCGCTAGAGCTGGTCTAGAAGTAGCGGCGGAGCTTGAACGTGTGATAGAAGTGAATACTGAAGTTTTTGATGATGGTGATGGACGCAAAAAAGTTGATGAAGAATTATTGAAATATGCCAAGCAGAATAAAGGCACAGTACTAACACTGGATTACAATCTTATCAAGGTGGCAGACGCAGAAAAAATTAATACATTAAACATCAATGACTTGGCGTTGGCGGTGAGAAGTGAGTTTTTGCCTGGCGAAAAAATCAAACTTCTGATTATGGAAAAAGGTTCTGGCCGTGGACAAGGCGTGGGACACTTGCCGGACGGAACAATGGTAGTAGTAGATAGCGCAGCAAATAAAATTGGCAAAGAAATTACTGTGGAATTTGTGAGATTCCACGAAACTTCGGCCGGAAAAATGATTTTTGCAAAACCTACTAGGCGAAACTAGTTGTCTGGAGTTGGGGCGGGTGTGAGAGTGATTTCATTGGAAGCATAGTAACCAGCGGAATCAGAAATAGTTAGGCGTACGGAAGTCTCAGTGCCTTTCAAGGTGAAATCGTTAACTACGCCGCCAGCGCCAACAGAAAAACTGCCCTTATCTTCGCCATTCACATACATTGTGTAGCCAGTGATAGGGTAGGAGCCTTTGGTGATAGAAGCGATAATTTTGTCGCCACTTCTTGATACGGAAATTTGGGGAGGAACATAATCACAAGTATCTGAAACTTCGCGATTGTATGGCTCTGGAACATTGTAATTTTCTTTGCCGGTAAGTGGATCGGTAACTTTGGTGACTTCTACTTGGATTTTGTAGGCTTCGTTTGTGCAGCTACTAGCTAAAAGGTGGTTGTAGCGGTTGAACGTAAGAGACTCCTTAGCTACGCCGGAGTTCTTGGCGGCATCAAACCAGCTCGGCCAAATATCTGTCTTGCCATTGACGGTGAGAGTCTTGATGCCGGCAGGCTGCACTGGCTGGTTGCCAGGAGCCCATTTGCCATCCGGCAGATAGACTTCTTTGTGAACGCGTTCCATGTAAGTGCCAACTGCATAACGAACTGGCTCGCCCATTGGTGCAGAAAAACCGGAACCGTCGTGATTGCCGTTCCAAACGAAAGTGGAAACGGCGGTAGAGAAGCTCTCGATCAAAGAGTCCTTAACCACAGCTGCGTTTTGGGTAGTGGTGGTACCGGTCTTGGTGGCGGTCCAGACGTCTGGAACTACAAAACCAACACCGTTGTCGTAGCGAGCGGTAGTGTCGCCAAGAATGTTGGCGACCATGTAGGCAACTTGGTCGTCTACTACGCGAGTAGCAGGAGTGTCTTTCCAGGATTCAATTACGTCGCCAGTGGAATTTTTGACTTCCAGAATATAGGAGATATCTTTGAATGAACCACCACGAGCAAGGGATGCGTAGGCATTGGCATGCTCCACCATGCGGATGCCACAACCTGAACCGATAGCAATAGAAAGACCGTAGTTGTCGCGATTTGCACAATAAGATACATCACCAAGTGCATGTGCGATATTGAGAGAATTATCAATACCATTAATATACAGCGCCTTGACCGCAGCGATATTTAGCGAGTGCCCAAGTGAGTAGCGAATGGTAACATTGCCATGGAAACCCTGGCCGGATGCGTTTTGGAGAGTACAACCTGGACCAGCGCCAGCACAATAGATGGAGTCAATATTTTCGTCACGAAGGATGGTGCCTGGACCATAATTGATGCCTTCGCGTTGCATAAAGAGTGGGGAATAGTCTAGGATTGGCTTGATAGAAGAACCTGGCTCGATCAATGAATCGGTAGTAACATTGAGCTCACCGTAGGTAGGGTTGGAGAAATCTGCTGAACCAACCATAGCGATAACTTGAGAAGTCTCCACATCGAGAGAGACCAAAGCCATATTGTCGGTGCCGTTCATGTAGCTGTAAGCCATACCAGTAGCTACAGCTTCTTCGGCAATTTTCTGCGCGCGGAGATCAAGCGTGGTTTTGATGGTCCAACCACCGGCACGCATAGTAGAAATGCCGTATTTGTCTTCTAGCTGTTTGCGGACTTCTAGCACAAAGTGCGGAGCTTTGGCGTCGGCATACTGGCTAGATTCTGGCTTGATGGTGTCTAGGATTGCAACTTGTTTGGCTTCTTCAGCTTCTTCTTTAGTAATGAAGCCCATTTCTGCCATCACGTCGAGCGTGTAATGTTGACGCCAGAGTAATTCTTCATGGCCATAAGGATTATATGGGTTGAAAATTGCTGGGTTGTTTGGGATGGAAGCAAGGAGGGCACATTCGGCAAGGGTAAGATCTTTGGCATGTTTACCAAAATAAGTCTGCGCAGCAGATTCTACGCCATTACGACGACCGCCGTATGGAGATTGGTTTAAATACATGGTAAGAATCTCGTCTTTGGAATACATTTTTTCTAGCTCAATAGCTAGGATAAGCTCCTTGATCTTGCGAGAAATACCACCACGGTTGGCGCTTTGAGCTTCGTCGGCAAAATAGACTTGTTTGATAAGCTGCTGAGTGAGGGTGGAACCACCTTGAACTTGTTTGCCGGTGACAGTGCTAATAAATGCACGAGCAAGCCCAAAGAAATCTACACCGATATGGCTATAAAAGCTACGGTCCTCGATAGCGATAGTGGCATTGCGCATATTTTCTGGGATATCTTCGGCATTAACTACGAGACGGTAATTGTCGTTGCCGGTATCCTTCCACAAAACTTCGCCATTTCTATCTAGGTAAGTATTTACGGTCTCGGAAATATTCATTTGGTCTAGGCGAATTTCGTCAAGGTCTTTTTTGTAGTACAAGAAAAGACCGCCGATAAAAATAATGCCAATAAGAATACAGGCTGCAAAGAATTTGAGAATGGCTTTTTGGCCACGCCAAGAAAACCACCATTTGAAAACACGCTTTGGGTGGAGGCGTGCAAAAAATCTTTTGACTGGCTCTTTTGGAAGCTTGGCTAGTTCCTCGGCACGACGGCGAGCATTAGCCTCTTTTTTGGCTTTGTGCTTGTAGCTGAGATTAGTGTATAAATTAGCCTTTTTCCGAGGAGCTTTTGAAGTTTTCTCGGCTTTTTCGGCCTTGATCTTTTTGGACTTCTTGGACGGCAAAATTACATCTGCTTTTTTCTTCATATTATATATATTATAGCATAACTCGTTTAACGCGACGACGAATTTTGTTTAACAAAAGTTTTTTCTTGTTTAAAACTAATTCAAAACCGCCGATATATTCTTCGGTAACGCCACCGAGGCCAGCTTTGAAAAAGAGAAGAGGATTGCTCGGCGAAAAATCACCCGCCATACCGTATAAATTCATTCTGGTCTTTTTGCGACGCAAACATTCTTCAATATTCCAACCTTTAATTGCAGTGGAACCATTGAAATGCTTGTTTTTTTCTATGGTACCAGCAGTGAAAGCCACCATTTCGTTTGGATGAAAAATATCTACTTCGCTAGATACGAGTTCGCCATTGTCTTTTCTGCGCGCTTCCACAAAAACAGCATCATCCCCAAAGGCATCCCATAAATCTTCGTAATATTTAACGTCACGAGTTTTGACGCCATTTCTTAGATCACTTTCCTTCAAAGATTCAAGCCACTCCTTTAGCTCACTTTTATCTTTCAGTACTTTGATGTCTAGTTCGCGACGAGTTTTGTGGAGCTTTTTGCGCGTGCTACTATTCATGGTGAGCTCAGCTTCGCGAATGTCTTTAATGCCACTTAAATCTTTTACAAACATCCAGCGATTGGCTTTGTTTTCTACCTTGGTAGTAAAACCTTCGTGTCTGTAGCCATGCTTTTTGAATATATCAAAAATTTTGGTACGATCATAACTTTTGATAATGCTGCCGTCTTGCTCGTGCGTAGCAAGTAAAAGCGGTGGAAAAATTTCTAATTTTATAAATCCGTGCTCACGCGCAAATTTCTTGATTTCGGTAAGGAAAAAATCAAGTAGCTTTAAATCATCATAATCTAGAATTGGACCGAGCTGGAGCAGAGCTTCGTTTTCGCGTTCTATGATTAACGCCGCGGCCAAAATCTTTTTGTCGTCTTTTACTCCAACGAGAAAAGTATTAAAGCCCATTTTTTTGCGAACCTTGGCGCGGGGGATGGATTGAAAAAAGTTACCATATTTATTATGTTGTTCAAATTTGGTAAACTCTGACTCTTCTAATGTGGTAAAAATCATTTTGCTCCTTATAAATCACGTTGCTTGGCGTAGTGAAGTTTGTTTAGATAGATCTTTCCGAGCGGGGAAAGACCGGCGGCAAAAGTACCGACAAATTCTTCAATTTCGCCATGAAAACCTTGCTTAAACTTGAACACGCCGTTTTCTGGATCTGGGTTGGTGCCCCAAAAATTATATTTTTTGTAGCCATGTTCATAAGCATATTTAATCATAGTCCATTGAATAAGGTGCGGGCCACCAAGTTTTTTGTGCTCGCGCGAAAGACCACTAGAAAGATAAATAATTTCATCACCATATAATATAAAGAAAGCGGCGGCAATCGGCGTGCCATCTGGAAGCTCGGCTACCATTGCCACGACATCATCTTGAAAGGCATCAGCAAGTTGCTCAAAAAATTTGAGATCGCGCGGAACAAAGCCGTGGACCTTGCCAGACTCCTCAATCATTTTAAGCAATATATTATATTCAGAAACATCTAGTTTGCGGACGTTGATATTATAACGTTCGGTGGCATAGCGAATAGTATAACGGTGATCTTTTCTAAAACTGCGGAGCAAGATTTGTTCGGCGGCTTCGTCTGGCTCGCCTGGCACAGCTTTTGGTAGATTTTCTATTTTATCAAAAGGAAGAGCATAGGTCCATTTGACCTGCTCGTATTCTCCAAGATCTTTGAAGTGATGTTGTTTTAGTGCGCTGGTGAAATCTTTTGGAGCTTCATCTACTAAAATATTTGGCGAAATCTGGAGCACCATGCCATGTTTTGATTTTAAGAAAGTTTTACAATTATCCAGGAAGTCTGTAAAAGGCTTGGTGTTTTTGGCATCCATGGTAAGTGGCCCACGCGAAAAAGTAAAAATTTTTTGGCCAAAACGTTCGTAAATAACACTGGCGATACCGGCAACTACAACCTTGTCGCCATTTAGTAACCCAAGCAAATAACATTCGCGACCGATTTTTTGATAGCGATTATACATAGCAGGGCTCTGCATGTAATTTTTGGAAGGGCACTCATCCGCAAAAGTCTCAAATTCTTCCAAAGTAAGTTCACGAAAAGTATTTTTCATTTCGTATTTAATTATAGCACGGGATACTTTTTGAAACAAAAAAGCGTGCTATAATGTGTTTATGAGAAAATTCCGTTTTAAGTCGGTTGTGCAACTCGCCAATATGCGTTTGTCTGTAAAATCTGCAGCGATTGTACTGGCTAGTTCTACGCTCGTGTCGGCTTTGCTCGGACTTTTCCGCGATCGTCTTCTGAATTCATATTATCTTGGTACTTACCCAACTGGCATTGATGCTTACACGGCGGCATTTACGATTCCAGATTTTATGTTTTTTATTTTGACATCTGGCGCATTATCTGTTTCGTTTATACCGGTTTTCAACCAACGCCTCGCAAGCGGCAACAAGAAATCAGCATGGGAATGCTCTTCTAGTCTTCTAAATTTGTTGGCATTACTTACGCTTATTGCTAGCATATTAATTATGATTTTTGCCGATCCTTTGATTCGCTATGTGGTAAGTCCTGGGCTAGATGAATCCGGCATGATTCTAGCAATTAATATGACGCGTGTGATTGCGATAAACCCGTTTTTATTTAGTATCGCCACGGTGATTACGTCAATACAACAGGCGGTGGGAAGATTTGTGTTTTATTCGTTTGCGCCAGCTATATATAATATAGGCATTATTATTGGCATCACTTGGTTTACTGGCGGGATAAACTTATTTGGAGTACAAATATTTGAAGGCGGCATCATGGGTGTGGCACTAGGTGTAATACTGGGCGCAGTACTACAATTAATCGTGTCTCTCATAGGGCTATTCGGGCTCGGTTTTGATTATAGGTTTAAGATTAATTGGAAAAACCAAGGATTTAAGACAATTTTGAAGCTTTTGCCACCTCGTTCTTTGGACCAGGGAATTGACTATATTGATGGCGTGGTAAATACCAACCTTTCGTCTAGAATGGGCGCAGGAGCAGTGAGGTCGTTTAACCAAGCGTCCACGCTTCACCAAATGCCAGTGAGTTTGATCGGCGTGGCGATCTCTACTGCATTCTTTCCGAAGCTCACAGAAGAATTGGGCCAGGGCGACAAACGCGAATTTTATAATACATTCAGAAAGGCACTCCGCACGATTACCTGGATTTCTATGCCAGTGGCAATTATTGCGTTTTTTGCACGAGGCTATGTAGTGAGTTTTATTTCTAACGTTGGAAATAACGATAGTAACGGAACGATTGCGTCAATTCTTGGCACTCTCTGCGTGGCAATTTTTGCACGGAGCGTTTTTCATATTGCATCCCGTGGGTTTTATGCCTACCAAGACACCAAAACGCCATTTCGCGTGTCAATTGTGGCAATTGGTCTTACGATACTGATGTCTGTGTGGTTTTATTATCTTGGATGGGGCGTGGATGGTTTGGGCTGGGCGCAGTCGCTTGGCGCAGTGATTGAGATTGCAATTTTGCTATTTATTTTGCAGAAACGGTCCAATAGTGCACTACTTAACAAAGAATTTTGGCGAGCAACAATTAGAATGTGTTTTGCAACACTTATTGCTGGGTGCGTAGCATTTTCTATGGTAAAGTTTTTCCCACTACTAGCAGTAGACAATTCGCTAATGAGCACAATTCCTAAATTCTTGCTAATTTCGTGCGTGTCCGTGATTGCGTATATTGTTGCCAGCTATTTCTTGAATCTAGAAGAAGCAAAACCAATCATAAATTATGTCAAAAAAATCCTCTTTAAAAATGTTAAATAACTGATATAATTTTATTTATGGAAATAAAACGCGAGGATATTTTGCATCTCTCTGATTTGTCTGATTTTTCACTTTCTGAAGAAGAAATTGAAAAGCTTGGCGGAGACCTGGAGGGAATTATCAAATACATTTCACAACTAGATGAGCTAAACACAGACAATGCGGAGCCAACCTACCAAGTTTTTGAGATGGAAAATGTTTGGCGTGAAGACGAAATCTTGCCGCAGGATGCTACGCGCGAGCAGCTTCTCGCCCTCACCAAAGAAGAAAAAGATAATCAAATAAAGGTGCCAAAAGTATTATAATGAAAACTGCAAACAAAACCGTAACCGCCACAAGGCTCGTAAAGGATGCTTTAGAAAAAGCAAAACATTTTGAAGATTATAATATCTTTACTTTTATCAATGAAGAAGGTGCACTAAAAAAAGCAGCTGAGATTGATGCAAAAATTGCCCGTGGCGAAAAAGTTGGCCGCCTTGCGGGTGTGCCGTACGCACTAAAGGACAATTTTCTTAGCCCGGAAGGCGAGACTACTGCGTCTGCGCATATTCTAGAGGGTTTTACTTCACCAGTTACTGCAACTGCAGTTGAAAAACTTGAAGCCGAAGGCGCAATTATGATTGGGCGCACTAATATGGACGCGTTCGCACATGGTTCGTCTACCGAAAGCTCGTATTTTGGGCCAACGCTTAACGCCTACGATAAAGAGCGGGTAGCGGGTGGCTCTTCTGGTGGCTCTGCGGTGGCGGTAGCACTAGATATTGTAGAATTTGCAACTGGTACCGATACTGGTGGCTCAATTCGCCAGCCAGCATCTTTTAACGGAGTATATGGCCTGAAGCCTACCTATGGTTGCGTCTCGCGTTATGGCGTGGTAGCAATGGCGTCTTCCACTGATTGTATTGGCTTCTTTACAAAAACTCCAGACGACATGAGTCTTCTTATGTCTGTAGCTTCTGGCCAAGATCCAAAAGATCTAACTACACTCCCTGATTATTACAACGATAGCGAAATAAAGAAAGCCAAGAAAATAGGCATTATCAAAGATTTTTATTTGAAGGATAGTGAAATCCAAAAGTGTCTCGAGCACAAATGTGAGGAACTGGAGAAAAAAGGGTATGAGATTGTAGAGCTAGAAATGCCAGCTCTAAAGTATGCGCTCGCGGCATATTATATTATAGTGCCAGCAGAGATTGCTTCTAATTTGTCTCGCTATGATGGCGTGCGCTATGGGTTTCGTTCGGAAAAATCCGATAATCTAGATGACTTATACAAAAATACTCGTAGTGAAGGATTTATGCCAGAAAACAAGCGCCGTATTATGATAGGTAACTTTGTGCTTTCTTCTGGATTTTATGATGCATATTTCTTGAAGGCGGCAAAAGCCAGAACTTTGATCGTAAAAGAATACGAAGAGGCTTTCAAAAAATGCGACTTTATCCTAACTCCAGTTGCGCCAAACCCAGCTTTTAAACTTGGCGAAAAAGTAAATGATCCAGTGTCTATGTATCTAGAAGATGTGATGAGTGTGCCACTCAATCTTGCCGGTGTGCCCGGCCTTGCTATCCCAGCTGGAGAGACTTCTAATGGTCTTCCAATCGGCTTGCAACTCGTGGGTCCTCGTCGTAGCGATAAATCATTAATTGAATTTTCTAAGGAGCTAATGTAATGGATGGTGGGGTAGTAATATTTATATTCGCAATATTAATTGTGGCTATATTTATATTTGTGGCTATATTATTGACTGGCAAACGCGGTCATCATTTTGATATGGAAGCATACCAAGCAAAGTTTTTGGCTATTGAAAATAAACTTAGCAAGGAAAATACATCAAGTTTTACCGCAGTAATTATTGAGGCAGACAAATTACTAGACAAGGCTTTGCACGAAATGGGCACTCCTGGCAAGACAATGGGAGATAGACTCAAGCGTTCTGGCGATAAATTTTCCGATATTAATGCCGTGTGGCGCGCGCATAAACTTCGTAACGCCATAGCACATGAGTCTGATCTTGAAATCGGTTACAAACAGGCGTCAACCGCACTTTCTATTTACAAACAAGCACTTAAAGATTTAGGAGCGATCTAATGAAATACATCCCAACTATCGGTATTGAATGCCATGTACAACTCCGCACCAAAACCAAACTTTTTTCTGAAGTAGATAATGATGCGCGTGGCAAGGAACCAAACTCTTGTGTTTCTCCAGTAGACTATGCACTTCCTGGTATGCTTCCTAGATTAAACGGTGAAGCGATTCGCCTTGCAATTTTGGCCGGTCGCGCTATGAATTGCGAGATTAATGCTTCTTCTCGCTTTGACCGTAAGCATTATTTCTACCCAGATTCACCAAAAGGTTACCAAATTACGCAGTTTTATCATCCAATTATCGGTGAGGGCTGGGTGGAGCTTCCATCTGGTGAGCGCGTGCGAATTGAGCATGCACACCTAGAGGGTGATGCCGGAAAACTAACACATTTTGATTCGTATAGCTTGGTGGATTTAAACCGTGTAGATACGCCACTGATTGAAATTGTTTCAATGCCAGATATGCATTCTGCTAAAGATGCGCACGATTATTGTAAGGCACTTTGGAGACTAATGTGTTTTGCTGGAGTGACTTATGGAGATCTTTATAACGGCAATATGCGTTTTGACGTAAACGTGTCAATTGCACCAGAAGGTTCTAAGGAACTTGGCAAGCGTGCAGAAGTGAAAAATTTGAATTCGTTTAGGAGCGTGGAGCGCGCGGTGGAATATGAAATCAAGCGCCAGAGCAAACTCCTTGACGCTGGCGAAAAAGTAATTCAAGAAACTCGTGGTTGGAACGATGCGACTGGTGAAACTACTGGTCAGCGTTCTAAAGAAGAAGCCAAAGATTATCGTTATATGCCAGAGCCGGATTTACCACCGATTAATTTGTCGCAAGAATTTATTGATGCTGAATCCGCAAAGCTTCCAATGATGCCAAGTAATTATCGCAAAAAGTTCGCTGGGATTATTGCGGATGATACTTTGGAAGTGTTGCTAGACTACCCGTCGCTTATGAGTAAGTTGGGGGAAATAGATGCAAAGTATGCGAAGAATATTTCTAATTTGTTTGCGTCGGTGCTGCTCGCAGAGGAAAAGTCTGCAGAATATTTGAACGATTTGCCGACCGCCGCGGAGCTATCTGAACTTGCTGAAATGAATGACAAAAAAGAGCTTAGCTCTACTGCTACTAAGGAAGTATTCCTCCGCCTCTTTGACCCGCAGATGAAAGGGCGTGGCGTTAAAAATATCGCAAAAGAACTAGGGCTGGTCCAAGAAAATGACCTCGGCGCACTAGAGGCAATTGTAGACACTGTGCTTGCTAAGCCAGAGACGAAGAAAGCGCAAGATGATTTTCGTGCTGGCGAGGAAAAAGTGATTGGGTTCCTAGTGGGGCAAGTGATGAAAGAATCCCATGGCAAAGCTAACCCATCCGCCGTGCAAGAGATTTTGAGGAAAAAGTTGAAATAGGGTAGGCAGCGGAGGGAAAATCCGTTGCGCCGGGTGGTGTTATACTGCGGATAGGAACCACCACTACCGAAAGCCAAGTGACGGGCGTTGGTAACGGACTGCACGGTGCTAGACCAATAGTTGCCATAGTAACCTGCGTAGTCCAAAGTGCGAGTGTAGATGTAGCCTCCGCGGACGAAGAATAGTGGGCTATAGACAAAACCTTTATCTTCGGTATTGGGATAAAACTGCCAGGACCATGCAGCGGACGGTCCAGCCGTAGTACCTATTGTTGCTGAGGGCAGGAACGACGTTTGTGCTGTAGAAGGCCAGGAGGTAAGCGACGGAGCTACTGCCAATAGTACTAGACCAGAAGTACCCGTAGTAGCCTGGGCTATTCAAAGCATCCGAGCTCACGTAGCCCGCCCGGTTGAAGTATAAAGGAGCAACAAATAGTCCTTGGTCTCTGCCTTGGTACTACGCAGCGGAGAGATCTACCAGTGTTTCGTAGAACATCTCCAAATTCAACATCGGCACTATCTAATTCTATGCAAAATGCATTCGTTTTTGATTTATTCGTGCCGGCCCAATAACGACCAAAATCACCAGTGTACTGTAATATGCCAACATACGATAAATTAACGGTAAGATTCCCTCCACGCACAAAGAATAGGGGCCTAGCAGTAAAACCCTTATCTCCGGTGGCTCTGATTGGGCTAGGCAGCGGAGAGAAAAGCCGTTGAGCCGGTAGCTGATATACTGCGTATCGGAAACATAACCATCATTATTGAAAGACAAGTTACGGGCGTTGGTAACGGACTGCACGGTGCTAGACCAATAGTAGCCAGTGTAACCTGCGCGGTTCAAAGTGCAACTGATGATGAAGCCTCCGCGGACGAAGAATAGTGGGCTATAGACAAAACCTTTATCTTCAGTATTGGGATACAGGCTACGCAACGGAGAAAAAATCCGTTGCGGTGACCATAATCATTCTGCGTATTAGGCCCTCCACTATTGAAACTCAAGTTATTGGCATTGGTGCCAGCATGTACAGTACTAGACCAGTAGCCACCGTTGTAACCTGCATAATATAAGGTATGAGAGAATATATTCCCTCCGCGGACGAAGAATAGTGGGCTATAGACAAAACCTTTATCTTCGGTATTGGGATAAGAACTAGGCAGCGGACGGATCTACCAAAGAACCTATTGCTAAGACTAACAGGGTTGACAAACGTATCGTTAAACCCTAGATAGTAAGTATAAGTACCGTTATTTACAGTGTTAGACCAAAAAACACCATAGTAACCTGAGTTATTCAA
>JAFWMO010000014.1 GCA_017510705.1 Candidatus Saccharimonadota bacterium
CTTTCAAACGAGAATTATTTTTGCTCGCAGCGGCATCAGCAGCTTTTTTGGCAGCACCAGCATAAGCCGCCAGAACCTTTTTTCTAGCGATTGCGGAAGCCGCCTGCCTTTGCAAGTCAGAAGTCTGCCCACCGTCTTTAGCATCCATAGGCTAATTATAGCATATTTCGTCAGTTTATGATACAATGTAAGAGATTCGGGCGAATGGCGGAATTGGTAGACGCGGCAGACTCAAAATCTACTAGTAGCAATACTGTGAGGGTTCAAGTCCCTCTTCGCCCACCAAGCGGGTTATAAAATAATTTTCAACTATTTCGTAATCTGTAAGTGCCTGTTAAATCCCTCGCAAAAATAGAGGGCTATTTTTATACCATTTTTGCGATAAAAACATGCCGAAAACCGTAATTTACCTCTATAATTTTGTCGGTTAAATCCCTAACCATAAATCTTGTCCGAAAAATGAAGATAAATTCCATATTGATTCGCAAGACTTACATTTTTATGCACTATCGAGCAGTAGCGAAATTTTGGGGAGTTATACCTTCTTTTCGACAAGCGTCTGCAAAAAGAACTTTAAACCTTTGTACTTGCTTATCTGATATGTTTTCATTTTTTATTAATTCCTCATAATTTTTAGCAGTTGCCACTATCCCAAACTCTTGTCTCCATTCGGACAAAGCGTTACTAAATATCTTCGCCCTTTTGCCACCATAACTATCTTTGCCACTAGCCTGCGGCTCCGCCCCATAATAGACACCTTTTGCATTTTCGATAACGCCCCATAAAGGATTTTTTCCTAATCCCTCGAACCATTCTGGGTGTTCATTTTGTATTTTTTCGAGCGTAGATAGATGCTTCTCAGCCATTTCATCGCTGGAATAAATTACCAGTTTATCATTACGATTAGGATCAGTGCTGAACTTAAAATAATAAGGTAAATCTGCCTCATCGCTTTTTTGCACGAAAGCATTCATAATAGGTACTAAATTTTCTGGCCTAGGGCAAAGATAGAACCTACAATCAATTTTATCTTGGCCACCAAAATTGCCACGCTTGTTTGGATTTATGCAGTGAATAAAACCCATAGCTTCATCAAGTGTTTTATCGCCACCCTCGCTTTGCGGATAAATACAATGTGACGTCAAAGCTTTATATTCTTCACTAGTAAATAATTCCTTTAGGCTTGAAGCCGATCCATTATAGTTTGGCATTTGTTTTTTGAAAAAGTTTATTCCAAACTCATCATAACCTGTTGGCTTTTTTCGTTCCATACCATCTGGCAATTCATGGGAGAATGTATAGTAAATTGAACTTTCACTTGGTAAATACCCTGTATGTGGTGTAATCTCCATAGCAGAAACTAGTAATGCTCTGGCCTTTGTGTCAGAAAGACCAAAATGTACTCTCTGATTCAATGGTTTATTTTCTGGTGATTGCCCTACGTTATTTCCGACATCGTCATCACTAAGTCTCTGCGCCAACTCGTTATATTGTTGTTTACATTTTTGCAGCGCCTCTTCATCACCATTTAATTTTGCTTGCAATCCACTCAGACGAAAGAACTTGAGCTTGCCGTCATCACTTAAGCGATTAAAATCTTCTTCAGTTATCTCTATAGGATTGTCCTGCAGAGTATTTCGCATAAAATCTTCGTAATAATTTGCTTTTGTGGTGTCGCCGTCTTTTTGCGCTTGTTTTACTAAACTAGAAAAACGGTTCATTGCGTCTGCTTGCTTATAGTGATAATTACCTTCGTCGTCTATAGTGTAGGCTGGCTTATCATGCGCTAGATTTTCAAGCATAGACCATGGATTTTTATTCTCCCCATCTTGGCCCTGTAAGTCCTCTGGATACATCCCAGGCACCGGTGTCATTTCTTCTATTCTCGGCATAATAATATCACTTTATATTACATACAATTATATCATGGATTTCTGATTCTTCCTGCATGTCTATCTTGTATATTGTTAAAACCTGGTTAATTAAGCCCCACCAGATTAAACTCTTCTAATTGATTATTGCGCTATGGCGCCTTTTTTAATTATCGGGTTATTTATGACGTATGCCACGCCTTATTCCCCTTGACTTATATTATATTTATGCTATTATATACAGGGTGTTTAAAAGAACCTTAAAAACAGGGTTGGTTGATGACGATTATCCAGGAGGTATTGTGATGGATGACGAAAAAGAAATTTATTGCGACGGAGTAAGAGAGTTTTTTACATTACAGCGACAAAAGTATGAGATATTGTCAGCTGAAGAGTTAAATACTCAAATTCGGAATTTATTGGATGATAAAGCAACATCAAAAATTAGTTCTCACTGTAAATCATGGCTTCTTGAGGATATTTTTGTTGATCATTTTAACGATTGGCAAAAACTTGGGATTAATGTTTCTGAGTTCGTCTTAGATTACATCGAAAATGATGGAAAAAAATTCTTAGGCGAATACTTAGTAGATTTCAAAAAACTTCCCAAGGGCATTACGGCAGACCAATTTATACAGGCCTTGTCATTTGATATAGTTTTCGATGAATTAGAAGGATTGGATTACTGGCAACAAAACGGCTATGTAGAATATCGCAACCATCCTGGCTGGAAGACTCTAATGGGTATTTTCCTAGCCGAGTTTATGGAGGCCGGTGGTGACATGAGCATGCTCTCAGAAAAGTTTGAAGAAGAAGAGGGCGGCCATTTTAGGGCACGCGGTTTTCGGCCGAGTTATTATGTCGGAGCAGCAATTGATTTAAAAAATGCTGGTATTCCGATTGATTTAGACGAAGTCGTTAATAACTTAAGAGGAATGGCGTGTTTTAATAGGGGAAAATCATGCAATCTTTGGGCTTATGTTTCCGAAATGCTTGATTTAAAAAATGCTGGTGCCAGAGTTGATTTAAACGAATTAGCCACTCGCGTCAGAAGAAGAAAATCCAAGTTGAGCTATGATGGCTATTTGATGCTAATGGAAGAATTGATTGAAGCTGGGCTAGAAATTGATTGTACAAAATTCGCTAAAACCATCATCAATGACCTTGGGCAGACCAAAGATTTTAAGTATCAAAATTATATCAGACATGACCATTCGAAATTAATTCAACTCTTAGCTGAACGTGGCCTAAAAGAAGATATTATTGAAAAACTCTGTTTAAAGCTTTGTTAAACACTAAAAGCACCTTATCCCCCAGACTATTTTGGGGGATTTTTTATTAGCTTCAGGTTTCTTCTAGAAAAGCTCCACTTTGCCTCGACCAAAGCTTGGCATATTCGCCGTTTTGTTTTAACAGCTCATGGTGTGGCCCACGTTCTACGATTTTGCCATCCTTCATCACTACAATTTCATCTAGCCCAGCAACAGTAGAAAGTCGGTGCGCTACTACAATCGATGTTCTGCCAGACATCAAATTGGCCAAAGCTCCTTGAATTAGGCTCTCAGATTCAGAATCCAGGGCTGAAGTCGCCTCATCCAACACTAGAATCGGTGCATTTTTGAGAATAGCTCGTGCGATCGCTACGCGCTGTCTTTGACCACCCGAAAGTTTTACTCCCCGTTCGCCAACTAGCGTGTTATAACCTTCTGGTAAATCACGGATAAATTCATCAGCGTTAGCCAATTTAGCTGCCTTAATTACTTCCTCACGCGTTGCATCTGTTTTACCATAAGCTATGTTTTCAAAAATCGAACGGTGGAATAGCGATGACTCTTGCGGTACATAGGCGATTGCCTCGCGCAAACTTTTTTGTGTTACATCACGAATGTCTTGTCCATCGATATAAATTGCTCCACCAGAAACATCGTCGAATCTAAGTAGCAATTTGGTTAATGTGGTTTTTCCAGAACCAGACACTCCCACAAGGCCAATGCTTTTCCCTGCCGGCACCACTAAATCAAAATTGTCAAACAAAGTATCCTTTTGCTCATGATGGCTAAACGCAATATGTGAAAAATCTATTTCGGCTTGGGAAACTTCTAAAGGCCTGTCGGTCTTATCATCGATAATTAATGGTAAGTCTAATATTTCTACCATTTCTTTGGCATCGCCAAAGGCGCGATTAGTCGATCTCAAAATAAAATTAATTGACCAGATGTTAGAGAGAAGCGTATTTGAAAGTGAATACAAAAACACCATAGTAGCAATTGTAGTGCCAAATAAATCGTGACTCATCACAATAAGTATCAGAAGACCAGCAAAAGTTACCATATTTACTGAATTCATAGCCAAATTACGCCAGAATGATATTTTAGCTGTTTTAAAAGTAGCGTCTTTAGTGTTTTTAGTGGCTCGACCAAACCTAGTTTTTTCAAGTTTTTCACGCGCGTATGATTTTACCGACATTTCATTGGTGATTGCATCCGCTAATTGTCCAGTTTGCTTGTTTTCAGCATCTGCTAATTGCTCATCCACCTTACGTGTCTTATAATATGTAACTACTGCAACTGTCATATAAACTACCGCATAAAGTGCCAGAATACCTGCAAATGGTGCACAAACTACAGCTGCGACACCTATCGCATAAAACAGCGATAAAAATAATGGATAAATATTCCACACGAAGCTTGATTTTAGGCCGATAAAAGACCTCGGGAATTTATTAGCCGCGCTAGTTAATGAACCAGAAAATCTATCATTATGAAAAGTCATCGATTGATTGATTACTGCGGTAAATGCCAGTTTCGATAAGTATTCCCCGCCCAAGGCGTCAATCGACCAATCCAACCAATCAATTGCTCGGATAACTACAATGTTATTTGCTGCTGTTACTAAAAATGTCAAAGATAATATACTAACATAATTCTCGATTGCAAAGTCACCGCTTGAAAGTTTGCCGATTATCTGAGAAGTGCAAAATGGTATCGCTACATTAGATAGAAAAACCCAAATTGGTATCAAAATCAAAAGCAAAATCGATCTAATCTTGCTTTGCATTAAAGCTGTCCAAAAATAATACAGAGTGCGTTTGATGTTATTCTTTTTTGCCATATCCTTATTATGGCACGACTATTTGTCCCAGTCAAACCCCTCGCCGTAATGACCATATTCAGCAGTTTTTTCGTAAATTGGGCGTTTCAAATTCAGGTATTTGATAATGCCATTTGGTGTTAAATCATACCCCGTGATTTCTTCTGGCTTGCCATCAACAATTACAGTTTTTTCTAGTGGTTCAGCATAGCCAATTGCGTAGGCTAATCTCACCAAGACTTCATGCGCTTGACGTTTACGAAGATAATCCACGGCAATTTTGCGTGCCATATAAGCGGCAGAACGATCTACTTTCGACGGATCTTTACCAGAATAACAACCACCGCCAATTGCTACACGTGGTCCGTAATTGTCTACAATCAACTTACGCCCTGTAAGGCCAGTATCCGCATCGAACCCACCTTGATTCCAATCCCCAGCCGGATTGATATGAAGTTCTAATTTTCCGTTTAGTTTTTGATTTTCGATAAATTCGTGCACAACCGTTTCAAGTTCATCTTTTGGCACATTTTGAAAACTAGCTACGATGGAATCAATTGAACCATCTGGGGCAATGGTAACTTGAGTTTTACCATCATACGGGTATTTTTCATAAATAAATTGATTTAATCGTCTAGCCAGTATTTCCTCACGTGGTAAAAGCTCGTCTGTTTCGTCGCAAGCATAGCCGATCATGATTCCCTGATCTCCAGCCCCACCTGTGTCTACGCCTTGTGCAATTTCTGGCGATTGCTTCACGATTTTGGTATGGACTTCTATATTATCGCCGGCAATTCTACGTACAATCGCTGGGATATCCACGTCATCAGCTGTAGAAGTAATTTCGCCCGTCACGAACACTACGCCGTGTCCGCCACAAGTCTCCGCCGCCACACGGGCATTTGGGTCTTTTGCTAAATATGCATCCAGAATTGCATCGCTAATCCGGTCACAAAGTTTATCTGGGTGTTTTGGAGAAACACTCTCCGCAGTTCGATAGAACATATCTTTCCTTTCTGGTCGGAATTACCACCTTGCCCATCGGTAGGTTGGCAGGAGGTCATAGGGCCGCTCC
>JAFWMO010000015.1 GCA_017510705.1 Candidatus Saccharimonadota bacterium
ATCAGCCCAGGGTTGGAAGACACCATGTATGACATGATTGTAGCGCTGATTGGCGGCATAGTCGGCACGGTAATGGCATTTCCGCTTAGACAAGGCAGTCGGAAAAAATAGTATCGCCAAAGATTTACTATTTTTTCCTACCGCCCCTGTATTAGCACTCTTGACATGAGAGTGCTAATTTGCTACAATAGAGGTAAGAATTAGCAGTCGTATGGAGCGAGTGCTAAAATCCAACAGATCAAGCATTAAAAGAAAGGAACTAAAAATGAGTAAAATCATTGGTATAGACCTCGGTACAACCAACTCCGCCTTTGCCTATATGGTGGCGGGCAAACCAGAGGTGATTACAAATGCAGAGGGCGATCGCACTACCCCATCCGTTGTTGCCGTCACGAAAAAAGGTGAACGTCTAGTCGGTAAAGTTGCCCAACGTCAACGTGTTACCAATCCAAAAAATACTATTTATGGCATCAAGCGTCTAATCGGCCGCAAATACGATGACAAAGAAGTCCAACGCGACCTAGATATCATGCCATACAAGATTGTTAAGAAAAAATCTGGTGTTGCCGTAGAAATGGACGGCAAAGAATACACTCCAGAAGAAATTTCTGCTATGGTTTTGTCAAAGATCAAGGCCGATGCAGAAGCATTCCTAGGTGAGAAAGTTACAGAAGCAATTATTACTGTCCCTGCCTACTTTGACGACTCTCAGCGTCAGGCTACCAAGGACGCCGGCAAGATTGCTGGCCTAGAGGTCAAACGTATTATCAATGAACCTACTGCCGCCGCTTTAGCCTACGGCCTAGAGAATAAAAAAGATGAGCAGATTGCAGTCTTTGACCTTGGTGGTGGCACATTCGATGTATCCATTCTTGAACTAGGCGATGGCGTCTTTGAAGTAAAATCTACTAATGGTGATACTCATCTCGGTGGTGAAGATTTTGACAACATTATCGTAAATTATCTTGTGGATGAATTTAAGAAGGAATCCGGTATTGATATTAGGGGTGATGCTGCGGCTATGCAACGCGTGAAAGATGAAGCTGAGAAAGCAAAAAAGGAACTATCATCTTCCACTTCTACCGACATCAACCTTCCTTTCCTTTCCGCTGACGCTGATGGGCCAAAGCATTTTGAGACTACGCTCACGCGCGCTAAACTTGAAGAGCTTGTATCTGATCTATTAGATCGCCTCGCTGGTCCAGTAGAAAAGGCCTTGAAAGACGCTAAGCTTACTACTAAAGATATTGATGAGATTGTGATGGTAGGTGGTATGACTCGTATGCCGGCTGTGGTAGAAAAAGTTAAATCTATCTTTGGCAAAGACCCAATGCAAGGTGTAAACCCGGACGAAGTCGTGGCTGTAGGCGCAGCTATTCAAGGTGGTGTGCTTCAAGGTGACGTAAAGGATGTTTTGCTCCTTGATGTTACCCCACTTACTCTTGGTATTGAGACTATGGGTGGCGTACGTACTCCACTTATTGATCGCAATACTACTATCCCTACTTCCAAATCTGAGATCTTCTCTACTGCTAGCGATAACCAACCGCAAGTAGAAATCCATGTTCTCCAAGGTGAACGCGAATTTGCAGCTGACAACAAATCTCTTGGTCGTTTTATCCTTGATGGGATTGCACCGGCTCCACGCGGTGTCCCTCAGATTGAAGTTACCTTTAATCTCGACGCTAATGGCATTCTTAATGTGACTGCTAAGGATAAGGGAACCGGTAAGGAACAATCTATTACCATTCAGAATTCTGGTAATATGAGCAAAGAAGACATTGAGAAAGCTCAAAAAGAAGCCGAAATGCACGCTGAAGAAGACAAGAAAAAACGTGATTCTATTGATGCAAAAAACCACCTAGAAAACACTATTTATCAAGCAGAAAAAATGCCTAATGAATACAAAGACAAAATTTCTGACGAAGATAAAGAGACCTTGAAGAAAGCCGTAGAAGAGGCTAAGAAGGTCTTGAATGATACGAGTGCAGATAAGGATAAGTTTGAAGCTGCCACTAAAGAGCTGTCGGACAAAATGATGCCAATTGGCGCTAAACTTTATCAAGCTCAGGCCGAAGACAAAAAGTCTGAAGAAAAGACCGACGACAAAGGTTCTGATGAGCCAGTAGAAGGCGAAGTTGTAGACAAATAATTCTCTGTTTGTCTGAAATATAACCCCTATACGGGGTTATATTTTTTGGTATAATATATATATGGCAATAGAGAGGTTAGTAGAGCCGACAGTAGCTCCAGATAATTCCGAAGAAGAGAAAATGGAAATTTCCCTTCGCCCGATTAGTTTTTCTGAATATATTGGACAAGAGCATCTCAAGAATAATTTAAAATTGGCTATTGATGCGGTAAAAAAACGAAATGATGGCCAGACTCTAGACCATATATTATTATATGGTCCACCGGGGCTTGGTAAAACTACGATGGCCGGAGTAATTGCGCATGAACTCGGTGCGTCACTAAGGGTTACGAGTGGCCCGGCGATTGAGAGGGCGGGAGATCTTGCGTCAATTTTGACGAATCTAAAAGACGGTGATGTGCTGTTTATTGATGAAATTCACAGATTAAGGAGAACGGTAGAAGAAGTTCTCTATTCGGCAATGGAAGATTATAAATTAGATATTGTGATTGGAAAAGGGCCGGCAGCCAGGAGTGTGAGACTTGATTTGCCTCATTTTACGGTGATTGGTGCTACAACGAGGACTGGATCTCTTGCGGGGCCGCTTCGTGATAGATTTGGAATTATTCATAGATTGGAGTATTATAAAGAACCGGAGATAGAAAAGATAATCAATCGGACGGCTGGGATATTGGGCACAAAAATTAACCCAGACGCAACAGAACTTTTGGCGACGCGTTCTAGATTAACTCCGCGTATTGCGAACCGGATTTTTAAGCGGGTGCGGGATTATGCGGATGTGAACGGAGATGGGATTGTAGACAAAAAGACAGCGGAAAAATCTCTGGAGTTAATGGAGATTGATTATCTTGGGTTGGACCCAGCGGATAGGAATATGCTTCGGTTGATGTATGAGAATTATGGTGATAGGCCGGTTGGCCTTACGACGATTGCGGCGCTTACGGGTGACGAAGCGACGACGATTGAGGACTATTATGAACCGTATCTTTTGCAACTTGGGCTGTTAGCGCGTACGCCTAGAGGTAGGGTGGTGACGGAAAAGGGCAAAAGGCATTTACAAAATGGCAAAAATGATGTATAATAATAAAAAGGAGAACTCTATATGGATGAAGGACTAAATAGAATTCGCCACGAGCGAAGTAAAAAAGATTTCCCTTCTCTGAAGCTTGAAGATGATGAATTTGTAGAGTTTGCGATTTCTAGGTCTAGAAAATACTTGATGATGATGTTGGGTGGACTAATTTGTGGCTTGGCAATTACGCTGTTTGTGTTTTTGGTGGTTTTGATGGGGCAGTCTGGGCTAGATAATATGGGCCAGAATTTTCTATATATAATATTGTCTGCAATTATTGTAGTGGCGTTACTTGCAGCAGTAGTGGTTTTGATGATCTATCGCGGGAACAAACTTTTTATCACAAACAAACATGTGATACAAATGATGATGAGTTCGCCGGTAGCGACGTCGCTTAATATTATTGATTTGTCTTCAGTAGAAGATGCAAGTTTTAGCCAGAACGGCTTGATACAAAAATTAATGCATTTTGGTACGCTCCGCCTTGCGACGGTAGGCGATGAGACTACTTATACTTTTCCCTATACTGAGGTTTCGCCTAACGATTTGAATGAAATTTCTAAACTAGTGACAGAAGCCAAAAAGAAGAAAAAAGGCGACGAGATAATTGTTTATTAATTGTTAGTTGCGGTTGTATTTTATGTATGCGTCTTCTTTTTCGAGGGTCGCTTTAAGGGTGTATTCTTTGCAGTGGCCATTGTCGCAATTGGCGGGAGTATATGAATAATCGCTAATCGGATCGCCGAGATTGATGCCGTTTGGGTCGGTCCAGAGAGCAGGGTCGATTACTTTGATATTTTCTTCACTAATGGTTTCCGGATAGTATTTATGCTCTTTGTAAAAGCTTTCTTCGAGGGCATAGTACATAGCATTGATGGCGGTTTTGCGGTTTTCGTCACGTTTCATAGCATCTAGATTAGCTTTTTGTACAAAAAACAAAATTAAAAGAAGCGTTGCAAAAACACCGACTATGGAGATTTCTAAAATGGTGAAGCCTTTTTTCATAAGTATATTATAGCACAAAAATGGTAGTACCGACTGGAATTGAACCAGTGACCTTGGGCTTATGAGTCCCACGCTCTAACCAACTGAGCTACGGTACCACGTTCTTATATTATAACATAGATTTTAAATTTTTGGTATGCCCGGGAGGATTCGAACCTCTGACCTTCAGTTCCGGAAACTGACGCTCTATCCAGCTAAGCTACGGGCACGAGGAGAAAGATTAGCAAATGCTTGCATTTGCAAAATCTTTCGATGAGTGCGCCGTAGAGAGCAAAGCGACGCTACGGGCACAGATAAAAATGGTACCTCCGATAGGATTCGAACCTACGACACCTAGTTCCGAAGACTAGTGCTCTAATCCACTGAGCTACGGAGGCATTTAGAGACATTATAGCATAAATAAGGGGGTGGGGGGTTGTAATTTTTACTACAGTGTGCTAGATATGTTTTCGTGAAAAAGATTCATCAGTCGTGGTTCGTGATGGCAATGTGTGTGGGGGTTGTTGTTGGTGCAGTGATAGCATTTATTCTAAAGATAGATTGTTTTTCGTCGTTTTGGTGGGTGCTTATTGCGATTGGTTTGCTTTTGTTGATATTTTGGAAACCGCTTTGTATTTTTGTGCTGGTGGCATTTTTGGCTGGAAATATGATGGTGCTTTTTCGAGCTTCGCAAGAATTTGGGGCGCAAAAACAGAATATGACAACGGTGATTGATGAGCCGGTGACAATGGCGAGGGATTGGTTTGCGGAAAGAATTGACACATTGATACCGGCGCCAGAAAATAAATTGGGCAAATCTTATCTTCTTGGCATGAAATCTGGTTTGCCAAATAAGTTGTCTGAATATTTGCGAGTAGTGGGACTTACGCATATTGTGGTGGCGAGCGGAGCGCACCTATCAATTCTTATAGAAATTGCACGGAAGATTTTTGGGAAGTTGTCGCGGTTTTCTGGATTATTATTTTCTTTGCTGTTCATTATACTTTTTATGGCAATGGTGGGATGGACGCCATCTATCATGCGGGCAGGCGTGATGGCGATACTCACGCTTCTTACTTGGTATGTGGGGAGAAAAGTGGCGCCCATAAGGATGATAATAATGGTAATGGCATTTACTTTGATGGTAAATCCGTTATTTATAAATAACGTGGGATGGATGTTAAGTTTTGCAAGCTATGCGGGAATAATGCTTCTTGGTCCGAACCTCACAAAATATTTTTATGGCGAGAAAAAACCAGGGTTTGTGGGGTCTATGATATTAACAACAATTGCTGCTACAATAATGACTTTGCCGATAACTTTGTATTATTTTGGTGCGGTGTCGCTCATTTCTGTGATTGCGAATTTATTAATTTTGCCGACACTTAGTTTTGCAATGGGATTGACTTTTCTTACTGGAATGGTAGCAGGGATCCCGGTGGTTGGTGAAACGGTGGGTTTTATGGCAACAAAACTTTTGGATTATCATATTGGTGTGATAGAATTTTTTGGCGAGATGGAGCAATTTTTGGTGCAGATTCCACAGTCCCAAATGTGGGTGTTTTTGATTTATGTTTTGGTGGTGGCGCCATTTATTATAAAATGGGTTATGCATAGGAGAAGAAAACGTAAGATTATGGTATAATAATGAATATGAAAAGTATTTTTAATGATAAAACTTTGGAAACTTTTAAGAAGATCCGTCAAGTTTTCTTGAAAGTGATAGTGGGGATTATTATTGGCGAGATAGTGCTTCTGGCAGTTTTGATTATTGCACAAAGTGCAAATGCGATTATTGGTAAGTTTATGGGGACTTTGTTTGTTGTCGCGATTGCTATGTTTATTTCAATGTGTTGTTTTAAGTGTATCGAGAAAAAACAGCCTATCGCGCAAGTATTGTCCTTGGTTACTCTCGGCGCAGAAGTATTTTGGTTTATTTTTCAATTGCTTGAACTTTGGGAAGTAGTTCCTATGTATGTGATTTCTGGTAATAACTTTAGTTTATTTAGCGTGGATGCGACTTTGACGCCGTTTGCGATATTCACGTCTATTATTTCGAGTATAATGATTTATGGTTTGTTTGGTGCGTGGATTTCTTCAATTGAAGAAAATGGCGGGCCGATTAAACCTCTTAAAATTACGGCGCTTGTATGTGATGTCTATATTTGGATTGTTTCAATGATTTCGGTGTTTGGTGTGTTTAATACCAACAATGCGGCTACTGTACTTGGGCTTTATGCCTTGGCGTGGTTGGCGCTTATTATTACTTGGATTTCTGCGGCATCAATTTCCAGAAGGAATAGAAGAGAACAGTTAGACAAGGTGATTGCAGGTGGCAAAAAAGTGAATTTGGATAGCGAAGAAATGCAAGCGCAGATTCGTGAGATGGTGGAAAAAGAAGTAAAAGCCAGAATGGCGGCAGAAAAAGAAAAGGAGAAAAAATAATGTCTGGACATAGTAAATGGGCTACTACTAAGCGTCAAAAGGCGGTAGTGGATGCCAAGCGTGGTGCTTTGTTTACCAAGATTGGCAACCAAATCGCGATTGCAGCGAGGGCTGGTACTGATCCTAGCATGAACCCTTCGCTTGCGATGGTGCTTGAAAAAGCACGCCTTGCAAATATGCCAAAAGCTAATATTGAGCGTGCAATTGCGCGTGTGGCAGATAAGTCTGCGGCGGCTCTTATTGAAGAAGTTTATGAGGCATATGGCCCTGGTGGGGTTGGTATTGTGATTGAAATCGCTACCGACAACAAAAATCGTACTATGCCGGAAGTACGCCATACTCTTGATAAAAATGGTGGCCGTATGGCTGATCCAGGAAGCGTGATGTTCCAATTCACTAAGAAGGGTGTAATTGAAATTTCTGAAAAAGGCGAAGATGCTCTCATGGCTGCGCTTGAAGCTGGTGCTGAAGATGCCGTAGAAGAAGATGAGGGGACTGTGATCTATACGGCTTCTTCTGATCTAATGAAAGTGCGTGGAGCGTTGATTGACGCGGGTCTTACTGTGACGAGTGCCGAACTTCAATATGTGCCAAATAATTATGTGCCAATTGAAGGTGAGAATGCTGAGAAGCTTGAAAAGTTGCTTGACGCAATTGATGAACTAGACGATGTAGTTAATACTTACACGAATGCAGAATAAACAAAACCGTCTCGAAAGAGACGGTTTTTTGATGGATTAAAGTGCAATGAAGCCCTTGGCACTGTTTTTTGCTTTTTGCTCTTTGATGCGGTTTTTTAGAATACGTTCATCCGCTTCTTTGATGATTTCTTGGTAGCGTTTTTCGCCTGCTTTGACCTTTGATTTTGTTACTCTTTTACTTGCGTTTGAATCTGGGATTATTATTTTAGACATATGCCACCTCCTTAATGTACTGTGCTGAGTTTTATTTATTATAACATTACATGGCAGAATGATAATCCTAATAAAACTTAAGGAAAACGACGACTATACAAACACAGAATAATCTGTTATAATTGTTAGCGGAAAGGTGGCCGAGTGGTTGAAGGCACTGGTCTTGAAAACCAGAGATGGAAACATCCGCAGGTTCGAATCCTGTCCTTTCCGCCAAATAAAAATAAGACCATAAATGGTCTTCTTTTTATTTGATTGACAGGATTTGAGCCTAAGGTTCGAACGGAGCGAAGCGACGTCTAGCCGAAGCGAAGCGAAGGCGCAATCCTGTCCTTTCCGCCATTTTATACTTAATTGACCCTTTGGGTCTTTTTTGTTACTATATAATCATAATTAAGGAGTAAAAATGAAAAACATATCAAGTATAATTTGGGGACTTGTGCTGGTTGCCGTGGGCGTGATTCTTGGTGGCAATGCACTAGGTTGGTTTAATATTGACGTATTCTTTGATGGATGGTGGACTTTGTTTATCATTATTCCATGCGCAATTGGTTTCGTCACAAAACCGGGCGAGCGTATTGGACATCTAATTGGTCTTGCGGTAGGCGTATTTTTGCTTCTTGGATGTCTTGATGTTTTGTCGTTTGAAATACTCTGGAAGCTTGTATTCCCAGCAATTATAATTTTGGTAGGTCTTTGCATTATTTTCAAAAATATTTTTGCAACCAAGTTTAATGAGGCCACTAAAAAGTTGAATGAAAAGATTAACAAAGATGATGAAGTGGGCGCAGTGTTTGGTGGGCAAAACGTCGATATGGCTGGAGAGGAGTTTAAAGGCCGCAATATTAGTGCTGTATTTGGTGGTGTAAAATTTGATCTTCGTAAAGCTAAAATCAAAGACGATGCTGTGATTAACGCATCTGCTATCTTTGGTGGAATTGATATTTTAGTACCGGATGACGTGGTGGTAGTAACTAAGTCTAATTCTCTATTTGGTGGTGTTTCCAACAAGAAGAAGTCCGAAGCAAAGGACGGTTCTCCTACGATTTATGTAAATGGTATGGCGATATTCGGTGGCGTGGAGATTAAATAATGAATACCGCGCAAAAAATTATCAAGTATTTTGCGATTGCTTTTGCGGCAACATTGTCTATTTCTATTATTGCCGGGATTATATTTGGTGGATTGGGGATTTTGACGGCCACAAAATTGATTAAAGATAATTCTAGCGTAGAAATTAGTTGTGAAGAAAGCGATAAAGCGTGCTTGCAAATTTCACTTGCTGCCTCGGAACTTATAATTAAAAAGGGCGATAATTTATCTGCAGAAAGTACTTACGACAAGGTGGAGATAAAGCAAGATGGTGACCAGCTGGTAATTACGGAGAATGGGGGGAGTATCTTTGGGAACTATGATAGAACTACGATTGTATATGTGCCAGAAAATATGGAGTTTGATAAGGTGGGGATTTCTGGTGGTGCAGGTAGGATCTATGTAGAGGCTATAAAGGCTAAAAAAATGGAAGTGTCGCTTGGTATAGGCGAAACTGTATTTGGCAATCTAGAAGTGGACCAAGCAAAAATTAGCACTGGTATCGGACATGTGGAAATCAATTTGGCTTCTAGTGATGATGCGTATTCAATAAAAGTAGATAGAGGGATTGGCGAGGTCAAGTTTAATGGCAGTAGGATTAGTAGTGATACCTGGATTGGTAATGGCGGCAAAAAGATAGAGATAAGTAGCGGGATTGGTGAGCTTGATATAAAAACTGCAGCGAAAAAAGCAGAATAAAAATAAGCCCTCACCGAGGGCTTATTTTAGCGACCGTTTTTGAGACGTGGATGCTTGCGCTTGTCGCTATGCTTGTGATTGTTGTTGCGATTTTGTTTTGCAACAGGTTTCATTACGAATTTTCTTGCCATTTTTTGATTATATCATATTCATTTTATAAATAAAAATTCTTATGCTATAATGATACTATGGATGAGAGTGAGATACAGCGGAAGAGGCGTGAAAACGAAGAATTAGCCACTGCTGGTAGGGCTCGCATTTTGGGCTTACCGTATCTTGATACGCGTGAGTTTGAAAATGAAATTCCACTCACGGAGCCGTTTATTAGCACCCAAGAGATGCACAAGGATTATATTATTCCTTTACAAAAAGGTGGTGGAGAAGAGCATTACCAATTTATGGTGACAAGCCAGACGCCGAGGTCGCTTATTCAGAGGATGCGACAGGAGTATACAGACAAAGGCAAAAAGGCGGATTTTTTCTTGATTTCCAATTCAGCTTATAAAGTATTTATGTTGCGTTATGACCCGCCGGTAGAGATTCATTATGATGACATTAAGATTGGTGGTGAGGGAGATTCCGAGACGATTGCTTCGGTGTCCGAAACGTTGAACCAAGTTTCTACGGAAAAGATTTTTGATTTTTTGATAGACCAGGCTGATAAACTTGGTGCTTCTGATATTCATATTGAAAATATGCGTGGAGAAATAAGGATAAGGATGCGCGTGGACGGTATTTTGCATCCGGTGGCGGATATAGACAAAGATAAATACCGAATTTTTATGGGTGAGCTGAGCTCGCGGGCGAATGTTTCAACTGCTTCCAACAAGCCGCAATCTGGGCATATGCAGAAGGAAATTACGAGAGACGGCGCAACGCATATTCTTAACATTCGTGTGGAAACTATCCCGACTATGTATGGGCAAGATGCGGTGCTAAGGCTTTTTAACTTTGATGAGTCATTACTAAATCTGGATTTTTTGGGTCTTTCCAAAGAGGAACGGGCAGAGATTGATGAAGTAATTTCGCATCCGAGAGGATTGGTGCTAATGGTAGGCCCAACTGGCTCTGGTAAATCTACTACGCTTTATTCTATGTTGAACGCACTCAACACTACGGATCGTAAAATCATTACACTTGAGGACCCGATTGAATATGGGATTACGGGGATTTCGCAGATTCCGGTAAATACAAACGCGGGTGGTTCGTTTGCGGAGGGGCTTAGGAGTGTACTTCGTCTTGATCCGGATGTAGTGATGGTGGGCGAGATTCGTGATGCTGATACGGCAAAAACTGCAATACAGGCGTCTATCACTGGGCATTTGGTTTTGTCGTCTTTCCATGCAAATTCTACGGCGGCGGCATTTTCGCGCATGATTGACCTTATAGGTGTGAATCCGATTTTTGCAAGTTCTATTAGGCTAGTAATTGCACAGCGGCTAGTACGAAAATTGTCTGACAATAAGAAGGCGCGTCCGGCTACAGAGGCGGAAGCAAAGTATATCCGTGAAGTGCTTTCAACGGCTTCACAGGAAAAATTATCAGGAGTGGATTTAGAAAACATTACGCTTTATGACCCGGTAGTGACAGAAGACGATCCGTTTGGGTATGTTGGGCGAACGGTTTTGATGGAACAACTGGTGGTAACGGAAGATGTGCAGGCGTTTATCCGTGGCGATGTGGCAGATATTAATACTGAAGCGATAGAAAAAGTGGCAAAGCATAATGGGATGCTGACATTGGAACAAAAAGGTGTGCTACTTGCGCTGAAGGGCGAAACGACGCTAGAAGAAGTGTCGCGAGTGATATAAGTTTTTGCGGGCTGGGTAGCGGACGGTCCTTCCGTCGTACCTATTGCTGCTGTTGGCAGGAGTGACGCTCGTGCTGTTGAAGCCCAGGAAGTAAGCGCTGGAGCTACTATACACAGTACTAGACCAGAAGTACCCGAGGTTGCCTGGGTTGCTCAAAGCATCCGAGTACACGTTGCCCGCCCGGTTGAAGTATAAAGGAGCAACAAATAGTCCTTGGTCTCTGCCTTGATATTCTAATACCGAAGATAAAGGTTTTGTCTATAGCCCACTATTCTTCGTCCGCGGAGGCCTCATCGCCAGTCGCACTTTGCTCAACGCAGGTTACAATGGCTACTATTGGTCTAGCACTGTGCAGTCCGCTACCGTCGCCCGTCTCTTGAATTTCTCTAGTGGTGGTTCCAATACGCAGTATAACTACAACCGGTACCTCGGATTTTTTCTCCGCTGCCTACCCTGCCACCGGAGATAAGGGTTTTACTGCTAGGCCCCTATTCTTTGTGCGTGGAGGATATATCGATGGCCGCATTTTGCACTACGCAGGTCTCCGTGGCTATTATTGGTCTAATACCGCCCGGTCTAATACTGATGCTTATTTCTTGCGTTTTACTAGTTCTATTAATCCACAATATAGCAATGAACGGCGCTATGGTTTTCCTCTCCGCTGCATAGCACCAAGGCAGAGACCAAGGACTATTTGTTGCTCCTTTATACTTCAACCGGGCGGGTAACGTGATCTCGGATGCTTTGGATAACCCAGGCCGTAGCGGGTACTTCTGGTCTAGTACTGTGAGCAGTAGCTCCGACGCTTACAACCTGAGCTTCAGCAGCGCAAACGTCGGTCCTGCCAACAACTACAATAGGTACCTCGGAAGGACCGTCCGCTGCCTAGTTCTAAATATCCCAATACCGAAGATAAAGGTTTTGTCTATAGCCTACTATTCTTCGTCCGCGGAGGCTACATCTACTATCGCTCTTTGAACTACGCAGGTTACAATGGCCACTATTGGTCTAGCACTGTGCAGTCCGATACCAATGCCCGTTACTTGAGCTTCACTAGTAGTGGTTCCGGTACGCAGAATAGCAACTACCGGAACCCTGGCTTTTCTCTCCGCTGCGTAGCCTATATCCTAATACTGAAGATAAAGGTTTTGTCTATAGCCCACTATACTTCGTCCGCGGAGGCATCATCTACATTCGCGCTTTGGACAACGCAGGTTATGATGGCCGCTACTGGTCTAGCACTACATATTCCGATACATATTCTCGTCGTTTGGTTATTTCTAGTAATGGCCCTACCACGCAAAATAGCAACGGTCGGGCCAACGGTCTTTCTCTCCGCTGCCTAGCCTGAATTGGTAGTTAGGCAGCGGACGGTTCTTCCGCCGTACCTATTGCGGCTGCTGGCGGGATCGACGCTCGTGCTGCCGAAGTACAGGTTGTAAGCGCCGGAGCTATTGGACACAGTACTAGACCAGAAGCCCCCGTTGTTGCCTGGGTTGTACAAAGCATCCGAGTTCACATACCCCGCCCGGTTGAAGTATAAAGGAGCAACAAATAGTCCTTGGTCTCTGCCTTGGGAGGTATAAAACAGCCTACCCCAATACCGAAGATAAAGGTTTTGTCTATAGCCCACTATTCTTCGTCCGCGGAGGCACTACCTACTCTTACGCCTTGAACAATGCAGGCTACTATGGTTATTATTGGTCTAACACTGTTTCATCCGCTACTGGTGCTCGTGGCCTAACTTTTGGCAATGGGACTATATCTGCACAAGTAGGTAACTACCGGAACCCTGGCTTTTCTCTCCGCTGCATAGCCAGCGGACGGTCCTTCCGTAGTACCTACTGCTGTAGCTGTAGTAGTTGGCGGGATTGACGTAGGTGCTGTAGAAGCCCAGGCTGTAAGCGCTGGAACTACTGTACATAGTACTAGACCAGAAGTACCCGTAGTTGCCTGGGACGCTCAAAGCATCCGAGTTCACGTTGCCCGCCCGGTTGAAGTATAAAGGAGCAACAAATAGTCCTTGGTCTCTGCCTTGGTACTAGGCAGCGGAGAGATAATCCGTAGTGCCGGTAGTCGCTATTCTGCGTACTGGAACCACCACTATAGAAACGCAAGTTACGGGCGTGGGTATCGGACTGCACAGTGCTAGACCAATAGGCGCCAAGGTAACCTGCGTAGTTCAAAGTGCGACTGCTGATGGCGCCTCCGCGGACGAAGAATAGTGGGCTATAGACAAAACCTTTATCTTCGGTATTGGTATGTGCTATAATTGGTGTTATGAGTGAAAAGGTTATTTCGGACTATAATGGTTACGATTATAAAAAAGTTTTTTGGGAAGATGCTGATCGTGAGTATGAGGATCAGGCAGACCGGATGGCAATCAGGAAGTTGTTGCCAAAGCGGATGGAAAAATTTGCCGATATTGGCGGTGGGTATGGTAGGCTTGCAAATGAATATTTGAAGCGCGCGCGCAAGGTTTATATTTTTGATTATTCTAAAACCGAGCTAAAACAAGCAAAAGAAATTTATGGTGACAAGATTGAGACTAAGGCTGGTGATGTTTATGATTTGCCATTTAAAGATAACGAGCTAGATGGACTAATGATGGTGCGTGTGACACATCACCTTACTGATCTAAAAAAGGCAATAGAAGAGCTTTATCGTGTATTGAAGCCTGGTGGTGTGGCGGTGATAGAAGTAGCAAACAAACGAACTTTGCCAAAAATGGCAAGGTATCTTACTGGGCGTTCCAAGGTGAACCCGTTTGACAAAAAAGTTGCGAACTATAAAGATATTGCCAAGAGTGGATTTTATAATTATCATCCAAAATATGTGGAAGAGATTTTTGAGAAGACAGGATTTAAACGTGAGAAAGTTTTGTCTGTGTCTAATTTTCGTAGCAAGACTTTAAAGAAAGTTTTTAAGACTAAGAATCTTGTAAAAATGGAAAATTCTGCGCAGCAAGTTTTGGCGCCGATTAGATTTGCGCCGTCTATCTATTATAAGTTGAGAAAACCTGAGGAATAAGGTATAATATACTTTGTTGACGGGGCCATCGTTCAACGGATAGGACATATCCCCTCTAAGGATACAATGCAGGTTCGATTCCTGCTGGCCTCGCCATTTTTTGTTGTATAATGTAAATATGAAAAATATTGTAGATGTAAAACATTTCCAAATGAAGTTTGGGGATAAGGAAGTGATTAAAGATTTGTCTTTTGATGTGAAAAAAGGCGAAATCTTTGGGTTACTTGGTGCGAATGGGTCTGGCAAGACTACGACCATTCGTGCGCTACTTGGATTTTATCGCCCTACGGCTGGCGAAGTGTTGGTGGATGGCAAAGTATATAATCCCGAAAATTCTAGTGTTAGGATTGGATATCTTCCGGAAGAACGTGGGCTGTACCGTAAAGAAACCGTGCTAGACACCATGGTGTATTTTGGTGAGTTAAATGGGCTAAAAGACTCAGCAGAATGGAGTAAAAAATATTTGAAGCGTGTGGGGCTAGAAGACAAAATAAACGAGAGGATTGAAAAATTGTCTGGTGGGCAACAGCAAAAGGTGCAGCTAGGCATTACAATTATGGGTGATCCGCAACTGCTGATTCTAGATGAGCCGACGAAGGGGTTTGACCCAATGAACCGCAGGCTTCTTATGGAGATAATTGAAGAACATCACAAAAAAGGCGCAGCGATTATTATGATTACGCATTATATGGATGAAGTGGAAAAGCTTTGCGATAGGGCATTGCTGCTAAAAGATGGTGTAGCGAGAGCTTATGGGTCTATTTCGGAAATTAAGAAAGAGTTTAAGAACAAGAGCCTAGAACAAATTTTTGTAGATGTATATGGAGGCGAAAATGAATAGTTTTACTTTCAAAGTTGCAAAATTTGAAATCATGCGCCAGCTAAAGAAGCCAGCATTTTGGGCGGCGACACTTTTGATCCCGCTTTTGATGGGCGGCATTTATTTTATTAGTTTTATTTCTTCGCAAAATGTGGATCAAAATCCCGCACTTGATGAGAATACCAAAGTGGCCATTACGGATGATGCGGGAGTGTTTTCAAACCAGGCACCATTTATAATAAATGGCGACAAAGAATATGGCAAGGAAATGGTGACGAAAGGTGAGGTGGATTTATATTTCTATATTCCAAAAGATTTTCTAGAGACAAAGAAGGCTGAGTTTTATCATATTTCGGAAGGGCTAGAAATGTTTAATTTTGACGCTAATATTCTGAAGAGTTTGATGGCGCAAGATGCGGCTACGCGCGTGGCACCTTCTGACATTTTGGCGCTTAATGGCCAGTTTGAAATAGAAGATAATAAACTCGCAAAAGATGGTAGCAATTCCAATGCGCTTGGCAAGGCGATAATACCATTCTTTATTGGGATTTTGTTCTTTATGTTTATTTGTTTATGCGGAAACAGATTTTTGCTGTGTGTAGTGGAGGAAAAAGAAAACCGCATATCTGAAATGATATTGACAGCGGTGTCGCCAAAGCATTTGATCGTAGGGAAGATTATTGCGATGTTGGTGTTAGGCATGATACAGATATTAGCAATAACTATTCCAGTAGTATTGTTGGTGTTCGCAAATCGTGATAACCAGATGATTAGCCAGATTTTGGCTATGATAGAAGTGGACCCAGTAGCAATTACATTAAGTATTTTACTGTTTATTGTTTCGTCTATATTTTATGCGGGGGCTTGTACCTTTGTGGGTTCGCTAGTGTCTACGGCAAAAGACGCATCATCATTTATTGGGCCGGCAATTATTGCTATGGTGCTTCCTTTGTATTGTATGCAAATGTTTATGATGACAGAACCAAATTTTGTGGTGCAGTTCTTTACGTATTTTCCACTATCTGCACCGGTAGCGTTGATGTTGAGACAAGGATTTGGTACGATTACGACCTTAGAATATTGTATTGGCCTTGCTGTGGTGTTTGTGGCTGCAGTAGTTATGATTAGGCTGGCAGTTGTTACATTCCAAAAGAATGCAATTAATTTTGGTACCGTAAGTCTTAAGATTGGAAGGCGTAAAAAATAATAAATTTTATGCTTGCACGCAAGTATAATGTTTGATAGAATAGAAAAAGTTGCTCGTTTTTACCCAGTATACTGCGAGTGGGCGTTAGGTCGGAGAGCAACAAAACATTAAGGAGAAATTTGATACAATGCGTATCAACTTAGCCAAGCGTTCTAAAGAGCGCAAGGCCAAAATAGCTCCTGCTGAATGGCAAGAGTTTATTGAAATATAAAATAAAGCCCCGTAGGGCTTTATTTTATTGGGGTTATTTGTTGAAATTTGTATCTACTTCTACAATTTGTTTGAGCAAATCTACAAATTCGGTGCCAGATAGAGCGTGGTCCCAAGTGATGGTCTTGCCGTTGATGTCTAGCGAGCCGCCTTCGTCGTTGCTCCAATCAATACGTTGACCATCTACGAAGAATGCTGGGGTGCCTGGGATGTCGATACGTTTGCCAATGCCCATGTCGAATTTGATTTTTTTGCTAACTTCTGGTGAAGAAATATCTGATTTGAATTTTTCTAAGTCGCCTTTGCCTTTGGTAACTTCGTTGAAGTATTTTTCAAACAAGGCGGTGCGTTCTGAACCAGAGGCATATTCCCATTCGGCTTGGTTGTTGAACAAAGTATCGGCGTATTCTTTCCAGTAGCCTTGGAGTCCGGCGGCTTCGGCAGCGGAGGCGGCTGCAGTGGCATTCTGGTGGTAGCTTAGAAGATAGCTACGATATATTACGGCGAGTTTGCCATTGGATTCTTCGACAGCTTGGTTTACACGGGTATTCATGGAAGCACAGCCAGGGCATTGAAAATCTGCATATTCAAAGATATAAACTAAAGCGTCCTTTGAGCCTTTGACGTGGTCGCCGATATTGCCATTATCTGCGTTTGGCTCGATAAAAGAATTAAAATTGTAATTATCAAAATTAGTGGCTTTGTTGTTGCCGTCTATGACGATAAATGTGCCAATAGCAATGGCTGCGACAATGAGGATACATACAATGATCCCGGCGAGAGAAAAACCTTTGAACTTTTTCATGAATACTCCTTTAATGTTATAATTATAGCATATGTGGGAAAAGATTCTAAAGAAGTTCACAGAATGGATTGATCCAAAGCTTCAGAAGTATCGTCCAAAGAAGGCGGAGGTAAAGTATACGCCAAAAACTCTGGAAGATTTTATTGGTGTGATTCAGCGTACTCCAAAGAATGTTTTGTCTTCAAGCGATAGAGCAAGAATTGCGGCAGCAATGAGCTTTGATGAGCGAAAAGTGAGTGATATCATGGTGAAGAAAAATGATATGGTGTTTGTGAACGAAAAAGATTTTTTGGGGCCGTTGATGCTAGACAAGCTTTATAAATCTGGATTTACGAATTTTCCAGTAGTGGATAATAGTAATAAAGTGAAGGGAATTATTCATACTGAAGCTTTGAATATGCTTGAAATTAAAAAGACTGACCGAGCTTCTAAATATATGGACAAGGATGTGAATTATTTGCACGTTAATGATGGCTTACAAAAAGTGGTTTCCGAGATAGAGCGTACCAACAGTTATTATTACTTGGTGCTTGATGAAAAAGAAGAGTTGGCAGGGTTTCTTACAATCCAAATGCTGCTGGATTATCTCTTGAATTAGTGTTATAATATTTTTATGAGAATTTTGACCGATAAATTAAATGATTTTTTGGGTAAAACTGTAACTGTGGCCGGATGGGTAAATTCTAGGCGTGATCACGGTGGGTTGATTTTTATTGATTTGCGCGATCATACTGGGATTATTCAGCTTGTGGTGACGCCGGAAACTGAGAACGCTTTTAAATTGGCCGAAACAGTGCGTGATGAATTTGTGCTTCGCGCTACTGGTGTGATGCGTGAGCGTGAGCTGGAGTTAATTAACCCAAATATACCTACGGGCAAAATTGAATTAGTGGTGTCTGAACTTGAACTTCTCAACCGCTCTGAGCCTTTGCCGGTAAATACGCATGATGATGGAGAAAAATCTTCAGAAGAAATGAGGCTGAAGTATCGCTATCTTGACCTTCGCCGTCCAAGGATGCAGCATATTTTGGCACGTCGTTCTGAATTTTATCGTTTTATTCGTAATTATATGTACGGGCGTGGTTTTACGGAAATTACTACGCCTATCTTGGCGAATTCTTCACCAGAAGGAGCACGTGATTTTCTAGTACCATCTAGGCTTCATCCAGGTAAGTTTTATGCATTACCACAAGCTCCGCAACAATTTAAACAGCTTCTGATGGTGGGCGGGGTGGATAAATATTTCCAGATTGCACCGTGTTTTCGTGATGAAGATCCAAGGGCGGATAGGCTTTATGGAGATTTTTATCAGCTAGATATGGAAATGTCATTTGTAGAAGATGGTGAGACGGTGCGTAAGGAAATTGAGCCGCTTTACATTGAGCTTGCGACTAAATTTGCGGACAAGAAGTTGGTGCTAAAGTCTGAAGTCGCGAAGGAATATTTGAAAGATGGAGAAAAAGTACCGCGTATCCCATTTGGGGTAGCAATGGATAACTATGGCGTGGATAAGCCAGATTTACGTTATGGGATGGAATTAATTGATCTTACTGATGTATTTAAAGAAACTGAGTTTAAGGTATTTAAGACACCGTGCGTGAAAGCAATTTGCGTGAAAGGTGCAGCTTCGCTCACCCGCAGAGAAATTGATGAGTTTACAGAACAAGCGAGGAAGCTTGGTGCCGGTGGGCTTGCGTATATATTGTATAGTGATGGTGAAGCAAAATCTCCGATTCTAAAGTTTATGAGCGAAAAGGAAATTGCTGAGGTAAAGAAACGTACTGGCGCAGAGGATGGTGATGCAGTATTCTTTGGTGCGGACGAAAAGTCGCTTGTGAACAAAGTGCTTGGGCAACTTCGTATTCAGTTTGCAGACCATTTTGGACTGAAGAATCCTAAGGAAGTGGCGCTTTGTTGGATTGTGGATTTTCCATTTTATGAATGGGATGATAAAAATAAAAAACTGGACTTTGGGCACAATCCATTTAGCATGCCGAAAGGCGGTTTGAAGGCGCTCGAGGAAGCAAAAACTGACGCGGAAAAGCTTGCGATCGTAGCAGACCAATACGATATGGTGATGAATGGCTATGAAGTGGCTTCTGGCGCAGTAAGGAATTATAACCCAGAAATTATGTACAAGGTTTTTAATATCTTGGGTTACAATAATGAATATGTAGAAGCAAGATTTGGTGGTATGCTTAATGCATTTAAGTTCGGTGCGCCACCACATGCAGGATGCGCTCCGGGACTTGACCGTATATTCATGATTCTTGAAGAAGAAGAAAATATTCGTGATATTGTGGCATTTCCAAAGAACGGTGCTGGCGTAGATCTTATGATGAATTCGCCAAGCGAAGTAGACAAAGAACAGCTAGATGAGACAAGAATTGCAATTTTGCCTGAAGAGGATTAGCAACTATGGGTGGGCGTATTAAAATCAAAAAGTTTAAAATAAAAACTTGGCAGCTATTGGTTATTTTGGTGCCAATGCTTTTTATTGATGCAACCTTAATGCGGCAAGATCATATAAAAATGACAGAGCTTCGTGATGCAGTGATGACGGCAGATGAAGCTGGCAATGAAGAAGAAATAGTGGAGAACCTGACGAAGCTTAGGCAATATGTAGCATCCAATATAGTAATTAATATAGTAGATGATAACGGTGCGCAAAAAATTATGTTTGGGACGGGGCCGTTTTATTTGGAACATTCATATCTAAAGGCTGCAAATAAGGCGCTTGAAGAGGCGGAGGCCAAGATGTCTGGCGATAATAACCCCTATGGAAATGTTTATGGGCAGGCTGGGGAAGTATGCCGGGCGCAAGCTCTACAATATGGTTGGACTTGGGATAATGTTAATTTTATTAATTGTATGCTTACGGAGATTGGTAAATATCCGGCCGCGGATGAGATACAGGACACAATCATTGCGAGTTTGCCATCTACTGAACTTTATCGGCATAATTATGCTTCGCCAATATGGGCACCAACATTCACAGGGTTTATGCTTCTTTTTACACTGATTATCGTTGTTGTAATTTTTATTAGGATGATTATCTGGGTGGTGTTGAGACTATATCTGTTGTTCGCTTAGTTTTTGGGGTGATTCCCTAAAAAACCTCTTGACAATTGAAGTGCACGGTCATAAGATAAGAATATATTAACTTAAGGAGGAAGCTTAAATGGCTTACGAACATACCAATGGCAAGGGAGTAAAGTACTACCTTCACAAATCTGAAGTAACTCTACGTGGTGGCAAACCTCAGACTATCTACTTCTTCACTAAAGACGAAAAAGGTGGTAAAGGTACCCCATGTGATCTCCCAGCAGACCGTATGGTTTGTGAGAATCCACGCAATGGTTTCTTGACTCTCAAGAAGAAATAATCAGTGCGCAAAGTTAATTAGGTGCAAGAAAAAATGCCTACGGGCATTTTTTCTATTATAGAGGTTTTTGGTGTATAATAATGGATATGTGGGGATGTAGCTCAGTTGGTTAGAGCATGCGTCTTATACACGCAGTGTCATAGGTTCGAGTCCTATCATCCCTACCAAAGGTGGAGCATGAGCAAGATTAAGACTTTTTTTCGAAGGATACAATATCGTTTGAAACACGGTTTTTTTACGCCAGAGAACATTGTGTTGATGCTGGCGATTTTTTTGTGCCTGATGTGGACTTATAGATCTATCGAATCTATGTCTAGGAACTGGGAGCTTTCTGAAAGGCTAAATTCGGAGCGAAAAAGTTTGGAGCTTTTGAAAATAGAGACTCAGATGGCGGAGCTTGAAAATGAGTATTATGAAACGAATGAGTACCAGGAGCTATTAGCAAGAAAACTTGCTAACAAACAACTATCTGGTGAGCATATGGTATATTTGCCGGAAAATTCTGAGGCGGCTAAGAACAAGCATAAGAAATCTACGGTGGAAATAGCAGAAAAAGAGTATAGTAATTTTGAGAAATGGATGATGTTTTTATTTCCGGTACGATAAAGAACTTATGGTATAATTGAAATATGAAGCTAAGAAGAAGTGGGTTTACATTGGTAGAAATAGCAATATTTTTGGCTATAACCGGGCTTCTTTTTGCGGGGATCGCTGTTGGGACGAGTAATTCTATAAGGCAGCAGAGATTTACCGACTCGGTACAAAATTTCGCGGAATTTCTGAGGGGTATTTATTCCGGTGTGTCTAATCCTCAGAGTAGTGGTGATGGTAGAAGTGAGAATGCTATTTATGGTAAGTTAGTAACTTTTGGTGAGACATATGCGTTGGATGGTTCGAATAATACAGAAAATAAAATTTTTGCCTATGATGTTGTAGGTAATGTGAGCGGTGAATTTGGTTCTGGCGGTTTGAGCGAAGTGCTTTATAATCTTGGCGCAAATGTAAGAATTGATGGCGAAGTAGCTAGTTTTGTTGAGAGCTATAAACCAAAATGGGCGACAAAGATTGAAAATACGGACAATAGTAATTCTTTTGTGGGGGCATTATTGGTTGTAAGAAATCCAAAATCTGGAACGATAATGACTTTGGCAATGAAGGGCCAAACCGTAGAAGTAAACAAGACAGTTCAGGCCTGCATGTACCAAACTATTCCTGGAATGCCATCCGGTGTTTATCAATATTACTGTTCAAGCTCGGTGCCTTCTAATCCATTAGCAGATGTTTTGAAAGCCAAGAAATTTTCTGTGCAAGAGGTAGATTTTTGTGTAGACCCAAATGAAAACTTTAACCAGAGACAGAATGTGAGAATTGTGGCCAATGCGCATAATGCTGCGGGTGTAGAAATTATTTCTCTAGACGGCAGTGAAAATCGTTGTCGTAAATAATTAGATTTTGTAAAATGTTTATGCTATAATTGTGGTATGTCGAACAGGAAGGAAGGTTTCACTTTGATTGAGCTGTCTCTTTCAATTGTTTTTATTGCGTTGCTTTCACTTTCTATTGTGGTGACAATTCTTAATACAGTTTCCGCATATCGTAGAGGTTTGACGTTGAACCAAATTAATACGGTTGGTATGGCGGTGGTGGATGATATGCGTGCGGCGGTACAAAATTCTTCTACGCGTTCGCTCGTGAATGAATGTTCTATGGTATACACGGATAATACAATGCGAACTAATTGTATAAATAGTGGTGCGGCGAATTTCGTTTCTGTAAAACGTACTGCTACGGTAAAAATTGGAAACAAGGAAGAAAAAAATGTGCCAGTGTTTGGGGCGTTTTGTACTGGTTCGTATTCTTATATCTGGAATAGCGGATATTTCTGGGCGGAAGGTGCGACTGTACAGAATGCCAACAAGGCTTATGTAGCTTACAACCAAAATGGCGTAGTAAAAACGAGGACGGATTTTAGATTGCTAAAAATACGTGATGATTCTAGGTATGTTTGCGAGCTGGCCTTTAAGTCTAATTACAATTATAATTTTAATGGGTTTAGCGGCGGGTTTAACATTAGTTCTATGACGATTGCAGGTGATCCGGTAGAACTTTTGGAAAATAAAGAAGGTAACGATATGGCGATTTATGACCTTTCTGCAACGGCGCCAGCAGTAAGCGTGAATGAAGATAATATGTTTTATTTTGTGTCATTTATTCTAGGTACAACGAGGGGCGGAGCGAATATTAAAGCAAATGGTAAATCTTGTGCAGCGCCAGAAGATTCTGGGCTAGAAGATTTTGATTATTGTGCGATAAATAAATTTAATTTTGCTGCGCAGGCAAATGGAGGATAGGATGAAGAAGGCATTGAATAAATTTAGAAAGGGTGTGGCTTCGTTTTATATTGTGGCATTTTCTACCTTGATTTTATTAGTTGTATCGGTGGGTTTTGCGGCGGTGATTATTTCTGAAGTGACACGTACTTCTAATGATGATTTGTCGCAATCGGCATACGATTCGGCAATGGCTGGCGTAGAAGATGCTAAACTTGCATTTGCAAACTACAGAAAATGCATAGAAAGTGGCGCGACTGTTACGAGTTCGCTTAGTTCTGGCAACAATGTAACTTGTAGTGACATTATTTATTGGGTGGAGCACCCGGATTGTGACCAAGTGGCGCATATTTTAGGTAGAATTGGTAAGTTTGATTCTGGCGAAGTATTGGTGAGTGATACAGTGACGGTATCTGGCAACAAAGTTTCAAGTGATTTAGACCAAGCTTATACCTGCGTACAGATTGATGCGGAGCTTTCTGACTACAAAGCTACACTGACTAGTAGCAGACCGGATAAGGTTGTGAAAGTAAAGCTTGATGGTGTGGCTGCTTCACAATTGCAATATGTGAGGATTAAATGGTTTTCTAATCGCGAAGGTTCGGTGTATAATTATTCAAATTTTACGGGAGAAAGGGTGGCATTCCAGCCGATTTCTGCAGTGAGAGCTTCTACACCACCAACTCTGCAAGTGCAATTAATTCAGACCAGCAATAGTTTTCACCTTTCACAGTTTGATGAAGCAAGTGAGGGGGTAACAGATCGTGCGACACTCTATCTGGTGCCAACCAGCAATTCTGGAAAAGCTTCCGCTAGCTATTCTACAGATAAATATTTCCCTCAATACGAAGCCAACGGTAAGACTGGTAGAAACTGGATTAGTAAAGGCAAAGTAGCACATACGAATCAAAGAGACAAGAAAAATTTTCCATATGTGGTGTATTGTCCGAATAACTCAACTAGCGATTATGCTTGTTCTGTAGATATAGAACTTCCTACTGCTGTTGGTGGTGGTAGGAGTAATGAAACTTTTTCGTTTGTAGTGTCATTGCCATATGGTGAGCCTGACACGGATTTTTCAATAGAATATTATTGTGCGGATGGTGCAACTTGTTCTAAACAGCAGGTGGTATCTGGCGGTACTACCACGACGCAAAATTCTTCCAAAGCTATGATAAAAGGCACGCAGGTAGGTGTAGATTCTACCGGTAGGGCAAACGATTTGTTTAGGAGGGTAGAAGTAAGGTTGGAGTCTGTGGATGATTCGTTTAACCAACCGTCTTATGCGGTACAGTTGCTAAGTAATTCTACTAGTGGATCCACTATTGAAAAAAGTTTAACCGTGACAAAAGAGTGGGGGCTATAACGATATAGCTACTAGCTATTGCTTTTTCTCGTGACTTGATGTATAATATTCGTATGTCGCGGGGTAGAGCAGCCTGGTAGCTCGTTTGGCTCATAACCAAAAGGTCGTTCGTTCAAATCGAACCCCCGCCACCAAAATCAGCCTAGATTATCCCCCCAATCTAGGCTGATTTTTGTACGAGTTGTTTGGCGGCGAGTTTTATTGCAGAAGAGTAATTAAGTGATGGGTGAGGAGTGCTGGCGATTTCTAAAACATTAAGGCGATGACGAACAGCCAGTGAGAGTTCGCCGATCATTTCGCTAGCATTCGGTGCCATGACAGTAGCCCCGATAAGGCGGCCGTTTGGTTCGGTGATGAGTTTGACAAAGCCGTACTTTAGACCGTTAATTTTGCCAGATAATGTGTCTTCTAGTTTTACTGTGACTTTTTTGGCCCGGTGATCGCGTTTTAGTAAATCATATTCATTGAGCCCGACGGTAGCAATTTCTGGATAGGTGTTTATGATGCGAGCAAAGCCGTTGTAATTTGTGATGTTTTTGGTCTTATGGAGCAAGTTGGAAGCTAAGGCTGCGCCTTCGTATTCGGCACATTCCATAGACGAGATACCCTTACTAGTAGCATCACCAATAGCAAAAATGTGCTTGGTGGAAGTTTGGAAAGATTTGTCAACAATGATACCGGATTTTTTGTACTTGATGCCGGCGTTTTCTAAACCGTAATTTACGACTGGTTCGGAACCAGTGGCAAGGATGATGCAATCTACGCGAACGGCTTTTTCTTGGCGGTCGCCGATGAACACGACGCGTTTGCTGATATTGTCTTGTTCTAATGCAACAACTTTGCAGCCAGTTAGCACCATCATACCAAGTTCATCTACGAAATAGTCGGCGAGGGTCTCGCCTGCTTCTTTGTCTTCGCGTGGGAGGAGATGATTTGCGCGTTCCATAAGAAGGACTTTAGTGCCAAGTTCGGCAAAATATTCGGCGATTTCACAACCGGATGCACCACCGCCTACTACCATTACGGCTCTTGGTAAGCGACGCAATTTGATGGCGGTAGAAGGTGTGAGATAATTGACGGATTCGAGACCAGATATTTCGTTTACTTTTAATTTACTGCCGGTGGCAAGTATAAAATAAGAAGCGGTAAATTGATTGCTGCCGACGGCAATAGTGTGAGCGTCTATAAAATTTGCAAAACCGTTGATACAGGTGATACCGGCATCTTCAAAAATTTGTTTGTTGTCTCCGCCAGCAAGAGTAGAAACATGATCCATGTGCGCAGAAATGGTAGGGAAATTAAAATGGAGATCTTGACCGCCAAATTCTGGAAAAACTGAAATATTGGAAAAGGTATGTGAAAAATTGAGCCCGATTTTGTATGGGATATCGCGAGAATTGATGGCGCTACCGCCAAATTTGTCGCCTTCTACGATGGCGATACGTTTTTTGGACTTGGCAAGCGCGAGAGCGGCGGAACTGCCGGAAGGCCCGCTGCCAATTATAATATAGTCAAAATCGTACTTTTTACCCATTTTATATTATTTTATCATGAATTTTATAAACATAAGCTAAATCGGTGTTGTATTTTTTTGCTTCGGCAATAACAAAACGATTTAAATCTTGTTCGGTAATGATGTTTTTGGACTTGATGGATTTCTTGACGCCGGAAATGATTTTTTCTGTAAAAATTTCGGCGGAACCAGCAGGAATACCAAGGGCTTTCATGTTGATTTTTAAATCTTTGATTAATGTTTTTTCGGTAGCTGTGTCCATATCAAAATCCTATTAACATTACGCAAGCTAAAACTAGATAACCAATGGTTTCTATAGTGCGAAAGAAAGTTTTGTTTTTAATACGGAGACGCTCAATTTCGGCGAGATTGTAACCTCTGCGAAAGAGGACGAGATAAACCATAATTGGTGCAACGACGGCAATGATGTACAAAAACCCGAAAATTTGTCTTGGAAAATTATCTATTTCCATGATAGCAGTGGTAGCGAGTATGTATAAAGGCAAAGTGAAAATTAGTTCAAAGACGCCAGTGGTGAGGCCGAGGACAAAAGCATCTGAGCGGTTTTTGACGTTTTTGGCTGAGGCGGTGAGTTGCCGAGCAATTTTTCTGGAAATAAAAAGTTCGGTAGTTCTACCTTTTTTGAAATAGGCAAAGAAACTAAGGATGGCAAGTGCAACTAAGACTCCGGCCATAATCCATGGGAAAACTGTAGAACGAAGATTTATTTCGCCAATAAATATATTGAAGAATAAAAGATAAATTAAGATGAACATAAGAACGGAAAAAAATTCTACACCTAGAATATAAAAAATTGAAAAATCATCTGCTACGCGGGAAGATTTTTTGCCGGAAGCGTAATGATAAAAAATTGTAAAAACACTTGGTACGAGTTGCAAAAAAGCATGAATAAGCATAGCCAGAAAAACAATTTCCAAAGAGGCGAAAAAACTCATGCTTAAATTATAGCATGAAAGGGGTTGTAATTCTAGGGGAAGTTTGCTAGAGAATGAGGCATGAAAAATTTACCAGATATTTATATAAAATCAATTAACCCTGGATATACTGTGGATGGGGTAAATAATGTTGGAGAAATGATTGAAATTGCCAGAACGAACTCCGACGAACCGATATTGCTCACCGGCCTATCGCTAGGCTATACAAACTCAAGCGGGAATTATACTGTGATCGTGGATTTTCCCGAGAATAGCTATATGGTTGGTGAGACCCTCCTCCTCCGATTGGCTAGTTCGCCGGATCACGAACTAGCCAACCTAGTTTATACTAAAACATTAGCTTTAAAGGCTGGGCCGCTAGAATTAAAACGCGGTGATGAAATTTTAGACACGGTGTGTTGGAATAATAAGGAAGGTTGCAACAAAGAATTTAAAAAAGAAAATCCAACAACGTTGGTAAGAAATGTAGAAACTGGTGATTTTGAGCACCAAGTAGACTATACGCTGAATTATGATGAAAAAAATTATAAAGTAGAAGGCGCCAATGATGAGGCCGAAACAAAACCAAGTCAATGCAAAGGTTTGGAATTTTCGGAAGTTTTGACATATTATGACAATTCACAGAGCGAACAATTTATTGAATTTTATAATTCTGGCGCCGAACAAATTTTGATGGATGGCTGCCAAATAAAATATAAAAATAAATTTTATGATTTGAATGGAATTGTAAAACCGGAAGGATATTTTGCGAGATATTTGAATGATTTTAGTTTGACAAAAAATCCTACAAATAAAAATATATTGGAGCTGGTGGACACAAATGGGGAGATTGTGGACAAGTTGGAAATTCCGAATGGGCAAAGAAAAGGTACGTCATATGCTATGGTTGGATATGATAAAAACGGTGCGGAGCTTTGGCACGTGACTTATGCACCGACGCCGAATGAGCCAAATAATTACCAGGAATTTAAAACGTGTGAGGCGGGAAAAGTCTTGAATAATACGACAGGGAATTGTGTAAAGACTACGGAAATAGTGGAAAAAGTGTGCAAAACGGGATATTATTTGAATCCTTTGACTGGGCGATGCAACAAGATTCCGGTAACGGCAGAAAAAACTTGTAAAGAAGGATATACTTTGAACAAAGAAACTGGACGGTGCATCAAAATAAAAGAAAATACAGGCGCGAATTATAATTTGGAAACGGAAGAATACAAGGAGAGTTCATCCTTTGTGGCACTCTATGCAATACTGGGCGTGGTGATAATTGGCGTAGTATATATAATATATGAGTTTAGGCAGGAAATTGCAAAGATCTTTCGTAAAGTTTTTCGACGATCTCGTTAAAAACGGCATCGCGAGGTTGGTCGCCATTAATATTAACAAGGAGACCTAGTTCATTGTAATGAGTAATGACCGGTAAGGTTTTGGAGCGAAATTCTTCAAGACGGTTTTCAAAGACTTTAATGTCTCTATCGTCTTGACGGTCGCCGCGATCATTTAGAGTTTTGGCGACTTCGAAGCGATCTTTGGCGTCTGCCTCGGAAATATTGAGCGAAATTACGGCTTTGATATTGTGGCCGGCGCTAGCAGCTGCGGTCATTACGGCGTCTTCTTCGCCGTACCAGCGGCCAATAGAGGATAAAATTAGTGGATACTCAAAAAGGTCTTTTCTTTCAAAATATGGTAAAACCCATTCATAAAAGACGTTTGTAGGAATGAGGGAGCCGTTTTCTGAATAGGATTTTTTGGAGTTTTTCTCCATGGCGCGGATAATAAGACCAGAGGACAAGAATTTGCCGCCAAGAACTTCGGCGAGATGAATGCCTTGAGTGTCTTTGCCAGACATTGGTAAGCCAAAAATGTTGATAGAGCCCGTGCCGAGCCAAGATTTGATTGCTTTGATTTTCTCTTCCATAATTTGATTATAGCACAAAGCATATCTTGGCGGGCTAATTAGCACTCTTTACATTTTAGTGCTAATTTATTATAATATAAGCATGGAAATTACACAGCGCCAGAGGGAAATTCTGAGTCAAATTATAGAGGAGTATGCCGAGACTGCTGCACCAGTTGGTAGCATGACCATGGCAAAACTTTTTGGTGTGTCTCCAGCAACGATTCGGGCAGAGATGGCGAGGCTTGAGGCTTTGGGGCTCGTGGCGCAGCCACACACTTCGGCTGGGCGGGTGCCAACGGATGCTGGGTATAGATTTTATGTGAATAATCTTGAAAATCATGAAACCGCAATGGAGCCAGCGTTTGAACGGGGTGCACATGTTTTGGATGTAAGAGTAGGTTCGCAATCGCGTGCGGATGCGGCGATTCGTGGTGCGGTAGATTCCTTGGTGGAGCTTACTGGCAATTTGGGGCTTGCGACGATTGGTGGGCAGCTTTATCTTTCTGGCATCTCCAAACTATTTACACAGCCAGAATTTTTGGATAATCGTAGAGTGCAGTCTGTGGCGAAACTACTTGATAACTTGGAGCCATGGCTTCGTGAAGCAGCACCAGGTGAGCCGTTAAATATATTTATTGGGCAAGAGAACCCGATTGGGCGCAATTCCGAAGTTTCGCTAATTATTTCAAAATTCCGTTCACCGTTTTCGGATAAAAGTTATATTGGGGTGCTAGGGCCAACTCGTCAGAATTATTCTAGAGTTACAGCGCTAGTGCGTCATGCTGGTAATATGCTAGAGGAGATATTATGAAAAAAGATGCAAAAGTAGAAGAAAAGGTTGCAGAACTTACGAATGATTTGCAGCGTACGCGTGCGGATTTTGAAAATTTTCGTAAGCAAGTAGAAATCCAAAAAGAGAATGAAAAAAATACGGTAAAACTTGCAACGGTTTATAAAGTTTTGCCACTTTTAGATGATCTTGATAGGGCGATTAATACTTATGCAGAGCTTGCACCACTTAAAAAATCGCTTGAAAAAACTTTGGTAGAACTAAAGTTAGAAAAAATTCCAGCAGATGAAACCGTAGAATTTAACCCAGATTTGCATGAAGCGGTGATGGCAGAAGGTGATGGTGAAAAGGAAATGATTGCTGAGGTACTTCGCCCGGGATATTATTATGAAGGAGAAGTTCTTCGTCCGGCAATGGTGAAAGTAAAACGAGTGTAAATCTCCTCAAACTTTACTTTTTTACAGATAAGTGGTAAAATAACAAGAATAATTAAAGGATATACATAAATGGCTGAATACAAGTTGGCGCTTGAAGCGCGTGAATTAACTGGCAAAAAGTTGAAAGAGCTAAGAGCTAAAGGTTTGATTCCATCCGTAGTTTATGGTGGCAAAGATCCTATTTTGGCTGCTTCTGAATACGTTGCTACAGAAAAAGTTTTGGAGAAAGCGGGCTATCATTCACCAGTGGATCTAGATATTGCTGGCAAGAAACGCCTTGCTATTGTAAAGGATGTTCATATCGACCCAGTTTCTCGTAAAATCATTAATATTGAATTCCAAGCGATTAAGGCAAACGAGGTAGTGGAAGCAACCACTCCTATCGTAATTGTGAATTTTGAGGCATCTGATGCTTCTAAACTTTATCACTTTGCTATGACCCAAGCTTTAGAGGAGATTGACGTAAAGGCAAAGCCAGCTGATCTTCCAAAAGATATTGAAATTGATGCGTCTAAACTAGCTGCTGTAGAAGATAAGATCACTGTTGCGGACATTAAGCTCCCAGAAGGCGTGGAACTTGCCGACAAGGAACTTAGCCCAGAGCAAGTGATCGCATCTCTATATGATCCAGCTCAAGAAGCAGCTGCACGTGAAGCTGCGGAAGCTGCCGCTGCAGAGGAAACTGTGGATGCTGCTGATGTGCCAGCTGATAATGGTACTAAGCCTGAAGAAGCTAGCGAAGAAAAAGCTGAATAAATATAAAATTAGCCGCCAGAGTCCCCTCGTGATAGAGGGGATTTTTGTTAGAGAACTTCGGTATTGGCAATGAGGCGGTCTTTAAATGCGGCGCGAGCGGCATCAGAATTTTCGTTGTTGCCTTCCCAGGTAAAGAGGGCTGGATCTTGGAGGGCGCGAGCAAAGGAAAATGTCACTGGCCATGGGAATGGGCCGTTTTTGATGATTTCGGCTAGATTGTCTGTGGCTTGCTCTACGGTTTGACCGCCAGAAAGGAACACTACGCCGGCCAAATCTTTTGGAACGTGATTTTTTAGTACTTCTGCAGTGGCCTTGCCGACTTCTTCGGTGGTAGATTGGACTTCGTATTGTTTGCCGGCTAGGACCATATTGACTTTCAAAATACAAGCTTTTAGATTTACGCCAAACTTTATTAAGTTTTCAAAAAGACAATCTAGGATTTTGCTAGTAATTTCTGCAGATTTGTTAATGTCGTAATATCCGTCGTATACTACTTCTGGCTCTACAATTGGTACGATGCCGGCGGATTGACATTTTTTGGCATATTCAGAGAGGATACGACAATTTTCTTCTATACAGGCATCAGTAGGAGTGTTTTCTGTGATGTTGAAGGCGGCGCGCCATTTGGCGAAACGGAGACCCATCATATAGTATTCCAAAAGGCGAGATTCTAATCCATCTAAACCTTTGGTGATGTTCTCTTCTGTGTTGTTGAATGGTGTAAGCCCTTGATCTACTTTGATACCAGGGACAATGCGTTTGGAAATTAGGTAATTAACATAAGTTTCGCCGTTGTCGGCCCAGTCGCGTGCGGTTTCGTCAAAGAGTATAACGCCGCTAACATATTTTTCTAGATCTGGAGTGGTGAAGAAAATGTTGCGATAATCGTGACGATTTTCTAAAGTATCCTCAATATTTAATTGTGCGAATTTCTTTTTGATGGAACCACCGGATTCGTCTGCGGCAAGGATACCTTTTTTGGGCACCATAAGGCTAGCTGCAATTAATTCTAAATTTTCGCTTGGGATGAAGTTTTCGTTGATTTTTTCTAGTTCATTTAGAGATAAAACTGAATTTAGTGTAGCATTTTCTACATTTACTCGTGCCAGGCGCAAACTTTCTTCTACAGTTTTGCCGAGCGCAAAACAACCCAAAATGGTAGCTGCGATAATTGAATATGCAGATAAATGCGTCATTGTATCTATACGTGGTGTGGTGATATTTTCTATAGTATTTTTGTATGAAAGTTTGTTGCTAGAGAGATAAACTATTTTTTCTGCGGTTATATTTTCTAAATTGTCGGTCTCAGAGAAAATTAAGCTAGCTTTGGGGATAAGAGGGGTATTTTCTAGATTGTTTTTTAGGTATAGGATGAGTTTTGTGGATGGCGAGCTATCGAGGTAATTTAAAATTTTGTTGGTGGTATCTATGTCTAGTACGGCTGAACGATCTACAAAAAGATAATCATAAAACTCGTTTGGCGTTGTGAAATTAGTGATTTTAAATTCGCTCGGGACGAGATATGATACGCCGCCGTCTACGCACAGAATGTAACGGTATACTGAAGCGGGGCCACTTATGGCTGGGCCATTGTCATCAAAAGTAAAATCAGAATTGGTAATTTGCGAGCTGATTCCAAGTTTGTTTAGGACTTCCATAGAGACAGCGGCACCGCCAAAATTGCTAGTGCGTGCAAAATAATGAAGTTCCGACGCACCAAAATTAACGTCTAGCCAACTTATGCCGTTTTTGTCGATTTCAAAATTGTTTTTAAGAGTATCGAGATTTAGATAAACATCTTTTAAGACATTGCCCACTATCAAAATATTCATGTTACAATTATATCATGAAAAAAGTACTTGCATTTGACATAGACCAAACATTAAATGTAGCAAAGACGCCAATTCCGGACGAAATTGCAGATCTCTTGATAAAATGTCTTGATAGATTTGAGATTTGTCCGATTTCTGGTCAGAAATTTGAGCAATTTTTGATTCAGATTGTAGATAGACTAACGGAGCGTGGCGCTACGTCGGAGCAACTAAAACATCTCCATTTGTTTGTGGCGCAAGGTACGCAATATTATCGTTATGATGGTAATGATTGGGAGCAGGTTTATAATTACCCTCTCACAGAGGAACAAGTTGCAAAGATAACCGCTACAATTGAACAATCTGCTAAGGAATTGGGATATTGGGAAGAAGACAAATTGGCTCCGGGCGACGAGATTATCGAAAACCGTTTGTCGCAAGTAACTTTTTCGGCGCTTGGGCAGAAGGCGGGAACGGACGCTAAGTATGCGTGGGATCCAGATTGCAAGAAACGCGAAAAAATTGTGGCTAGATGTAAGGAACTCGCACCAGAATTTGATTATGAAATTGGCGGGACTACTTCTATTAATGCGATCACGCCTGGTATGAACAAGACTTTTGGTATGACACATCTTTTGAAAGAATTGAATGTAGAAAAATCTGATATCCTTTACTTTGGTGACATGACGCAACCGGGCGGGAATGATTATCCAGTGGTGCAAATGGGGATCGAGACCATTACAGTGAGGAATCATGAGGATACTGCCTACGCCTTGCGTGGGATTTTGGGAGTGATATAATAAGAGTATGAAAACTTATATTGTGGGCAACTGGAAGTTGAATTTCACCGTGGGTGAATCTTCCATCTATCTTCATAAACTTTTAAAAAAGGTGCCGATTATCCGTGATGTGGAAGTGGTAGTGGCGCCAACAGCTTTGGCGCTTCAGCCATTGTCGCTTCAAATTGATCGTCATAAGATGAAACTAGCAGCGCAAAATGCGTTTTATCGTGATTACGGTGCGTTTACTGGTGAGATTTCGTTTGAACAGCTGAGGGGGCTAGTGGACTATTGTATTATTGGGCATTCGGAGAGACGCCATATTCTAGGCGAAGATGACAAAATGATTCAAAAAAAGGTCGCTGCGGCGATTCGCAACAAGATCACTCCGATTCTTTGCATTGGTGAGACAGAATCAGAGAGGTCGTTTGGCGAAACTGCGGATGTAATTCGTGATCAGTTGATTGGTGGGCTCACGGATGTTTCCGAAGAGGATCTAGGAAAGGTGATTATTGCCTACGAGCCAGTTTGGGCGATTTCTTCAACAAAAGCTTCAAAGCCAGCTACTCCAGACGAAATTGCAGAGGTAGTGAAGCTGATTCGTGAGACACTTAAAGAGACTTATGGTGCTAAAGTAGCAGAGGAAACGCCGGTACTATTTGGCGGAAGTGTAAATCCGTCTAATGCGGGTGCGTATTTGACCGTACCAGGTGTAAACGGGCTTCTTGTAGGTGGGGCTAGCTTGATTCTGGGTGAGTTCACTGATATAATTGATATTGCTAAGAGAGTAAAATCATGAACCAACGCTACATGGATTTTGTCCCAAAAAACAAAAAACTCCCGGTAAAAAAGCCTGTGGAGGTGAGGAAGCCTGTGCCAGTGGCAGAAGAGCCAGAAGTGATGAATACTAAGGCTACGGACGAAACCCCAGTAGAAGAAGATGTAATTTTGGAAGATTATTTTGCGGTGGATGATACACCACGTCGTGCGCGTGCTGAAAAGAGCGTAGAGTATGGCGTAATAGAAGAGTATCGCCCAAAATTTGTGCGTACAGAGATTAAAAAACGTCCACTTGGCCAGCCGGATGAGAAATTTGCTAAATCTAAGGCTTCCGCGAGCGAAATCGCAGAGGTAAAAGCAAAGAAACTAGTAGGGAAGAAGGCTGAGGGTGTGGCTAGTAGCGCTGCATCAGAGAAGAAAGCTACTTCGGAGAAGAAAACTGAGGAAACTCTGAAGGTGCCGAAGGCGCGTTTTGTGAATACGGATAAGATAGAAAAACGCCCACTATCTAAGAATGTTTACAAGAAAAAAGTGGTGGCGCCGAAAGAGGAGCCAAAGGGGCCGGTAACGATTATTTCAAAGCCGGATGATGGTTCGCATGTGGGGGTAATTGTGACGATTATTCTTACGATTATTTTAGGGGCGGCGGCAGGGACGGTGGCGTTCTTGCTTCTTCCGAAATAGTCTGGTATAATATAAATGTATGGTATCTGGTGGGATTAGCTCAGATGGTTAGAGCGTCTGATTGTGGTCCAGAAGGTCGTCGGTTCGATCCCGATATCCCACCCCATATTATATGTTCTTGCGGGTATAGTACAGTGGTTAGTATGCAAGTTTTCCAAACTTGAGATGAGAGTTCGATTCTCTCTACCCGCACCAAGCCTGAAAAGGCTGTTTTTTGAGATGATAAAAAAAGAGAGTGTCGCCAGCTCCAAAGGAGCCTTGTTTCACTCTATACTTTTATATTATCACAACTCATCTTTAAAGTCAATAACCTTATGATTTTTTGTAATAATGATTAGCTTCTTAATGCCATGCTTATTATTATGAAGGTAGTATTTAGTTCTAGAAAGCGCTTGGTTGCCGTTCATTTTTATGCGAGAAAAATCTAGTATAATATTTTTTGATTGCTTTGTGGCTTTCTTTAAAATATTCTCAATTGTTTTAGCGCTGTCGCCTTGTGGGGATTTAAGTTCCCATTCAATACCATTTATTTTGAGGTCAGGAGTTTTTCCAGACCCTGGGTGGATACACGTGATGTCCGTATCAAAATAATCCAGCAAAAGCAAAATCGCATTAACCTCATGAAAACGAAGTTGTTTGCGGCTCTGGCCTTCGAATATTATTTTACTACCCATATTTCTATTATATCATTAAGCGCAACCTGTAATAGGGAAAATACACTGGAAAGTGCTTATTTTTGTGTTGTGACTATTGACATATGCGGGATTGTGTGATATAATGAGGGCAAGTTTTAGTACATTTTTGAAACTCATTTTTAAAAACATAGAAAACGAAAAAGGAGGGTAAAAAAATGAGTAAAAGAGTAACGGGTTCTGCTGTAGACCCTAAAAATACAGCAACAAAAACAGCAAAAGCCAAGTTCGTTGAGGAGTCCCGTAAAAAGGACGAAAAAATCAACAAATTGCAGACTGCTCTTGATGGCGCTAAAAAAGGCCATGAAAAGCAGTTATCGGACAACAAGACTTTAAAGGCCGAGAAGGCGAAGCTGGAAGCCGAGGTAACAAAACTGAAAGCGGAGCTGGCAAAGGCACAAAAGGCGGAAGCCGATTCCAAGAAGGCGGAAGCACAGGCGCAAGCTGATTCTAAAAAAGTCCAGTTAGAAAATGCGGACTTAAAAAATAAGCTTGATGCCGCAAACAAGCGCGCCGAAGAGGCTGAGAAAAAGGCCAATGAGGTTAAGGCTGGTGGCGCATCCGAGCTCGACATTGCCAATGGTACGGTAGGTGAACATACTGAATATGGTTTCGCTATCGAAATACCGGGAAAAGGAAGGCAGGTCATAAAGCCTGATGATGCGAAGATCGAAGCAATTGTCACTAGCTATGGCGAAGGCGTTGGCAAAAAGAGCTGGTGGTGGGTAAAAGAAGATGGTACTGTTGATGATACGCAAGGAGACAACGGCGTGCCTACGATTGGCCAGCTTCTTAACTTGAAAAAACTTTAATGAAAGGAGGTGATCGAAAGATCATCTCGGAAAACCTAGCTTGCATTATAAGCTGGGTTTTTTCGTGCTTTTTTGTGTTTTTTATGATGAGTTTACCATAAGCAGAAAAAGTGGTTTAAACATTGACATTTTTAGGGAAGTGTGCTATAATGTAGTTAGTCTGAGTTTTGGGTGTGTATCTAGAACCGAAGACCTTTCACAATCAGATCATCTTAGGTTCAAATCATTTTTGTTGAACCTAAAGTTGCCTATAGATGTATGTCCCCAAGACACTAATAGTTGCGGGGCTTGTACGCCTCCGCGAAGAAAATGGAAAGGAGGCGTAAGCCTATGAAGAATGTATTTTTTTCTATCGCGGTGTTCGTCGTTATGATGTTGTTGTGCAACATGACGGAGGCTGCATTCGCTGACGGTGCTCAAGGAGCACATACTAGAGGACGGAGAAACAGAAACCCGATAAAAAAGATTGGACAATTTATTGTTCAGACTTTTAGAATTGGGGTTGGCGCTTGGGTGCGTTCGTTGCTGTTTGCTATAATTGCAACAGTTTGCGTTGGCTTTGGCCCAGCGATGAGTGCCAAGATTGCATTATTTTTCACCATTATAATGCTCGGCTTTATTGCCTACACATTGTACTGGTGGATTACCGACGGTAACAGATTCATAGAAGCCGTTTTTATGGCTTTGGTAATTTGTTTGCTATCGGTGTCGGCTGCTACGGTTGCGGCTAGAGCTGTTGCAGTTACAGGTTCAGTTTTTTGGGCATCTGTGATTCAGCGGGCGCCGGCAATTGTTGCCCTGTTGGTGTGCGGGTATATTTTCGTATCACTGACTTGGGAGGCAAGACAAATTTATGAAAAGGTACTCGGCGGTATTATTGCCAGCGTCTTGATCATAATTGCGGTAGTGCTGGCCATTTTTTCAATCAGATGGGCAGCTCTGTTGCCGGCAAAAGCAGATGACGACAACACTGGTGCGGCACCTGTTCAGTTGGCGCCGCAAACTTCTGAAACCGAGGTGGAAGAAGGGGAAATGCCGGCGGAGCCGTTAGCGACATCTGGCCCTAATTGGGGTACTACCGAGTATGGAGTCTGGCATGATTATGCCGAGTACGCAGACTTTGATAATAAAGTGAAGTTGCGTGCGTTTGGCTATGATTATTCTAGCCTTTGGCAGGACGAGGATGCTTTGAAAGAGGCGTTTCTTCAGATAGCTGAGAATGAGCCGGAAGCCTTGGCTTTCTATTCCTTTGATTTTTTCAATAAAGAGGAAAAGAAAGCTTTAGGCATTAACGGCCTGAAGGTCGGAACGGACTTCCGAACTGGCGATTATGCTGGTATCGATGCCAATTTCGATAAGGAAGGTGGCGGAGAGCTTCAGGAGGATTTGTACCAAGCGCTCAGTCGTGAGGTACTATCCGACAATGTTCGATTTAATCCCATAAAGACAACGGGTCTGCAGAAGACTTCGTATATTTATTGGGAAGATTTGAACAAAGACGGATACATTACTCCGGAAGAGTGCTTCTGCTGCTATGACAACGTAAGCCGAAAGGATGCATTACAAGTAGAGGTACAAAGAAAGGTACAGAAGATGGGCAAGGACGGAGGATATACTTGGGAAACTAAGTTTATTCTGAATCTGGACTGCGGATTCCAAATCTGCTGGAAAGATAAGGTGCCGAAAGGTGTACCGCAGATTTCTGAGGTTCCTACGGCAAGCGGAAATAACCCGCCTCCAACGCCCGATCCTGGTCCTGGACCTGGACCTAATCCTAATCCGAAAAAGGATAAGAGTAAGGGCACACAGGGTGATGTAGTAAAGCCCAATGACAATAAGGGGACGGGCCCCGATACAAACAACCCGAGCAACCCGCAGGAGAGCAAAGCAGAAGAGCATCCTAATAGCACAGATAATAAGACTTATTCTGAATATAAGCAGGAAGTCAAAGAGCTGAAGGACGTGAATGCTGACCAGAAGCAGGGAGGAGATCCAAACACTCCAACTGAACCTACTCAACCGGGGACAAATGTCGACTCCAACGCCGAGAAGGGGACCGGCAATGGAGGAATAGATAAAAAGACGGAGGTGAAACCGGTTGAAAAGACTGGTGGAACTGAAATAAAGAACAATTCAGAAAAAACGGCTGCGGGTAAGATAGCTGCGCCGGATTAAATAGGCAACACAAACGGATGATACTCGTGCTTTTCTAGACGAGTGAAAACATTGCACTTTAATGATACCTGGTGGCGAAAGCTGCCAGGTTTCATCCAAGATTTGAGACTAAGATGATTTGGTTGTGCAGACGAAAGTTAACAATTAGTTTATTCGACTAAGCAACAATTATTCCAATTTATTATTTTTTAAGAAAGGATTATTATGAATAAGATTTATACATCTATTCTAGCTGCGGCTGCTACTGCGATTGTGGCTACTGCAGTTATTGCACCTGCAAGCGTGAACGCTTGGGGTGATTCAGCAAATGGTCGTCCTAGTTACACTATTGCTGAAATTAATGCCGGTAAACTCGGCGACAAAATTACTTTTAACTCTATTTCCGATAGTAAAATCGGTAATGAGAAAAACTTCGTTGGCGCTAAGGTAAGCTCACAAGCAGCTGATACTTGGAATGCTGACGAAATTACTGTGAAAGATGGCGAAACTTACACAATTCGTCTTTATGTTCACAATAACAGCCCTAAGGGTACTGCAAAAATTGCTGAAAATGTAAAAGCTACTTTTGCTGTGCCTACTGCTGTTGCTAAATCTCATACGATTGTGGGTTACCTTGATTCTTCAAACGCAGCCCCAAATCGTTACTGGGATGAAGTAGTGCTAAAGTCTGATAAAGATTTTTACCTAGAGTATGTTGATGGCTCTGCTCGTTATACCAATGCAAAACTTGGTACCGTAGCTCTTCCAAACGAAGTAATCACTTCTGGTGCTAAACTTGGTTATGACAAACTTGATGGTAAGATCCCTGGTTGTTACGAATATGATGGCGTGGTAACTATTCAAGTTAAGGCCCATCAATCTGTAACTGCTAAACTTAGCAAAACTGTGCGCATCAAAGGTACTAAGGGTTGGAACGAATCCGTAACTGCTAAGGTTGGTGACGAAGTTGAGTACCAAATTGAGTACGAAAACTTGTACAACACTACCGTAAACAACGTAATGATTCGTGATATTTTGCCAACCAACATGGAATATGTGCAAAATTCTACCTATCTTTACAATACCGCTTATCCAAACGGTGCCCGTCTTGACGGCAATACTGTAACTACCTCTGGTATTAACATTGGTAGCTACCAAGCTGGTGGTAACGCATTTGTGCGCTTTACCGCTAAGGTGGTAGATAAAGAACTCAAGTGTGGTGACAACCAACTTGTAAACTGGGCAAGCTCTACGGTAAATGATAAAGTTACTAAGGATGATGCATCTGTGATGGTGAAGAAGACTGGTGGTACTTGCGATACTCCAACTCCTCCAACTCCTCCTACGCCACCAACTCCAACTCCTACACCACCAGAGCCAACCCCTCAGGTGATCCCAAGTACTGGTCCTAGTGCCATTGTACTCGGTGCTCTTGGTGTTGGTGCTACTGTAACCACTGCTGGTTACTATGTTGCTAGCCGCAAAAAACTAATGAAAAAATAAGTTGACCGCTTCACTAGACGTTTATTTTAGACGTTGTACGGGCGGGAAAACTTCAAAAAGCCTCCTGATGGAGGCTTTTTGTTGTGCTATAATTATAGAGGAGTAGTAATAATACTACTATGCACTTTTAAGGAAGGGGGGAGAACGATGAATACAAAAAGGTTTTTGAGGATAGCAGCAGTAGGGATCTTGCTTGCGATTTCAGCGTGGATTTTGGCCATAAATGTGCATGCAAGGTCAAATTTGTGGATGCTGGAAATATCTGAGGAGACAGCTTTGTCTTACAACCAACTATGCGTAGTGGACGAAAAAGGACGCTTATATTCATTATCCGCTTGGGTGCCGGCGCCGTTACACAGAGAGAAATTGCGTGACAGGGGCGTAGATGTAGCGGATTATGCTACGATGTATCGGCAACTAAACTATGAAGAGATAATCGCTTGCACTGACGTGCAAATACCGGTGGTGACGGATGATGCTAACCTAAGGCATTATTATTCTGCAGATGAATCTGTGGTGTCGTTTCGCGAGGCGGAATACATGGGTTTTGAGGGCGAACACCGGATGTATAGTATAAATACTATGGAAGAGTTCGTTTATAATGCCGCGGTGGGGCCGGAAGGATATGGTATATATGATTTGTCTGATCTAGAAGATGGGTTGTATTATGTAAACCCCGGCGGGTTGGTAGAACTAAAACGTCGTTCTGAATGAATGCGCCGCTTTTGCGGCGTATTTTTTGCGCCTGGACTATTTATGGGTTTTGTGGTATAATATGCGTAACAAAGGTTGATTTATCCTTTTCATGAGCCGTCACATGAATCTTGGTGTTTTGTGGTGAATGTGGCGACTCGCAGCCAAAATAAATAGAAAATTAAGAAGGAGGGAAAAAGTTATGAAAAGGAAGATTTTAAGTGTATTTTTGATGTTCACGATGGTGATGGCGGTGGTATCTTGCAACGGCAATGCAACGGCGACGTCTGAAGACCCCATGTTGTATTCGGTAGACGATACGCAGCCGGTGATACTAGAGGAGGGGATTAGTGAAGAAATTGTAAGCGAAGTAGAGAGCGAGGTAGAAAGTGAGACGGTGAGCGAAACGGTGGACAAGGATCCGCTAGCAACGCTTGAAGTAAGTGAGGAATGGGCAAGGAATCAGAAGGGACATTATCTGATGCGCGGTGATAGATTTTATACTCTGACTGGCATTATGGATTATGCGAAAAGTAAAGAATACAATGTTGGATGGAGAAATGGTTATGTAAACGGGGCCGTGGTGTATATGTCCTATAAGATTGTTGGTAGCCCGAACGCTTCTGATTTTAGACCTAGATATGTAGGCAGGTTGACGATAGGTGATATTCCAGTGATATCTTTAGAAAGCGGTGATAAAATCGTGAGCTTTGGCAATACAAGTATAGAATTGTTTAAAGTGGAAAGTTTTACATATTCCATAAATGTCTGGGATAGTGATGGCGTTATGTATTTAATGACGGATGCTGATTATGATGTTTCAAAAATCCCAATGATAACGAGTGTGGATATGGATAAGTTTACCGTGTCTGATGAGAGTGGCAATGTAGTTGAGGATGTGCGCAATCTGGAATATGGTAGAAAATATATTGCATCTGGGTTTAATGGGACAGATTATATTGAGAAAGAAATGATAGCAGATAGCGGATGTTTTGTAGTGGATAGAGAGGATCCTATCAAATTGGACGGTGAGCTTGATAAAAATGGATATGCTCTGTATAACTTATCTGATGTCCCGGCAGGACTATATGCAGTAGGAAACGGAAACGGTGGAGACATGTACGGCTTTTTAAGAATTGAGTAATTCCTTCTTGCCTTTGTACTTTAAAAAACGCGCTAGGCTCTAGTGCGTTTTTTCATGTTAAACTTTACAAAAACAAAAATGCTTATGTTATAATATATTGTATATGGATCCGTCATACAATAATTCTTTTGGTATGCCTGCACAGCAACCAATAGTTAGCCCTAGTAACGGTGGTTTTTTGCCTGCCAAAAAGAATAAGAGATGGGTCGTGGTGCTTGTTGTGATAATCATTTTTATTACATTAGTCAGTGGTGTACTTTTTTGGTTTTTGTCAACGAGAAATAAGGCCAATAGTGATGACTATAGGATGAGTTTTTATCATTATGCGAACTATCTTATTAGTGGCAGTGATAGTAAAAATAAGGTGACAGAGATTGATGTTGCTGAAGATTCATATATCGACGGGCATTATAAAGATGGTCAATATATTGATGTACTAAAGAATAGGTATAAGGCTTTTGTTGATTTGATACCAAAAGATAAGGTACAATTGTTTGTCGACGCTGATATTTCTTTTTCGTCTGGTGAAGATGCGCTAGATTTTATAAAAGAATATGATGGGATGAAGCTTATTGATATGGGGGCTTTGGTTGAAATTTATAAGAGCAATGGAGAAGAAAGTGCAATTGAATATATTGATAATTTTTACAAAGATTCTTCTAGCAATAATTCATTCATAAAAAGAGCCGAGAGTGAGGATGTGCTTTTTGCAAAAAATATGATTAAAAAAATAAAGGCAGGTTATTCTTATGATGTTGGATACGAGGACGAGGAAGATGTGTCAATCACACTGGAAAATGCTATCTACGTGTTGAAAGAACAGTGTAATGAAATAATTTCGGTCTTGGAGAACGAATTATGAAAAAGTTTATGATGCCATTTTTGAGTGTTGGATTGATGCTGCTTGGAGCCATGTTGTTTAGTGGTTCTGCTCATGCATATGAATACACTAGACAAGAAAAAAAGGCTTATGGGTATGGCGTGTGGAATTGTTATGTAAATGCGTATACTGGTTTTGATAACATTGAGAGTACGGTTCCTAATTCGGTGAAAAGTAATGCCGGTTATTTGTGGGGTGGTAATGTTATTAAATCTAACAACCCGCAATTTAACCCGTATCTGATAGGCCAAGCTGGTGACAATCTGTATTGTTATCAGCTATTGGGAGGCAGTGAAAGCTTCAACGGAATTTTTATAAATAAATATGGTCATGATTACGATAATTTGAATACTTTAGAAAAGACCGATGTAGCACTTAGGGCTCTCGGTTATTCTCCTGACGCTAGTTCTGGTTCGTGTTTTACTATAGAAATTAACGTTAAGGATTGGGATGATATAAGTAGTCCGGAAAAATCTTACGAGACTGGGAAAATATGTGGTCCGTCATCTGGCATGACTTCTGGTAATATGCGATATTATTCAGAAAATACTTATGATAGTGGCGTAATAAGTCTTGAAATGACGAATGGGAAAAAAGTGAGCTTGTCTATAGAGACTTCAGAATATAGGTATGATTATCAATATAAGATAAAAGATTATAATTCCATTGATAGTTTAAGGGTGGCGGTTGAAAATGACCTGAAGAAGACATTTGGTAGCAATGATGTCTTGTATTATGGAACGAAGGCGTTTAGTGTGACCAAGATGATAAATGAATCGTATGCCTCATCTTATATATTGGGCGGTAGGTTAAATGCTGCATTATCTGTGTCTAATGGATTGTTGGGGTCGAGCTTCAAAAGTTTTACTGATTTGAAATTTTCTGATGCAGAAAAATATGATTTATACTATAATGATTATCTTCTCGGATACTATAAAGCGGAGATGAGATGCGATATTGATCCTAATTCGATTACAGCTAAGAGTCTTCAAGATTATGGCGCCGTTGCAAAAAGAATGTATGTTGATGGTGAAGAAAAAGAGTGCTATGTGATTTCGTCTAATGATCGTTGGGGGAATAATGTGAATGGGCTAAGCGACGAAGGTTATTTCGATGGTACGTCCAGATCTTTTAAAGAAATTGTTGATGCGGTGGACTTGAATAACTTACCGAATTTTGACCCGAGCGAATATGAAGAAATAATTGACGAAAAAGAAGAGATTAATAATGCCAATGGTTGCTATGACGCTGGGCTGGATAGTCAGGCGTGGGTGCTCTGTCCAACGTTGACTAATATGACTAGCGCGGTGGATGGATTGGACAAGATGGTAGATGACTTATTATCCTTTAATACTGATTATATCAATGACGGAAAGGCTGAGTTTACGTGGAATATTTTTAGAAATATAGCAAACACCATAATGATTATCGTATTGTTGGCAATTATATTCTCACAATTGACTGGTTATGGTATAGATAACTATGGCATTAAAAAAATGTTGCCAAAATTAGTCATAATGGCGATTTTGATTAATTTATCATTTATTCTGTGTAAGCTTGCTATAGATTTGTCTAATATATTAGGTGTTGGGTTAGAAAATCTATTTAGGAATTTTGGGGATGCTACATTCAGCGGGTATCAAGCTGGACAGCATCTTGCAAATATAGTTGTTGCCGTGTTTGGCACTGCTGCAGCAGCAGGTGCTACCATTAGCGTGGCGGTTCCCCTGATAGAAAGTGGTGCTGGTGGGCCTATGATTGTAATTTCTTTGCTTTTGGTGCTTTTGACGGCGTTAATATCTGTATTATTGTTCTTTATATCACTTGGAGCGAGACTGGTCATAATATTAGTGTTTACGGTTGTTTCACCAGTAGCATTTGCGTGTTATATTTTGCCAAATACGCAGAAGATATTTAAAAAATGGTGGGATATTTTTAAAGCTGCCCTTGTCATATATCCAATCTGTGGGGCATTGTATGGTATAAGTTTTATGATTCGTAGTTTGACAAATATTCCTTTGGCAAATGGAAGTAGTGTGAGCAAAGTAGAGATGGCCGATTTTCCTATGTTACTAGTGTCTGCGGTGGCGCCGTTTATTCCGTTTTTGATTTTGCCGGCGTTGTTAAAGGGTACTTTGTCTACTCTTGGCGCAGTGGGGGGAGCCCTATCTTCGCTTGGAAATGGTTTGAGACAAGGTATTTCTCGTGGAAACCAGACGCTTCAGGGGTCAAATGCATATAAGAGCGCACAGGAAAAACAGCAGAGGAATATGACTAGGTGGCAGGCTGGACTTAAACGTGATGGCACAGAACGAAACGTGGGTAAGATCGGTAAGTTTTTGCGAGGCGGTACTAGTGGCATGGCCGGTGCGCGTGCTCAGTATTTAAAAAATCAAAATGCGCAAGCGAAAGAAAACAGTTATATGGGCGATGGTTTTGCAGCAGCTACTATTGCGCAACAAAAAGCCGTAGAGGCCGATGAGACAAAAGATTATATGACTTTGGTGAACCATAATACTAGAAATGGTGAAGACAAAGGTGCTCTATATGATATGTATAGACAATATGAGGCTACTGGTAATAAATCTGGTATGGTGGCGGTGGCAAGGATAGCTGGTAGACGTAAAGATACTGCTGCAGATTTTGCCAAAATGCTAAATAATACCGGCAACACTATGAATGCCAGCGTAGCGAAGGAAATTGCCACTGGTGAGAATAGTGGTATGTATAGAGCTTCTGCTCCGTTTGCATTTGAATATGCCGCTCAAGTAAACAAGGGCTTTAGCGGTAATTATGATGCGTGGTCTTCAACTCCTGGCAACATGGTAAAAGCCCTAGATAATTATGTAACGGATTCTAAAGAATTGTTAGGCATGAAGAGTGGTTCTTTGAAGGAATTGATTAAAACTATGAAAGACGATGAAACAAGAGTGAAGGCTGGTGGCAAAGCGTTGATTGATGATAATACTAAGGCACGAATTGCTACCTTGGCTGCGGAAGCTATTGAAAACCGTGATAAGAATGGCTTTGATTATACTAAGGCTAATGAGATTGCGCAGCTTTCGGGTAAGTATAAATATGAATATAAAAATGGGCAGGCTGTGTTTACGTCTAATAATGGAGCAAAAAATAGTAATTCTGGGCCGACTGAAATGGATGTCCCGCATAATAATCAGCCGACGAATCCTCCTGGCACTATGGGGCCAGATGAGCCGGTTGATGATTCTGGGCAAATTATTTAAACAGATTAATATAAAGCCAAAACTGGAGTGATATGGTGCATAGCTATTGTATTTTTTGAAAAATATATTATAATATATTATAGAGTGTTGTTATTTACAAAATTGGGACTTTAAAAGGAGGACTAAAATATGGAATCAAGTTTGGAGAAACATTTTGCCGCGAGCGGCTTCGTGATAAATCGTGAAAATACCAAGATGTTGATGGTTTATCATAAAAAATTGAATACTTGGGTTATTCCTGGAGGACATTTGGAGCCGAACGAATACCCAGCTGATGGAGCACTTCGTGAAATTTTTGAGGAGACTGGCATTAAGGCTACAGTAATTGATTCGAGTGAATCTTCTTTTGAAGGGAACGAAAAAGAATCAAAAATTGCTACTCCATATGTTATGCTTAGCGAGTTTATCCCGGAGAAAAATGATAAACCTGCTCATATACATATGGATTTTGTGTATTTATGTATAGCTGATGAAACAACTCCTGTAAAACGGGAAGCTGAAGTTAGTAATGTCAAATGGATGACGTTTGAAGAAGTTTTAAAAACAGATACTTTTGAATCTATAAAGGAATTCGCAAGAAAGAGGGTGGGTGAAAAATGCGAGAATTCAGATTTGTCTTAACACCGTTTTGTAACTATAAATGTTTCTTTTGTCATAGTGAGTGCATAAACGAGGGGATTTCGTTGCAATTAACCCCGAGCGATTATGAATTTATGGCGAAGGTCGCACGAGACCAACTTGTCTGGACGACATGTACGCTAACCGGCGGTGAGCCTTTGATTTCTCCTATTTTTAAGGAAGTATGTGAAAGGTTTAGGCGCCTGGGCATTGCAACAACTGTTGTAACTAATGCAAGTCTTTTGGCTAGGCCGGAAGAACTGCTGAAAGATATTTCTCAAATTAATGTGTCGGTTCATACAATGAATCCTGATACTTACAAAAGAATTACTCAGATAGGTTATCCGCTGGAATCAATATTGAATACTATTGCGATGACTAGGGAGAAATTGCCGGAACTAGAAATTCACCTTAACTATACAGTAATAAAGGGTATGAATGATTCCGACGAGGAATTTGAGCAATTTCTTAGATTTGCACGTAAAGTAAGAGCGAGAGCAAAATTTATTGACCTCTCCACTACGGACGAGAATTTAAAGACTGATGCTAGGGAGATTGTAAAGCAGCTTGAGGCTTTGGGTTTTAAATTGGAAGATGAAAATGCTTGGCAATATCATCTCGTTCGGGCGGGTGAGAAAACTACGGTTACGAAATGCCCTTTTAATGGTAAATACGAAGATTTGCCAGCTAGGGATGTATTCGTAGATCCAAACGGGATGATATACCGAAGCTATGGCGGGTATTTTTCTGTAGATGCTTTGAGCGAGATCAAGTCTCGTGATGCTGATGGCTTGATCGGAAAAATCAGAGTCCTTATTAATTATTCTTAAGCGCGGAGAGATCCGCGCTTTTTAGTACGTGTTCAAAAAGACAGGTGACGGTGAGTGGACCGACGCCGCCGATTTTTGGTGTGATAGCAGTGAGATCGGTGCGGGCGCGAACTTCTTCGGCTACGTCTCCTTTTAAAACACCATCTTCGCTAGCTGTGCCAGCATCTACAATCACTGCGCCAGGTTTTATCATCTCGTTTGTGATAATGCCTGGTTTACCGGTGGCAGTGATGATGATGTCGTAGTTTTTTAATTCTGTGAGATCGTCGCCACGATGGAAGAGCGAAACATTATAACCAGAGCTACTAAACATTTTGAAAAGTGGTGCGCCAACGAGTTTGCCACGCCCAACAATAGCAATCTTTGCGGTGTTTAATTTGATATCGTAGCCAGCGAGAAGCCAATTGATGGCGGTGGCGGTGGCAGAATCAAAATTGCCATTTTCGGATAAGCCGTCGACGTCTTTTGCTGGAGCAATAAGTGCGGTGAGCTCATCGGTTTTGTCTTTTTCTAAAATTGGAAGTTGCAAAATAATGCCAGAAATATTGCTGTCTTTGTTTGCAGAAAGAATTTTTTTGCGAATGTCGTCGGTGGAACTTGCTAGGTAGTCAATAACTTTTACGCCGATATCTTCGCCATAGCGGATTTTGAGATTAACATACTTAGTGATTACTGGGTTATCGCTATCGCGGATAATAAGAAGCGTGGCGTGTTTGCCGCGAGCTTCGTGGGACTGGCGCTCTTTGATAAATCCTGCAAGTTCTTTACCGTTTAGTTCTTTCATATAATCTCCACTGGTTCTTGTTCCAATTTGTAGCCGAATTTATTAAAAACCGCGTCGGTAATTTCGGTGCGGGCGGCGGCGAGGTCGCTGTAATTTTTGGCGGATTCATTAATGAGTACTAGTGCTGCTTTTGGGTTTACACGCATGCCGTGGATGAGTTCGCCAGAAAATCCAGCTTTTTCAATAAGCCAACCAGAATTGACTTTGAGGCCGTCGTGACCGTGATAAACTGGATAGCCTTTTTCCTCGGCAGCTTTAGCACCGGCTTCGTCTAGGTAAACATTTTTGAAAAACGAACCAGAGCTGGCGTGCTCTTTTGGATCTGGAAGTTTATCGCCACGAATTTCGGAAACGATTTTTCTAATGCCTTGTGGTGAAAAATCGGTAGCGCCGGTACTAGCTATATAACGCTCGATAGAATTGTAAAATGGACGAGACATTGCGCCGGGTTTTAGCTTTAGTGTGATGGAAATTACAAAATAACGACCTTTTTCGGAAGTGTTTAGAATGCTTTTGCGATAGGAAAAGCCCATGTCGGATTTATTTAGGGTTTTGAATTTGCCATCTTCTGTGTCGTAGACTTCGGCAGAAACAAAAGTATCCGAAACATCTTGGCCGTAGGCACCGATATTTTGGACTGGGGCTGCGCCGGCGGAGCCAGGGATTTTGCTAAGAGCTTCGATACCAGTGAGATTCCGTTCGCAGGCGAAGGCGACGACATCGTCCCAAATTTCGCCGCCGAATGCAGTGATGAAATTGTCTTTGATAGCAATGCCTTTCATGGCGTTTTTGATAAGTACGCCGCCAAAACCTTCGTCGTGGCCGATAGTGTTGGCGCCACCGCCGAGGATAAAGACCGGGAGATTTTTTTCTTTGGCGAAAGCATAAGCTTTGGGAATGTCTTCAATTTTTTCAACTTCAATTACAAAGCGGGCAGGGCCACCAAGGCGCATGGTAGTTAATTCTGAAATTGGAACGTTTTCTCTAATTTTCATACTTTTTATTATACCACGTGGGGTGGGGGGTTGTAAAATACACAACATTATGCTATACAGGGGTGCAGAAAATAGCAAGGTGTGTTTATTTTCTAAAAAATAATATATAATATAACAAAAGAAAGGTAATACTATGGCAAAAAAGGATGCGGTGGCAGAAAAAAATGATAAACAGAGCGACGGAAAGTCTGAGGCACTAAAACTCGCAATTTCACAAATTACCAAACAATTTGGTGATGGCTCTATCATGAGACTAGGTGAGACGCCAAAAATGGATGTGGAGCTTCTCCCATCTGGGTCTTTGGCACTAGATATGGCGCTTGGAGGTGGCTACCCGAAAGGGCGTATCATTGAGATTTATGGGCCAGAATCTTCTGGCAAGACGACGCTAGCGCTTCACGCGATTGCAGAAATTCAGAAGCAAGGCGGGCAAGCTGCGTTTATTGACGCAGAGCACGCGCTGGATCCGGCATATGCCAAGAAAATTGGTGTGGATACGGAGAATTTGCTAATTTCGCAACCTGATAATGGTGAACAAGCGCTTGAGATTTGTGAAACTTTGGTGCGTTCTAATGCGGTAGATTTGATTGTAGTGGATTCGGTGGCGGCGCTAGTACCACAAGCTGAGATTGACGGCGAGATGGGTGATGCGCAAATGGGGCTTCAGGCTAGACTGATGAGCCAAGCAATGCGTAAACTTACTGGTATTATTAGTAAGTCTAAAGCTACAGTGATATTTATCAACCAAATTCGTATGAAGATTGGCGTGATGTTTGGTAATCCAGAGACCACTACTGGTGGTAATGCGTTGAAATTCTATGCGTCGGTGCGTATTGATATTCGTAGGATTGGGCAAATTAAGGAGGGCGACAATATTTCTGGTAATCGTACGAAGATTAAGGTAGTAAAGAATAAGATTGCAGCACCTTTCCGTACGGCTGAGTTTGATATTATGTACAATGAAGGTATTTCTAAGACTGGCGATGTGCTAGATCTTGGCATTCAATACGGTATTCTTGAAAAAGCTGGTGCGTTTGTGAAATACAAGGGTGAGACGATTGGACAAGGTCGTGAAGCGGTGAAGAAATTGTTTAAGGAAAAACCAGAACTAATGGCTGAGATTGAAAAACAAGTACGCGAAAAAGCTGCACAGGAATAATGGAAGGACAGTTGAAATTATGGGGGGATGACGTGGAAGCGGAAACGTCTGGTCTGAAAATTACGGACATCCGCCAGGCGGTAAAGAATGAAAATCGCGTAAATGTTTTTGTGAATAATAAATATGCGTTTTCGCTAGATATTTCGCAAGTGGTGGATTTCCATATCAAAAAAGGTCTTGCGATTTCTGCAGAGCAATTAGAAGAATATAAGCGTGCGTCTGAATTTGGTAAACTTTATCAAAGGGCGCTAGAATGGACGCTGACGAGGCCGCATTCAGAAAGAGAAGTGCGTGATTATTTGCGCCGGAAAATTTACGAGAAAAAAGTTGATAAAGAATATGTAGATAAGATTCTGGATAAATTGAAAGAAAAAAAGTATGTAAATGATGAAGCGTTTGCAACGTATTATGTGGAAAATCGGTTTGTGAGGCGGGGAATTTCTAGAAAGAGATTGTATATGGAACTAATGCAAAAAGGTGTGGCGCAGGACATTATTGAAGAAGCTTTGAATGCGCGGAATGACGAAGATGAAATATTAAAAATTATCGCAAAAAAACGTGCGAAATATGACGATGTGGGGCTTATTCAGTACTTGTGTCGGCAGGGGTTTTCGTATCAGTTGGCGCAAGATCTTGTTCGGACTTACGAAACGGATTCACAAAGTTGGGAATAAAATCTTCTTTTTCGGCTTTGGCCTTGATAACTTTTTCTTCGTCTTTGACTATGATTTTGTAGTCGGTGATTTCAACGATTTCTTTGCGCGGGATGGTGAGCTCTGGATCCATGAGACTTTTCATGATAGGACGTTTTACAATGATTTGCTGGACGCTGAAATTGTCGTTTGTAACGATGTAGTCTGAAACTTTGCCGAGTTTGGAGCCTTTTTTGGTTTCAACTTTGAGATTGATGAGATTGAAATTGAGTTTTAGGACTTCGGAAATTTTGATAACGTCATTTGGCTCGACGAGCTCTTCAACACTATCGATCACCATGCCATAGCGGGAATATTCACGGATGGATTTGGTGTCTAAAATATAGGCTGGGGATTTGCCAACCACGCCACCACCTAGGATGAAACCGATAATTTTGAGAGAATTTGGGTCAACAATACATTCGGAAATACTGGCGATTCCCGCGGCGGCTTGCATGCTAAGAATTGGTGTACCAATAAGGCGACTTGCTGCGATTAACATATTTTAATTATAGCACAAGTTTTTCGGCATCTTTTACATCGTAGCCGGCGATTTTGGTCCTTCTGAGTGCAGTGAGATAGGCACCAGTGCCGAGCTTTTTGCCGATATCTTCGGCAAGCGTGCGAATATAGGTGCCAGATGAAACGTGAGTTCTGATTTTGAGTTCTGGATAATTATAGTCTAGTATTTCTATACTGTAGATGGTGACTTTTCTTTTTGGAATTTCAAAATCTGCGCCTTTGCGAGCTAATTTATAAGCACGCTCACCATTGATCTTAATTGCGCTGAAGCGTGGCGGAGTTTGCTCTATCTCGCCAATGAAAGAATTGATGATAGAAGTAATTTTTTCTAAACTCGGATAGTATTCGCGCGGATATAATTGAATCTCTCCTTCCGGGTCTCCGGTGGTGGAGGTGTAGCCAAGCTTCAGTGTGGCTTCGTAGACTTTGTCTTTTTTCAAGAATTCATTGGATTTTTTGGTCATTTTGCCAGAGAGGAGAATTAAAAGCCCGGTAGCAAAGGGATCTAAAGTGCCGGTGTGGCCAACTTTAACTTTGTGGCCAAATTCAGTTTTTAGATGGCCGCGGACTTTGGCAACAACACCAAAGCTAGAAATCCCAGCTGGTTTGTCTATTAAGATAATTTTGTCTTCTGGCCTTGTATCCATTGCATTATTATAACAGATGTGGTATAATGAATCCACTATGATAACAAAAGAGAATAAGGACAAGGCTATTGCCAAGGTTGCCCGCAACAAGGCAGACGTTGGTTCTCCTGAAGTTCAAGTTTCTATTTTGACGGAGCGCATCAAAGAAGTGACTGAGCACGTCAAAGCTAACAAACATGACTTTATGGCCAAAAGAGGTTTGATGCAAATGGTAGGGAAGCGCAAGAAGCTTCTCAAATACCTAGAAGAGACCGATTTTGAGCTATACAAGAAGACTGTTAAGAAACTCGGCCTCAGAAAATAGTTTTGAATAAAAGAAAACCCGCCTAATAGAGGCGGGTTTTTGTGGTATACTGGGATTAGTATAGCTGACTAATAACAATTTAATTCTGAAAACCATTACTGATGGTTTTTGTTTTTTGTAAAGGAAAGAATGAATAAAATAGAATTAGAAAAAGTGCCTAAAGATAAAGTGGGTAGAATTGAAAAGAATGGCATAAAACTAGAGGACCATGAAGAAAAGACAATTAGATTTTTGTTGAAATATGGTTTTAATATTGAACTGATTCGCCCAGTAAGTATCCCAAAGATGAACAATCCTGATATTTTGGTGTCCGGTGCGATTTGGGAGATAAAAGCGCCAACTAGTTTTAATGAAAACAAGTTAAAAAAGAGGATAAAAAAGGCTTCAAGGCAAGCAAGCCGCGTGATTTTTGACCTTAGAAATATGAATAGGGATTATGAAAAAGCCGGGATATTTTTAGAAAGAATGTTTGATGGTAATGCGACTATAAGAAGAATGATTATTATTGAGAAGGAGGGAAAAGTCATTGAGTATTATAAATAGATGTAGTATAATCAAGGTAATGAGGGCGACCCCGTTCTTAATTGAGCGAGGCCAAGCCCTCTTTTTTTGACAAAAAAAAGACCCCGCCTGTAAAAGCGCGGGGTTTTTTATACTTCCGTTTTGTTTACGAGCAGATAAATTTGTTCCCCAAGCTCGTCTATTTTTGTGATCCATTTCGCGATTTGCTTAAAGAGACCACGGAACTCTTCTGGAAATACTCCTTTATTTTTGTAAAGGTAGTGCTCCAGTTCAGCCCATAGATCTTGGGCTTTAGTTCTTAGTTGGATCTCTACTGGCACGAGTTCGGTCCCGTCTGTCGTATAGACTTCAACTTGAACTATTAGATGCAGACTACTGTAACCATTTTGTTTTGGTATGGTTATGTAGTCTTTTCTCTTTGTTACACTCATTCCAGGGATTTTTTTGATCGATTTCTCAAGCTCGAAAATGTGTCTCTTAAATAATACACAGATTCGTTCTCCTGCAATATCGGTCTCGTTGTCAAAGATATCATCAATTGTGATTTCTTCGACTTTCTTTCCGGTTTTCCTGGTTGCCTTTTCCATAGCGCTTGCAAAAGTTTTTGGTCTGCAAGATATTGAACATGGTATGTTATTATACAATAATAAATTATTGGTTTTTGTCAAAACTGTGTTCATCGCTGCTAGATATGGCAGTTTTCTTTTTTCAAAACCTTTTTCCAGCTCTTCTAAATTCATCTTTTGTCCCTCCTTTTTCTGGAAAAATCTCTATTGGGCGGAATTGCCCAATCTGTATTATTATATCACACTTACGCTAAAAAGTCAACTTCTAAAGGGGTAAAAAGTGTGATATAATAGATGTAACATTAAAAAACGGGAAGACGGCAGATACGAGATAGGGGACTCATATCTGATGTTTTCCCAAGAAAGGAATATTTTTCATGGATATTATAAATCCAAATGGCAAAAAGAC
>JAFWMO010000016.1 GCA_017510705.1 Candidatus Saccharimonadota bacterium
CGGCCCAGGCAACGACGGGTACTTCTGGTCTAGTACTGTGTACGATAGTTCCAACGCTTACTACCTGCTCTTCATCAGCACGTACGTCAATCCTGCCGGCAGCTACAGTAGATACTACGGAAGGACCGTCCGCTGCCTAGCCCGCTAGCATCCTTGCTGGCACCTAGTCTCGCGTTTCTTTTTCCGTGTTTTTCTCCGTAATTCCTCAGAAAAGTGTGGTAGAATGAAATGGTGAAAGGAACTAGGAATGGCCGACAAAAAACCTGTGGAAAACGGTAGTACAGATACGGAAGTCGGTGTGGTGAGTCGTAAAGAGTACGAAAAGCTCAAACGGCGCGCTATAAGGTTTGAACCAACTAATTTTGGGTTTATCTTGGTGATACCATGTGAGGGTGAGCATGATTGGTGTGAGATGAGCGACTATTCTGCGCTCTACTACAAATACTATGTCTGTGAACAATTGGGGGTGCCGGTAAGGATGACGGACGATCTTGATAGTTTTTATACTCAGTATGAAATTGGGCGGGTGAGAGTAAAAGGCTACAATTCGGTGCGAAAGCGTCTAGAAAAGCTTGGCATGCTGAAGGCTGAGGAGACGCGCGATAGATGCGTGATTTTTCAACTAAACAAAAAGTTCACCAAGGCTGAGCGTGAAGGATTTTTGGAAGAAGAAAAAGAAAAACAAGCTAACGCCAATAGAATTGTGAGAGTAGAATTTTCGGATCCGGCGCTCTATCAAAAAATGGTGGAGGCTGCGACTAGGCTGCACAGAGTATGCATGCGCCGGATGGACAAACTCGCCAGTATCACCAATGGCAAGCGGATGGTGGAGCTAGCGGATGATATGATTCGTGGATACTATGACATGTCTGCCATGGACCAAAATGACAAAGAAAAAATCATGGCGGGTTGGCACAAACTCCAAAAACAAGCTACGCAGCTTTTGGTGGAAATGCAAATTGTAGCATCCCTAAAACTTTGGACGCGTGAAAATTGCATTGAAATTGCAGAAAATATTATTGATATAAAAAATAGGATAGAAGGCCATATCAAACGTGAATCCGATAGATTTAAAGAAAGAGATTGAAAAAGCTAAAGTAGTGGGGCTAAACCGGTGGCTTTTAGACGCTCTAGTAGTGGCATTTGAGGATGCACGCAAAAATAAACTCAAAACTCATGACGAACATAAGTTTGAAGCGAACTGGATGCGGAATATCGTGAGACTGAGAGATACGATCTTAGCGGAAAGTTATCGGCCAGGTGGTAGTGTGGCGTTTGTGGTAAGCAAGCCGAAGGTGCGGGAGATTTTTGCGGCGCCATTTCGGGATAGGGTGGTGCATCACTTTCTATTTGATATGCAAGCGGGCTGGTGGGACCGGAGGTTTATACAAGATTCTTATAGCTGTCGCAAGGGAAAAGGTACGCTGTATGGTATTAAACGGGCGCAGGGCAAGATGCGAGCCGTGACAAATAATTTTACCGAAGATGCGTATGTATTTAAGTTTGACATAAAAGGATATTTTATGAGTCTCTCGCGTGAAAAATTATACGAGCGGGTAAAGTGGGGGCTAGATAGGCAATTTGAAAAATATATGAACGATCCGATTGGCTACCAAATTTATAAAATTTGTGATTTTTGTTGGCGACAAATTATTTTTGATGATCCAGCCAAAAAGGCGCACAGGCGTGGGCCAAAATATCATTGGGATCCGAGCTATTTGCCGCCAGAAAAAAGTCTTTTTGCGCAACTTTTCGGGATTGGAATTGTGATTGGCAATCTCACTTCGCAGCTGATGTCTAATATTTTTATGGATCAGCTGGATAGGTTTATTAAGTACGAACTAGGGTATAAATATTATGGTAGGTATGTAGATGATTTCTTTATTATGGTGCCAAAAAGTGAAGTGTGGCGAGTAAAACGCGATATTCCAAGAATTGAAAGTTTTCTAAAAGATGAGTTAGGGCTAGAGATGCACAAGAAAAAACGCTATATACAAAGCGTGTACAAAGGTATGGAATTTTTGGGCGCTAGGATTTATCCGCGAGTATTATATCCGAGCGATAGATTGCAAGCAAATTTTACGAGAGCTTTGCAGGACGTGGCGTATGGACATAAAGATCCGCAAGATCTAGTCTCATATCTGGGCATTATGAAACATTTGAACGCAAAAGATTTTGTAAGTGAAAAATTTAGAAAGATGGGGTGGGATTAGATTTTGATTTTGGTTTTTGGTTTTTTTTGGGGGGGCGTTTTAGAATTGCGGAGAAAAACACGGAAAAAGAAACGCGAGACTAGGTGCCAGCAAGGATGCTAGCGGGCTAGGCAGCGGACGGTCCTTCCGTTGTACCTATTGTTGTTGTTGGCGGGATTGACGTTTGTGCTGTTGAAGTTCAGGTTGTAAGCGTTGGAACTACTGTTCACAGTACTAGACCAAAAGTTCCCGTTGTTGCCTGGGTTGTTCAAAGCATCCGAGTTCACGTTGCCCGCCCGGACAACTCCACAGGGGCTTCCAGGGCCGCTTCAAGCATCTTGCCCCTTGAGACAAGATTATACGGACTTGTTTTGCAAGTGGGCCCCTCCAATTCCTTGATTTTGTGTAGTTATTGCCGACAGGTGTGCGGGTTAATGTACTGTGATGCCATAAGATTGACAATGCTGCACGCGCCCCCCACTATATATTGTATACTTTTTTTGTGGTTGTGGGGTGGGGGGTTGTAAATTTTACATAGATGTGCCTATAATTTTCTATCTTAAAATAAAGGAGAAACATGGTAGAAAATATAATATTAAATGGCGAGCTACTAAAAAACAAAATTTATGTAATTCGCGGGCAAAAGGTGATGTTGGATTATGATTTGGCGGAGATATATGGGTATACGACAAAAGCGTTTAATCAACAAATAGCGCGCAATAGCGATAAGTTTGACGGAGAGGACTTTATGTTTCGGCTAACAAAGGAAGAGTATTTTTTGAGGTCACATTTTGTGACCTCAAATTACGGGGGTGGGATAAACTTGCGGTCACAAAATGTGACCGCAAGTTGCGAGAGTGGAACAAACTTGGAATCACAAAATGTGATTTCAAGTTACAGGGGTGAAGCAAGTTTGAGATCACAAAATGTGATTTCAAGTTGGGGTGGAGCAAGAAGCATGCCATACGCTTTTACTGAGCAGGGGATTTATATGCTGATGACTGTACTGCATGGGAAGTTGGCTACTGAGCAGAGTAAGATTTTAATACGCACTTTTAAAAAGATGAAAGATTATATTTTGGAGAACCAAGAAAGACTTGAATACAGAAATAATTTGAGCTTGGCGTTAAAGGTGACAGAAAATTCAAAGGATGTAGAAAAAATGAAGAATGAATTAGAAAAATTGGACGTAGAAATGAGAGACGTGAATGAAAAATTGAGTGGTGTAGTAATGAAGTCTGAAATTTCGCCGATAATATTTGATTTTGGTAAAATGACTGAACAAAGAGAATATGTGTTTTTGAATGGAGAGCCTTTTAAAGCTAGCGAAGCATATACAAGCATATATAATATGGCAAAAAAGGCTATTTATGTAGTAGATAATTATATTAGCGTTAAAACTTTGAGGCATTTACGCACTGTAAAAAGTGGAGTAGAAATAATAATTTTTAGCGATAATTTGGGCAAATATTTACATAAAATTGATTATGAAGATTTTGCGAGGGAGTTTCCAAAAACAAAAATTGAGTTTGTAAAAACCAATAAAAAAGTTCACGATAGGTTTATCATAATTGATTGTGGTGAAAAAAATGAAAAGGTATTTCATTGCGGAGCGTCAGAAAAAGATGCAGGCGGGAAAATGACAGTAATAAGTATGATAAGTAGTGAACAAGTGAAAAATGTTGTGAGCAATGAAGTGAAGAAAATGTTAAAAAATGAAATATTAAAATTGGTATAATATATATATGAAAACTTTTTTCTTTTATGATTTGGAGACGAGTGGGTTAAATCCGCGGGCGGATAGGATAATGCAGTTCGCTGGGCAGAGAACCGATATGGATTTAAATCCAATTGGCGAGCCGGTAAATGCACTAGTAAAAATGACAGAAGATGCGTTGCCAAGCCCGGGAGCGATAGGAGTGACCGGTATCACGCCACAGCAAACTTTGGCGGATGGCATGAGCGAAGCCAAATTTGCAGAATTTGTGACGGAAGAGATTTTTACACCAAACACGGTGGCGGTGGGATATAACACGGTACGATTTGATGATGAATTTATGCGGGCACTGTTTTGGCGAAATTTTTATGATCCGTATGAATTTGAATGGAAAGACGGGCGAAGCCGCTGGGATATGCTAGATGTGGTGCGGCTGACTAGAGCGTTAAGGCCAGAAGGGATAAATTGGCCGTTTACAGAAGATGGCAAGCCGACGAATCGCCTGGAGCTTCTTACTAAAATGAATGGACTAAGCCACGAACATGCACATGATGCGCTTAGTGACGTGTATGCCACAATCGCGGTGGCAAAACTAATTCGTGACAAACAACCAGAACTTTTTAAATTTTTGTTTGGCATGCGTGGTAAAAATGATGTGAAAAAATTAGTGAATCTAGACGACAAAAAACCGTTTGTGTATGCGAGTGGCAGGTATAATAATGAATTTAATAAAACCACAGTGGTGTTTCCATTGACGGCAGGTAGAAATGGAAACATACTTGTTTATGATTTGCGTTACAACATAGAGGAAGTCAATAAAGAGTCTATGTTTCCCATTGTAAAAGAACTATGTCTTAATAAATGCCCGGCGGTGGCACCACTGGGTGTGCTAGAAAAAGATGATGGCTGGGAGAAGATTGGGCTTTCGCGCGAGAAAGTACAAGAAAATTTGAAAAAATTATTAGAACATCCAGAATTTGCGGAGAAGATGCGAGAAGAGCGAGAAAAAGAAGAGGATTTTCCGCCAGCCGAAGAGCCAGAAGCGGCAATTTATGAAGGGTTCTTGAATGAACCAGACCGAGTGAAAGCGGCGGCAGTGAGAAATGCAGATGAAGATAGGTTGGCGGATTTTCATCCTGGGTTTGATGACGCTAGATTGGCGGATTTGCTACTACATTACAAAGGGCGAAATTATCCACGGGCGCTGGCGGCGGACGAAATGGAAAAATGGGAAGAATACAGAAAGGCACGCATAGAAAAGCAAGCACCAAAGTTTTTGGCAGAGCTAGAAACGCTAAAACAAAAAGATGAGTTTTTGGCACAAGAACTATATTTATATTTTGAAAGTTTATGCTAAAATAGAATAAAGAAAGGGTGGCATGGACAACAATAAAGTTATGATTGTGGGGACGGGGAATGTAGGTGCAAGTATTGCTTTTGCACTGATTAATCAACGGACCGCAGTGAATGAAATTGTTCTGACTGATATTATCGCCAAAGATGCTGAAGGCGAGGCTATGGACTTAAGAGATGCGCTGGCGGTGGCACCAAGTTATGTAAAAATTAGCAATGGTACCTACAAAGACGCAAAAGATTGTGATGTAGTGGTGATTACTGCTGGTGCAGCACAAAAACCTGGTGAAACTAGGACGGCATTGCTCAAGAAAAATGCAAATATTCTGAAGGGCATGATAGAGCAAATCATGGACAGCGGATTTGATGGGATTATTTTGATGGTAACGAATCCGATGGACGTAATGACTTATCTTGCGATGAAGTACTCGGGACTTCCGGCAGAAAAAGTAATTGGCTCGGGTACAGTGCTAGATTCCGCAAGGCTCAGGCAAAGGGTAGCGAGCTTTCTAAATGTAAGCCCAAAATCTGTGCATGCTTATCAAGTGGGTGAGCATGGTGACAGTGAACATACTTTGTGGTCGCTAGCAGACGTGGGTGGGCAAAACGTAACGGAACTTTTGCCAAGAGACACACTTGCTGGCATTTCGGATTTTGTAAAAAATGAAGCCTATGACATTATTGAGAAAAAAGGCGCAACATATTATGGCATTGCAACTTGTGTAGCATCAATACTAAACTGTATTTTGAATGACGAAATGCGCGTGATGCCGGTATCTACCTATGATAGTTTTGAGGACGTGTATTATGGATTCCCGGCAGTGGTTGGTAGGGCTGGAATTATTCGCCGACTTGATTTACAATTATCTGAAAAGGAAGGTGTAGAATTACAGGAGTCTATCAATGCGATTAAAAAATCTCTCAAAACTGTTAAGTATTAGCCTTGCAATTATTTTTGCTGGGTTTCTCAGCAATAATGTTTTTGCGGACACGTCAAATTTTTATTTTGATGATTTTACGGCAGATTATTATTTGACAAAAGATGCAGACGGCGTGTCTAGGATGCGGGTGGTAGAAAATTTGACGGCAGTATTTCCGAATTTTAATCAAAACAAAGGTATTTGTAGACAAATTCCTTATACAAATCAAGATGGCAAGAATATCACAATGGAAAATAGGCCATCTACTACGTCTTTGCAACTAAAAAGAAATGGCATAAAAGAGCCGGTGTATAGCATAGAAAGAGAGTCGGGATTCTATGAGGTGTGTACTGGTGACGAAACTTATGTGAAGGGGACGCAAATTTATACGATGGAATATGAATTTGAACGTGTGGTGACGGATTGGGATAATTATCAAGAATTATATTGGGACACAAATGGTAATGGTTGGAAACAAAAGTTTAACAAAGTAACAGCGAGGGTGCATTTTGATAAAGAGACTTCAAAGGACTATGCCGGCAAAGAATGGTGCTATGTGGGCAAATATGGTGCTAAAGGGAGTGAACGTTGTACGATATCCAAAATTAGTGATGGGATAGAATTTACGGCTAGAAATTTGACGAGCGGTGAAAATTTGACTTTTGACATAGAATTAAAGCCAGGAAGTTTTGCGGTGCCAGAGCCAGAAAAAAGTTATATCGCAGTGATATTAATGGTGATAATTGGTGTAATTTGTGCAATAATTTTGGCGGTTTATGTAAGGAAGTATTGTAAAAATCACGCAAAAGCAAAATATTATAAAGAATATTTTGTAAAACCAGAATATGCAGCGCCAAAGGGTTATACAGTGGCAGAAATGGCGGAGATATTCATCGGCAAAAAAGAAAATAGCAAAGTGGCGGTGTTACTGGATATGATGGTGAAAGGCAAAATTAGCTTGATCAAAAAAGAAAGTAAGATTTTTAAGAACGAAAAGTGGGCGATAAAAGTAAATAGCACTGATGGCCTGGGCGTGGAGGAGCTAGCAATTCTAGCAATACTGAATGGTGGGACAGAAGTAGAAGATGGCGACACGATAGATATTAGAAGTAGGACGGCAGATAGTACAATGGTAAGGCTTGGCAAAAAGTTTGAAGACACAGTGAAGTCAAAATTAAAAACTGATGGGCTTGTGGAGTCAAATTATAAGTCGAAAGGCAAAGATAGCAGTTCGCTAATAGTTTGGATTATCATGATAATAGTGTTTGGCTGGTGGTTGATACCGATAGTCGCGGGAATTTTCTTGATATTTGTAGAAAGTTTTGGCACCGGCAGAGACGTGATCGGCAAAAATGTATTTTTCCCGGTAGTGATAATAATGATAGCACTGACAGTGATCGTAGTTTCGTTAATCAAGCGTGCAATCAGCAAATATGCCGGTCATACAGAAAAAGGGCTTGAGATGTCGCGCTATATGGATGGATTAAAACTTTATATCAAGATGGCTGAGGCGGAAAGAATTAAGTTTTTGCAAAGCGTTAAAACTGTGGACGTAAGTAACGAGGGAATTGTAAAATTATACGAAAAATTGTTGCCGTATGCAGCGGTATTTGGGCTAGAAAAAAGTTGGATGAAAGAACTAGATAAATATTATAAACTTGATGACGTAAAGACGCCGGATTGGTATGCGGGTGATGTGGCGACAATGAGCATGCTACGCACGGTGAGCCTAGCGTCTACTTATGCTACGAGATCTAGTAGTTATGTGAGTAGTAGCATTTCTGGTGGTGGCGGGCATTCGTCTGGGTTTTCTGGTGGTGGGGGTGGTGGCTTCTCCGGCGGGGGTGGCGGCGGAGGCGGCGGTGGCGGCCGCTAAAGCTCTTGAATCTGCAGGCTTGAAATTTTTGGCATAAGCGTTATAATATAAAAAAATAACATTGATTTTTAATGAAGGAATAAAAAATGGAGCCAACAAACAATCCAGTACCAACACCAACGACGCCAGAGACGCCAGCAGCACCAGCGGAAGCGCCGGTAGCAGCACCAGCTACACCAGAGACGCCAGTAGCACCGGTAGCACCAGAACCAGTGGCTCCACCGGTAGCGCCAGCGCAGCCAGCTCCGGCTCCAGAGACACCAGCAGCACCAGTGTTTACTCCTGGTGGGGCTAATCCAATGGCTTCTAACCCGATGCTTTCGGCTACGGATCCAGTAACGATGCCAGAACCAGCCCCAGCTCCTGATCCGGTAGAGCAGGAACTCAATGCTCCATTTACCCCAGCGGCACCTGTGCCAGGTTCAATTGGTAGTGCAGTTTCAATGCCGGCAGGTGCAGCTCCAGCAGCAGATGCAATGAATACCTTTGCAAACAATAGTGATATGCCGAGAACTCCAAGTGTATCTTTTACTGATCCTGCCATGCAAGCAAATCCAATGACAAATACTTCTATGAAGCCAGCTGCCGCTAAGAAAAAAATGAACAAAAGCACTTTGATTTTGTTATGTGTAGTGGCAGTGATGGTGGTGATTGCTCTTGCTGCCGTACTATTTACGATGATGCAGTAGGCTTGCTCGAGTTGATTTTTGGGGGGAAGTATTGTAAAATATTTTTATGGCAAAAGTTTATATTACTACTGCAATTCCATATATGAATGGTGCACCGCATATTGGGCATGCTATGGATTATTGCCTTGCGGATGTTTGCGCTAGATATCACAAAATGATTGGTGATGAAGTGCGTTTTTCGGCTGGCACAGACGAACACGGTAATAAGATTGAACAAAAAGCGCGTGAGCTTGGTGTGCCAGTAAAACAATATGTTGATGAAAATGTTGAAAAATTTAAAGAATTTATAAATAAACTTGGCGTAGAATATACAGATTTTGTTCGCACTACTGATGCAGACCACGAACGTCGTGTGCAAGAAATTTGGAAAAAATTATCACCATATATATATAAAGCAAAATATGCTGGGTGGTATTGCACTGGTTGCGAACGTTATGTCACAGAAAAAGAGTATGAAGAAAATGATGGTGTATGTCCAGACCACCAAAAACCATACGAAAAATTTGAAGAAGAAAATTATTATCTTAAGATTTCGGAATTTAAAGATGAAATTCGTGCTGCGATTGAGTCTGACGAGCTTTTGATTTTGCCGGAATTTCGCAAAAAAGAAATGCTCGCACTACTTGAAGAATCGCCAGATGTTTCTATCTCGCGGCCAAAATCTCAACTGGATTGGGGTGTGCCAGTGCCAGGTGACGAAAACCAAGTAATGTACGTGTGGATGGACGCGCTTGCGAATTATATCACCGTGCTTGGTTATCCAGAAAACGATATCAGTGAATGGTGGCCAGCTACGGCAGAATTTGTAGGGAAAGATATTCTGAGATTCCATTCTATTATTTGGCCAGCAATGTTGATTGGATTAAAACTCCCATTTCCAAAGGCTCTTGTGTCGCATGGGATGGTTCTTTCTAATGGGCAAAAAATGTCAAAGTCAATTGGTAATGTGGTGGGGCCGATGGAAGTAATTGAAAAACATGGCCTTGAAGCATTTCGTTATTATTTCCTTCGCCATATTGATACTTTTGATGATTCTGATTTTACGTGGGAAAAGTTTGAAAATGCCTACAACAATGAGCTTGCGAATGACCTTGGGAATCTAGTGCAGAGGCTTGCGACCATGATTCATAAAAATAATATAGAAATCAAAATTGAAGACAGGGAACTAGCGGCGGAATATTTGGAGCTTATGAACAATTTTGAATTTTCAAAAGCCTTTGACTATGTGTGGGAACGTATCCAGAATATTAATCGCAAAATTGATGAAGAAAAACCTTGGATGCTTGCAAAAAGTGGTGAAGTAGAAAAGCTTTCTTTGTGTCTAAATGGACTAGCGAATGAACTTTTGTTTGCAAACAAAATGCTGTTGCCGTTTTTGCCGGAAACAGCCACAAAGATTGCTGATGTATTTGGCGGTGAGGTTACTCCGCCCGAGCAGCCACTATTTCCAAAGAATTAAAAAAAATAGCCCCGAAGGGCTATTTTTTATTCTTCGCCGGAGAGTTTGGCTGCGAAGTCGGAAATATACATACCGATAGCGCCACCAATCATTGGGAAGAGTGCGTAGATGGCGAGGGCTTGGCCGATACCGCCAATGATTTCGCCAAAGTTCTCACCCGCAGTTGGGAAGATTTGGAGCATTAATGCTACAGCTGGGTTGAAAGCAAAGTTGCTTTGAACGCTGAAGAATGCTGCGGAAACAACATAACCTACAATGATAGCAAGTGTGATACCGCCAGCAATAATTGCGCCGTAAGTAAAGGCGCTCTTTTTGTATTTGAGAGCACGTGCCACAAAGAAGGAAATGATGATGCCGCCAAGAAGCTCAATCATTGCGAAAATCCAGAATTGGCCATCACCAACTTCGGACATTGCAGGAAGAGCATAGGCAGTCTCGCCGCCAGCTAGGTGGAATGAGTTGAAAATGAGCCAGCCAAGCCAAGCACCAACGATTTCTGCAACGATATACATAATACCGCGGATGACAGAAATACGACGAGTAGCCATAAGACCTGCTACTACGAGTGGGTTGAGGCAGGCGCCAGAAAATGCATAGACTGCAATAAAGATTGCAACTAGCGCAAAGCCGGCGTATTGGCCGATACCAATAATGCCCATGAGTGACATTGCAAATAATAATATAGTAAGAAGTGTGGTGCCGATAAACTCACCGAAAAGCGCACCGTAGAATTTGTGGCTTTTGAAAACGGTAAGGATGGACTCTTTCTCTTCGTACTTTTTTGCGAAAAATCCTGCAAAGCAAGATTTTGCTTCTGTTTTTTCCACCGTGTTGGTTTTTGGGGCCTCGGATACTGGCTTTTCGACAGTCTTCGCGGCAGTTTTTGGTTTGGCTGCTGATTTTGCTTTTGAAGCAGCTTTCGCCGTTGTCTTTGGCTTTTTTGTTGCCATTTGTGACCTCCTTTAATGATATATGTGTATATTATATCACATGTGGGGTGGGGTGGGAGCTATAATTTTGGTTTTTGGTTTGCCGTGCTGGGTGTGAGGTGCTAAGATGCTGGCGGGCTAGGCAGCGGACGGTTCTTCCGTAGTACTTATAGAGGTTGTAGGCAGGATAGACGTTTGCGCTGCTGAAGTTCAGGTAGTAAGCGTAGGAACTACTGTACACGGTACTAGACCAGAAGTGCCCGCTGTAGCCTGGGCTACCCAAAGCATCCGAGCCTACGTAGCCCGCCCGGTTGAAGTATAAAGGAGCAACAAATAGTCCTTGGTCTCTGCCTTGGAATACATAAAACAGCCTATACCAATACCGAAGATAAAGGTTTTGTCTATAGCCCACTATTCTTCGTCCGCGGAGGCGACATCAACGGTCGCACTTTGAAATACGCAGGTTACAATGGCACCTATTGGTCTAGCACCGTGCAGTCCGTTACCAACGCCCGTTACTTGAATTTCAATGGTGGTGGTTCCAGTACGCAGGGTAACAGCATCCGGGGCTACGGGTTTTCTCTCCGCTGCCTAGCCAGCGGACGGTCCAGCCGCCGTACCTATCGCCGTTGCGGGCGGGATTGACGTACGTGCTGTAGAAGAACAGGAAGTAAGCGTAGGAGCTGCTGCCCACAGTACTAGACCAGAAGTACCCGTTGCTGCCTGGGTAGTTCAAAGCATCCGAGTACACGTTGCCCGCCCGGTTGAAGTATAAAGGAGCAACAAATAGTCCTTGGTCTCTGCCTTGGTCTCCGGTTGATGTGTAATTGTGATTGTAGATGTAGTTGAGGCGGGAGAACATTTTTCAAGTTCGTTTTAAAAGCATATGTTTTGTGTGGTATAATGGAAGGTATGGGTGTAATTGTAAATAAAGAAAATGATACAAATGACGAATTAACGCGCAGGATTAATGCGGATCTTCGTACAAAAATGTATGGAAATTCTGATGATGGCGAAGATGATGGTAGCGGGCTGGCTGGTCGCAAAGATCCGGATTTTGCAGAAGACGCAGAATACATGAAGGACCTCAAAAAAACTGGTAGGTTTGGCTGGGTTTGGATTGTGCTAGTGGTGCTGGCGATTATTTCGCTCGTTTCTATTATTATGATTTAGATTTTGATTTTGTGCGATTTTAGCATAAGTGTTATATAATATATAGTATGGATAAAAGTGGCCCAAAAGCTGGTGGAGCTCCTGGTTCAACTGGTTCGGCAAAAAACAGCATGACGCCTGGATTTCAAGGTGGTGCTGGTGGTGGCGAAAAAACAGCTGGGCTAAGTGCTTCTAGTGCGAGTGCGCGCAACGAAAAAGGTGCAGCTACGCTCGGCGCAGGTGAGGCTGTTGCAGCCGGGGTTGTTTCTTCTGATTCTGATACCAGTGAAGATTTGCTTGATGAAACTAGGGAGGGGGAGGAAAACGCGGAAGGGTATTATAGTGGAAATGGGGGTGAAGATGGTGAAGAGGAAAGGAATGTTTTTGCTCTCAAAAAAGGCCCGATTGCGACGATAATTGGGTTTATTTTGTTTTTGGGCGGATTGATGGGCTTGGCACAGGTGAGCCAACCATTTAGTTTGGCGGAACAATTAAGAACACAATTCAATTCAATGCAAACTTCGGCCGCAACGCGGTCTAATAATATACTCAAATTTCAGTTAGATAATAAATTGATGAAGAATCCTACAAAGTTGAAACTGTTTTCTAAAGAGGGTAAGTTTAGCATTTCTGGTAAACAAAAAACTAAACTTAGTGCAAATGGTATTGAGATAGAAGATGTGGATGGCACAAAAGTAATGCGATACCAAGGTGCAGATGGCCGACCAAAAATCGTAGTAGCAAATGAGTCAGAAGTGGAAGGCTTTAAGGCAAAATTTCAGGATGCAGATGTAACTACATTCAAACAGGCGTTTGAATATGATTCGGATTTTTTTGTGAAATATAAATCTGCTTCTATGACTTGGCGAGGTGCGATTGCAAACTGGTTTGAATCTGGTACAATGAAGTTTTTGTCTGAAAATAAGTTAACTAGAAATTTGTTTAAGAACTTTAAGGATGAGGTAGCGGAGAATGGTGGAGACGCAAAGAAAACCGCGCTTGAATTGTCATCAAAGGGAACGGATGAGCTTGAGGGGGGCGGTACAAAGCTTATGACATCTAAGGAAGATATGGAAGACGATAATGGCAAAATAGGAAAGAGCGCTAATGCTGAAAACCCTGGAGCATCAGTAACTGATGACAATGGCAAAATAACAGTATCGGGTACAACTACGGAGGATGCTGGTACTAGCACCAATATTAGTCGTAAAACTCAGTTTGATAGCGAGGCAAAGGTTAAAGCATATATGGAAGATGTGGGCGCTAAATATAAGAAAGGCCCAAATGTTGATACCGGTGGTGGTATTGCTGGTACGGTGCAGATGGCAACTAATACTGGCTGTTTGATCGCTGGATTTATTGGTGCAGTGAATATGCTAGTGGTAGCAGACGAGGTATTACAAGCTGTGCATTATGCTATGGGATATAACGAAGCCGTAGCGAAAGCGCAGGCTGGAGACGACCAGGGCGAATTAAATGCGATGATGGCAAATATGAATGTAGTTGAGACAAGTATGCATAAAGTTTTGGAAGCGTCGTTTGCATCAAAAATAGCGGAGGGAGTAGGAAATATTATAATAAATTTGACTGATAGCCAAAATGGAAGAATTGATGGCTTATCTGATGAGTTAAGAAATAATTTGACGGTAGGCGATAGTACTACGAACACAGGGAATTCTTTTAGAAATGGTCCCGTTGAAATGAATGGCGTGGCGGAGGCGTTAAATAATAATTTGACGGTTGAAGAAAAATATACTACTGGATCTGCGATGGACTCAGAAGGCATCACGAGTCTTTATAGTGGTGGCAAGGTCAATCCGGATGATCCGAGTATAAGACAGTTTAATTTTGCGAGGAGTTATCGCACGATTGCGGGTGCACTTGGTGTTAGCACCGGCTCGTTTTACGCATGTACTTCTGCAAAAATATTAGCTAATGCTTTTGGTGTGGTGGAATCGGCTATTAAAACCGGTAGTTGTATAGCTGGTCTTGCTGCCGCTGCTGCATCCTATGGCGTATCTGCAGTCTTGGGGTGCTTTGGACTCGCTAAAGATTTAGTACAATCGGTGGTGCTCGGCATTGGTGCTACAACTATCATAAGTGCATTGGTAACCATATTGACCCCAGTCGTTTCGCAGCTCTTGATGAAGAATTTTGCGGGAATGATGGGGGTGGATTTGGGCAATATCACATGGTTTGGGACTCAGTGGACTTATGGCAATGTGGCGCAAGCTAATGGTAACTCTATTATGACAAAAGAAAAATATGCACAATTCGCTATGGCACAACAGGAGGTGATTGCAGAAGATGCAAGATACGACCAGTTGACTAAGAGTCCACTTGATGCTAGCTCGGAATATACATTTATGGGCAATTTAATGCGACAGTTAAATAGTTTTGTAGGCTCTAATTCTATATTGAAAACAATAGGTACGGCTGGTACTACACTTGGCAATTCCATAATTGCATTGACTCCGGCAGCCACAGCCTATGGGCTAACGACGCAGATATATGATGATTATTATGAAATATGCCCAGAGTTGGATTCTATTGGTGCAGTTGGTAGTGCTGTGTGTATTCCGTATCACGGAACAGATATGGATACGATTGCAGATGCGCCAGATGATGTAGTAGCACGTTTGGCGGAGGGTGATAATTTTATGAGGGACGAAAGTGGTGAGCTGCAACTGAATGAGGATGGTAACGTAATCATTCGTGCGGATAGTGGGCTAGCTGATTATATTGAATATGCGGTGGGTAGGACTTCGGCTTTTGGTGTCGCGGATCAAAATATTGTTAATAAGGTTAGTTCTGAAGTTGGCACGGTAGATACAGAGTCCACGGCGTTTAATAATGTGGCGAACGGCACAATTGGCGCAATACCGTTTGTGGGTGATACTTTTGATGTGATAAATAATAGTAAAGCGTTAGCCAATGCTGGTTATGTAACAGGTGAATCTTTAGTAGCTGGAAATGATGTAACTTATGGTGTGAATTGGGAAGAAGCGAAAGACTACCAGAGATTTATTGAGGATCAGGCGCTGTTTGAAACTATGGGTATTCTTGATGAGGAAGGTTCTGCTGTGACGGCATACCAAAATAAGTATCGTGAAGAAAATCCATTAGACAATTCTTATGAAGGAATTTTGGCAAGATATTCTGGGTTAGAGAAAGAAGATGTGGAGGGTATTTTGGGTGTGCTGGAATATGTAAATTACATCGCAAATTACAACCCTTCGGAGCGTTATGCGTTTTCTCAGGAAGTAAAGCCGGAAGGCGCGGATGAGCTAAAGTTTGATAACGACCAAAAGGTCGCATACGTGGTGCTTCTGAATACTATTGAATTTGCTGATGTCAGAAATCGCAATTTTGTAGTATAATTAATCTATGCAAGAGCTCGAGAAATTAAAAGTTGAATTAAAAAATATAAATAGTGAGTATAGCAAAATTAAGGATATTGCGCCGGAAAAGCGTGGTGAGTTTGGCCGTGAGATAAATGCGCGCAAAAATGAGATCTTGGCGAAGATTGCAGAAGTTGAGGAAGCTTTGCTTGACGCAGAAGTAGAGCCGCTTGATATAACTGCGCCATGTGCACCAAATGAGAAGTTGCCTACTTTTTACGATACTTTGGCAGGCTCTGAACATCCGCTAATGACCGAGCTGGATCGCGTAATTAATATTTACCAATCCATGGGCTTTGATGTAATGGAATCTCGGCAGCTCGACGACGAATACCATATGTTTGATTCTCTAAATTTTCCAAAAGAGCATCCAGCACGTGATGGCTATGATACTTTTCGTACTGAAGAGGGTTTGATTCCGCCAGCTCATACTTCTACTATGCAAAATCGTGCCCTAAAGAGATTCAAGCATAATTTGGATGAAGGCAAGAATATCGCCGTGGTGATTCCAGGTAGGGTTTATCGCAACGAAGACGTGGATGCTACACATGAGCATACGTTTTATCAGTGTGAGGGTGTGTATGTGTCCAAAGATTGCACGATGGGAAATATGCTTGGGATTTTGCGTGAGTTTTTTGAAAAATATTACGAGCAAAAATTAAATATCCGCACGCAGCCTGGGTATTTTCCGTTTACGGAGCCAAGTTTGGAATTTATGATTGAAAAACCAAAATCACTGGGTGGTAAAAAAGGTGATTTTCTAGAAATGCTAGGGTGTGGGATGATCCACCCAAATGTGTTAAAAATGGCTGGGATAAATCCGGAAGAATATCACGGTTTTGCGTGGGGTGGCGGAATCGATCGCCTGGTGATGCTGAGATTTGGTCTTAAAGATGTGCGCAATTTTGAATCTGGCAATCTTAATTTCTTGAAGGAGTTTTAAATGTTGATATCACTTAATTGGCTTAAAAAATATGTAGATGTTAAGGTTTCTGACGAAGAACTTGTGCGACTTATTGGTGCGCGTTTGGTAGAAGTGGAAGGCGTGATTGACGAAAGCACCAAGTATAATAATATAGTTGTCGTGCGCGTAGAAAGCGCAGAAAAAATTCCAGATACGCATTTGACACTTTGCCAAGTAAATGATGGCAACGCGGAGCTTACACAAGTGGTGTGTGGTGCGCCGAATGTGCGCGAAGGAATGCTGGCGGTATGGATTAAGCCGGGTGCAATTGTGCCGGCCAGTGTGCGCGAGGATGCGCCGTTTGTGATTGGCAAGCGCAAGATGCTTGGAAAATATGATTCTGATGGTATGCTGGCTGGAGCGGATGAGCTTGATTTTGGTGATGATCATAGTGGAATTGTAGAAATTGATCCGGATGCTGCAAAGCCAGGCGATGCACTTGCGGATATTTTTGAATTAAACGATAAGATTCTTGAAATTGAGAATAAGTCTCTCACTCATCGCCCAGATACTTTTGGGATTATTGGATTTGCGCGCGAAGTGGCTGGGATATTGGGGCAAAAGTTTGAAGCGGCAGATGTGTCCGAACTCGGGGTATTGCGGAGCGCGGCAGCGCGAGAATTAGCGCCATCCGCCCATGGCGATGGGCCGGATGGACGCGGCCCCGAGGCGGATACAGCTGGCGCTATAAAAATTATGATTAAGGATTCTAATATCTGCAAGCGTTATTCCGTAGTCATATTGCAAAAGCATGGGGAGATAAAGAAAAAATATCTCACCTGGCAGGATACGATTTTGTCTAAGTCTGGGATGCGGCCGGTGGATCCGATTGTGGATGCAACTAATTATTTGATGTTACTTACTGGGCAACCGCTTCATGCATTTGATTATGATAAATTTGTGGCGGTTGGCGGAAGTGACAAGCCAGTTATTAATGTACGTCTTGCAAAAAATGGCGAGAAATTGATATTGTTGGATGATAAAGAAATTGAACTAAACGAAAATGATATTGTAATTTGCAGCAATGACATACCGGTAGCACTAGCTGGTGCGATGGGTGGAAAATCTACAGCGATTGACGAAAACACTAGGAATATCATTTTGGAATCGGCAACATTTAGTCTTTATAATTTGCGCAAAACTCAAATGGCGCATGGGATTTTTTCGGAAGCAATTACGAGATTTACCAAGGGGCAGCCAGCCTATCAAACTCTTGCCGTGGCGGAGAAATGTGCCGAAATGCTAAAAGATGGGTTTGAAATTGCTTGTATGGCGGATGAATATCCAGAACCAGCTAAAGAAAATGTGGTGTATGTGAGTGAGGCAGAAATTAACGGTTTGCTTGGTACAAAATATGACAATAATTTGATTAGGACTACGCTTGAAAATGTAGGTTTTAAAGTGGCTGGTGATTTTGAGGTTAAGGCGCCAGCGTGGCGAACGGATATTCATATCAAAGAAGATGTCATTGAGGAAGTTGGAAGACTTCTAGGATACGATAATATTGAACCGACTTTGCCGCTCCACGGCACAGCGAGCGAAAATATGATGTTTGCGCTAAAATCTAGAGTTCGTAACATTATGGAAAGATTTGGTGCAAACGAGGTTCTCACATATAGTTTTGTGAGCGAAAAATTGCTTGAAAAAGCAAATCTTGATATCAAAAATTCTTATAAAATTGTAAATTCAATTAGTCCAGACTTACAACTGGTGCGTCAAACGATTGTGCCGAGTTTGCTAGACAAGGCTTTTGTGAACCAAAAAATTCCATTTGACGAATTTGCGATTTATGAAATGAACAAAGTTTATCAAAAAGAATGGGGAATGGACGCAGAAAACGTGCCGGTAGAAAAAATGCGGATGGGGATGGTGCTGGCGGAACGCAAGACTAAAGGCGCAGCGTATTACAAAGCAAAATATTATGTAGAAAAATTATTGGCAGAATTAAATATTGAGTCAGAATTTAAGATTTTGAAGAGCGACGTGGCAGAAGCAAAGCCATTTGAGAAAAAACGGGCAGCAGAAATTTATACGGACGGTGAGTTGATTGGCTTTGTGGGCGAGTTTAAAAATAAGGTAAGAAATAATTTCAAACTTAATGAGTATTTGGCTGGATTTGAGCTTGATTTTGATAAGATTTTGGAAAAAGCGAAACCTACGCGCGAAGTAAATATTGTGAGTGAAAAAGAGAAGCGTGATCTTACGGTATCTACTGACAAAACTTACGGTGAGTTGGTGGCAAAAATCAAAGATGTGTTAGTGAAAAATAATGTGGAAGCCAAGATTAGCCCGATTTCAATTTATCAACCAGATAATTCGGAAATAAAAAATATTTCGGTGCATTTGGAATTTTTGCAAAAAATTGATGATTCGCTGATGCGAGAACTTGAACAAATATAGCGTTTATGCTATATTTGTATTATGATTTTGCTCGACTCAGTCACAAAAAAATACCCTGGTGATAGTGTGCCGGCGCTTGATTCTATTTCTCTACATATAGAGCCAAATGAATTTGCGTTTCTTGTTGGTAAATCTGGTGCGGGCAAGTCTACTTTTATCAAGATGATTACCAAGGAAGAGATCCCGGATTCTGGTAAGATTATTGTGGGCGGGATTGATCTAGACTATGTGAAGAAGCGTCATATTCCTGGCTACCGTAGAAGGCTCGGTGTGGTGTTTCAGGATTTCAAACTTTTGCCGCGCAGGACGGTTTATGAAAATGTGGCGTTTGCGCTGGAAATTGCCGGTATGAGTGGCAAGGAAATTCGCAAAACCGTGCCAAAAGTTTTGGAACTTGTTGACTTATTGGATCAGGCAAAAAAATTCCCAAATCAACTTTCGGGCGGACAACAGCAGCGCGTATCAATAGCGCGTAGCGTGGCAAGACAACCAAAGATTTTGATTGCGGATGAGCCTACGGCAAACCTTGACAAGCTCACCACGGAAGAAATTATTCAGTTGCTAAAAAAGATTAATGATTTTGGTACGACGATTCTTGTATCTACGCATGATGAGACAATTGTAAATACTTTGCAAAAGCGCGTGATTACTTTGAAGGATGGTAAAATCGTCAGTGATCAAAAGAATAATGGTATTTATAAATTGGATGCGACTCCGGTGCCGAAAGTTCCGAATAGGATTGTGCAGACTCCTGGGCATGCACTTAGACAAAGGAGAAAGGTAATTTAATGGTGGAAGAAATTACACAAAAAGAAAAAACTAAGAAATTAAAGAAGGCCGCTAAAAAAGGTTTGAAGGTGATGCGAAAAACCAAAGCGCATCATCCACTTCGCAAAGAAGCTAGGATTATTAAATATGGCACGAGCGGTTTTGCGCGGAATATTTGGCTTTCGTCGGCAGCAACGATTGTGATGGCGATTACACTTATAATTTTGTTTGTGACTGTGATAGCGAGTGTAGTCCTTACGAATACTGCTGAAATGATGCGCGATAAAATTGATATTACGATTTATCTCAAGCCAAACACGTCCGAGCAGACTTTGGATAACCTTACCGAAATTATTTCTACGGATAGCAATATTAAAAGCGTAGAGACTTCTACGTCCGAGGAAGAATATGAAAAGTTTATTGCGGAGAATGCGGAGAGCGAGGAGATTATAAACATATTAGATGATGAGATGAAGGCCATTATGATTGGCAAGATGCAGTCAACGATGCGCGTAAAAGTTTATAATGTAGACAATCTTGACAGCATTAAGGATTTGGTAGCAAAGAACCAGACTTTCCAAAAATATATTGATAATGAAAAAGCACCAACTTATGACGTGAATCAAGCAGAAATCGCTACAATTACATCTTGGGCGAGGATTGCGCGTACCGGTGGTATAATTTTGGCGGCAGTGTTTTTGGTAATTTCAGTATTAATTATATTTAGTACAATTCGGATGGCAATTTTCTCACGTCGTGAGGAGATCTATATGATGAAACTTGTGGGTGCGGATAAAAGTTTTATCCGCGGGCCGTTTTTGGTGGAAGCGGAAATTTGTGGTATTGTGGCAGGGTTGATTGCCGCAACTGTAAGCTACTTTGGATTTATGCATTTAGCGCCAAAACTTTCTGGGTATGGCATAAATGTAGATACTATTACTGATATATTATCGTCCAACAAGTTAATATTGGTGTATTTGGTGTTTATAGCTATGGGCATTGTGATTGGGCGGGTTTCGGCCAGGCTAGCAGTATCTAGATATTTGTACAAAGCTTAAAAAATATGGTATAATGGCATTATGGTAATGCTTATAAAAAACCAAAACAAAAAGATTTTAATCGGATTGGTAGTTTTTATACTGCTATCTATACCAGTACTTTCTGGTTTTATGATGATAAAAAACGCCAAGGGTATTTCTAGGGCTTGCCAGAATAGTCCAGCTTGTAGGGAAGCGGTAGCGAGAGAGCAAGAGGCAAATAGGAATGCGATTGCGGCAAATAATTCAGCGAATGTTTTTCAAGCTAAGGTGAATGAGCTCAACTCGCAAATTGCAAGTTTTGAAAGAGTGATCGCAGATACACAGGCACAGGTGGTAGATCTGAATCGGCAGATCAAGAATACACAGGCTAAATTAAAGTCTGAGCAAGAGGCTTTGGCAGAGATGCTAGTGAATATTCACTTTGAAGGTGATGCCGAGCCAATAAAAATTTTGGCAGGCGCAGAGAGCATTTCTGATTTAGCAGAAAAACAAGCACGCGGCGAAGTAGCAAAACAGCAAATTTCTGCTGCTGCCGAAAAAGTAAAACAAGCCAAAATTAAATTGGAAAAAGATAAAGCAGAAGTAGAGAATTTGCTTGCACAGCAACAAGCCGCCAAGGCAGAATTAGAGGCTAAAAAATCAGAACAGCAGAATCTAGTGGCAAAATATCAAAATGATGCGGCGGCATATGCAGCTATCGCAAAGCAAGCACTAGAAGCTCAGCATGCGGCAGAAGAAGAAGAAATGCGCAACCACCCAGAGCGGTATAGTGGTGGCTCCTATAGCGGCGTTAATACTTATCCGTGGCAAGGTGATTGTCCTGGTGCGCACGATTCTTATATGACCGTGGGTGGGTATGTGTGTGAATGTGTGAGCTATGTAGGTTGGAAGGCACAAGAATATTACGGGCTTTATCTATCTTGGGGTAATGCTAATACTTGGGATGATTATGCAAGAATGTCTGGGTATAGGGTAGACCATCATCCGGAGCCGGGTTCAATTGGGCAAATTGATGATTCTCTATACGGCCATGTATGGTGGGTGGAGAGTGTAAATGCGGATGGTTCGGTAAATGTTACAGAGTATAATAATGCTTATGCGACTCAACTTTATTCTGGCGTATATCAATTCTGGGACTTTGGTGCACGTACTATGAGTGCCGCGCAAGCCGCACAATATAACTACATTCATTTCTAAAAAGTTTGTGCTATAATAAAATAATGAACAAAAAATTATGGGAAGAAAAAAAGACTAGTCTTGGCAATGCCATAATTATTGGTACTGTGTTGGCAATAATAGGCGGTGTAATTGGCGCCAACTGGAATAATATTTTTAGTGGTTTTGCGCCATATCTTGGTTTTTCTAATAATGTATCTAATGCGGATTGGTCTTCACTAAATGAAGTATACAATAAACTTGCAAGTTCTTATAATGGCGAGATTGATGAAAAGGTAGTGGTGGAAGGCGCAAAAAAAGGTTTGGTAGAAGCGCTGGGTGATGTTTACACTGTGTATATGACGCCAGAGGATAGTTCGGATTTTTATAATGACCTTCATGGAAATGTGGGCTCTGGTATTGGTGTGGAGATGGGTCTGCGTGATGGCTACGTGAGAGTACTTAGGACTTTGCCAGATAATCCAGCTAGAAAAGCGGGGATTTTGGCGGGCGATATATTATATAAGGTGGATGGAGAAGAAGTGTGGTCGCTCTCTGCGGACGAGATTTCTAAGCGTGTACGCGGTGAAACTGGTACGGAAGTGGAAATTACTGTAGTACGCGACGGCAAGGAAAAAACTTTCAAAATGACAAGAGAGACCATAAACAATGTTTCGGCATATGTGGATTATGATGGTAAGACTGCTATTATTACAGTAACAAGGTTCGACAATGATACTGGAACTAAAGTGCAAGCATTTGCGCAAGAGTTTGCAAGTAAGGGCATTAATAAAGTGATTTTGGATCTTAGAAATAATGGTGGTGGGTATGTGAGTGCGGCGCAGGATTTGTTGAGCTTGTGGCTTGACAATCAAAAAGTTTTGGAACAAAAGTCTAAGCATTATGGTAATACCACCAGCAATACTTCGGCAGGTAGAGCGATACTCAAAGATATAAAAACAATTGTACTAGTGAATGGCTCAACTGCGTCGGCGTCCGAGATTGTGGCTGGGGCTTTGCAAGATTATGGAAAAGCTACAATTCTAGGTGAGAAGACTTATGGCAAAGGCGTAGTGCAAAATCTATTTGATCTTTCTGGCGGCTCTACACTAAAAGTAACAACAGCTGAATGGTATACTCCAAATGATCGTTCAATCAACAAGGAAGGTATTACTCCGGACGTAGTAGTGGAACGTAGCTACGAAGATATTAATGCAATGCGTGACCCACAATTAGATAAAGCAAAAGGACTTTAATGAAGATCGTAATCGCTACAGCGGTATATTACCCAATGATAAACGGGGTGGCGGTTTTTTCGCATAATCTTGCGGAAGGTTTGGCTAAACGTGGGCATGAGGTGTTGGTGCTTTGCCCTTCGCAAACTGGTAAAAATTATACGAGAAATGAAAATGGCGTAAAAGTAACATATTTAAAATCTATTAAAATTAGAGTTTATCCAGACCAAATTCATGATGTGCCGCCAAAGAAAAAAATTGCAGGGATTAGTTTGCCGCGTTTTATGTATAAAAATAGTTTTCGGGTGTCGGCATTCCCACAAGGAGAAATTAAAAAGGCGTTGAACAAGTTTCGACCAGATGTAGTGCACGTACAAGTGTCTGATCCGATTGGACTTTCGGTGGTGGGCTATGCGCGCAAACATAATATTCCGGTGGTAACTACCGAGCATAATCAACCGGAAGTTCTTACCGATCCTTTGAAGATGCCAGGTGTAGTAAAAAAGCCAGTGAACGCAATGCTTTCAATGTATTTTAGAAATCGGCAGAGCAAAAGCGATTTTGTAACAATGCCGACAGAGCAAGCAATACGAAATTTGCTCATGAATCATAAATTTGAAGTACCGATTGCGGCAGTGTCAAATGGCGTGGACCTTTCTAATTTTAAGCCTGGAAAGGCAAACCAAGAGATTTACAAAAAATATAATATTAGCACTGATTTGCCTATAGTATTATATGTTGGCAGAGTGGATCCGGAAAAGAAATTGGGCTTGGTGCTAGAGGCATTTTCTAAGGTAAGAGAAAAATTAAATGCGGAGATGGTGGTGGTGGGGGATGGCGTGGACAAAATACGTTTGATGCACGAGGCGGAAAAATTAGGTCTTGGTGAGAGTGTAAAATTTCTTGGCAGGGTATTGCCGCCGGATTTGTATGAACTCTATAAAGTTGGTGATGTATTTGCAACGGCAAGCGAAATTGAAACACAAGGAATTGTGCTGATTGAGGCGGCGGCGACGGGATTACCGTTGGTAGCAGTAGATAAAGGCGCAGTAGCGGAAGTATGCAAAAATGGCGAGAATGGGTTTTTGTGTGGGCCAGGTAATGTGGGGCAAATTGCGGATGCGATTTTTAATATTTTGTCTGACAAGGATTTGTGCGAAAAGTTTAGTAAAAATTCCATTAAAATTGCATCAGAACATGATTTTGAAAGAACGCTTGATAAATTTATTAATATCTATAATAAAGTTTGCCGAAAAGATTGTTTTTAGAGCTCTAGTATGGTATGATGGAAAAAGATTAAAAGAGGTTATATGCATTTTAAGACTATTTTCAAATCGCTGAAAAATAAAGACATGCTGAAGAGAGTGCTGATTATTTTGGGTATCCTCGTGGCGTATAGGCTTCTTGCACAGATTCCAGTGCCAATGGGAGATGCCTCCACCTTTAAAGAGGCGGTGTCTAATCTTCTAGAAAAGTCTGATTTTTCTAATTTCTTAAACTTGATTTCTGGCGGCGGGCTAGCATCATTTAGTATTATATTAGTAGGTCTTTCGCCATATATTACTGGCTCTATTGTGGTACAGTTGCTCACGAAAGCTATTCCAAGATTAGAGGAACTTTCCAATGATGGTGAGTCTGGGCGTCGTAAGATCAATCAATGGACGCGTATTTTGACTGTGCCACTAGCAATAGTGCAGTCCATTGCGTATATATTTATATTATACCAGTCAACAATTTCAGCAAATGTGGCTACAGAGTTTGTTCCAACATTCAACGATTGGGCTTTGTCTGTGACGGCAATGACGGCTGGCTCTTTGATTTTGATGTGGATGGGTGAGCTTATCACGGAACAGGGGATTGGCAACGGTATTTCTACACTTATTTTTGCTTCAATCGTGTCGCAACTCCCTACCACAATGGCGTCGCTAGGATCAGCTTTGTTTGATACGAGTCAAGGCACGCTTAATTTGTTTGGCTGGCTAGATATTCCGGTAAATCCGACGGTATTTTGGATTATATTTGGTTTTGCGATTGCTATGATTATTGTGATTTACTTCTTGGTGAAGCTAAATGAAGCGCAGCGAATTATCACGATTAATTATGCAAAGCGCGTGCATGGAAATTCATCTTATGGTGGCATTAAATCAATTTTGCCGATTAAGTTGATTGCGGCTGGCGTGGTGCCGGTGATCTTTGCGACGGCGTTTTTGTCTTTGCCGGCGCTCGTAGGGCAAGTGATAACTTCTGTAAACCCGGGTAATGAATTCGGCGAGTCGCTCGTGACAATTTTCTCGGCTCCGTCGGCAAATAATTTTGCCGCAATGTATCCGAATGGTATCACTGGGCAGTGGTTTATTTATCCGGCAGTGTATTTTGTGTTAGTATTTGCGTTTACATATTTTTATACATCAATTATCTTTAACACCAAAGAAATTGCAGATAATTTGCAAAAACAAGGTGGGTTTATTGAGGGGATTCGTCCAGGAGTAAAGACCGCAGATTATCTAAGTAAGGTCGTGAATCGCCTGGATTTGTTTGGTGCGCTCGCGCTGGGGTTGATTGCAATGCTTCCGTTTGCGACGGATTATGTATTTATTTTGTTAACAGGAGCACCGCTAGGGCTTTCTATCTCTGGTACGGGGCTTCTTATCGTCGTTACAGTAGCGCTTGAGAACTTGAGGTCGGTGGACTCACGCGCGCTAATGATAACTTATGACGATTTCAAAAATGAGCTTGGAAGTTAAGAAAAGTTGGAAGCAGATTGCTAAGATCGCAGTACTTTCTGTGCTTGCAATTTTGTTTTTGATTTATGTGATTAGGGTGGTGACCTTTGAAAATACATATTATAGCGAGAAAGAAGGTAGTGAACGCGCAGTAACGGATGTAGCGGTAGATACGGAAGAGCTGGTGGAAGTTCAGCCAACTGAAGAAGAAGTAAAAGAATATATAGTGGCTGCGGATATGCCAAGGTATTTGACAATAAGTAAACTTGGGGTAACAAAAGCCAGGATAATACCAGTTGGCATAAACGCAAATAATGAGCTTGGTACGCCAAATAATATTTTTGATGTGGGGTGGTATGATTTGTCGGCAAAACCAGGGCAGAATGGTACGGTGTTGATTGATGGGCATAATGGTGGCCCGAATGTACACGGAGTGTTTAAAGATTTGCCGGTACTAGCATCTGGCGATATTATTGAAATTGAACGTGGAGATGGAGTGGTATTTAAATATTCGGTAGTAGAGAATAATTCAGTGTTACTTAGCGAAGCTAATGCGTATATGTCTACGGCTTTAAAATCACCGGTAGCTGGGAAACAATCGGTGACGTTGATTTCTTGCACGGGGGAGTGGTCGCAGGTGCAGTATACTTATCTTTCCAGGCAGTTTACAAGAGCGGTGCTTATTGAAGAATAAAATAATGATTTTGGGGGTCACGTCCGGCCGGCCCATCGCCATGGGCGGCCGGCGTTCCATCTCGCGCTGCCGCGCTCCGAAATCCCCCAAAACCATTATTTCATTCTTTACAAACCTACTTTTATATGCTATACTGGAGGAGTAATTTATGGCTAGTCAAAAGGAAGTGATTAAACTCACAGGTACCGTTGTTGAGGCGTTGCCTAATACCCAGTTTCGGGTTGAACTCGAGAATGGTCATGTTATTGTTGCCCACATGAGTGGACGAATGCGGAAAAACTATATTCGCCTTGTCCCGGGTGACAGAGTTGAGGTTGAGTTAACCCCTTACGATCTTACAAAGGGCAGAATCAGCTTTAGACTCAAGGATTAATATTAACTGTTGTAGAATCTACAACATTTTTGCCTTATTGCAAGGGGCAAAAGCGTGTATTTTATACAACGATAAAAGAAAGGATATTTTGACACTATGAAAGTACGTGCAAGTGTTAAAAAAATCTCCCCAGATGACATTATTGTGCGCCGCAAAGGTGTGCTTCGTGTTATCAACAAGAAAAAACCTAAGAATAAGCAAAGGCAGGGTTAAAATATATGGCTAGAATAGCTAG
>JAFWMO010000002.1 GCA_017510705.1 Candidatus Saccharimonadota bacterium
CGGACTGCACGGTGCTAGACCAATAGTTGCCACCGTAACCTGCGCCGCCCAAAGTGCGACTGGTGATGTAGCCTCCGCGGACGAAGAATAGTGGGCTATAGACAAAACCTTTATCTTCAGTATTGGGATAGGCTGTTTTTAATGCAGTGAACTCGTCGGTGGATGCGGCAGTGGAGATGGTTGGGAGGCGCCAGTGGGCGGGACACACCGAGTTCTTTGGATTCAAAGTCACATCACCCATCGTAGAACCCGCGTTACCATAGGTCGCATCATAGTAGGTGCTATCGTTTGACGCAATCGCCGCAGTCCAGTTGTAGTAGTTGCCAACATGACCATGCTCACCATTCGCAGTGTACGGAGTCTGTGAAAAGCGCGCGGTAGAGCCAGTACCCTTCTCATTACCATTGAGATAATTGCACCATGGGCTAGCCGTACCACAATAGCTAGAATCATACCAAGTCGCTGCATTACCGCCTGCCCAGTACCAATCACCAGGATCTACTGAATATGGTGAAGTCTGAGAGTTTTGCCAATCGTCTGTAGTATCGCCAATCGTACCCGTGGCAGATATTGCGCTAGTTGGAATAGTACGACGTGTTGGCGTCCAATAAATCACATCACCACTTTGCCTGTATCCGCCACCATTAGTCTGTGCATAAGGAGACACTGCGTCACCTTGGTTATTACCATCGTACGCTCCTGGAGCCGAGTTTGCCGCACCAATCTCCGTGAGATCCGTAGTGGTAGAGTCTAGCTCAGTACCATCAATATAGAAATCTAGGTTTTGCGTCATCCAGCAGTGCCCATCCTTGAGTTTTGACACCCAGTAGATCTTGTTGTCACGCTCATCTACCATCTGGCCTTGTGCACCTACTTGCATATCAGTACAAATCTGTGTAGTCATATCTTGCATTACATAATAAGACTCGTCGCCTATCTGTTTCTTGGTAGGTGGATTCTCTTGTGAAATAAAGGCAAGGTCAAATAGCTCAGGCGCCACCGGATCGGCAGAGCTAGATGGGTGCACCATCACATACATCACCTGTCCATTGTAAGTACCGGCTGCTTGATCTGGTGCCACGTATGCTGCATAGGTAGTGTCTAGCGCCGAGCCAGAACTCGTGGTAGTAGTACCATTCATAAAGGCAATCTTAGCAAATGCACTTGGCACCGCCACATAACCCTCATTTACCGAATATTTATTAAATGGGTCCACAACCGTAGGCGGATAAGTAGTCTGCTCATTTGCTTTAACTCTCATTCCCCAGCTAGAATTAGTACCGTCCACCACTGCAGTACCAGTACTGATAGTAGAAGTGATTTCATTAGTCACAGAGATCAAATCTGTCTCACCATAAGTATTGTTGCCATATCCTACTGCGTAAATAGCAAAACCACCAGCATCATTACAAAATACTTCCAGGGTAGTAAGCCCGATATTTGCCGAACGGTTGCCATTGATAATAGTAGCAGTGTGTGGGGAAGTCGTATCGGCAGTCATTGAACAAGAAGATGATACCTTTACGGAAGCATTTACCGAGCGTGTCACCGGCTCGTCGGCTCTCGCTCCGGACCCAGATAAAATCATTGCAGAAACGAGCGAAACAAAAACCATACCACCCGCCGCTAAAAGACCAATCGTTTTATTGCTCATCTACAACACGCTCCTTTACGCTTATGTATATAATTATATTATCACGCGATATTTTCAAAATCAAGTAATTTTTAAAACTTTTTTACAAAACTTCACGTTTTCTTTTGTTGTGTTTTACTAGTCCCACTATCACAGTAGTAATTACCGCAATCGTTGCTGCCACAAGAAACATAAACCACACCGGGCATGCTACCACAATTTGCTTTGTCACTATTGCGTCACTACCCATATAGAGCACTGTCTGTGTAACTTCATATATCCCGAGCGGAGCAATATTAGTAATTTCTTGTGTAAGATCACGCGTAGTACCAGGCATCACTACTTCTTCTAGTGCGCCGCTTTCACCTGCCTTTGGGTAAATCAACTCTGGCGAAAAAAAGCTCCTTACTTCTATCCCAATCTTGGCCGTCTCGTGTACATTGCCGTCATTTTTTAGTACAATATTAGTCTTGATTGGTATTTCCGTCACAAATCCTGGGATGCTATTTTCTATAATCTCACCTTTTCTCTCCACTTCGCCATCTACCCTAGCATAAAGCAAGCTTGCTAGCTCAAATTTATTCTTAATAGACACACCGGTCTCTTGACTATCTCTGCCATCAAAACTTACTAAAAGTGCCGCATACTGCCCACCTATTGGCGCATCTTCTGGCACATTTACTTCAAAATCCACCGTAGCTACTTCGTTCGGCTTCAGTGTGCCAGCAGGATTTTTGATTGTGATCCATTTTGTAATCTCGGTATATGCCGTATCAGTTACCAAATTCGCATCATAACTATTTCCCTCCACACCATACGGCGCGATTTTCACCTGAAACGAAAAATCTTCCGCCGCCGTCGCCGGATTAGACACTTGTATCGATCCGCTAAAAACCTTGCCTCGCTCCAGCGTGATTTGCTGGTTCATGGGCGTCACCGTGAATATATTCGTGATATCCATACTGCCTCGCTTATTCTATACTTAAAATTTTACCAGTACCGTATTCTAAGTGCAAGAGTCTTTGATTTTTAGAGCCACGATATTTTAGGCTAAGGTCACGCTGTTTCAAGATAAACGGCCCATCAATCAGAGCATCTAGGGATTTCAAAAATTCCCACGGTTCCCCACCAAACTCTTTGATTTGCTCATACGTAAAGCCCGAAAAACTCCATACATTCCAGCCAAAATGCTCCCTTACATAATCCGCAATCTCTTTGCAAGCTTTTGGCTGCACAAACGGCTCCCCACCGCAAAATGTCAACCCTGCCTGCCCATTCAGATATGAAAGTTCTGTGATTACATCTTTTATTCCAGCTAAATGCCCCTTTTCATAATCCCACGTTTCTGGATTTTGGCATCCCACACACCCATTCGGACAACCTTGCGTCCAGAGGACGGCCCTTAGGCCATCCCCGTTCACAATGTTGTCACTCTCAATCGGAGCAGACAGACGAATCATGCCTTTTGGTAGATCCATCTGCTTAGAGATTTTGGCTTTAGCATCCACAGTCGCAAGCCCTCTCAAACGATACTTCGTCTTCTAGACGTCCGCAGTGTGGACAACGATCACCCGTAATGATACCAGAAAATCCACAAACCGGGTCGCGATCTACTGGGTGGTTTACCGAACCATAGCCAATACCTTCATCATGCATTTTGCGAATCACAGATTCAAATGCGGCAATATTTTGTGATGGATCACCATCTAGCTCAATATAAGTAATATGCCCGGCGTTACAAAGATTGTGATATGGTGCCTCAATCTCAATCTTGCGGAATGCCGAAATCGGATAATACACCGGCACATGGAATGAGTTGGTGTAAAATTCACGATCTGTTACGCCCGGAATCACACCAAATTCTTTCCTGTCTATCTTGGTGAAGCGACCAGCAATACCTTCTGCTGGGGTTGCTAGTAGAGAGAAGTTTAATTTGTATTTCTTGCAGTAGCTATCACATTTTTCACGCATATGCGTAATGATGTCTAGACCAAGGTCTCTAGCATCCTCGTCTTCACCGTGGTGCTTGCCTACCATTGCCACGAGAGTTTCTGCAAGGCCAATAAATCCAATTGAAAGTGTGCCGTGTTTGATTACGTCACGAAGCGTATCATTTGGCCCAAGCTTTTCGCTACCAAACCAGTTGCCTTGTCCCATTAAGAATGGGAAGTTGCGCACGTGCTGATTGGCCTGGAATTCAAAACGCTCTAGAAGCTCGTCTTTTACAAGATCCATCTTTTCGTCTAGTTCTTTATAGAATCCATCCCAATCTGCTTCTTTGCGCTCACCCAAACAAATACCATGTTTGATACCAATGCGCACCAAGTTTACTGTTGTAAACGAACAGTTGCCTCTACCAGTCACGATACCGTCACTTTCCGGGAAGACGCTTGCAAATACACGCGTACGGCAGCCCATAGTTGCAATCTCGGTACGATAATCACCTTTTTTGTAATACTTCAAGTTGTATGGCGCATCAATAAAGCAGAAATTTGGGAACAAGCGCTTGGCAGACACTTCCATGCTGCGCTTAAAGAGGTCATAGTTTGGATCTTCTGGATTGTAGTTTACTCCCTCCTTCACCTTAAAGATGGAAATTGGGAATATTGGTGTCTCGCCCTTGCCGAGGCCGTTATTAGTAGCTTCTAGCAGATATTTAGAAACTAGACGCCCAGCTGGCGTAGTATCAGTACCAAAATTGATAGAAGTAAACGGTACCTGTGCACCCGCACGTGAATGCATAGTGTTTAAGTTGTGGATGAAGCCCTCCATAGCCTGGAGAGTTTCATTTTCTACGTCTTCATTTGATGCTTCTATTATTTCTTTTGGCCACTTAGCTTTCTTTAGCTTATCATCATCGCCAAATTCATAAGTGTCCTTGATTTCTAAATCAAGTTTTTTGCCAGAAAATTTGTTGTACTTGGCAAGATTACGCTTGAGCGCTTTGCGGAAAGATTTGTTTACGCCTGGCGCCATTGCATAGTCAAAGTTTGGAATAGATTGACCGCCGTGCTGCTCGTTTTGGTTTGCCTGAAGCAAAATCGCTGCAAGCGCCGCATAAGAACCAATAGAATTTGGTGTCCTTAGATGCCCATGGCCAGTATTAAAGCCGCCGTTTTCAAACATCACAAATGGATCGCTCTGGCAGCAAGTAAGCGTACCAGTAGCATAAAAATCAAGGTCGTGAATATGAATATCACCATTATCGTGTGCCGCCGCAATATCTGGACGAAGGAGCAGCGACTTAGCGAAAACTTTGGAACCCTCTGCACCAAATTGAAGCATCTTGCCCATAGCAGAGTTGCCATCAACGTTTGCATTAGAACGCTTTACGTCGGAATCTTCACTTGCATCTGCATGTGAAATCGTGCGATAAATCATCATGAGGTCGGATTTTGCATCACGCACACGAGAGCGCTCTTGACGATAACGAATATAGGCCCTAGCTGTCTTCTTGTAGCTAGATTCCATCAAGACTTCTTCTACGATATCTTGGATTTGTTCCACATTTGGTGTACGTGCAGTGATTTTTTCTTCCGCCTTCTTTAGAGCCTTCTCGGCCAGAGACCTAGCTTTTTCGGCTTTAAATTCTTCGGTAGCTAACCCTGCCTTAGCAATCGCATCTACGATTTTTTCTGGGTCAAACTTTACGATTTTCCCATCTCTTTTTACTATTCGTTTAAACATAGAATATTACCTCCTTAATACATTCTATATGTTAACTTTCCTCAGTTGCGCCGTCGCTCCGCTATATATATTATATATGGTGCATTTTCTCGCTACATTTGGTGCTTTATATCTATAATACACCACCACATCTAGCATTTCAAGACTTTTATGCTAAAAAAGTAAAAATTACAACGAGGAAAAATATTGCTATATTCATGAAATATTGGTATAATAATTATAGAAGCATTAGGAGATATAATCACACCAATGCGATCGGGATCCGCTTCGGGCGTACGAGGCCTTTGGCATAGCAAAAGGCACCCGATCTAAAAGACGCTCATCCAGAGCGTTTTTTCGTTACGGATTAAAATAAGTTACTATGGATACTTTGCCGTTTTTAGCAACTTCCATTATTAATCTGTGTCTTTTAGGATTTTTTGTTTCAAAAAGTAGACGCAAATTTCCATTCTTCTTATTTTTGTATGTTTTCTTTACTATGTCTGGCTTTTTTATTACTCTTTTTATATCTAGCAAATCATCATAAGACAACCTCTTGCCGACACGTTTACCATCATATTTTATACCAGTTATATGGCCGGACCGAATTAAATGTCTAAAATCGTCTTGTCTAAATCCAATTGTCGCATTATCTTTGATCTTACAGCCCAACATCTCCGAATACTTACTTATCTCATTTTTATTAAAACTAGCAATCAAAAATTCTTGTTTCTTTAAAGTCATCAAATCAAAGAAATTCTGCCCCAAACTATTATCAGACATCCGAAAAGTATTCGCCAAATCACATATTTTCTGATTATTTTTCGCTAGACTTTCGTTTTTCAATTCTGTCCGTGCATGTATTATTTTTTGCATGCGACATTATAGGCACACCTGTGTAAAAATTACAACCCCCACCCATGGCTTATGGTTATTTCAAGAATCCATTAATTATCAACGATTCTGCTTCTGCTTTAGTAAGGCCAAGCGTTTCTAGTTTGATAATTTGTTCGCCTGCAATTTTGCCGATAGCGGCTTCGTGTACTAATTCAGCATCTATAGACTTTGCGTCTAGTGCCGGCTCAGCTAAAACTTGTGCCTTGTCCATAATAATTGCATCACACTCCGAATGTCCACGACACTTGCCCTCGCCCACAATATGAGAATTAAATTTTTGCCGTGACAAATCTTGCGCTACGGCTCGTGACACAATATCGGCAGCAGAGTTTTCGCCGGCAAGTGTAGTTTCTATGATACTCTCAGCCGTTTGTCGCCCGTGCGTCATCAATCTTTCGCGTATAATCAATTTCGCATTTTTGCCAACATTAGCAGTGGTTTTTCTGATCGTAGAATCTACGCCTTTGATTTGTTCCAGATCCATCTCTACTTCTGCACCTTCCTCAATATAAGCATTAGTAGTAGGATTCAAAATCCTCGCGCCACCTCCACCGCCGGTACCATAATGTTTTTCTACGTATTTTACTTTTGCATTTTTGCCAACGTTCAAAATATGCACACCATTATGCTCGGAGTTATTTTCGCCACAATTATAGATTCCACAACCGGCAATAATCACCACATCCGTATTTTCACCAATGTTAAAAGTATTTTTTACCGTTTCTTTTAATCCGGTCTTAGAAAGCACCACTGGTATATGTACACTCTCGTTTTTAGTGCCAGGCTTTACATTTATCACCAACCCACCGTCCACGATATTCACATCAATATTAGATGAAGATTTGCGACTGACAGACTTGCCGTTAACACGAAAATTATACGCGCCTTCTGGCACGGCATAGAGTCCAGCTACTTCCTTTAGCATTTGTTTTTCGACTTCACTAAATTCACAAAATTCCATCACTTTACTTCCTCCAAAAACTCATCTGCCGTACATTCGCGCGAAACTTGACCATTTTCTAGCACTAGCACTCTGTCCGCTAATTTGATAATTCTTTCTTGATGCGAAATTATAATAATCGTATGATCTTTTTTGATCTTCTTGAATACATCAACCAAATCATTAAAACTCCACAAATCTATACCTGCTTCTGGCTCATCAAAAATCATTAGTTTGGCGTCGCGCGCCAAAATTGAAGCAATCTCAATGCGCTTTAACTCGCCGCCAGAAAGCGTGTTGGAGAGTTCGCGCTCCAAATATTCTTCTGGCACTAGCCCCACCATTTTTAGGTATTTTTCTGGTTTGTTTGTACCAGCAGAAATTAATAAATCTCTTACCGTTACGCCTTTAATTTTTACCGGCTGCTGAAAAGCAAAAGACACACCAAGCTTAGCACGCTCAGTAATAGATTCTTTGGAAATATCTTTTTTACCAAACAAAATTTTGCCACTGGAAATCTTGTTGATGCCCATAATACATTTCGCAAGTGTAGATTTGCCACTGCCATTTGGCCCAGTAATCACCACGAGTTCATTATCAAAAACATCAAAACCAACACCTTTTAATATACCCTTGTAACTAACCTTATCAATTTTCAACATAATCAAAACTGGTGGGATTTACAGGTCTCGAACCTGTGACCTCAGCAATGTGAATGCTGCGCTCTAGCCAACTGAGCTAAAATCCCACTTTGTGGTATAATTATAGCATGGACACGAAGAAATTTGAAGAAGAACTAAAGCAAATTGAAGATTTTTTGGCTACTCCAGACGCCTATAGTCACCCAGATTTTGCCGGCAAAAGTAAACGCGCTGCAATCCTTCGTGAAATTCTAAATTTAAATACTGAAATTGCAAAATCAAAAAAGGCCCTAGAAGAAGCCAAAGAATTATCAAACGACCCGGACCTCGGCGAAATTGCAAAAGACGATATTGAAACTCTCACTGCCAAAATCTCCGACGATCGTGCCAAACTAGAAGAGCTCCTCATTCCACGCGATCCAGCAGATGACAAACCTGCCATCATTGAAATCCGCGCTGGCGCCGGTGGCGACGAAGCCTCGCTCTTTGCAGGCGAACTCTACCGTATGTATACCAAATATGCCGAATCCCATGGTTTGAAGGTAGAGCTCATCTCTGCCAACGAAAACGAAGCTGGCGGCATGAAAGAAATTATCTTCAAAATCTCCGGCGAAGATGCCTATGGCCAGCTCAAATTTGAAGGTGGTGTTCACCGCGTACAGCGTGTACCGGTCACCGAGTCTCAAGGCCGCATTCATACTTCCACTGCTACCGTGGCAGTACTCCCAGAAGCCGCCGAGACAGACCTTGAAATCAACCCAGAAGACCTCCGTATCGATATTTACCGCTCTGGTGGTCATGGTGGCCAAGGTGTCAACACTACCGATTCCGCCGTTCGCATCACTCACCTTCCTACTGGTCTCGTAGTTGCTATGCAAGACGAACGTTCTCAACAGCAAAACCGCATCAAAGCCATGAACATCCTTCGCTCTCGTCTTCTTGAACGCAAAAAAGAGGAAGAAAGAAAAAACGCCAGCAAAGCTCGCAAATCCCTTATTGGCACCGGCGACCGTTCCGAAAAAATCCGCACCTACAACTTCCCGCAAGACCGTGTTACCGACCACCGCATCCATTATTCTCGCAGCAACATCCCAGCCGTCATGGATGGCGATATTGAAGACATCATTAAAGAACTTATCAAAAATGAACGCGCCCTCACCCAGGCATAAAGATTTCTACGGACGTAATTTTATTGTCACGCCAGATGTTTTGATTCCCCGTCCCGAGACCGAACAGCTCATTGACGCTGTCAAAAGTTTAGCCGGCCTACCAATCCTACCGGGCGTAAAACCTTCCCCCAGAGTTTTACCTAATAACCCTAAAATCCTAGATGTTGGCACCGGCTCCGGTTGTATCGCCATTACTATTAAAAAAGAAATTAAAGACGCACTGGTTACAGGGGTAGACATTGATTCTAGCGCGCTCAAAATTGCCGATCAAAATGCCAAAAATCTAAATGCATTCGTCACCCTAAAACAATCAGACCTCTTATCAAATTGTCCAGAAAATTATGACGTCGTCGTAGCAAATTTACCTTATGTAGATCCAGACTGGGATTGGCTAGATAAAAAAGCTTTGTCTAGCGAACCATCCATTGCTCTCTATGCCGAAGATCACGGCCTTGCTCTAATCAAAAAGCTAATAGACGAAACCACCGCCAACCCACCAAAATACCTAATCCTAGAAGCAGACCCATGCCAACACCAAGAAATCATTGCCTACGCCACAAAAAACGGGTTCCAGCATGCCAGAACCCGCGGGTTCATCCTTGAATTTATTTATCGTAGCCGCCCAGAGTCACATTAATCGCAATTTCATTTCCATCACGAATCACAGTTAACTGCACCGTATCTCCTGGCTTATACTCGCCAATGATATTAGATGCACTACCAGAACGACCTACTTTCACGCCGTTAATCGCCACGATCGTATCACCATCTTTTACGCCAGCTTTAGCGGCTGGGCTGTTCGCGCCAACTTGCACTGTATAATTCTCATCTGTATACACACCGAGAAATGCTCTCTTTGCACTGCCACCTTCAATCAACTGCGCTAGCATCCCCTTTACGCTAGAAATCGGTATTGCAAAACCCATATTTTCTGCCGTTGTACTCGTAGCGGTATTAATACCAATTACTTCACCGGCCGCATTTACTAGTGGACCACCAGAGTTTCCGGAATTAATCGCTGCATCAGTCTGGATCATACCATACAAAGTCTCAGACGCACTACCATTACCATCAGACGCAGTAATTGCACGTCCAGTACCAGAAATAATTCCAGCCGTCACGGTATTTTGATATTGCCCGAGAGCATTACCAATCGCAATCACCTGTTGCCCTACGTTTATCGTCTTGGAATCACCAAGTGTCGCTACAGGAAGATTGTCTACGCCATCAATTTTGAGAAATGCAATATCATTAAGCGGATCAGTCGTCACTAGTTTTACATTTTCGTAAGTAGTACCATCATCAAGTATCACATTGATCTTGTTCGCTCCATCTATCACGTGTTTATTAGTAAGAATATATCCATCCGCCGATACAATTACGCCAGTACCAGCTGCGCCAGATTCATAATTCCCAAAAATCGTCTTTTGCTTGGTGGAAGTCACGATAGATACTACACTTGCAGACACTTTTTCTGCCACGCTAGCGATTGAACCTTCTACAAAATTCGCCGAGTTGCCATCTGTCCCGCTACCAAGAAACGTAATTGGCGTATCTGTCTTAAAAAAATTAATCAAAGAAAAAGTCGTACCTACACCACCTAGCACAATTGCTACTAACACCAAAAAAACCAATAGCCCGTTTCCCTTGGATTTAGCATTAGCTTTTTCGGGCACTTCTTTTGTCTCTTTGTTTTCTTCCATTTTCCTCCTTAAATATTAAATATTGGGTTGCTAAACCATAGCACAATAATACTTACCAAAAGTACGCCAAATACTACAGGACCTATTATATGCTTGAACCTGAAATCATCCTGATATTTTATCATTGCTTGCCTTGCATAGTTATAAATAAATGCAAAAATCGTTAAAATAATCGCCACTTGCGGAATCCTAATCCCAGTCGCGCCAAAAGTGTAAATTATCGCCCAATTATGGCAAAGCCAAGCCACTTCCGCAAATACCAGCCCGCACACTAGAGTAGTGAGTGTGAAATCTTGATCATTCGTTTGCGCCAAAACATGCCGGCTAGCCGCATACCCTACTAGAAATGCCGTAAATACAGCTAGAAGCGCATCTTGATTTGCCGTCATAATTGACGTAGCCGTAATACCAAGAAACACCGCGATAAGAGATTGCACTAGTGTAGCGGTTTCGGATGACATTGGTTTAATAAATAGTAGCCATATGGTATATCCAGCCGCCAATATAAAATGCACTGGCGCCAGCGAACCACCAGAATAATATGATATCAAAACCACCGAAATCCCCACAATCAAATCTACCAAGTTTGATTTTATATTTAGCCAAAGATAGCGGCTACGTACCGCAAAAATTCGCCATTTTGAAACCAATACCAAAATAATACCAAGCGCCGGATTGCCACTAAAAACCGTAACCAGCACTGCACCAAGTCCCAAAAGTATATTTAAAAAAACGTGCACTGCGCTAGATGCCATATTCCGAGTTTTTCTAATAAACACAAAATCAGCCATACATATATTATAGCATATGCTATAATGAAAAGATGGAACCAAATTTCTTCCAAAAACATCCACTTCTTAAAGACATCCTGAATCTCGCCGGATTTATTACTATTATTATTGCCGGTACACTTTTTCTAAACACCTTTATTTATCGTTCCTACAACGTAGTCGGTGGCAGTATGGAGAATACTTTGCATAATGACGACCGCGTCATTGTTAATCGCGCTGCAGTATCCTGGGCGCATATGCTAGGACAAGAATATATTCCAGAGCGTGGCCAAGTCATTGTTTTTGCCAACGAAGACGAAGAAAAAGTCAAAGAATACAAAGAAGCTGGCGTAGTCAATCCTGTCACTTGCAATGTACCAGAAAATATCGCCGATCAATATATCATCAAACGCGTAATTGCCTTCCCTGGCGAACGCGTCACCGTGAAAAATGGTATCATGACTATCTACAACGACGAGCATCCAGATGGCTTTGTTTATGACGAACAGTGGCGCGTCTCCGAGACCGACGGTCCCAAAAAATACACTTCCGGCGAAGTTGACACTATAGTGCCAGAAGGCGAATTATTTGTTTCCGGCGACAACCGCGAAGGTTCAAACTCTTGGGACTCTAGAAATGGCCTCGGCACTATTCCGTATTGTCGCATTATCGGCCCAGTCGTCTTGCGCCTCTTCCCATTTGACAAAATCAGGACGTTTTAATTATAATTCACCGATTAATTTTACAGACTCAGCTTCTGGTAATTCTTCTACATCTTTCAACTTTCTCTCAATCTGACGAGAAGTTGTACGCGCAGATTCAATTTTGTTTGCAGACTCTTGCAGCTTCTTTTGCACACCTTCGAGTAAATCTCCAAACTTACCGAACTGAGTTTTTACCGCACCGAGCGTCTGCCACACATCTGCACTACGCTTCTCTATTGCAAGTGTACGAAAGCCCATCACTAGACCGTTTAGCATTACCGGCAAAGTAGACGGCGAAGCAATTGCCACGCTATACTTCTTGCGAATTTCGTCGGACAATCCAGGTATACGAATAATCTCCGCATACAATGATTCCGTAGGCACAAACATAATACCAAAATCCGTTGTCATTGGCGGCTCTAGATATTTTGTAGAAATCTTTTTGGCTTGCTCTTTTACATCATTAGCTAGCGCCTTTTGATAAGTGATAATGTCTGCTTTATTTCCCTCATCATATGCCGCAATCAGGCGTGAATAATTTTCTACCGGAAACTTTGAGTCAATCGGAAGATACACATTATCATCTTTTCCTGGCATTTTAATTGCGAATTCTACACGATCATTAGAGCCTGGCTTCGTAATGATATTTTCTTCATACTGAGATTTGTTGAGCATGTCTTCTATAATTACGCCTAGCTGCACCTCGCCATAAATCCCACGCGTTTTCACACCTTCCATCACCTTCTTGAGATCACCAACTTCATTAGCCATACTTTTCATTTCGCCAAGGCCCTGATACACCTGTGTAAGTTGCGTAGATATTGATTTAAAACTTTCATTAAAACGTTTTTCTACCGACGCCTTCAATTTCTCGTCCACAGTCTCGCGCATTTCTTCAAGCTTTTTCTCGTTACCAGTCTGAAGCCTCTCCAAATTCTCGGCAATTTCTTTACGATTTTCACGAAAGTTCCGATCAATTGCCGGATTTATTTCTTTCACCTGCCCTTCCATCCGAATCAAACGCTCTTCCATTGATTTAAAATCGGCAGATTTTTCTTGCTTTGGTTTTCTAAAAATCAAAACCAGAAGCAAAATTATAATTATAACCCCCACAACACCTAAAAATATATCCATAAACTCAATTATAACATTTAATTTTAATAAATAGTATGTTATAATACTTTTTATACCAACGCCGCCTTAGCTCAGTTGGTAGAGCAACGGTTTTGTAAACCGTAGGTCGACAGTTCAAGCCTGTCAGGCGGCTCCATTTTTTTTGCCCTGTCAAACCGCTTGCGTTTTTTTATTTATACGATATAATGGAGACAAATAAAGTGTAAGGAGTATAATGGATAGTACTACTTTAATATCAACAAGAACGGCAACCGAATTAACCACAAGCGAAGCGGCATTTGCTGGCGGTTTCCTAGGTACCATGCTTATCGCGGTTCTAATCTTCACCGTATTAGTCATTATTGGCGAATGGAAGATTTTTGAAAAAGCTGGCGAAAAAGGCTGGAAATCTCTCATCCCAATTTATGGTCAATACATTCTGTTCAAGATTGCTGGCATCAAAAATTGGTTCTGGGCACTTTTCTGTGTCACTATCGTAGGTAGTATCATGATGAGCGTAAACCAACTGCCAGTAGATTTCAACGCAGCACAAGATGTGATCAACGCTCAACTCAACGCTATTAACTGGAGTGACTATGCGGTGTATCTCCTCGGCGCCACCGCCACTGGCATTGCTAGTTTTGCCGCCATGATTGCTTTGTCAATCAACCTTGCTAAGGCCTTTGGGAAAGGTTTATCCTATATTCTTGGTCTTATCTTTATCCCGGAAATCGTACTTATGGTACTCGGGTTTGGCAAAGCCAAATATGACAAAAAAGTCCAAAAAGACTAACAACAAAATAACCCCCTCGCTTGAGGGGGTTATTTTTTTGTCCAAACAAATTTTAATAATTCTCTGGCTTGATTTCAAAATAGCTTTGTGGGTGATTACACACTGGACAAACTTCCGGAGCATCCTTGCCAATCACAATATGCCCACAATTACGACAAACCCAAATTACATCACCGTCTTTTGAAAACACTTTTTTCTCGCGCACATTAGAAAGCAATTTACGATATCTCTCTTCGTGTGATTTTTCAATTTTTGCTACTTCTTCAAACTTCACAGCCAAATCTTCAAATCCTTCTTCTCTTGCTGTTTTAGCAAATCCAGCGTACATATCTGTCCATTCGTAATTTTCACCATCTGCCGCCGCTTCCAAGTTTGTCTCAGTATCCTCTACTGCACCACCATGGAGCTCTTTGTACCACATTTTGGCGTGCTCTTTTTCGTTTAGCGCAGTTTCTGCAAAAATCGCCGCAATCTGTTCGTATCCGTCTTTCTTTGCCTTTGACGCAAAGAAATCGTATTTATTACGTGCTTCGCTTTCCCCGGCAAAAGCTTTCTTTAGATTTTCATATGTCTTGGTACCATCATATTTGGTTTTCATATTCCTCCTTTAAATACAAGTATATCCACCATCTACTGGCATGATAAGACCAGTTACATAAGAAGCCTCTTCTGAAGCCAAAAATACAATCGCGGCATCTAGTTCGCCTGGCTTGCCATAGCGTTCCATCGGCACGTGGGTTTTGGCAAATTCTTGGAAGCGTGGTGTATCAAGCACTGCTTTTGTGAGCTCCGTTTCAAAATAGCCAGGACAAATTGCATTACAAGTGATGCCATCAGTCGCAAGCTCTGCTGCCACTGCACGCGTAAAGTTCACCACGGCACCTTTTGATGCATGATAAGCTACGGTATGAATCTCAGTATTTCCAACTAAACCATACATTGAAGCAATATTGATGATACGACCATATTTGTTTTTCTGCATGATGCGAGCAAATGCACGAGTCATTTTGAATACGCTCGTCTCGTCTGTAGCGATAGTAAAGTCCCATTCCTCATCAGTCATATCCACTACGCCTTTATCTTTGGACGAACCGGCACAGTTAAGCAAAATGTCAACTTTGCCAAACTCTTTCTCGGCTAATTCTGCAGCGGCGTTGATGTCTTCGGTATTAGTTACGTCAACTTTAACACAAAGTACCTTAGGCGCACCAGCTTTTTCTAGTTTTGGCTTAAATTCCTCCAATCTTTCCATTCTACGCGCCATAATCACAAGCGACGCACCCTGCCTTGCTAGTGCCAAAGCCATTTGTTGTCCAAGGCCACTTGATGCACCGGACACAGCAGCCACTTTACCTTTTAAATTAAACATATTATCTCCTTTCACTTCCCTCATTATACCAAATTATGATAAAATATCACTATGGAAAAATCCCGCAGCAAAATTATTGTTAGGTCCGGATATTATTTTATCCTCACAAATTTTTTGCTAGGCGCCTTTAATATCGCCGTAGGTCTTCTTTCCAATTCTATCGCCATTATTTCCGACGCTGCACATAGTTTTATCGATGCAGTTTCTGGTTTGCTCGTAGTTGTTAGCGAAAAATTATCTAATCACAAAAAATATTCCGAAAAGCGCGAAGAAATTGAAAGAATTACTACTATTTTAATTGCCCTTATTATCATTATTGCTGGTATCCATATTATCGTAGAGGCTATTGAAAAAATCATCACGCCAGACGACGTAGATTATAGTTTGCCGGTGATGATAGTTCTTGTTGCTAGTATCCTTGCCAAATATGTGCTCGCATTTTATCTTCGTCGCACTGGCAAACGTGTAAAATCTAAAGTCCTGATGGCGAGTGGCGCCGAAACTATGAACGACACTCTAATTTCTGTCGCCGTCCTTATCTCTGCGATTATTTATTTAATCTGGCAAGTAGATATTGAGGCTTACGTCAGCCTTGCAATTTCAATCATTATTATCAAAGTTGGTTTAGAATTTATCTTTCCAAAGATTTCACATCATCATCACCATCATCTAGAGAGTAATCCGGATCATATTCATCATTAGATTTTCTACTATTTTTCAAAATCTTGCCAATGTTTTTGCCGTCTTCTAAAGTGCCACGGAGATTTTCGGCATTAAACGACAAGAAAATTTCAATCGCTCCAGCTATTGTTGTAAGTGAACCCATTATAATATACCAAACAATCTCAATTGAATCCGACGCAAAAATAAAATAAATACCTACTGCAAATTCAACCAGTGTAAGTATAATCCTAAACTTCCACCAAAAAGTTTTGTTCTCACGATTTTTAAAAATATAAATTACTCCAAACACACCATTTAGAATAGTAAAAAATCCAGACATTAAGTTTAACGCTTTGTTTGTAAAACCTTCGTTTAGAATCAAGAAAAACCCTATTGCCGCCACCGCCACATACATAGTAGTTTCAAAAATTTGCGAAATAAACGTTTGGCGCTCGGCGACTTTTGCCTGCCGATCTTTCATGTTGTCAAAATTAGATTTTACATAGCCAATCCGATAAAAAGACCAAAAGCTAAGAATAATACCAACAGAAGTAATTAACATTGGTAAAGATTTCGTATCATTACCATGACCATTGATGGCACCAATTAGCATCATTACGCCACCCATAAACATCATAATAGAAGAAGCAAGTTTATTCTTGATAAAAATTTTCCAAATATTAAACCCGCTTACCACTAATTTATTCATAATTATATTATAACACAAAAATCTATAAAAAATGGAGCCGCGAGGCGCCTTTAAATCTTTGTGGAGCCGCGAACCGGGTTTGAACCGGTGACCTCATCCTTACCATGGATGCGCTCTACCAACTGAGCTATCGCGGCACATATTTCCGTAGGAAATGGTGCTGGAAGTAGGACTCGAACCTACGAAGCCCGAAGGCGAGAGATTTACAGTCTCTTGTCATTGCCACTAGACGATTCCAGCACTACTATTATTATAAACCCTAAATGCGTTTTTGTCCAATATGATTTTTCACTACCCTTACCGGGCGCTTTGCTACGGTCTTTGCCTGCTTTGCGGTTTTATGAACCAATGCAGCTCCGGACTTTTTCAAGGCCTTGCGACGTTTTGCAATCGTATCTTTAGCGATTTTTTCTTCAATTCGCGCCGTTGTAGCCGTAGCCGCCTCCACGTCGCCATTGTTTTCATAGATTGCCAAAATCTGACGAAGTGTATTTACATTTGGATCTAGTTCGTATGCATTCTCCAACGCTTCCACAGCTTTCTTGATCTTACCAAGCTTTTCCTCTGCCTTCGCAAGCGCAATAAATCTAGATGGCACATCGCCCTCCAGCTCTATTGCCTGAAGAAACGCCATCTCCGCTTTTTCATAAGCTCCGGTCTCTAGATAAATCAACCCTGCATTATGAATAGACGCCGGATTGCTATCAAGCGACTGCGCAATCTCAAAACACTCCACTGCTTCGTCATATTTTTGCCCTTTAGCATACAAAATACCAAGACGGTTATATGCCGCCGCATTTTTCTCGTCAAATTTTAGAATTGTAAGAAGTGCCTTTTCTGCCCGAAACGGCTTGCGTTCTTTCATTGAAGTCTGCGCAATCTGCCACAACTTTTTCATCTGTGCGGTATACTTCGGTGATTTTGGCTCCACCTCTTTCACTTTATCCTCAAATGGGAACAAAAACGCCAAATACGCTACAAAAATCAAAATTACAAAAATTGCAACCATAACCTAATTTTAGCACAAATCTGCCACAAGATGTAGTTTTATGTGCCCATTTTTACTGATATTTTCATAAGCATCAAGCATTTTTGGGATTTTATTCAAAAAAGCGATCTTTCCCGTTTTAAAATATGATTTCCGCGCCATTTCTATTGCTACCGCCAGTACACTTAGCACATACGCTCGGTCCTTTGTCTTTGCAAGTTCTTCTGCCAGTGGCACCAAATCTGCAGGCTTTGCCACCAAAATCCGTTTTGCTAGCAAAGTTTCACGCGGAGCAGCCTCAATCGGCCCATCCACGTCCACCGGTACCTTCAAAAAATAAATCTCCGCTCTACTCAAAATCGTAGGCAAAATTAACGACGGTTTATCCGTAATTAGCACAAAATGTACTTTTTCTTTTGGCTCTTCCAGATTTTTAAGTAGCGCATTTGCCGCTTCATCACCCAATTTATCAGCCGGGCGAACCACCACAAAAACATCACCGACCTGCCTCACGGATAACACACCCAGAACATCACGCACCTGCTCAATCGTGATTACCGATTTATTGGTCGGCTCTAACAAAAACGCATTCTTAATCTCGACTTTTGTTCCCTCCGGCACGACAAAAATCGCACAACCAGTGCGAGCAGCAATTGAAACAATTTCAGATGTATCATTAAAAAACATTTTCAAATTCCTTTGGCGCTGGCACTTCAAAAACTTTCCTTATACCACCAGGCAAAGTTATTTCAAGTTTGCCGGCATGAAGATACAGTCTATCCGCCTTTTCACCACCATAAACTTTGTCGCCCATAATTGGGTGTCCTAGATATTTCATGTGCACCCTTAATTGATGCGTACGCCCTGATGTTGGCTTTAGCTCCACCAAAGAATGTTTGTCGTCGGTCTTTAGAACTTTATAAAACGTCTCGGCTTCTTTGCCGCCAGCATCCACCCGAAAAGTCGTTGGGCGTTTTAGATCGCGCGCCATCGGCAAATCTATCCTAGCCGCATCCAATTTTGGCCGCCCTTCCACTACTGCATAATAAGTTTTGTGCACTGTACGATTCTGAAATTGCTTCTTCAAAAACTTCTGCACTTCCTCATTTTTTGCCAAAATCATCACACCGCTCGTATCACGATCCAACCGGTGCGCAATCAACCCAAAATCCGCCAGCGTCCGCTCTGGGCAATATTCGCCCTTCGCCTCACTCAAAAGACCTGCCGGTTTATTTACTACCATTACATTCTCGTCTTCATAAATAATCTCCGGCTTCACGTCGGCATTTTTCAATTCCTCTGGCACCTTCAACTCAATTTTTACCCCCTCCAAAAACTTAGAGTTTGGCTTAGTCACAATCTCACCGTCCACCGTTACATAGCCATTTTCAATAAATTTTTGCAAAGTAGAGCGATTATAACTTTTGTATATCCCCGTCATCATATGATCTAAGCGAATTTTCTCTGGTTTTTCTTCTTCCGCGTCAAGAACCACATCACCGTTTATCACGCGTGACATCTCCGGCTTGCTAAATTTTTTCCCAGTTATAATCATATCTTCTTATTATATCACATTTATGCTTAAAAGTCAACGTCCACTCTGTTAGCGAAGCCCAAAAGCTTTTTGCACTTCTAAGAGTTTGACATTTGCCACATTATTGGCATACTCCTCACCCTCTTCTAGGAGCTTCGAAATTTGCTCGTCTGAAATTTCTGCCATCTTGGCCTGGAATGTTGACAGCATAGTAGATACACTCTCTGCCACCTTCTTCTTGAGGTCGCCATAGCGAGTCTCGCCCGCCCAAGTTGAAATCACATCTTGCAAAGGTACATCATTTATTAACGCTTCAATCTGCAAAAGGTTAGAAATACCCGGCTGGCTCCACATGTCATATTTGACTTTGCCAAACGAATCCGTAGTTGCAGACATGATTTTCTTTGCCGCTACCTCTGGCGCATCATCCAGCATAATCTTAGAATTTTCGGCCTTGGTAGATTTACTCATTTTCTTTTCTGGATTTAGAAGGTCGCGAATACGAAGCCCGTTGTCTACTTCCATAAATTTTACCTGCTCGGCCGTAGCCACTGGCACCGTAAAAATCTCTCCGTATTTATGATTTACACGCATTGCAAGGTTGCGCGTTAGCTCAATATGCTGGAACTGGTCCTCGCCAATCGGTACATATTCTGCACTGTAAAGCAAAATATCTGCCGCCATCAAAATCGGATAATTAAAAATCCCTACGTTGCATGATTCTTGGCCGTTTGATTTTTCTTTGTATTGAATCATTCGCGAAGTCTCGCCCATTGTAGCCACACAGTCCAAAATCCAACAAAGCTCAGAGTGGGCCGGCACATGACTCTGGCGATAAATATGCACGTTTTCATTTATTTCTAGCCCTGCGGCAAGATAATATTTCAGTCCACGGATAATATTTTTTTGCAAATCACCATCCACATCCGAAATTATTGAATGAAGATCCGGCACAAAAATATTAATATGATAATCTTTGGAATGCTCGTTCGCAAGCCTTACCATTGGAAGCAAAGCTCCCAAATAATTGCCGAGGGTTAAGATTGAATTTGCCCTAATACCAGTGAGAATAGTTTTCATATTCTCATTATAACATACTAAAATGGTCTTGTCGCTACGCGACGAATAAGGGATTCGCATCAAGCGAAGCGAGATACGAATCCCATTTTTTAACGTTTTTGTGAAACAAAAAATGGTGGAGCATAGGAGATTCGAACTCCTCACCTCTTCCATGCCATGGAAGCGCTCTACCAAATGAGCTAATGCCCCAACAATCTAATTATATCACTGGACCTTCAAAGAATCCAGCCCCGTTTTGCTATTTACTGCATTTAAATCAATATATTTTTCGCCGCTATATCCCTCGAGCATACCTCTATCACAATACTGCCACACCGTCCACTCCTCACCCACATCTATAAATACTGGATAAAACACATTCCTTATCCACCTTGGATAGCTAGCAAAATCGTCCGCCAAATATTTGTCAAAATAATCTTTCTGTGCGTAGATCAAAGGTTTCACCCCGTATTTTTCCTCTACTACCGCGAGGAAAGCTTTTAGTCCTCTCACCACTGCATCCTTTTCTGGCGGATTTTGCACTTCTTCTGGGGTAAGTTCCATATCCACCGCCGGTATCAAACTGCCATCTAGATCACCAATAGTTTTTACAAAATTCTCCGCTTGGCTCGCCCCACTATTGTTGTATACAAAATAATGATACGCCCCCGCCAGCACTCCTGCCTCCTTCGCGGCCGCCCACTTCTCGTTAAAACTCTTGTCCACATGTGAATTTCCCTCTGTCGCCTTGATATATGCAAAATCAATATGCTGCTCTTTTAGTTTTTTGAAATCCACATTCTCTTGATAAGATGAAACATCTACCCCCTTTTGATAATTCCCCACGAACCATTTATTGATATTGATGTCGCGATTTCTCACCGCAAAATACCCCCACAGGCCAATGCCTACGACAATTGCAAGAATAATCAAAGTCTTAACTAGTCTCTTCACAATACTATTATAACATAAGTTATATAGCGTTAGCAAAGAGTACAAAACGTTGAGACATGGTGCCATTCATCGGCACACCAGTACAAGTCATAAGGGCAAGGTCATAAGTGATGCCAGAAGAAGTAGCATTTGCTACCCTGGTCATTAAGTTGCCAGCTGGCGCACCGGCTGGCTTGATAGTTACAGCCGCACCGTTAGCATCAAACACCACATCGTAAATCTTGACATCCATCACTTGATATGTCCTAGTAACACCACCATAAGTCATCGTAAAAGTACCACCTACGCCATAATTTACAATACCACCAAAAGCCGCATTGCTATGACCATAGAGAAGCTTACCGTATTTGTTTACGCCCCATCCAGCATCCATCGCAGTAGAAGCCACATCAGTTACGCCAATAGATTGGCCAGCAATTTCAATGTGGTTTGCTGGAGTATAAACAGGGGCAGCAGCATAAGTAGCATAAACCGGCGCAGTATATTCTATCACTGGCTCTGGTTCTGGCTCTGGAATCACCGTTTCTACTATACTACTTTTATCAAGATCTGAGAAAACTACCGGGGCAGCATCTGCCATCAAAAATTCAGAAGAAGACATTATCCCTATAAAGCTAGAGACAAGTATCATAAATAAGTATTTGACCTTCATTTCCCAAATAACTCCTTATGCTTTAATTATAGCACATTTTGCCAAAAAAGTCAATGCGTGCTATACTATTTTCAATCTAGGGAGGAGTTCTTTAACAGAGGAGGGATATTTTTATGGCGAGTAAAAAAGAAAAACTCGGAATTGATATATTAAAAGAATATAGAAGAATCATGGTGAATGAGTTCAACACGGTTGATCGTATGCCCTGCAATATTCCTGGACAAGATGCCAAAAACCTCAAAATTATTGAGGCTGGCGAAATTAGCAATATCTGCCACAGATTATCGCAAATCGCCGAATCTTCGTTTGTACCACGGTCTTATGTTAGCGCCTACGGCATAGATGAAGCAGAAATAGCCAATGAATCAGTTAGTGCCCACACAAATCTCATGATTGCGATTATATCAGAGGCACTGTACTATTACTACGGGCCTAATTTTGGCGATCCAGAGAGCCAGTGGTCTCGCACTGCTGATGGCTACACATTAAAAGAAATCATTGAAGCCGCCCGCGAGCATGATTTGCCAGAAAATGTTTTTGGTGATATTCCAGATAATGGCGAGCGCGACAACGCCGCCAAAGACCGCGAGGAAGACGACTATTTCTTCCGTTACACTCGTAGTTTTGCCAAAAATCAGACCAAGTTTGGCGACAACACTTTGAGTTTGCTCCTGGAAATGCGAAACCCCTATTCGCCAACTGGCAGATTGCTCTATCTAGCAGACAAAACCGCTGCACTTTTAATCACTCTGCAATACAACGTCGTAAATCGTCCGCCCACAATGAAGATTGACAATCCGTCTGCCACCGCTAGAGATATCAAAGAAATGGAACTTTGCGACGACGTCCTCGAAGGAGGCAGACGCAAAGCTAGCGAAATGTGGGCAATAGATTTCTTTAAGATGCGTGATATCGTACGCCAAGATGACTGCGGATTTTTTACTGCTATTATCGTAATGCGTACGCTCGAAGTCAACGGCACGTGGTATTCGTGGCGTGAAGCAGATTACAAAAAATAACCTCCCTAGTATGCCCCGGCTAGTCTTTACTGGCCGGGGATTTTTGTGCTATACTGTAAAAAAGTGGAGGTAAAATGAGCAAATTTGACGACCAATACATAGATCTGTGCCGCCGTATCCTAGAACACGGCGAAAAAATCACCAATTACAAGAAAAAAGACAACCGTAGCGCCTCTGTTGCATCAGCCATTCCAGACCACACCGCCCAAGCTTCTTCGGCTGCCCAAACTATTCGTTTGCCCCACCAAATTTTACAATTCAACCTTGAGGAGGAATTCCCTATTCTTACTTCCAAAAAAGTCGCTTTCAAGACTGCGGTTCTAGAAATCTTGTGGATTTATCAACAAGCTTCCAATGATGTCCGCTGGTTAAAGGATAGAAATATCAAAATTTGGGATGAATGGGAAATCTCTGAAACTGGTGAATATCAGGGGCGAAATATCAATAAAATTTTTGCCAAAAACCACCCAAATGAACCTACCGAAAATTTTGCTCATACTATCGGCACCGCTTATGGCTGGATTGTCAAAAAATACTACCTTATTGAAAATTTAATTGAAACTTTAAAAAACAATCCTGGCAACCGCCGCATGGTTTTATCACTCTGGCAAAACGAATGGCTAGAAACCGCCGCGCTCCCTTCTTGTGTATGGAACTCACAATGGAATTTAATCGACGGGCGTCTCAATGTTTTAGTTACTTCTCGCTCTTCCGACGTACCTCTAGGATTGCCGTTTAATGTAGTACAATATGCCGTTCTCTGTCATCTGATTGCTCAGTCTGTTGGCGCCAAGCCTGGCCAGCTCACTTTTATTACTAATGATGCTCATATCTACGAAAACCAAATTGACGGCATCAAAGAACAGATTGCCCGCTACGACGAAGCCAAGAAAAACGGTACGCTTCCACCTGCGCCAAAGCTCTGGTTAAACCCAGAAGCCAAAAATTTCTACGATTTTGACAGTTCCCGCGAACTTAAAGATATAAGATTGGAGAATTATGAAAACCTTGGTGTCATCAAAATGCCAGTTACGGAGTAGTGATGTTTAGTTTGATAGCTGCAATCGGGAAAAACAGAGAGCTAGGCCGCGGCGGAGAGTTGATTTTTCACCTCAAAGACGACATGAAATTCTTTCGCGAAACCACCTCTGGTCACAAAGTCGTGATGGGACGTAAAACTTGGGAATCTCTCCCTGGCAAACTTAAAAATCGCACCAATATCGTAATCTCCAGGCATAATATAGAAGGCGCCGACGATTGTGTCTCCGATATCACCGATTTTATTGAGAAAAATAAGGATACCGACGAAGAAATCTTTATCATCGGCGGCGGTATGGTCTATTTTGAATTCCTAAAACACGCAAAAAACCTCTATCTCACAGAGGTAGATGCATCAGACGACTCCGCCGATACCTTCTTCCCCGCATTTGATAAATCCAAATATTCCAGTGAAATCATAAAGAAAGGTAGTGAAGATGATTTAAACTATTCCATCATCAAATATACTAAAAACTAAAGGAGATAATATGAAAGATATAATATTTGATCTTATTGATAGCGAAAAAAAGCGCCAATCCGAGGGCCTTGAGCTCATCCCTAGCGAAAACTACGTTTCCGCTGATGTTCTTGCCGCAATGGGTTCAATCCTTACCAACAAATATTCCGAAGGTTACCCAAGTTTTGAGGGCATCCCTGGCTGGGACGAAAAGGATATCGCCGAAAAAATCTTGCCAAACTATCGTTACTACGGTGGACAAGCCAATATTGACCGCATTGAACGCCTAGCCATTGACCGCGCTTGCAAATTATTCCACGCCGATCACGCCAACGTCCAACCACATTCCGGCGCCCAAGCCAATACGGCTGTCTATTACGCTTGGCTAGAGCCAGGCGACACCGTGCTTGGCATGTCGCTTCCTGCCGGCGGCCACCTCACTCATGGCGCCCCAGTTACTTTGTCTGCTCACTTCTACAATTTTGTTGGCTATGGCGTCACCGAAGATGGCGATATTGACTACGATCAAATGGAACGTCTTGCCATGAAATACGAGCCACGCATTATCTTGGTTGGCTATTCCGCTTTTATGAAGCTCCCAGATTTTGACCGCGTCGCCAAAATCCGAGACAAAGTCGCCAAAAAAACCGGCGAAGAAATCCTCTTGATGGCAGATATGGCCCACGTAGCCGGTCTCATTGCCGGTGGCGTCCACCCAAACCCTCTAGATCATGGTTTTGACGTGATGACTACTACCACCCACAAGACTCTCCGTGGCCCACGCGGTGGTATCATTCTTTCTAAGGGTAATGTCGCTTCGCCACTCAAAAAGCCAGAAAAAACTCTCGCTAATATCCCTATTCTTATTGACCGCGCCGTCTTTCCTGGTACCCAAGGCGGCCCGCTTGAGCACGTTATCGCCGCCAAAGCTGTCGCCTTCGGCGAAGACTTGAAACCAGAATTCAAAGAATACGCCAAAAATGTCGTAGAAAATGCCAAAACCTTAGCTAAAGAACTAAAAAAGCATGGCTTCAAGCTCCAAGGTAACGGCACCGAAAACCACCTCATCCTAGCCAACGTCAAAGAAAGCTTTGGCTTCGACGGCAAAGTCTACGAACGCGCCCTAGATATGGTTGGTCTCACGTTAAACGCCAACGCTGTTGCTTCCGATAAAGGTGGTGCTTTCCGTCCATCTGGCGTACGTCTCGGTACCCCAGCTATCACTACTCGTGGTCTCGGCAAAGATGAAATGATTACCCTTGCCCTCTGGATGAAAAAAGTCGCCGACATCTGCAAAGAAGCAAAGACCGAAGAAAACCTAGACAAGTATTCTGCCGATCTTGAAACTATCCGCACCGAAGTCCGCGACCTCGCCCTCAAATTTCCCGTCCCCGCCATCTAAAAATTAAACAAAAAATGACCCCTCTTAACTGGGGTTATTTTTTTAGGCAAAAAAATGGTGGAGCGTGCGGGAATCAAACCCGCGACCTCAGCAATGCGAATGCTGCGCTCTATCAGCTGAGCTAACGCCCCAATACATTTATTATACCACAGATATGCTATAATAAACATATGCCTGGTTTATCAATTCACTTATCCGTAGCTAATACTTATATAAATAAGCACAAAATTAAAGACAAAGACGCATTTCTGTTGGGCTCAGTTTCTCCAGATATTTCAGAGGACACAGATATCACCCATCACTCTTCTCCAAATATCCGCAACAATGCGCTTAGTTTTCTCCTAGGCAAAGTAATCCTAAAAGATTGTTTGAATGATTTTGATATCAGCACAGACTTTGGTAAAGGCTATTTTCTCCATCTAGTTACAGACTACGAATTCTATCGTAGCCTCGCCGAAGATGAAGAAAAGTATCGCAATATGTCGTATCGAGAAATAAAAGACATCCTTTATCACGATTATTTCGCAACCAGCAAGTACTACAAAGAAAAATACAATCTAGTTTTTCCCGAAATTGTCAAAGAATACGATACTTTAGGAGACGAAACACCGCTGATTATAGACATCAAAAAGACAGATTCTATCATAGAATGGCTAGGCTCACTTAACCTTTCCGAATACCTAAATAATCTCTAAATCAGCAGTCACCATTAAATGATCCGAAACGGGTTCATCATGTAATTGATAATTACTACCTTTTACTCTGCTATTCAGCAAAATATGATCACAATCAACCTCTGCTTCAAAGCGCAAATTTCTAAGCGTAGTTTTTACTCCATTCTCTGCTGTCATATCGGTCATAAAATCAAGCTCACGCATTGCCGGGGCAGCATAAGTTAGGTTAAGGTCCCCACACATCACCACTGGACGTTCTTCATCTCTAAACATTTCGGCGACTTTTCTCATACATTCCACAGAAGTTTCATTCCCCATTGGATCTTTTTGCCAATAGCCATGATAATTCACTACAACCAAACCGTTTTCTAAAACTACCTTTTGTGCATAATACCCATGTTCGCCAGCCGGCTCAATAATACTATCTAGTGAGTTCCTTACGTTATATTCACTATAGATAAGCTTCTTTTCTTCTTCAACAATCGGAATCCTACTAATAATCGCAATTCCATTTTGAATTACAAATTCCCCGCCAAACATCTCTAGTCCCCAATTAGGAGCAAAAGAAGCATAATTATAGCCACATTCTTCCATAATTTTATTAACGGTGTCTGCATTTCGTCTCACGTAATTGTCCGCACGAGAATCATCGCACCAAACCGCCTCTTGCATACAAATAATATCGGGATTTTCTTTTTTTATATAAGTAGTGAGCCCATCTTTAATCCGCCCACACCAAGCATTGATTTGTAATATCTTCATATGAATATTATAACAAAAATAAGCCCCGAAGGGCTTATTTTTATCAGTTTAACGCTTAGAGAACTGTTCTTTCTTACGAGCAGAGCGCAAACCATATTTTTTGCGTTCCTTTTCGCGTGGATCGCGGGATGTAAATCCAGCTTTCTTTAGAACAGCGCGTAGATCTGGAGCCTCAATTACGAGAGCCTTAGAGATAGCAAGTTTGATTGCATCTACTTGCCCTGCAAGACCACCACCTTTTACAAGAATAGTAATATCGTAATCTTTTTGCTTACCAGCTAGTGCCAAAGGATCGGTAATCTCAGCAAGATAAGCCTTGTTGCCAGATAGATAATCTAGAGCAGGCTTATCATTGATGGTAATTTCACCTTTACCCTTATACAGACGAGCAGTAGCAGTAGCAGATTTGCGGCGACCAAGTCCATAGGTGTATTTCTTTGTAGCAACCATTACTTAATCTCCTTTGGATTTTGTGCTGTATGAGCATGCTCAGCGCCTTCAAACACGCGAAGACGAGCTAGTCTATCAGCAGCAAGTTTATTCTTTGGAAGCATACCCTTTACGGCCTCGCGAATAGCGAGAGCAGGGTCCTTTTCAATAACTTCTTCAAGTTTAAGCTCGGTAAGACCACCTGGGAAGCCACTATGACGATAATATTTCTTCTTGGTCATTTTATCGCCAGTTACTACCAAATTCTTAGCATTGATTACGACGACATAGTCACCATTATCAATGTGAGGGGTATAGGTAACTTTAGACTTACCCATAAGTTTATCAGCAATTACAACTGCAAGTTTACCAAGTGGTAAAGTAGTTGCATCAATTACCCACCATTCGCGGCTAATTTCGGAAGCTTTTTGACTATAAGTTTTCATTATTTAGCCTCCTTTTTAGCAGTTTTAGCTTTTTTCTCTTCCTTTGCAGGAGCTTCAAGAGAAATTTCATCTACAAAAGAGATGGTTCCCATCTCAGAATTATCACCGCGGCGATAACCTGCATGTTCAATCCTGAGGTAGCCAGAATCACGCTTGATTTGTGGCGCAATCACGTCAATAAGAAGTGTTGCAGTTTCAAGGTCGTTTAATCTAGCAATGATAAGGCGGCGGTTAGCTAAGCCACCTTTTTTAGCCAAGGTAATTAACTTCTCAGTCGTGCGACGGATTTCCTTAGCACGAGCAAGAGTAGTTGTAATACTCTGGTTCTTAATCAGAGAGCACATCAAACCACGGGTGAGTGCCAACCTCTGATCGGTTTCGCGGCCGAACTTGCGGCCTTTGTATCCGTGACGATGCATATTAAATATTTAACTCCGTTAACTTTTCTTTAACTTCGTCTAATGCTTTTGTACCAAAACCTTTTAGGTCTTTGAGATCAGTCTCAGAGAGCATTACTAGGTCGCGTACAGTCTTGATATCGTTGTTGATAAGAGCATTAGCCGTACGAGCAGACAAATCTAGTTCCTCAATTGGGAGCATTAGACCTGCGTCCTCTTCTTCTTCGCTTGTGCCAGGAGCTGGGGTAGACTCTACCTTTGTGCTACCAGCAAGCGCAGTATATTGATTTACCAAAATCGCAGCAGCTTCTTCAAAAGCTTCCTTTGGCGTAATGGTACCATCGGTATCTACGGTAAGGGTAAGTTGTTGAAGATTGGTATCTTGGCCAACACGAGTGTTCTCTACTTTGTAACGAACACGAAGCACTGGGGTAAATACTGCGTCGATCGCAATCATATCCGAGTGGATGCGTTCTTCGCTAGAACGCTCAATCGTAAGATAGCCTCTACCAGTTTCTACTACGAAATGCATTTTTAGTACAAACTTTGGATCATCAATGTGACAAATCACTTGATTTGGATTAGCAATTTCTACTTCGGAAGGAAGTTTAATATCGCCAGCCACTACACGTTTGTCACCATCTTTTTCGGATGACTGCTTGTCACCTTTAATTTCTAGAGAAAGTTCCACAGGAGCATCAGTATGCATCTTAAAACGAATATTTTTAAGATTTAGCATAATATCTACTACGTCTTCACGAATGCCAGGAATAGCGGCATATTCGTGAGATGAACCTTCAATAGAAAAAGCAGTAATCGCTGCACCTTTCACGCTAGAAAGGAGAACACGACGAAGTGAATTGCCAAGAGTATTGCCATAGCCATAATATAGAGGGCGGATCACAAACTCTGCACTAGTTTCGCTAAGTTCTTTGACTTCTGCTAGATTAGCTTCGTGAATATTTTTTGTAGTCATTTAGTTCTCCTTAACGTGAGTAATACTCAACGATTAGTTGTTCATTAATACCAGCCTCAGCTTCTTCGCGCTTTGGCAAAGCAGTAATTTCAATTTTCATTTTCTTACCGTCGACCTTCATCCATGAAAGCGGTGTTGCACTTGATGCACTGATGATATTCGGAAGATTCTTGAAATACTCTAGTTTAGCTGACTTTGGACGAACCTCTAGAACATCACCCGGGTTCAAGCGAATTGAAGGAATATCAACTCTTTGACCGTTCAATAGAAAATGTCCGTGAGAAACCAATTGGCGTGCCTGACGGCGAGTAAGAGCAAAGCCTGCACGAAAAACTACGTTATCTGCACGGCGCTCTAGAAACTCAAGGAGTTTTTCACCGGTAAGACCTTCTGCCTTTTGTGCTTCTCTCATCAATTTTGCAAATTGTTTCTCTAGTAGACCGTAAGTGCGGCGTACTTTTTGCTTTTCGCGAAGCTGTGTTAGATAAAGGCTTCCACCACGCACACGCATATTGCCATGTTCACCTGGAATACCAGATTTTTTGGCCATAACTTTGTGAGCTTTTGGTGCAAGCGCATAACCTTCACGACGGCTTTGCTTTACAATTGGAGAATTGTCACGTGCCATTACGGTTTCCTTTCTCCCTTAGGACGCACGCCACCGTGTGCCACAGGGGTTACATCAGTAATACTATCAATCTTAATTTGAGCAGTGGAGATTGCACGGATAGCTGCATCGCGACCAAGACCAATTCCAGACACATATACATCTACGGAATTTAGAGCATGATTTTTCTTTGCAGTTTCAAGTGCTTTCTCTGCAGCTACGCCAGCTGCGAATGCGGTACCTTTCTTTGAACCGCGGAAACCATTAGCTCCAGCGGAAGATGCAGAAAGTACCTCGCCCTTTTTGTCGGTAACACTGATGATGGTGTTATTAAAGGTAGCTTGGATATGAACCGCGCCCGCATTTACAATGCGTTTACCTTTTTTGGCAGCCTTGGTAGCCTTTGGAGCTTCAGAGACTGCTTCAGTAGTAGTTTTAATTTCTTCTTCAGCCATATTTTACTCCTAAGTCTTACTTGCTGCTTTTGGTTGTGCACCACCGACCGCGATCGCCTTACCCTTACGTGTACGTGCGTTCGTACGGGTACGTTGGCCGTTGACTGGTAATTTAGCCTTGTGGCGGATACCTTTATAAGAATTGATATCCTTTAAGCGTTTGATATTGTTACTCACTAGGCGGCGCAAATCACCTTCAACACGATATTTCGCGGAAATAATGTCGTTGATTTTTTGTTCGTCAGCCTCGGTGAGATCTTTCACCCGAGTGGTAGGCTCGATTTTAGCCTCCGCAAGGATGGCTTTACTTGTTGTGCGTCCAATACCGTACACATAAGTAAGTGCAATCCACACTTGCTTATCAGAAGGAATCACAACACTAGCTATTCTAGCCATATATTTTACCCCTGCCTTTGCTTATTCTTAGGTTTTTTCTTGTTGATAACACGAAGCACACCTTTACGGCGCACAATAATGTCATCTGGGGAGATTTTTTTAACACTTGCACGTACTTTCATAGTGTCAAAATA
>JAFWMO010000017.1 GCA_017510705.1 Candidatus Saccharimonadota bacterium
AGCATTAGTGAAACAGAATTTGAAATCCTTAAGGAAAACTTGCCAAAATTAGTTAAGGCTATCTCTCCATTTTTAATCGCTGATGCTATCTATACTCAAAACACATTCGGCGAGAACTATTCGCTCTACTATACTTATACTCTTATTGATAACGCTGAGAACCTTGTTATTGGTCATATTCCTGAAAGTATTATGCCAATACTAAAAAGTCTCATCCCAAAACCCGATGAAGATATAAAAGTCCCAAATTCTGGTTCGGCACTTAGAGTAGAGCAGAACGCTACTGTGAATTTCCAATTGGATATTACTGTTTTTCTTGTAGCATTAACGATTCTTACTGGACGATACGTCATTAAGAAAAAGTTGCGTCGCTAAGTAAAATTTGGATTTTAGGACTTTATTCTTCTAGTATTTTTTTGTTTCCATTTTTTCGTATTTTTCAAATACTTCCAGGCACATTTTGCGATCTTTTTCTTCCATAAACCCATCTGGTAGATTAGACCTCCCGCCCATTATTACGTCAAGCTTTGCATCACGAAACCCGATTATTTCACTATCACTTAGTCTACATCCGTAATATACCTTTTTGATATTTGCCCATAAGATTGCCGCAAGACACATCGGACAAGGTTCTCCTGTAGTATAAAGCTCGCAATCTGAAAGATCATAAGTTCTGAGTTTGCTTTCTGCTTTCCGTATTGCATCAATTTCGCCATGGCAAGTTGAATCATTAGAAGAAAGTACTCTGTTATGTCCTGATGCAATGACTTCACCATTTTTTACTATTACTGCCCCAAAAGGCCCACCATCGTGGTTTAAAACCCCCTCTCCCGCTTCGTTTATTGCAATTTCCATGAATTCTTTTTTGTACATTTATTTCTTTCCTTTGTTTCTATTATATTTCTACTCACCCCTCACTACTTTTTGTTTGCCAATGAAGTGTTTGACTTTGCTTAAATCTATACTAGCCATATATATTATTATACTCATTTTTTAGACTTCTTTTAGAAAAGATTGTTATAATATAGTCACAAGCATCTAAATGGAGAAGCAGAATGGAAAATGAGAATATCAATAAAAAAGATGGGGCAAAGGAGAAGATAATACTTTTTGTAATTGGTGTACTTTTGGGTGCAGTGATATCGACTGTGGCTTTCTTTGTGTATACAAAAACTTTAGGAACTAATAATAGTGGAGATTCGTCGCAACAAATGCAAGGTGGTGGCACCCCGCCAGAAATGCCAAGTGGCGAGAATAGCCAAAACGGCGGTACTCCGCCAGAAAAACCAAGCGACGAAAGCAACTCACAAAGTAGTGATAATTGAAGAAACAAAGGGAGAATATAGTGGATAAAAAGCAAACTCTTACGTATGGAGTTATAATCGCTGTGCTAATTATAACTCTGGGTGTGTTTTGGTTTTTGATAATTGACACAGTGAATTCTGAATACGTTGCAAATAATGGCAATGTGCCAGCAATGAATGATGGAGGAGATGTATCGTATTCTGCGGTGAGAGAAATCAAAACCGATGACGACGTGACCGATGAAGAATTCTCGTCTACGAATTCAGATGAAAATGCGATTCTAGTGTTTGGCGAAATCGGGGCATCTCTTACTAACATTACGGTAACAAAGACTGGTGATTCGGACGGCGGCGACAATACGAGTTTTTATGGCACCAACTCGGCTATACTTGCTAAGGATGGAGCCACACTCACCATTAAGAACGCAAATATTACGACTGATGCTACTGGTGCAAATGGTGTGTTTTCTTATGGTGGTTCGGCCACGACAAATAATTCTGTGTCTGATGGTACTACGGTAAATATTTCCGATTCTACTATTACGACGAGCAAAGACAATTCTGGTGGCATTATGACTACTGGTGGTGGCGTGATGAACGCGGAAAATCTTACTATTACTACGGCTGGTACTTCTAGTGCGGCGATTCGTTCGGATCGTGGCGGTGGAACTGTAACGGTAGACAAGGGAACGTATAAAACTACTGGCAAAGGCTCTCCAGCCATCTACTCTACGGCAGATATTACTGTAAAAAATGCCACGCTAATCGCTACCACTTCTGAGGGTGCAATTATCGAGGGCAAGAATAGCATTACGCTTGAGAATGTAACTTTGACCGATACGAATAGTGAGTTAAACGGTCAGTCTACTACTTATAAGAATATCTTCCTTTATCAATCTATGAGCGGCGACGCGGCAACCGGTAAAGCTGTCTTTACTGCCAAAAACTCAACTATCACGACTAATAAGGGTGATAGCTTCTACGTAACGAACACCACTGCGGAGATTAACCTTGAGAATGACACGATCATAAACAACGATGATACCGGTAACTTCTTAAGGATTCAGAAAGATTCTTGGGGTAATTCTGGTAGCAATGGAGGTACGGTTACGCTTAATATGACTAATCAAAAGGCTACCGGCAATATTGTCGTAGATTCTATTTCAAAACTAACTATGAATCTCACTAACGGTTCATCGTTTAGTGGTGTTATTAACAGCGATAATGCTGGTGAGGTTGAGCTTACCTTAGATAGTTCTAGCTTGATAACTTTAATGGGTGATACTTATGTTAAAACGCTCACAAATGCTGATACGACAAACAGCAATATCCATGCAAATGGTTATAAACTTTACGTGAATGGTACTCAGGTAAAGTAAACAATAAAGCCGGTTACTACCATAAAGCTCTCCTTTCAGGAATTATTATGATTACTATTGTATTATTTGATTAGTTTTATTAGTTTAAAATGGCTATGCCACAGTTGAGATAAGCGGCGAAGGTGCACCATAATAGATAAGGTAAGAGCATCCAGAAGGCTGGCTTGGAAATTCGGTAGGAAACAATAGTAAGCGCAAGAACAAGTGCCCACATAACAATGAGCCATGCAAACGCAAACCAGAATAGATCAAAGATAAAGAAAAGAGGAGTCCAAACGAAGTTGAAAATAAGCTGAACGCCGTAGATAATAAGAGCAACTTTAGATAATGATTTGTCTGATCCCTTGCGAGAATCGCGGCCTTTTTTCCAAATAAAGTAGCTGGCGATGCCCATTAAAACATAAAGGATGGTCCAGGCGATAGGGAACAAGATAGCTGGTGGAGCTAGTGGTGGTTGGTTGAAGGCGCCAAATTTAGTCATAGAGTCTCTGGTGAAAAGTGAGATAATGAGGCCTCCACCCAAAGGAACAATTATAGCGAGGGCGATTCGCCAGATTTTGCCCCAGGTTGATAGTTTAGTAGTTGATTTTTTGTTTGACATTTTTGTTTCCTTTTTGCTTATTCTTATTATAACATAAGAATTTTTTAGGAGGCTAGTGTTTTTTTGTGCGATAAATAGTAGTAAGACCGATAGCTTGGTCTTTCTGGTTTAGTTTAGTAAAGAGCTCTTTAATGGTGAATTCTTTTTGAAAACTCAATATTTCTGTTTGCTTTTCCATATTGGTATATAATTTATACTAAGGAGCAACTATGGGTATACTGATAAAGAATTGCAACTTAATTTCAATGGCAGAGAGCAGAGAAAAATATGAACCGGGGATGGATATTTTGGTTGAAGATAAAACGATTACGAAAATTGGTAAGAATTTGACAACGCCGGAGAATGCAGAAGTGATTGATGCGGCGGGTAAAATTGTGATGCCTGGTTTTATCAACACACACTCGCATATCGCGATGAGTATTTTTCGCGAAACTTTGGATGGGTATAGTTTGCAAGATTGGCTAGAAAAAAAGATTTGGCCAATGGAAGATAAGCTGACACCAGAAGATATTCATGACGCATCGTTACTTTCGTTTGTAGAAATGGTGAAGACGGGTACGGTGATGGCAAACGATCAATACTTTTTGCCGGAAAATTCAATCAGAGCGGCTGGATTGATTGGCGTGCGTTTGATGACTACTCGGACCGTGTTTGATTTGTCTAATAATCCGGATAAAATGTTGGCCGAGCAAGAAGAGCTTATCAAAAAATATTACAAAGGTAGATGCGGATATGAAAAAATTTATCTAAATGTGGGCATTCATGGACTATATACTACTGGCAAAGATACGGTAGAAAAAGTGGTGGCGATTGCAAAAAAGTATGATGTGCCAGTACATATGCATTTTTGTGAGAACGAGCAGGAAGTAAAAGACATTAAGAAAAATTATGGTGTGGAGAGTCCGGTGGATGTGCTGGAAAAATATTTTTCCGATGTACATACGATTCTCGCGCATGTAGTGAAAGTTAGCGACGAAGAAATTGATAGGCTTGCGAAATTAAATGTGAGTGTGGCGCATTGCCCGGTAAGTAATATGCGGCTGGGATGTGGCATTGCTAAAATCCAGCAAATGTTAGATAAGGGAATTAATGTAAGCCTTGGCACAGATGGGCAGGGCAGCGGGTCGAATCTCGATATGTTTGATAGTATGAAATTTGCAGCTCTGCTTCAAAAAGGTGAGTTTGAAAATGCGGGATATATGGATAGTTATGAAGTTTTGAAAATGGCAACAATCAATGGCGCAAAAGCGCTTGGTGTGGCGGATGAAATTGGTTCAGTGGAAGAAGGAAAATCTGCAGATATTATTATAGTGGACCTAAGTACTCCAGTTTGCCAGCCGGTGGGGAACGTGTTTTCAGATCTTGTTTATAATGCAAAAGGCAGTAATGTGTGCATGACGATAATTAATGGAAAAGTTGTGATGAGAGATGGTGTAGTTGAAGGATGTGTGCTAAAAACTAATTATAAAAAGTGTGCTGATATAATTGCGAGAATTAGCTAAACTGCTATAATTAGATTAATAATAAAAAAGGAGTTTAATGGATAATAAGGAAATCTATAAGAAAACGTTGACGTTTTCGATTAGGCGGTTTTTTTGGGACCTTGGGTCTATGGCCGTCATTATTATACTTGCGGCGGCTGGATTTTTTCTCGCTGACAAGTTTTCACAAAATGGATTAATCGGCCTTGCGATTGGTGTAATTGCAGCGATTATAATAATTGCGATTGCATCTCACTTTATTTCTTATGTATTTAAAGCTGGGCAAATTGCAATGATGACAAAGGGTGTGACAGAAGGCAAATTGCCGGATGATGTATATGGTGAGGGTAAGAAAATTGTAAAAGAGCGCTTCCTAACTGTGGCTGCCTACTATGCTGCGACTAGCGTAATTAAAGGTATTTTTAATGAGCTAGGGCGTGCAATTACTGCGGCTGGCCAAGCGATTGGTGGTGATAATGGCGGTGCAATTGGTAGTGCGATTTCCAGCGTAATTGATACGATCGTAAGGTATCTTTGTGATTGTTGTCTTGGTTGGGTGTTTTACAAAAAAGACGAAAATGCCGCAAGAGCAACGCTAGAAGGAGCAGTGCTTTTCTTCCGTCATGGTAAAACATTTGCAAAGAATATGGGGCGTGTATTCTTGATTAGCTTGATTTCATTTGTTGTAATTGGTGGTGTATTCTTTGGAATAACCTATTTGATCTGCCAAGCCTTCCCAGGCGGTTTTGCTGAGCTTGCAAATGCATTTGCTGAGATGATTGCGAATGGTGATGTGGAAGCGGGAAATGAATTCCTCACCAATCCACAAAATTTGATGTTGATTGTGGCTGGCATAGGCGGTATTTCTATGTGGTCTATTCTTCATTCTGTGTTTGTACGTCCGTTTATCTTGGTGGGTGTGCTTCGCAATTATATTGAGTCTGGTAAGAGCGAAAAGATTACCGAGAACGATCTAGACGAGCTGGACAAAAAGTCCAAGAAGTTTAAGAAACTTCACGCGGAAGCATAAGCAGTAAAACAGAGAGCCCCACTTGTAAAAGTGGGGTTTTTGTGGTATAATAATAGATTATGGTAAGGAGAATCGCAGATTTTGTGACAAAATATTGCTATGTTGTGTTTGGCATTTTTTTGGCGCTCGCGGGACTTTGTGCTTTTCTCTCTACAAAAGTGAAAATTAATCACGATATTTATTCTTATATGCCGGAGAGTTCGGAAACTTCTCAGGGCCTTAGCGTCATGAAAGATGAGTTTGACTATGGTTCAACTTCTTCTTGGCAAATGATGTTTGAAGATTTAGATGAAGGCGAAAAGAAGGATGTAAAAGAATATATTGAAGGTGTAGAAAATGTAAAATCGGTAACGCATGACGAAGGCGAAGAATACAACCGTGAAAAGGATGGGCATAACTTCGCGCTCTATGAAGTGGTATTAAATGCGGCGGCGGATTCGGAAGAGGCAAACAAGGCTTATAATACGATTTATGATAATTTGAAACCAAAGTATACGTTTTACCAGTCTGGTGAAGTGTATACGAATAATGCGACGGTAGTGTCAATTTTTATTACGGTGTTTGCGGTAGGTACGGCAATGCTGATTCTAACTGTGATGAGCGAATCTTTTGTGGAGCCGTGGTTATATCTTTTTGCGATTTTGATTGCAGTGGTGCTAAATAAAGGAACGAATATTATTTTCCCGAGCGTGTCGCATATTACGGATAGTATTTCTATGGTGCTACAGATGGCGTTGTCTATGGATTATGCGATTATGCTGTCTTCACGCTACCGCCAAGAAAAGGCGAGCAAAGACAAGCCGAGTAAATATTTGGCAATGAATCGCGCGCTTAGGTATTCGTTTGGTGCGATTTCGTCTAGTTCAATTACGACCGTGGTGGGGTTAATCGTGCTAGTTCTCATGAGCTTTACGATTGGGCGTGATATGGGTTTGGTGCTTTCAAAAGGTGTGGTGCTTAGCCTTGTTTCTATTTTTACAATTTTGCCAGCATTACTACTTCTTTGTGACAAAGCAATTGAAAAGACTCACAAGAAAACTTTGCATTTTAAAATGAACTGGATGGGTGACAAAGAGCATCGTTTCCGCAAAATTGTACTTCCAGTGTTTGCAATCATTTTTGGTGCGGCGTTTTTCTTGAAAGGTAACACTGGCATACAGTTTACTGATTCTGAAAATAATAAAATTAAAGATGTTTTTCCGATAGTAAACCAATCCGTGGTAGTGTATGAAAATGATGATGAGGAAAAATTGGCGGAATTTTGTGGGGAGTATGAAAGTAATCCAGACGTAAAAAGAATTTTGTGTTATAGTAATACGGTTGGCGAGCAAGAAAAATATAATGAGATTATTGCAAAAGCTAATGAGCTGAGTGAACTCAAAGTTTCTGGTCAATCTGCGGGTAGTGGCGAAAAAGTAGAAACAGAAGAATACCTAGTGAAGGCGCTATATTACTTTTATTATCGTGGGGATAAACATAGTTTGACATTGCCAATTTTTGCAAGGTTTGTGCGCGACGAAGTTTTGAATGACAAAAGAGTGAATGAAGATATTGACGCAGTGATGCAAAAAAATATTATTAGGTTTTCTAAATTTGTGGTTCCAGAAGAAGCAAGTGCGCCTAGAAACAAAGCAGAAATTGCAGAGCTTCTAGAAGTTGATCCTAGTATGCTAGACGATCTTTATATACTTTATTATTCTAAACATCCGAATAATGTGAGAATGACTTTGGCGCAATTTGCGAATTTTGTGAGTAGTGATATTTTGACGAATCCAGAATATAGTAAAATGGTGACCGCAGAGCAAAGAGCAGATCTGTATAAACTACAAACTTTTGTGGATGCAAGCTTGCCAAATGAAGTAACGCCGGAGGAATTATTGAGATTTGCGCTAACGAATGACGTGATGAAAACTGAGATTGGAATTACTGATGAGGAAGCAAATGAAGTGATTGATGCAATAAATGAGCTAAATGAAATAATGGAGCCATTTTTAGAAGAGCACCCAGAAATTGCAGAAGCGCTAGCGCCGCTCACTAAAAAATATAGCTATAGGGAATATATTGAATTTGCAGAACAACTTGGCACAATGCTAAAAACGGCGCGTGATGAATTGATTGAAATAAATGAAGAATATGATCTAGGACTAGATTTGAGTGGGATTTCCGAAATTGATTTGTCTTCTAAATTTGAAAGACTCAAGTTGGCAGAATATGTGGTAGATAATCGTGGCACTTTGTATAGTGCGTGGGAACTTGCGAATGCGTTTAACTTGGATTACGAGAAACTAAAATTAGTGTATGCATTTTATGATTATCGCTATGTGAATGGTGATCCAAATCTTTCGGTAGAGCAGGTGATAAATTTCCTGGTTGACGAGGTGTTTAATGATGCAGAGTATTCTGGTCGTCTTGATGACGAAAAAAAGAATAAAGTGCAGGTGATTTCTGGATTGATGCAGGCAGCAAAAATGGGTGTGCCATATACATATGAGGGCCTATATAATGCGCTTTTGCCACTTGGCGAAAATCTAGATAAAAACCAAATATTCTTAGCATATATTTATCATGGTTCAATTTATGATTATGATGAAAATTGGACTTTGAACCTTGTACAATTTGTAGATTTTCTAAACGAAAAGCTACTACCAGATATGCGTTTTGCTTCAAGAATGGATAATGAAATGAGAAAGACGATTGCTGATGCCAAGAAAACTGTTGATGATGGTAAAAAAGTTTTGGTGGGGCCAGAACATTCGCGAGTGCTTATTGAAACTGAGCTGCCAGCAGAAGGCGACACAACATTTGGGTTTCTAGAGGGAATTAAAACGGAGCTTGGTGAGACGAAGAATTTCTTAGTTGGCGATTCGGCAATGGCGTATGAGATGTCCAAGACGTTTAGTAGCGAGATGGACTTTATTACGATTATTACAATGATTGCGATATTTATCGTGGTGGCATTTACGTTTAAGTCTATACTGATTCCGCTATTACTAGTTCTCGTGATTCAGTCTGCGGTATATATAAATATGGCGTATTTGTCACTTACTGGGCAGAACATTTACTTTATTGCACTTATAATTGTGCAAGCGATTTTGATGGGAGCGACGATTGACTATGCAATTCTTTATACTTCGTATTATTTGGAACACAGGAAAGTGTTTGAACTAAATATGAAGGATGCAATTATTATGTCGTATAATAAGTCAATGCATTCAATTCTGACTTCGGCAAGTATTTTGATATTGGTAACGGCGATTGTAGGGAATATGGCGTCGGCGATTGCGGCAAAGATTTGTCAATCTATTTCGGCGGGGACTTTGGTGGCAACACTTATAATACTACTTCTTTTGCCAGCGCTACTCGCGACAATTGACAGATTTATTGTGAAAAAGAAATAGTGTTACAATAATAAATATGGTACAAGGAAAACGGCTAAAATATATTGATGTGGCGCGTGGAATTGCTATGGGGCTAATTGTTTTTAGTCATGCGATTTCGGCTACTAGTGTACATGCTTATCCGGTGTATAGATTTTTGTTTTTTATTAACGTGCCGATATTTTTTGTGTTGTCTGGTTTTACATTCCGCGTAAAGCCTGAAGAAACTTTTTGGCAATTCTTTAAAAATAAATTTCTTAGAATAATATTGCCATATTTTGTGTGGGCGTTAGTTTTTTTGATTCCGTATTTGGTGTTTGGCGGAGAAATAATTGAAAAAGTGGGGCAGAGTTCTTCGTTTGATTTTTGGCAACAAATCGGGAATGTTTTTTATGGTAATGGCGTAAATAATGCGCTTAAACAAAATGGACCACTGTGGTTTTTGCCGGCACTTTTTGCGACAGAAATGTTGTTTTATTTTGTTGTACGATTTGTGAAAGATTGGAAATGGCAAACGCTGGTTTTCGTGATGACAATTCTGGTGGGGTATCTGTGCACGTTATTTGCTGATAAGTTTTATTTGCCGTGGGGGATAAATAGTGCGTTGACAATTGGCGTGTTTTTCTACTTTGGATATTTGTTGAAAGAATGGAAAGTATTTGAAAAAATGCCATTAAAATTGAATTTGATGATAACAATTTTGACTTTGGTGCTTTGCGGCGTAGCAATGCATTTTAATGCACATGAGAATGTAGTGTGGGCGGATTATCAATATAGAAATTATCTTTTGACGATAATTGCTGGGCTGACATCGGCGTGGGTGATTATACAGATTTCTAGGTTGATAAATAAAAATCGTATATTAGAATGTGTAGGCATAAATACAATGGCGATTTTGATTTTTCATAAAATTGTGATTGTGGTGGCACAAACAAAACTTGGCGGGTTTTCGGAAATGATGGTGGATAGTAATTTATTTTTGGAACTCGTGCTTTCTTTTGCGGTGGGAGTAATAGCTACGGCCGTATCAATAATAGTAGGAGCTATATTTAGAAAAGTTTGCCCGTTTTTGATTGGCGAAAAGCGTAAGAAGGGTGAAATCTTGCGAAATTGATTACGGTAGAGTAAAATATAGATATGCAGAAAAAGTCCGATTTTATCTTGAGGCTTGCGCTCATAATAGGTGATGCAGTGATGCTTGTGCTGTCTTTTGCGACGGCATATTTTATTCGTGTGCATGTGGACCCGAGACCGACACCTTTTGAATCACAAATTTTGGAATTTACGCTCGCGACGCTTTGGGTACTCCCGATACTTTTGGTTATTCTTAGTGCGCTTGGTCTTTATAAAAAATCTGTGTTTCTTGGCAAATCAAGACTTTCTGAAATGGGAAGGCTTGCGATTGCGGCAGTGCTGTCTGTGGCGGCATTGATTGTTTATGACTTCTTTACTGGTAAAGAACTTTTTCCGGTGCGTGTAATGGCGATAACGTCTGTTGCGCTTTGTTTTGTATTTTTGTTGGTAGAGAGAATTTTGGTGCGTTTTGTGGCAAAGCAGATTTTCAAGAAAGACTATGGGACCAAACGTGTAATAATAATTGGCAACCATAAGAATACAGAATATCTCGCAGATTATATTACTTCCACGCCAGAGTCTGGTTATAGATTGGCTGGGGTTGTGGCCGGAAGAAGGTTTGTGCCAAAAGATTTGAAAGAACGCCAATATTCGTCACTAAAAGACGCGTTGAAAAAAGTTCATGCAGATGTAATTTTTCAGACTGATGAAAAATCTACGGAGTATGTCTATAGGCAAGCAATTCAAAGGCATCTTTTGTATTATTTTGTACCAAGTGAAACGGCGCTTTCGTCTCATTTTGGTGAATTAGAACTAGTGGGCAATACGCCAGCTGTGCTCGTGAAGCTTACACCACTTTCTGGTGGGGCGGCAGCGTTTAAACGGTTGTTTGATATATGTTTTAGTTTTGTAGCAATTATTGTGACGGCGATCCCTATGATGATAGTATGGCTGATTTTGAAGTTGTCGGATTTTAAATACTCGCCGATTTATAAGGGTGAAAGACTCACACAGTATAACCGCAAATTTGTGTGTTATAAATTTCGTTCAATGAAGCCAGAGTATAGTGGGATGACGGCGGAGGAAGCTTTTATTAAGATGGGGAAACCGGAGCTAATAAAGAAGTATCGTAAAAATGGGGATTATCTCAAGGATGACCCACGTATTACAAGATTCGGGCGTTTTATTCGTGCAACTTCAATTGACGAACTTCCGCAAATGTTTAATATTTTGAAGGGTGATATTTCATTAATTGGGCCAAGGGCACTACTTCCGGGTGAGCTGAGAGATTATGGCGATAGATCTTTGATCCTTGCCGTAAAATCTGGGCTAACTGGTTTTGCGCAAGTGTCTGGTAGGCGTGATATTTCGTTTGAAGAAAGAAGGGCACTGGATATTTATTATGTGATGAATTGGTCGCTAATGCTGGATCTTCAAATTTTCTTTAAGACGATTGCGGCAGTGCTCAAACGTGATGGGGCAAAATAATGAAAACGGCTTTGGTTTGTGATTGGCTTACCAATGTAGGTGGGGCAGAGAAGGTACTTCTTGAAATACACAAGATGTATCCGGATGCGCCAATTTATACTTCGCAGTATGATAAAAAGGGAATTGATTGGTTTCGTGATGCGGATGTGAGGACCGGAAAATTGCAAAAATATCCGGTGAAATTGCGTAGATTTTTGGGTCCGCTTCGACAAAGATATTTTTCTAAATTAGATTTGTCTGAATATGATTTGGTGATTTCGGTGACTGGGGCAGAGGCAAAAGCTGTAAATGTCCCAAATGGTAAACATATATGTTATTGTCACGTGCCGACACAATATTATTGGGGAATGTATGATGATTATGTGAAAAACCCTGGGTTTGGAATTTTGAATCCGTTTGTGAGGTTTTTCTTTAAACTGTTTGTGGGGCCGCTCCGCAAAGCAGATTTAAAGGCTGCACAAAAACCAGATCAGTTTGTGACGATTAGCGAGTACGCAAAGGAACAAATAAAGCAGTATTATGGTAGAGACGCAATCATAGTTCATCCGCCGGTGGAGATTGGCACATTTAGCGAAAGGCTGAAATGTGCATGGAAGCCCTTCGATGCACATTTTCAGCCTTTCGCTTACTATATCACTACTTCGCGACAAGTGAATTGGAAGAGAATTGATCTTGCAGTGAAGGCATGTATGATGGCGCAAAGGTATTTAATTGTGATTGGTGAAGGACCAGAACATAAAAAACTTGTAAAAATGGCGGAAGGGTCCAAGCATATTAAGTTTTTGAAAGTGATGAATAAAGAAAAGTTGGCAGAATATTTGGCGGATGCAAAAGGGTATTTGTTCCCTAGCTTGGAGCCGTTTGGGATTGCACCGGTGGAAGCTTTGGCGGCCGGGTGTCCGGTGATTGCTTATAAGCAAGGTGGCGCAAGAGATTACATAAAAGAAGGAAAAAATGGAATTTTCTTTGATGAGCAGACGGCGAAATCTTTGGCGGAAGCGATTTTGAAATTTGAAACAAAAAAGTTTGATCGTGAGAAAGTCAAAAAAAGCGTAGATGATTTTGACACGAAACGATTTGATGAAGAGCTAAAAGCAGTAATTAAAAAAGTTTCTGAATAACTTCTATAGTAAGTTTGATATCTTCTGTGGTGCTGCCACGAGAAAGGTCTGCGAGTGGTATGCTGAAGCCTTGGATGATAGGGCCAGCAATGATAAAACCACCAAATTGTTCGAGAGATTTGTATAATATATTGCCCGAGTTTAAATCTGGCGTGATGAGGATATTGGCGTCGCCTTTGATACTAGAATTTGGGATTTTTTTCTTGGCAATTTGAGGATTTATGGCAGCGTCTAGTTGCATTTCCCCATCTATAGTCCAATCTGGGTAATTAGTTTTGATTCTATCAATGACGTAGTAAATTTTTTCTAGATCTTGATTTTTGCCACCAGAGCCTTTGGTGGAATAGGAAAGCATAGCGATTTTTGGGGTTTTTCCGGTATATCTAAGAAAAGTTTTTGCGGTATCTTCAACAATAGTATAGAGTTGTTCTCTACTAGGAGTTTTGTTGACTCCGCCATCAGCGAGAGCGAGAATTTCATTGTCTTTTTTGCAGATAAAACAGCTAGAAAAATAATTGGATTTTAGGGGGAAGGAATTTTTGTAAGCAAGAAGGACGTCTCTAGACGGATAGTCTAGGCCAGAAATCATAGAGTCGGCTTTTCCCTCTACTAGTAGATTAGTGGCATGTTCTAGGCTGTCGGCGGGAATAGCTTCTATGTCTGGGAAAGATTTGACGGCCTCTGTAGCAACGGGGTTTTCTAATTCTGGAAAGACGATTTTCATGGAATAATTATAGCATGAAAAATCCCAGTGCGAAAAACCACACTGGGACAGGCGGAGACTAGCAAGCATACATTCTAGCTATAATGTATTTCCCATTCAATAATTGGATTCTAGTCTTCTTTTTGATTGTGCCGTCACGTTTGGCACAAACTACGGTGAAGCTTGGCTTGAGTGATTTGATTGCATTCCAAGAATAATAAAATTTTTGCTTGCGGTCGAAATACAATTTGACTTCGTCATTAGCAGTGATTACGATTCTCTCTAGTTTAAAATGTTCATCTTTGCCAGAGAGCAGACTTTCCATAGCGTTTCTATCGATATCGACATACTCCGTGAGAAATTCATCTGGTTTTAGCTCAAACACTTTCCCCGCTTTTTTGTTCGGAATTTTTTGAGCTTTGTTAATCGTAATATCTTCTAAAAAAAGTATAGAAGAATCGTCGCTAAAGCAATCTTCGCACCATTTAACTTTCTCATTCCAAGCATATTCTTTTGCAACGACCATTTCCGTGGCCTCCTTTCTAAAGTACTTGTTTTTAAAAACACAACTTTTCTATTATTGCACAAAGTCTACATAAAATCAAGTAAGAAGTTGTTCCAGTGGGTTTGCCCCTTGGGACATCACAATAGTGTGCTAGCACTATTGACAAGTGAGTGCTAATGGACTACAATAGAGATAAATTAGCACTCACACGCTGCGAGTGCTAGATAAAATTAAAGAAAAGGAGCAAAAAGAATGTCAAAAATCATTGGGATTGATCTTGGAACTACAAACTCTGCGTTTGCTTATATGGTAGCCGGAAAGCCAGAAGTTATTACTAATGCCGAAGGTGATCGTACTACCCCGTCTGTTGTGGCTGTTACTAAGAAAGGTGAGCGCCTAGTTGGTAAAGTTGCACAGCGTCAACGTGTGACTAACCCAAAGAACACTATTTATGGTATTAAGCGTCTGATTGGCCGTAAGTTTGAGGATAAAGAAGTTAAACACGATCTTGAAATTAGTCCATATAAAATTGTGAAAAAAGGTCAAGGCGTGGCGGTAGAGATGGATGGCAAGGAATATACTCCAGAAGAAATCTCTGCAATGGTGCTTTCTAAAATTAAGGCTGATGCTGAAGCATTTCTTGGTGAGCCAGTGACCGAAGCGATTATTACTGTGCCTGCCTACTTTGATGATTCTCAACGCCAGGCTACTAAAGATGTTGGTAAAATTGCTAGTCTTGAGGTAAAACGTATTATCAACGAGCCTACTGCAGCTGCACTTGCTTATGGCCTTGAATCCAAGAAGGATGAAAAAATTGTAG
>JAFWMO010000018.1 GCA_017510705.1 Candidatus Saccharimonadota bacterium
AAGGCAGTGGGTTCTGGTCCCACCATTCGAGGGTTCGAATCCTTCCGCCCTAGCCAAGCATAAAAAGAAGACCCTTGTGGTCTTATTTTTATGCTTTGACTGGCAGATAGATTTGAACCCGTAGGGTTCGCACCGAGCGAAGCGAGGTCTAGCCGTAGCGAAGCGAAGGCGTCATCCTTCCGCCCTAGCCATTTTTTTATTGCAAAATATTGCCATCAGACTTGCTCAGCAAAAACTACGAGAACCTTGACGTACGCGTCCTAAATAATAATGATGTACTAGATGAGACTTATTATTCGCTTCTCAAAGCTTCTACTGGGTCTTTCTTTGAAGCGGATTTAGCTGGGATTAACCCACCAATTAGTGTAAGTGCTACGCTAAGCACTATCAAGAATAAAGCCGTATTTGGCGCAAGAGCTGCAGACAAAGGAATATCGCCAGTAAAATGATGTAGTACGATATTAATTATCGGTATTATGAGGTAAGAAAACGCAATTGCAAACACGCCCGAAAGCAGCCCAATGATAAATGTTTCTGCATTGAATATATTAGAAATATTGTGCTTGGACGCGCCGATCGCACGCAAAATCCCAATCTCTTTTGTGCGCTCGTATACAGAAATATAAGTAATAACGCCGATCATAATAGAAGATACAATCAGTGAAATAGAAACAAATGCTATTAGCACATAAGACACTGCATCCACAATTGTTTTTACGGATGACATCAGCATTCCAGTTGTATCACTATATTCAATTACTCGCGAATTATATCCAGCTTGGCGCATCTTTTCGTTGTAATCGTCTAACCACTCCATAAAATGCGTTTTTCCATCAAAACTCTTAAAATAAAACGAAATATGCGTCGGGTCGTCTAGCGGTTGATAGCCGAGCAACTGAAGATTTGTTTGTAGTGTTGATTTTTTCTTGGTAAACATTGCCGAAACCACACGTTGTAATTCGTCTTGTGAAAAATTTAGTTTGAATGCACCAGTGATAGCATTTGGATCTACATGGAATGCATTAGCAAAACTATCGGTAAGATATTTAGATAAATCGCCAACTTTAGTCAGCACCTCAGTTTTAATTTTTGCGTCAGTCATAATTACAGCAAAAGTCTCAAACGCAGTCGCGACCTGCGCGGAGGCCACATAATCATCAATCGGTGTGCCCGGTGGCATTACAAAATATCCTGCGACAAGCCCCGCAAACGGTTCTTTTAGCACGTCACTAGGTATATAATATGTACTAGTTAGGTCATCAAACCCAATTTCATCGATACATTTTCCTACAAATGCCATAAATTTTTCCTGGGTCTCCAATTCAGCTTGTTCTTCTGGCGTCAATGCAGCAATTTTTGTGGCTGTGGCCGTAATTAACGCCTTTAATTTTTCAGAAAGCGCATCTTTGGCTGGCGTAGTATCTACCGAAATGTCATCACCAATTTTTATAATATAATCCTGAATTTTATTAGAAACCGCCGTCTGGTCAATATCTACACCAAAAGCCTGGTTTAGTTTTGCCTCATCTACACTCACCAAATCTTCAAACTTAAAACTAAAGTTATTATTACTTGCACCAAATTTTGTATTAGAGAATATGTCTATTTTTGGATTATCGAGCTGTTTCTTCACAATTTCAGACTTAGACGATACTTCAATAATATGCTCGATCAAACTTGGCAAATATAATACGCCGTTTCCGATCGCTAGCATGTCGGATTTTGGTGTCACAATCCCCACAATCTTTAGTTTTTCGGACTTATTTTTATATACATCCATCATAAAATCAGTATTCCCCGACATATCTTCATATACATTATATTTACTATTATATGTATATGTATCACTTGGCATAATTAGCCTTAGATCGCGATTCAAAATATCGTCGTACTCTAGTGTTAAAGGATTCTTTTCTATAGTCACCTTTTCCCCGCCCATAATCTTAGTAATAATATTATTTAGCGCATCTGTATCATGAAAACCTAGTGAATATGTAAGCAAATCATTTATTTCGGAAGGGTTTGCTAGCGCCACCACCATTTCATTATAATTTTCTGGGTAACGTCCAGCTACAATCTCTGTGTCATTTTTTATATTGTCTAATTCGTATTGCTTAAACACGGATGTTAGATTAGAATATGACGTCATCAAAGTACTTTCGCCAAGAATTGTTGAGAATAATGAATTTGGATTTAATTTTGCTAGTTCATTCGTAGCGTCAATCGTATAAATCATAGGGTCAATATTGTATTCATTTTCAATTAACCTTATATCGTCGGAGACTTCACTGTAGTGTGTATCAAGATATTCACGAAAACTAATCAAATCATTTTTAGTTACATCACCAAGCGTAGATGTAATTACCTGATTTTCGTGGATTTTTCCGTCATTAGTTTTTTCGCCGCCACCAGTAATACTCAGCAAAATACTAGTAAAGTTTGTGGATTCGCGCTGGATCATCAAAGGATAAGATGTTAGTGTGTCGCGTTCTATTGTATCAATATAATTCTGAAAACCAGTAGATACTGCGGAAATTAACGCAATACCAATAATACCGATTGAGCCAGCAATGGCCACCAGCGCCGTGCGGCCTTTCTTGGTCAACAAATTTTTTAACGACAAAGAAAGCGCAGTAAAGAAAGACATTTTGGTCTTTTTGCTTTTTGTCTTGGCTTTTTCTAAATCTAGGTCGGTTTTTAATTTGCCATCATAGGCATTAGAGTCTGACGTAATCTCACCATCTTTTAAAGTAATAATACGCGTCGCGTACTCATCCGCAAGCTCGGGATTATGCGTCACCATGATTACAAGTTTTTCATCAGCGACCGATTTTAAGAGTTCCATAATTTGCACGCTAGTTTCTGAATCTAGCGCACCAGTTGGTTCATCAGCTAGCAAAATATCAGGATCGTTTACTAGCGCGCGTGCAATTGCCACACGCTGCATTTGTCCACCCGACAGTTGGCTCGGGCGTTTGTTTATATGCTCCGACAATCCCACATCAGAGAGTGCTTTTTTGGCACGCTTGATACTTTCGCGTTTTGAAATACCGGAAAGAGTTAAAGCTAGGCGCACGTTAGCCAGTACTGTTTGGTGCGGAATCAAATTATAGCTTTGAAACACGAATCCTACGCGGTGGTTACGATACGCATCCCAATCTTTATCACGAAATTTTTTGGTACTTTTTTCATTGATAATTAGATCACCGGAATCGTATCTATCAAGCCCACCAATAATATTAAGAAGTGTAGTCTTACCAGAGCCAGATGGACCCAAAATTGCTGCAAACTCATTCTCACGAAAATTAATGCTAACTTTTTTTAGCACCGTGCGCCTTATCCCACCGGTCTCATAGACCTTGGTTACTCCACTAAGTTCCAACATACATAACTATTTTAACATATTTTCAGAAAACCATATATAATATATGGTATGGATGAAAAGATTTTTGACCGCGTGGAGAAAAAATACGTTATTAATAAAGACCAAAAAGCTGAAATCATGCGCGTAATTGATAAAAAAATGTCAAAAGGCAAATACCATAAATCCAGGGTCATGAACATTTATTTTGATACAGATAATTATGATCTCATCATCAAATCTATTGAAAAACCTGAGTTCAAACAAAAACTCCGGGCTCGTTCCTATGGTGGCTATGACAAAGTCTTTCTCGAGATCAAAACCAAACTTCGCGGCAAAGACGTTAACGTTGGCTACAAGCGCCGTGTTCTTATCACCAAAAAAGATTATGACAATTTTATAAAAGGCAAAATCGATATTATTACTTTAGCAAAAGCAAAGATTGAAACCGCCGACGACATCCAAATCGCAAAAGAAGTAGATTATATGGTAAAATATTTCGATTTAAAACCAAAGATTTTAGTTTATTATGACCGCACTAGTTTCCTCGGTGAAGATAGTTTGCGCATTACTTTTGATGAAAATTTAAAGTATCGTGACAAAAATCTCAAATTTGTCAGGAATTCCAAAGATAAACACTACTTTTATGACGAAAAAAATATTATAATGGAAATTAAAGCTGCGGGAGTAATGCCACTTTGGCTTACCAAAACTTTATCAAAAATAGAAGCTTACCCAACGAGTTTTTCAAAAATTGGCAAAATATACGAATTAATAAGAAAGGAGCAAAATGTTTAATAGTATATTTGATACAAGTGTTAGCGGGCTTAGTATTTCTACGGCGCTAATTTGTGCTGGCGTTGCATTGGTCCTCGGTGTGTCTATTGCTATCACTCACATGAAAACTTCGCAAACTACCAAGGGTTTTCTTACCACCTTGGCAGTTCTACCTTTGCTCGTAATGGCCGTGATGATCATGATCAACGGCAATCTCGGTACTTCTATCGCTATTCTTGGCGCCTTTTCGCTTATTCGCTTCCGTAGTATTCAGGGGCGAGCCAAAGATTTGCTTTCGGTATTTTTTGCTATGATGGTGGGCCTTGCACTAGGCATGGGACACGTCCTTTTTGCAGTCGTCATTACCGCTATTGCCATTATTGCAATTATCTTCTTTACTCGCACTAATTTTCTCGAACCAGATCGCCACGAACGCGTACTCAAAATCACCATTCCAGAAGATATGGATTACGACGAAGTTTTTAACGAAATTTTCAAAAAATATACTACTCGTGCCAATCTCGTTCGTATGAAAACCGTCAATATGGGTAGTCTCTACGATCTCACTTACGACGTGCGTATTAAACATGGAGTTAAAGAAAAAACATTTCTAGACGAAATCCGCACCAAAAACTGCAACCTCAAAGTCTTACTTAGCCAACCAGTAATGGAAGAAGATATCTAATGAAAAAGTGGTGGTTAATTTTTACACCAGTTGCAATTTTTGTAGTTATCTTGGCTGTTATTTTAAATAATTCCGTAAACACATCTAATAATCCTACCGACATTTCTTCCCTAAATATTGACAATGGGGATCTTAATATTGACTGGCCTAAATATGGCGAAAAGACCATCACGCTAGAAAAAGCTCTCACCATTACCGAAAGCGGTACATATAATATATATGGTAGCCTAGAAGACGATAATATAATCATCAATGTCCCAAACGGCAAAGTCAAACTCATCTTGAATAATGTTTCCATCAAGAATAGTTCTGGTCCAGCTATTTCATGCTATGCGGCAGACGATCTCGTAATAGAGCTTGTCGGTGAAAATTATTTGGAAGACGGCAAGACTCATGCGAGCAATCTAGACGAAGACGTAAACGGCGTAATTTATAGCAAGGCCGATCTTATCTTCCAGGGCGAAGGCTCGCTTGCTTTGACTTCCCACTATCAAGATGGCATTGTTTCAAAAGATGACCTTACAATTAGGGGCGGCACTTATGATATCACTTCGGTCGACGATGCAATTCGTGGCAAAGATAGTGTTCATATCGCTGGCGGCAATATAGATATTAAGTCTGTTTCTGATGGCATCAAGTCCACTAGCAACTCCGAAGCCGGCAAAGGTTTTGTCTATATTGAAAGTGGCAGCATCAATATAGAAGCTGGCGACGATGGCATCCATGCTGAAACTTCGCTCATCATAGACGACGGCAATATCAAGATCGCCAAAAGTTATGAAGGCCTAGAGGGTAAAATTATTACTATCAATGACGGCACAATTTATACCAAATCATCAGATGACGGCATCAATGCCGGTAACGGCACTAGCGAGTCCAACACTCCACGTCCTGGTGGCATGATGGACGCAGACGAAAATTGCATTCTCACAATAAATAATGGCGATATCTATGTTAATGCCGGTGGCGACGGTATTGACAGCAACGGTTATGTATATATAAATGGTGGCAAAATCGTCGTCGACGGACCAACTAATAATGGCAATGGCGCACTAGATTCCGGCCTCGGCATTATAATCAACGGTGGCGAAGCTTTAGCTATTGGTTCTAGTGGTATGGCCGAAAAATTTAGCCAAAAATCTAGTATTAGTAGTATCAGTATCAATCTTTCCTCTATGGCTGATGCTGGTAGCAAAATTGAGCTTAAAGATAGCTCAGGCAATATCATTTTTGAACACACTTCCGCCAAACGTTTTTCCAATATTACAGCCGCCAGCCCAAAACTTACTGATAGCGGCACATATATATTATATATAGATGGTGAACCAACAAAAACTTTATGCTATAATAATAAAAAGGAGGTCCCGTGCAATTAATTATCATTTTGCTTGTAGTAGTATCAATTCTTACGTTTTTGTCCGGCGCTATCGTTTTCTTTGGCTCCACTAAGGGCAATCGCGCTCGCTCTGCCTGGTATTTCGCTGCAGCAATTTTTGCCACTATTTGGATGGCTTCAATATCCGCTTTCCTAATGGCGGAGCCAAGCTGGGGAGATTCCGTAGATTGGCACATCAAATGGACATTTTCTAGTGCGCTCTTTCTAGATGCCGCATTCTTAGGCTACACGGCTTGGAAAGCTAAATATGGCAAGCCTCTTACCATCCTCTTTTTAATTTTAGCCGCGTCAGTCTCTTGCACGATTTTTATGAAGCCAGAGCTCCTCTATACTGGCTTTAGCTTATCACCATCTGGCAATTCTGTGTCTCTTAATATTGGGCCAATGTATATTATATATGCTTCATTCTTTGGCGCTATTGTGCCAGCTATTATCGTCAATCTATTCTTGCAATATGTCAAAACCACTTCAATTAAAAAACGCAAAGTTGACATAGTTACCATGATTAGCTTTGGTATATCCAGTATCCCGACTTTAATTTTCAACCTAATAATGCCTCTTATGGGGCATTGGAATATGGTCTGGATGGGCCCACTAGCTCTGTCTATCACTATCATTGCGGTCTACTACACAATTTTGCGTTATCGTTCACTCAATCTCAATTCAATCTGGCTAAAATTTTTCTCATATATCGTAATTACTGCCTCTCTAGCCATCTTGTATATGTTGATTTTTTCAATTATCTTTGCCGGTATGTTCCGTGGGGCCACACCATCCACCGAAGTTATCGTACTAAATTTCGTAATGATCTTTATTGTAATTATCTTAATGCCAGCCATTAGTAATCTTACCATGTATATTCGTTCCCTTGTGTCTGGAGAACCAGAACAGGCTAAAGCCCAAAATACAGACGATAAAAAGGTCGAGAAATGACACCCACGCCAGAGATGCAAAAAAAATCCAAAATGACGATCCTGCTCTCCGTCAATGCGGCAGCTATCGTAATTGCTGGAATTTTAATTGCTAGCGCAATCTGGTTTAATGGTGGTGCCACTTTTCATGTTGTTGGCGAACGTTCCGATATTGTCAAAGACGAAATGGGCGAGCTAGAGCTTCTAGAATCAGTTTCAGAGTCAGAAGTTGCGCCAATCGCCTACCAAGGCGACATGGGTGGCTACACTTATACTACGCAGAATGACACCGGCAACGTCCCAGACGGAGAAATCTGGAACGAAACCACACTTACCATTTATGCTACACCAGATATTGATATTTGTGTAGGCAACGGTCTTACAAATCTCGGTGACATGTACTGGCAAACTTCAAATGCATCTGTGATATCAGGATTTTATGATTCCGCCCGCACTTGGCTTGGCTACGACAAAGAGACTTGTCGTTATCCAGTAGTCAGCGGCATTGGTACCACCACGATCACAGCTGGTACTTATGACGGCAAACGCAAAGATTCTATCACTGTAAATGTCGTAGCTCCGCCAGTTGAGCAATGGAAAAAGGAAGTTCTAAGTTTCGTCAACAACATCCGCGCCAATAATAATCTCAGCGCCCTCAGCTGGGGCAATACCTGTGAATCTGCCGCCGACACTCGCGCCCATGAAATCATAAATACTTACAGCCATACGCGCCCAGATGGTACCAGTTGGTCTACAGCTTGTCCTGCACCAGAAAATGGTGGCACTAGTGGCGAAAATCTTGCCATTGGCAATGCCGCAGTTTCTCCGGTTACTACCGTAATGCTCTGGATGGGCTCGGACAGTCACCGCGCAAATATTTTGAACCCAGACTTCACTAAACTCGCCGTAGGGTTCGTATTTGATTTAGATTCTACTTACAAGACCCACTGGTCACAATTCTTTAGTACCTACTAAGGTCTTTCAGATTTTAATCTCTCTAGAAACCAGCCTGGATTTTCCATTACCCGCGTTTGCATATTCGCATCATATACCGTTGGCACTACTTGGGTTTGGAGTAATTTACCATTATAAAAATAGTGAGAAAGTATCAAGCTCCTAGTAGTACCAGGCCACCAAACTTGGTCAAAGAAAAGGTTACCAAGACCATAATATATTGCACCGTTGCCATATAATTCATAAGTTTGTGGCTGGTGCGCAGAAGTGCCAACTACTACGTCTGCACCTAGATCAATGAGGTGTCTGAAAAATCCAATTTGGTCTCCAGCCGAAGACCCAGCAAAATCGCAAAAAGTTTCCTCCTCGTCCGACACATAAAAGCTACACTCATAATATTGGATATCTACGATCACAAAATCACCACGTGCTTTGGCGGCAAAAATTTCGCTAGATGCATTTTCTTCATAATATTGATTTGCTCCGGGATAATCACCGGTTGTCGCTCCACCAGTAGACTGGTTGTAAGCGAGCATTGTAATATTAGTATTCTTTTCGCTAAGATTTAGTGGCACGGCTGCTTCTGTAGCATTCTTGCCGCCACCCACAATTTTGATGCCATTATTATTGTATATGTCTATGGTATTATTAGCCGAATCTATCCCGCAATCCACATTGTGATTACCAGTAAGCTCCACTACATCTAGACCAATAGCAGTAAGCGTATTAATAAATCTTCCATCCGAACAAATATTTCTTGCATTTGCAAAATCCGAAAATGAAGATTCGTTTGACGTATGCGTAATATCAAAACTAGATAGATAATCTTTGATGTTAGCTGCAAAAAATGTCGCATCACCTATTTCGTATAATTTTTGATTCATCCCACGTGACATTGCCGTAACTCCTGTTTGCGCAAAAGTAAGGACTTTGTCTTTAGTTGGGTATTCACGCGCAAAAGCTTCGTTCACTAGTGGTTTTATTTCTTCATCAAATTTTTCCGATTCAAATTTCACAACGTGAAAAACTGCACCAGTATCAAAATCATCAAGGTAGTATTTGTCATTTATAGAAAGCAATTTTTGTTTAAAATCAAGGTCGTCAATATCTATTAATTTATAACTACATTCCGCGCAATTATTAAACAGTTCATCCACATTCTCTACTGCGACATTTGTCTCACTGCTATAAAAATCCACCACTGGTACATATATATTATATATATACTCATTTTCTTTGATCTCTGGACGATTAAGTGTATTGTAGCTAGAAATTGTTACATCCTTGTCTAAAACTACATCTTCTGTAAAAATAGTTTTAAGTTTGTTTGTCTCTTCTTCGCTCAAACTCTCATCATAATAAACTACACCAGGAATTTTAAATATACCAGTTTTAGTAAAAAATTGAATGCCAAAAAACACCCCAGCGCCAATTACTGCAAACAAGCATAAACTACAAATTACTTTTTTCATAGTTTTATTATATAATATTTATATGTTCTGGTGGGCGAAAAAGCACGACGAAGCCGAAAAAACCATCATTTCCCCAAATGGCCGCGTGGCTTGTAAGTTTTTGCTGAAAAACAACCAGGTTTTTTATAGTATCAAAAAAGATGACCGTGATATCATACGCCAGTCAAAGCTCGGTTTTTTGATTTGCGGAGAAGAACCACTAGTTGATAATCTTCGCCTTATTCGCACGCAAACCAAAAAACATACCGAAACCATAGAAATGCTTTGGGGAGAAGACCGTTATATCAAAAATAATTATAATGAAATGGCCTTTTACCTGTCAGAAGACAAAAATTCTCGCCGCATTTTTACTTTACGTTTCCGAGTTTTTGACGATGGCGTAGCTTTTCGCTACGAAATCCCACCTCAGCCAAATTTCCGTCGCATTACCATTGCGGATGAACTTACCGAGTTTAATCTTAGTCCCAATACTACCGTCTGGAAAATCCCAGCTTATCAACCAGACCGCTACGAATATAATTACGAAAAATGTCGAGTCTATGATTTGTCTAATTCCGTACACACACCTCTCACTATGCGCACAGAAAATGGCTATTACCTTAGCATCCATGAAGCTGCCCTCTATAATTATGGTTCAATGACAATCAAATTAAATGAGAACGGTATTTTGAAATCCGACATTACGCCGCTTTCCGACGGCACCAAGGCGCACGTAGATTTGCCATTCCAGACCCCATGGCGTCTAATTATGCTAGCCGATAGTGCTATTGGGCTTACTATGAATCGCGTTATGTATGCCCTAAACGATCCTCCAGCGCAAGATTTTAGTTGGGTAAAAACACTCAAGTTTATTGGTATCTGGTGGGCAATGTATGTAGGTGAGTGGACTTGGGCTCCGGGCGATCGTCATGGCGCCACTACGGCTCATGCCAAAGAATATATTGATGCCGCAATAAGGCTAGGTATTTCTGGGCTCCTTATTGAGGGCTGGAACGAAGGCTGGGAAGGTGATTGGCTTGAAAATGGTATCAACAACAAATTTACCGTTTCAACACCAGATTTTGATTTGGAAGAAGTTGCACGCTATGCCTCGCAGCACAACATAGAGCTAGTCGGTCACCACGAAACTGTTGGTTTTGTTGATAATTACGAGAACCAATTAGAGAATGCCTACAACTATTACGCCCTAAACCATATTAATTATATCAAAACTGGTTATGCTGGCAGCATGATGACGATCAATGGCCGCAAAGAATATCACCATTCACAACTTGGCGTCAATCATTATCAAAAAACCGTAGAACTTGCCGCCAAAAAACATATCTGTCTGGACATCCACGAGCCGATCAAGGGCACTGGCATTGAGCGCACTTGGCCAAATCTATTAAGCCGTGAAGGTGCACGTGGGCAAGAGTATGAGGGCGGAGCACTTAGCCCTTCTCATGCTTGTTTCTTGCCATATACCAGGTTGCTTTCTGGTGGCATGGACTACACCAATGGTATTTTAGATATCGCAAACAGCGTTAAACGTATCGCTACCACTATCACTCGTCAAGCCGCTTATTTTGTCACGATTTATTCTGGCATGGCCATGGCTGCCGACCGGCCGTTTATTTATGAAGAGCGCTTCCCTGATATCTTTAAATTCATCCGTGATGTTCCGACTAATTTTGAAAAAACTATTGCTCTAGCTGGCGAAATTGGTGGATACTATGTAGTGGCTAGAAAAGATCGTGATAGCGACAATTGGTATATCGGCGGGGTGACAGACGAAACTCCACGTCGCGTCTTGATTGATTTGGATTTCCTAGACAACGGAGTTTACGCTGCCGAAATCTACACCGACTCGCCTGACGCTCATTTCCGTGAGAATCCTTTTGGATATGAAATTTCAAAAAAACATGTCGGCAAAAACGATCGTCTAGATATTTATATGGCACCAGGTGGTGGGTTTGCCGTTAGACTAGTTCGGCAGTAATAATTAACCGGTGCGAAGCATCACCATTGTCATATAGCTCACCAGCACAAGTCATCAGCACCAAGGTATCTTCCTTGGCTGGAGCCAAGATTTTATCCATATCTATATCGGCCTTTTCCAAGACTTCAATTTTTTTGGTAACATATTTTTTATCGTTATATTCTATCTCATCATTTAATTCTACATTTTTCAAATTTTCAAACGCCGTGGTAGAATGCCCCACAAGTAATGTTTTATTCTCAGCGCGCGAAAAACTTCCCACAATATAATCCGGTGTCACAATTTTATGATTTAGCAAATGAGTTTTTGTCACATAAGAAGATAATTCTATATTTTGTATAGTAAGTTTTGTGAAAATTTCATACTCTTGCGCACTAGCCAAGTGATGGTAATTCAAGAAACAAAACGTACAGATCGCAAAACATATCGTTGCAATTATCACACGGAAGTCAAAACGTTTCCTAATCTCCACACTACTCCTTTTCTCCATTATAGCATAAGAACTAAAAAACTATGCTATAATTTTTTTATGGAACGTTTGGTTGAAATCGTAAATCGCGTTTGCAAAAAATATCTACCAACTATCAAAAACGTTGGGATTACTTTTGACCTAGATTTCCCAGACACCACGCTCACCGTAAAAGACAAGGAACGTATTGAAAAAGATCTAGACCGCGGCATGAAATCCGCTGTCTCTCGTACCAAAAAAGGCACCATCAAATTATCCATCAAAAAAGGCGAAATTTCCATCACCGATACTGGCACCGTTATAGACAAGACCACTTGCCGAGAAATCAGCAACGACCATTTTATCGTCAAATCACGCGTAGGTTTTGGCACTACTATTACGATCAAATAATCATACGCCCGGGCTAAACATTTTCAACTTTTTTTCGTGCATTTTATAATTCTTGTCATGCAATCCAACTTCTGCCCAAAAAGCTTTGGAATGATCCATGTGGTTGAGATGTGCAAGTTCATGCAAGATTACATAATCTCTCAAAATTTCTGGCACATTCATTAACCCAATATTAAGAGAAATTGTTTTATTTGATGAACAACTTCCCCACCTTGTATTTGCATGTGTCAATCTGCATTTATCATAGCTATATCCGTAAAGTTTCGCATAATATTCCAAACGATACGGCAAATATTCCTTGGCTTTTTTCATCAAAAGTTTTTTCTGATAATCACGTGCGCGTTGCGAAGACGGATCTTTCAACGGTAATTTTTCGCGAATCACCTCACGATTGCTGTTTAAGAATCTTTTTATCAAAAAATCCGAAGTATATTTTGGTACAGACATCTGAAGCCGCCCAGAAGTAGAAACCGAAAATCTTACTCCGCGTGAAAGCGGGCTTTTTCTAACTATGACTTCACCAAATTCACTATCTTTTAACAGCATCAGCAAGACCAGCAAGCGTATGTTTGCTCTGAGTTTCAAATGTATGTTTACCAGAAAGGATTATTGGCGCTTCATATTCTGCTGGGGCTTCTAGACTCTCTGCGCTATCCAAAATCTTTTTTGCTTTTGCAATTGTTTTGTGCCTAATCCGAAGACGCGTACGAATTGTCGCAAGATCTGTCTGCACCCAAATTAGTGCTGGCTCATACCCTGCTGCACGAAACACATTACGAATTTCCGTACGATCTTTTTCAGTACCAATACCACCTTCAATAATAATATTTGCGTGCGTGCGAGAAATTAGGTCAAGAATTCTCAAAATATTTTCTCTTGAAAATTTATCTTCATCTGCTAGTTCATCTAAATTATAATAAGCAAGATTGTATTTTTTGGCGAATTTTTCCGCGAAAGTAGTCTTACCGCTACAGGGCGCACCGAACACTAGCAGTAGGCGCGGTTTAGTTTTATTACCTTCCATAATACTTTCATTATATCACACACTCACAAAAAATTAATTATTTACGCCGTGATGCGCCGCAAAAGAATTTGCATCAAGTTTATCAAACACATAACCATTCGCTAAACAATGCTGGATGATCCGTTCTACTGCTGCCACCGAAAAATCTTTTATATCATGTTGCAGCACTATCGACGCGCCGCCATCTTTTAATTGTGTCACTGTACGCGCAAATACTTCATCCGAATTTACTGCACCGCCTGCATCACCAGAAGAAACGTTCCAATCAAAATAGGTAAAACCACGCGCCGTTACTTCATCCACTAATCTGCTCATAATCCTTGTGCCGCCGTCATATAATGCGCTAATTGTATTTGAACTACCTCCCGGAAACCGCATCAAAGTCACAGTCTGCCCGGTCAAATTTTTAACCCTATTTTGCACAGAATATAAATCCGAAAGAAACGCATCTACACTTTGATAAATCGCTGCATAATTATGCGAAAAAGTGTGGAGCGCCACCGTATGGCCCTCATTATATTCACGCACAATCAAATCGTCACTACCATGCCCAGTCACAAAAAACGTTGCTTTTACATTATATTTTTTTAGCACATCCAGAAGCGTTGCCGTATATTCCCCCGGCCCGTCATCAAAAGTAAGATAGATTATACCTCGTGGCTGAATTACTTTTACTGTACGTGTAGCCTCACTAGAATTACCATGCTCGTCTGTAGCGATATATTTCAAAACATATTCGCCAATTGTATTAGTGTCTACTGTGCCTTCCGTAGTAATTGCCACCTCCGTACGATCATCATAAGCCTCTACTCCACCGTCTTCATATTTTCCACCTACAGCTATATTCACCGTTTCGTTATTTATTGTAATCGTCGGCGGAGTCTCATCTGGCACACTATAAAAAGCAAAGAAATTGTCCATAATTATACCCGCCACAAAAAACAAACCACAACAAAGTGCGGTTATTACGGTAACTGCCATCAAAACAATTCTTGAAACATTAAAGCGTCTCATATTTGCCCCTGGCAGGGGAGGCAGGAATCGAACCCACATCAATGGTTTTGGAGACCACGATACTAACCGTTGTACTACTCCCCTTCAAAAGTTCTGCTACCATTTTATCATAAAACGTGCTAAAATAAAATAGATGAAAATACTAATGCTTGGTTGGGAACTTCCTCCGCACAACAGTGGCGGTCTTGGCGTAGCCTGCCTAAACATGGCGCGCGCACTTGCCAAAGAAGGCGCCAGCATTGATTTTGTCGTCCCTTACGAAGCCAAGCATCCAGAAATTGACTTTATGAACGTAGTTTCTGCTACGCATCTTGATCCAATCTATCGCTATGGCGGCGGCTCTTATGCCTCACTCCAAATTTTTGAGCAAATCATTCCTGGTATAGACAAAGACAAACTCGTCTCCATCCGCGAAATCCAAAAAACCTACCAAGAATTTGTCAAAGAATATCTCATGGAATATAAGCCAGACGTAGTTCACGCTCACGATTGGCTTACTTACGAAGCTGGCGTTCTTGCCAAAAAGAATTATGGCATTCCGCTTGTTGCGCACGTTCATGCTACCGAGTTTGACCGCGCCGGTATGCACACAGGAAATCCCCTAATTCACGAAATTGAATACGAAGGCCTGATGATGGCAGACAAAATCATTGCCGTCTCCGAAACCACCAAACGTATCGTCCACGAAAAATACCATATTCCACTTAGCAAAATAGATGTTATTTATAATTCCCTCGACGAAAATTTTTGTGATACGAATTATACTTACAACAAAGACGCCTATGAGTACATTCGCGCGCTCAAAAACACCGGCTGGACAGTCATCTCTACTGTTGGGCGTTTTACAGTGCAAAAAGGTTTGTGGCATTTGATGCAAGCTGCTGCCATGGCCATCAAGAAAAATCCAAAACTCCTCTTTGTCTTTGCTGGTGATGGCGAAGAAAGAAACGAGCTTATTTCTCTCGCCGCAGATTTAGGCATTGCTAAAAACGTTGTTTTTACTGGCTTTGTTCGTGGCAAAAAATTACGTGATATTTATTCTATTTCTGATATTTTTGTAATGAGTTCCGTTTCAGAGCCATTTGGCCTCACCGCTCTTGAAGCCGCCCACCACGGCGACGCGCTCATCCTCACCAAACAATCCGGTGTTTCAGAAGTTATTTGGTCTGCTATGAAATATGATTTCTGGGACGAGCGCAAACTTGCCGACGAAATCATTGCCATTTCTACCGATGATGCGCTCCGCCAAGAACTTTTGGAAAATGTCAAAAACGAATACCGCAAAATTTCATGGGACCAAGTTGCCAAAAAATGCCTAAAGGTCTATAATAAAATAATAAAACATAAGGGGAAATAGTTTTGCGCGCGATCTGTCTGTATTTACACATCCATCAGCCAATTCGCTACCGCGAATATTCTATTTTTGACGTCGCCAACGATTCAAATTATTTTAATGATAGCTATAACTCCCGTCAATCTAATGAGCGCATTTTCAAAAAAGTTGCCGAAAAAAGTTATCACCCAATGTTAGATTTGCTAGAAGCAAATATCAAAAAATACCCAGGGTTCAAAGTCTCTTTTAGTATCACTGGCACTTGGATTGAGCAAGCCGAAAAATGGGACAATTCCCTCATAGAGCAAATCCGGCGCATGGTAAATACAGGCCAGATAGAGATTATCGGCGAAACTTACTATCACTCACTGGCTTTCTTCTATAACCTAGAAGAGTTCGAAGAACAAGTCAAAAAACATGATACCAAAATTCACGAGCTATTTGGTGTCCATCCAAAAATTTTCCGCAATACCGAGCTAGCATACAATGATAATCTCGCGCACTGGGCAGACGAAAAGGGCTACAAGGGCATCCTGGCCGAAGGTTGGGACAAAGTTCTTGGCTGGCGCAGCTCAAATCATATTTATCGCCCATACGGCTGCAAAAATCTCAAACTCTTACTCAAGAATTACCGCCTTTCCGACGATATTGCTTTCCGCTTTTCCAACCGCAGCTGGAGCGAGTGGCCTCTCACCGTGCCAAAATACATTAATTGGCTAGATTTAGATTGCTTGCGTGGTAATCTTATCAATCTATTTATGGATTTTGAGACTTTTGGTGAACACCAATGGAAAGATACCGGTATTTTTGAATTTATGAATAACCTCATCCCAGAGTGGCTCAGCGCGTACGAAAACAAATTCGTCACCGCTTCCGAAGCTTGTGATTTGGAAGAGCCAGTAGACGAAATCTCCATGCCAGAAACAGTCACTTGGGCCGATACTGAGCGCGATCTTTCTGCTTGGCTATCTAATTCTTTGCAGCATTCCGCCATGGATACTCTCTATGGGATGCGAAGCGACATCCTGGCCTCAAATGACGAAAAACTAATTTCCGATTGGCACAAAATGACTACTTCAGATCACCCATATTCCATGTGCACTAAGTATTGGAATGATGGCGACGTCCACGCCTACTTCTCCGCCTACGCCTCCCCATACGAAAGCTTCATGTATTTCATGAACGTGATGAGAGACATAGAATATAGGTTAACCAACAAAAAATAATACCCATTTGGGGGATTTCGGAGCGCGGCAGCGCGAGAATTAGCGCCAGCCGCCCATGGCGATGGGCCGGCTGGACGCGACCCCAAAGGGTATATTTTTTGTTAATTAACGCTTCTTTTCTTTTACTTCGTTACGCCCAAGATTCTTCTTGGTTTCAGTAAACACTACGTGTTTCCTAAGCACTGGATCATACTTCTTGAGAGACAATTTATCAGGAGTATTCATCGTGTTTTTCTTAGTATAATAAGCACGAACACCAGACTCCTCAGAAACGAGGCCAACGAGTTTGCGTTTAGTATTATTCTTCTTTGCCATAATTCTCATTATTTTACCACAGATAAAGAAAAAAGGCAAGACATAATAAAATCGTCTTGCCCTAAAAATTAATGAAATGATAATTATGAACCGCAGCTAATAACGTGTATAGCATATTCTGTTTGAGTAAGACAAACCTTACCGCATCTGGAGCACGTCCAAGTGATAGAATAAATTCGTTTTGCACGAAATTTTGGTCTAATTTTCATTTCTTCCACCCCCTCTCATAATATACTATCGATGATCTAGGCAGATTTTACTATTTTTCTTGATTTTTTGCAAGCAAGAGCTCAATAAACTTCTTGATATCCTTTATACCTTTAGTGCTATCTGGCGAAAGCATCAAATCTGCATCTTTCAGGAAGTCTAATGACGAAATTTGATAATACACTGCCGCCATTAATTCCAAAAGTTCTTTTTCATCTGCACTATTAAATTCATAAACCTTGTCATGAACTTCGTCATCTTTGTCTGGCACCACAAACAAAATGTGAGCCTTTGATATTTTATATTTAGAATATTTTGGTGAATTATTTAGAAGTAATTTATAAAACCCAAGTTGAAGCATATATTTATACAATGTTGCATGCGAAGTCCATTTTTCCTTATGATATCCAGAAGTCTTAAAATCATAGATTTCAATTTCTTTGTTTTCTTCATCAATCCGAATATGATCTACTTTGCCAGTCACTGGCACGCCGTTTATCACTAATTTATCCGAACCGAGATTCACCTCTGCCTCGCCATCACGTAATATATTCGCAAAAGTTTTTAGCGAAATTACCAAGTCTGCCGGCCCTTTTTCACGCAACTTACTCTTAGTCTCCACTGATAAATCTTGCTTTTCTAGCTCAGACAAGAAAAACTCTACCGCCTCCTCGTCTGAAATGCCTTCGTTGGTCACCTTCTCAAAAGTCGCATGTACTAATATACCAAAAATCATGGCTTCCGTCGGCGCTTCCTTAGGCGCCATCAAAATTCTTTCCTCAAAAAACTTTTCCGGCCCAGCATAACAAATATCCACAAAAGACGTAAGAGACGATGCGCTCATCCGGTAGTTTGCCACACGCTCCTTGTAAATTGCCATCAAATCCGGCGAAGCATTTACGTATGGTAAAAACCAATTTCGCACATTTTTTGCGGCAATTTCCGGCGCGCTTAGATCGTAGTGAATTTCTACCCTACCGGATGGAATTAACGGCGAAATTATAGCGCCATCTTCCTCGTATTCTTCAAAATATTCCAGTCTCTCCGGGGATTTTTCGTTAAAGTCATGCTTTGAATTAGTAATATACAGATGGCTTTTGGCCCTCGTCAAAGCTACGTAAAGCACCCTCAGTCTTTCACTATCCGTTACGCCAGTATGCCGAATATGAGTTAAATTTTTTGGCAAGCTTAGTAGATTGTTATTCCCCTTACCTTTGCCCCAAGCTATATGATCTGCCGAAATTATAAAGACATGCTCAAACTCTAGCCCCTTGGAACCATGCGCCGTCAAAATTTGTACCGCTTCCTCTGCTTCCTTGTACGGGCTCACTACATTTAGCCCCATCTCTGCCTCCGCATAATCATCCAGCATCATGATCAAATCACTTAGGCGCAAATTTTTCTCACCAAAATGCTTGCTTAGGCGCCCCCTTAGAGCCGCCAAGTCTTCATACAATGTAAAAGTTGCATAATCTTTTTCCTTGGCATAATATTCTAGAAACGGCGATTTATAACCTTCAAGCGGCATTGCTCCGACCAAGTAATCCAGAAAAATCTCCAAAGGCTCGTTGAAAGATTTTGCAATCAAATTCGCAAAAAATGTCATCACGGTCTTAATATCTTCGTTTCCAGAATCAGAAAATACTTCAAACGCCGACCGTTTATCATACTTTGCCACCCCCGAAAGCTTAATTATTTCCAGAATCGGCAATTTAAAAAACGGATACGACAAAATCTCTAGAAGCGACACGTCCACACGTTTTTCATTTGCGCACTCATAAATATACCTTGCAATCGTAAAAATCTGGTGCATTCTTTCGTCACCCATGAGGTCATTTTGTTTTTCATAGGCAATTTTTATCTCTTTGTGCTCACTAAGAAACGGCAAAAGTGGCTCAAAATATTTACGCTTTTGCGAAATCACTGCAATCTCATTCTGTTTGACGCCAGATTTTATGAGCCTTGCAATTTCGTCTGCTACATAAGAATACTCCATATCAGAACTTAGGAATTCCGCACGCAGAATGCCCGTAGATTTAAGTGGCTCTTTGTGGGCAATTAGTTCTTTGTCTGCATAGCGGTCTGGCGCTTCCATAATAATTTTATGCGAAAAATCCAAAATTTCTTGTGTGCTACGGTAATTCTCAGTAAGCGCAATCACTTCTGCATTATAATGCTCCTGGAAGCTCGCAAAATTAGACGAAAGAGCCCCTTGGAATTCAAAAATTGCTTGATCGTCATCGCCCACCGCCATAATCATAGGCTTATCATAATCTGTGATGGACTCAATAATCGCCAGCTGCGACGGATTTGTATCCTGAAATTCATCTAGCATAATCACCTGATACCGCTCAGCTAGTGTCAGCTTAAAACCTTGGTCAGCCTTTAGTACCCTTACTGCTTCTTGTATCATATCATCATAGTCAAACAACCCCTCCTCCCTTAGTCTCTCCTCGTACCTTGTCATCACTTTTGCTATACTCAGCAGTTTTTTATTCGCCACCCTATCTTTTAATCTATAGGTGCCCTTCTCGGATTTTTCAAAATAACCATCTCGCCACTTAGATAAAGGCGTAATTTTGTGAGCGCTTTCCGCCTCTAGTATCGCGTCTTTCATGTCTTTGGCAATCAATGCAATGTTACGATGCACCGGAGTTTTATACTCGCCCAAACTTATCTCTGGTGCCGCCTCGGCATAATTTCTTAATATCTCATAAATTGGCCGGTATGCATTCTCAAAAGACTTTTCAAAATCCCTCGGCACCACATTTAGAAGTAGTGGCGAAATTGCCTCGGATAGTACCCTGGAATCTTCAATATTTATCTCAGCAATTTTATTTAAGTCCTCCGCCGAAAGATTTGCGCCCTTTGCCGCTGAAATCACCTCTATGATATCCTTGATATTGTCACCATGCAAAATATCCGTCCCCGGCAACTTATCCCGAATTTCTTTTACCACCTTAAATTGCGTTACCTCATCTATCGGGCTGTCAATTTTTCTGGTATATTCGTCCGAATAATTTTTATATTGCGCCAAAATCTCCGACCCAAAAGCATGATAAGTAGAGACGTTTACCTTGAGGCCATCCTTTCCAACTATCTTTTTTAGCCTTTCACGCATATTTTTGGCGCCATTCTCCGTGAAAGTAATACATAGAATATTCTCTGGCGCCATGTCGGTATTTTTTAAAATATATGCCACCTTTTCAGAGAGAAGTTGAGTCTTACCGGTGCCCGGACCCGCCAGCACCAAAAGTGGCCCATCTAGGTATTCTACCGCCTGCTTTTGTTTAGCATTCAGGCCCATTCTTTGCTCCTGCTAATCAAATCTTTTAGCTTTGTCGCCTCTTTAGGCACCATTATTTCACCATTTTTGATCTTTTTTAGTGCAGACAACCCCTCTACGGTTTTTTCTGGCTCAGCTTTTGGGTTTTTGCGAAGAATCTGCCCAAATTCATAATTTCTAGATGGAAAATCACAAGTAATCTTGAGGTCACCCTTGCCACAAACCAAATCTACCGTCTCTGCTTTTGCACCATTTTCTAGTAGCACGAGTTTCATCTCATTTGCTGTCCCTTTCAGAAACTCCATGTGCTCACCAGTGCCGGCTTTTAGCCCCAAAAGCCCACAATATAGTGCGTACACATTCTTGAGCGCCCCGCACATTAGCACGCCTTTCTCATCCGTCGTACGATCAAAAGTAAGATAATCCGTGCCAAATAGCTCCTCAATACGATTATCCGTGGCGGTAAGTTTGGCATTTTTGTGAGCCTTGATATCATCTGCAAACCCCGGCCCAGAAATAATCATATAGTCTTTAAAATCAGCAAAAATCTTATCAGACAAAATGCCCTTAGTCGCAACTACCATCGGCTTATTTTTGGGCAGATGGGGCAAAAGATATGGCACAGCCTTGCTTGGTACCGCCAACACCAACATTTTTGCATCATCTAGCACTTCATGCAGAGTTTCTTTTTCGCATTTACTATCATAATAATCTATATCATAACCTTTGTCCGCCAAAATACCACCGAGTGCAGTGCCAAACGCCCCCGCCCCCAAAATCGCAATTTTCATTTTCCTCCAAAGTTATAAATACTATTTTACCACAAAAATTCCCCGAGCGTTAAGCCCAGGGGATTTTTTAATTTCTTTAGTTTATTCCAATCTAGGGCTTGGCTCATCATCAAACCACTTCGTAATCACGTCTATGTCGCATCCGTTTTGCAAAGCGATTCTTTTGGCGGAATCCTCACCCCATTGCAAGTAATAGGAGACGAGTTTGTCCCTAAAGAAAGGGCCGAGCAGTATTTCCATAAAACCTAAAACAAATACAAAGACTAAACATATTACGAAGAATTGATTAGTAAAAAGATGCGTAATCCACGCTAAAGCAATTGCCAAGCTACAGCTGATCAACGATGTAAAAAAGAATACAAAGTTGAGTATAGTTTGGAGCATTGTAGCTTTTGTGTAATTAGACGTAATGGAATTACTCTCTTTATCAAAGTAAAACCAATGATCGATTCGATAAGAGAGTACGCCAAAGAAGATGATAGACACAATCAAGTATAGCCCATCGACAATTAATAATAGATGCCAATAATTCATTCGCCCCTCCTTTTTAATTGAATACTTAAAGCTTTTTGCCTCATACCACTAACTTTAGTGAAAACCAAGTAAACGATATACCAATGCAACGCGATCGAAATAAGGACAATAAAATCATAAAGCACCATAGTGAAGAATTGATCATTTTTGCATAATTCCATCAACAATTGGGAACAGCAAATCTTAAGAATTAGATAATAAAACGCTTCAATTCCAGCAATAAAAATACGGTTATCCCTATTAAATCGAATAGAACAAAAACGCCCATCAATGCGCACTGTCTCTGTAAAAAGTACAGCGCAGATTGCAGTAGTAATTAGCATTACTCCACCAATGATATATGGAATAAGCCAAACTAAAACTTCAGAAAAATTGTTAATTTGCATATTCTCCCCTCCTTAAGAATGAATTTTATATGATTATACCATATAATTCCGCTTTTGGCAAGAAAAATCCCCGAGCGTTAACCGCTCAGGGAGTTTTTTAATTTCTTAAGTCTGGCTTTTCCGGCCAGCGTCAATATCGTATACACCACCACAATATATGCCGCCAGAAGAACCGCCACTATGCCAGTGGCTACATACGGATATGCCTTATTGCCATCTACCAGCCACTCGGCATACGGTATCAGCACCGGGGTGCACGCAATGGCGCACATACCCATAAAAAAAGCGCATATGCCAGTAATTAGTTGCTTTTCAAACCTTGTTATTATTCTGATCCTTTTTCGTCCACGCACTTTCACGATACGGACAAAGAATAATGGGATAATGCCCACTGCAACAAAGGTTACAAAGGCGAAAATCGCCGTAAAAATTGGAACGTACTTCATATAAATTCCCTCCTTTTTTATATGACAATCTACTACAATATATTATACCACATCATTCCGCTTTTGGCAAGAAAAATCCCCCGGCCTTAACGGCCAGAGGATAAAAATTTTTCTTTTGTATTTTGGCCAAATTTATAAGCCAATCTAGAAAACCATACTATGATTCCGACGAAAATTGCTATAGCAATCAGCACAGACAATAAGACCCAAAAAGGATTTATGTCCGCTTCGGCGTAGCTCATAGAGAGACCTAGTAATTTTACAAAAGTACCGGTAAACACCGACATTAGTATAATGCCAACGCACTCAGCAATAATAGCGGAAATAACCACTATTTTCCCTGGCCTTCTCGTCCTTACCGTCCATTTTCTGGTCCATTTAGACCAAACTCGTTTTTTTGAGTTAAATCCGAAAATGAACCCACAGACTACAAACAATAAACAAAACACAAAAAACAAAATCACCATATCACTAACCCTCTCTTTCTAATTTTCTAAGCCTCCCTTGGAGGCTTAGTCCTCCATTACAAGCTTCACCTACCATTATACCACATAAGCTTAAAAATGTCAATAATTATATTCGCTGTCGTAGTCTATGCCATATTGCGCATATTGAAGCCTAAGATACGCCGTGTCTAGTTCCGAAGCAAGCGTACTAAGTGGCTCTTTTTTCTCCATTGGCATAATCATAAATTTAAGAGGTTTGTTGTATCCTCCGCAAATCTCCATAGAGCTGCCATATGCCAAAGTACTAGGCACCGTAATCACCCTGATACCGCCCAACTTCATACCTTCTACCCCAGTATTCCAGCCCTCTATCATCCCTACAGACGCGTCCAAAATCTTTGCAAAAGCAGCCGGATTCTTGTCGCTATCAAAAGACGAGTCAAAAATACTCTCATCCGCACACCATCCCACATAATAAGCCAGATAATCATTATCTCCATCTGTTAGTTCGCGACCACTACCAGCCACTAAATCCTTTTTCTCTACCGGCCCAGAATTTGCCGAAGCCTCGTTGTAAGCTTTTATCTCTGTATGATATTTATAAAACTTATCAAAATCACTCTTTGTAGTAGATTTAAACTCAGCTAATTTCTTGGCGTAATCATCCTCGTATTCACGCATTTTTTCATCAGAAATTTTGCTGGTAGTACCGCTACTAGACTTACCGCCATTTATTACGATTGCAGCATAACTCGCTATTATTGAACCTAGCATTACCACTGCAATCAAAATTATCACAAACCGCTGTTTCGGGCTAGTTTTTAGCTCTTTTTCATCCATATTAACTCCTATCTGTTAGTATTATAGCATAGATAGATTAAAAGAAGCTTAATATATCTTTCTTAAGAGTATAAAAATAGATTTGTGAGTGTTATTTTTATAACATCAACAAATAAAAGAGACGCCCCTTAGGGCATCTGTCTCTTTTATTTGACTTGTATGTTATGAAAATAACAACGAATAAGTCCAACTCTTAAGAAAGATATTTAAGCTTCCTTCTTGCTTGCTGGCTTTTGCAAGATAGCAACTTTTTTGAACGAACCGCCAGCTTTTTTGATAGCTTCTACAGCGCTCTTAGAAGCAAACTGAGTTTCTAGATCAATTTTTGCGGTAAGCTCACCACGGGTGATGATTTTTACCTTTACAAACGGACTAGAAATAAGATTTGCCTCTGCTAGAGCAAAGTTATCAACTTTACCCTTTAGACCATTCAAACGATCGGTATAAACTACCTCTGCCTTTGGATGGAAAGACTTAAAACCCTTGAGCTTTGGGATAGCTTGCATGATAGCACGTTGGCCACCCATAAAGCCAGCTGGCATCTTGCTATGGCCGGTACGAGCCTTTTGACCTTTTGTACCGCGGCCAGCAGTTTTACCTTGGCCAGCAGAAATACCACGGCCCTTACGAGAAGGACGGGTATTCTTTTCTACGATTAAATCATTATACTTCATTATTTAGCCTCCTTTTTAGTGGCTTTCTTTGCAGCTGGTTTTTCTGCCTTAGGAGCTTTTGCACCATTCCAATCTTTGCGTGGAACTTGTTGCCTCAAACCTTCAATTACTGCATAGGCGATGTTTACCTTATTCGTAGAACCAAGGCTCTTTGAGATAAGGTTTTTTACACCAGTAAGCCCAACGATAGAACGAACTGTACCACCAGCGATAATACCAGTACCCGGAGCAGCTGGCTTGAGAAGCACATCTGCACCAGTTACCTTAGTACGAGTCTCGTGGCAAATGGTTTCGCCATCCATATTAAAGGTAATCATGGTCTTTTTAGCTTTAGAAGTAGCCTTAGCGACAGCAGTAGTAACATCGTTACCTTTAGCTACGCCAATACCAACTTTGTTTTTGTGGTTACCAATTGCGACAAGTGCCTTGAAACGCATACGGCGACCACCAGCCACAGTACGAGAAACACGATCAACTGCGATAGTGATTTCGTCAAATTCTTTTGGCGCCACATCTGCTTTTACGCGGTCGCGACGGTTCCTTTTGTCCATCTTCTTACCAGAAATATCTTTAACTTCTTTCTTGGCAGCGGTTTCGTCTGTCATCTTGAGGGTGCCAGACTTATTAATTACTTTTGGGGCTTTTTTGTCATCAGTCATGATTAAAACTCCAATCCTTCCTTGCGAGCTGCATCAGCTAAAGCGCTCATACGGCCTGCATATAATTTAGAACCACGGTCAAATACAACTTTCTTTACCTTGGCGGTCTTTGCCTTTTTGGCAATTTCTTCACCAATTTTAGCTGCTTTTTCCGTTTTGGTACCAGTCATTTTAGCGCCTACAGTAGTAGCATAGGCTAGAGTTACCTTCTTGTCATCATCAATGATTTGAGCGGTAATGTGTAGGTTCGAAAAATGAACGGAGAGACGTGGACGCTCAGCGGTGCCATGGATTTTAGCACGGGTGCGGTTTGCTCTAAATACTTTATTCATTATTTCTTTCCTGCCTTTCCAGCCTTACGGATGATAACTTCATCAACATATTTAATACCTTTACCCTTGTATGGCTCAGGTTTCTTGAGGCTGCGGATTTCAGCAGCAACTTGGCCGACTTTTTGCTTATCGATACCACTTACTGTGATTTCCATCTTATTAGTTGCAAGATCAACGCCTTCTGGAGCTTTGTATTTCACAGGGTGTGAAAAACCAAGTGCCATTTCAATTTCCTTGCCACCACCTGACAAACGAAAACCTACACCGTTGATTTCTAGTTTTTTCTCGTAACCTTTGGTCACACCAACAACAGCGTTGTTTAGAAGAGCGCGTTGTAGGCCGTGCCAAGCACGAGATTTTGGCTCGTCATCCTCACGGGTAACGGTAGCCGTAGTACCTTCGACTGTAACTTTAGTCTTAGGCTGAACCGGAACAATGAGAGTGCCCTTAGGCCCTGCGACAGTAATCTCTTTGTCGCCGACCGTAATTGTCACTCCTGCCGGAATTTCGATAGGTTGTTTTCCGATACGACTCATATCTTTCCCTTATTGTTAATATTCTCACAATTATATCACAAAAATCTTCAAAAAACAAGCAAAATCCCCTGCAAAAACAGGGGATTTTACCGTAACGATTGCGAGGCTACTTAGTTCTTTCTAGCATTTATCTTTCTCGTTATAAATATAAAGCTAGAAATCATTGTAAGCGAACCGGCCACGATCGACGCAACAATTGTCGCACCCATTGCGGAACCACCTTGACGAGTTATCACGCCTGTATCTGGAGCTTTTGCGGTGTCTACGTAGGTTAATACAAATGTAGAATACTTATCACTTGTAATAGTAAACTTGCTTCCATCACGCACAAAATCAACTCTGGCGGCAGACGTTTCACCGTCGATAGCATAATGTCCACGAATTACGCTAAATTCCCTAGTATAACCATCCGCTGGCTCGAGATCGATACTTGGAGCAAGAGATTCTAATGAAGTGTCTATTACAAATGGGAGTGGTGTATCCATCTCTAAAACATATCCTAGATATGTGCCATCAGATGAATAGATATCAGCATACACATCATACATAGCTAGAATCTTTTCGTTTTCGCCAAGTTCTGCCATGATTTTGTCGTGTGCATCGGCATACTCATATTCATCTTCATCATATTTGTAATCTACATAAAGCACCGTTTTTATAGTTTGACCGCTAGCCAATCTCACTTTTAGATCATCGAGATTATTACTATTAAATGCAATCTTACCGTTAGTGGTTTTACCGCTTTTAAGCAACTCCGATATTTGGCGACCCACAAAATCCGCCAGTACATTTTGGGACGTTTCGTCTATGTCGCTATTCTCACCAGGAGTAACCTCGTATACGACCACATTTATGTTGCGATCAATAGGATTCTTATAATTGTGCAAATTAAAGTTAATAAGACCAGAGCCAACCTTATCTGCAGTAATTGTGGTATCACTTAGGGTGGCTACATCAGATGAATTCCCAAACGTACCATATTTCTTGGCAACTTCAGATAGTGTCACAGTCTCCGCCTCGCCAACTTGCAAAAAGAGGTTATCTGGCAAATCGACCGTCGTTTCTGCGTCCACAAAATATGGACCATCTGGGCCTTTATCATATTCATCATACCCATCAGCAATATAGGCGGTATTAACTTCGCTCGAATACTCACCACCAGATATCGTCGTGACGATTTCATTATCCACTACACCAAAACCAGCTGCAGGATTTGGCACAATATCATGCGCATCTTCAATAAGACGAATCACATCAACGCCAGCCTTGCTAGAAAAAGTACCGCCAGATATTTCGACGTTCATATCTTGTGCGATTTTGCCAGCATTCCATACTAGAAGCGCAGAACCATTTGCCGCAGAAATTTTACCACCAGTAATCTTTATATTCAATGAATTTCCATAGGTTGGGTTAGCGCTACTGTATTGACCTCCCTGAACAGCGATAGCGTCGCCAAGCCACGCATAGCCGTCCCCAAGATTGTAGTAATCTTCGAGAGCATCAAGGCCACTAGCCGAGGCAATTCCATTAATTGTACCGCCAGTTATTTCAATCTGGCCCATCTTTACATAAATACCACCGTTTAATGTCCCACCAGAAATCTTCAAATTAACTTGAGAAGGCATAAACACTGTTTGGTATTGTGATTTTAGTTCTCCACCGGACATAATAAAGTTCATATCACCAGTTGTATTATTGCCACCAACCGCAGCACCATAACTTGCAGTAGTATCAACTACGCCACCAGTCATATTCAACGTCGACCCTCCAAAAATATAAAAACCATAGCCGCTTCCATGTGCAAGCATCTTCAAAGTTCCACCTTTTAGATTTGCCGTTGCACCAGCTCCTAGCTCTACAACATTTCCACCTTGAGCAAGTATTTCCCCATCCCCATCAATAGACACAATGGTGTTTGCGCCTTCAATGCTTAATGCAGAAAAATTACCAGAAGTAATAGTTTTCCCAGTAATATCAATATCCATGCTGTCAGAAAATACAATCGTGTTTTTTAGGGTAATATCATTTACGGCTGAATTACCAATGCCAGCAATTAAATCCGCGGCCGTCTCCGCAAAACAACTTGCACTCGTAATACCGGTTGCACAACGGATGCTTTCTTCCGCGAAGACATTAAGCGATGCAATTGCACCACAAAATACCAACGCAAACATCGCATAACCTAAACGTTTATGTTTTACCATTTTACCTCCATTTAATACTTCTATTATAATGCTCGTGGCAAAATAAAACAATAGCAAAATGCAACAAAAAATCTCCAAAAGGAGATTTTTTGCACAGTTTGTTTTTTACCAAACTTTTACTAGAATTTCGCCGCCGAGACTATTTTTCTTAGCATCACGACCAGTCATCAAACCTTTAGAAGTGGACACAATGACTGCACCACGGCCAGATTTAATGGTTGGGATTTCAGCTGCAGCAGAGTAAACTCTACGGCCTGGTTTTGAAACTTTGGTAATCTCGTTGATTTTGGCAATAGTACCTGGCTCGTTAATTACAACGCGAAGAATGCCACGTGGCTTTCCATCTTCTACTGTGTAAGAAGCAAGATAGCCATTCTTTACTAAAATCTCTACGATTGCTACTTTGAGTTTAGAAGTAGGAACGAGAATTTCAGTCTTGCCAGCACTTATCGCATTACGAATACGCGTAAGCAGGTCAGCGATTTGATCAGTAGATTGTAACGACATATTTTTCTCCTTTCTCCTACCAGCTACTCTTAGTTACACCTGGGATTTCGCCTTTAGAAGCTTTTTCCCTAAAGTTAATACGGCTTAGGCCAAAACGGCGCATATAGCCACGTGGACGACCATCCAACATGTCACGATTTTTGAGACGAGTTGGTGACGCGTTACGTGGGAGCTTTTGAAGACCTTCTAGGTCACCAGCAGCTTTTAGTTCTGCACGCTTGGCAGCATATTTTTCATACATTTTGCGACGCTTTTCGTCACGAAGAACTGCAGATTTCTTAGCCATCTTACTTGTCCTCCTTTACGAAAGGCATTCCGAAGAGTTCTAGCAATTTAGTGCTTCCTTCCTTTGAACCATTTTTAATAATAAATGTTACTTCTAGGCCGTGGAGAGCAGATGCATCTTCAAAGGTGATCTCTGGAAATACAGTTTGTTCCTTTAGGCCCAAGTTGTAATTGCCTTGCTTATCAAATGCAGTACGACTCACACCGTGAAAATCACGTACGTGAGGAAGTGCAATATTGATCAAGCGATCAACAAATTCATACATTTTATCGTTACGCAAAGTTACGAGATAGCCAACTGGCGCACCCATTCCTTTGCGAATTTTAAAGGTTGCGATTGATTTCTTTGCAAGACGAGAGGTTGGTGCCTGACCAGTAATCTTAGCAAGTGTAAGTTCTACGGTCTCGGTAAACTTCTTATCTTCACGTTTTTTGCCAACGCCACAGGAAACGATAACTTTCTTAAGTTCTGGGACTTGGTTAATATTCTTAAGCCCGAGTTCTTTTTCAAGTTTCGCCTTGAACTCTTTGTCGTAGAGCTCTTTGAGGCGTGGTTGTGCTTTGGCTACAGTTTTTGCAGTAGCTTTAGCAGCCGTTTTCTTTTCCGCCATTACTTAGCTCCTTTCTTAGCGTTTTTCTTATCTGCTTTTTTATCAGCAGTCTTCTTTGCAGATTTCTTCTCTACTTTAGCAGCTTCTACTAGCTTTAGGTTAGATAGATCGATACCTACATGGATAGTTTTCTTACCACCTTTTGGATTTAGGTAAGATTTCTTCATATGGCGTTCACGAACTTCTAGGCCTTCAAGCATGGCTTTATGAGCTGCGCGGTCCATCTTGACGATTTTTGCAGTTTTGCCCTTATTGTCGCCAGAAATCACCATAACTTTGTCATTAATCTTTAGGTTTGCCATAATTATAGTACCTCCGGTGCAAGACTGATAATCTTAGAAAAGCCAAGATCACGTAGTTCGCGTGGGATAGGACCAAAGACACGGGTGCCTTTTGGAGTCTTATCTTCGTTTACTAGCACTGCTGCATTTTCGTCAAAACGGATAGTAGAACCATCTGGACGACGAATTGGAGCAACAGTACGTACGATTACGGCTTTTACAACAGCTTTTTTCTTAACGTTACCAGTTGGGGATGCTTCCTTGACCGAGCAAGTTACAATATCTCCAACATGTGCATAACGAGCACGGGTGCCGCCAAGCACGCGGATCACGCCAAGTTCCTTGGCGCCGCTGTTGTCGGCAACTTTGAGTCTAGTTTCTTGCTGAATCATTTTATTCCTCCCCTTCCTTGGCAACTTCAGCCTTAGCGGCTTTGTCTGCGCCAACTTTCTCTGGCATTTCTACATTCATTACATCTTCTTTAAGTTCAACTGTGCCATGAGAACGCTCAATAATCTTTACCAAAGTATAAGCTTTGGTCTTTGAAAGTGGGCGAGTTGCAGCAATTTCTACTTTGTCGCCTACCTTTGCTTCATTCTTCTCGTCATGAGCAGTATATTTACGAGTCTTCGTGTACTGCTTGCGATAAAGTGGGTGAGTCTCACGACTCGTGATGGAGACGGTAATGGTCTTATCACGCTTGTCGGAGGTCACAATTCCTACTAATGTGTGTGCCATATTAGAACTCCTCTTTCTTAATTATTTTACATTTCACAGGCAACTTATGAGAAGCAAGGCGAAGAGCCTCTTTAGCTTGTTCATCGGTTACGTCTGCGATTTCAAACATCACAGTACCAGCTTTTACCTTTGCAACGAAGAACTGTGGTTCACCTTTACCGGAACCCATTTTTACGTCTAGAGGTTTCTTGGTAACTGGAGTGTGTGGGAAGATACGAATCCAAATCTTACCACCACGCTTAATATAACGGGTGATAGCTTGACGAGCTGCTTCAATTTGGCGGCTGTTAATACGCTCATTATCTAGAGACATCAGGCCATAGTCACCAAATGCTACAGTGTTACAACGAGTAGCTACACCTTCATTTTTGCCTTTGCGTACCTTGCGGTGTGCAGTTTTCTTTGGTAATAAAATAGCCATATTATTTCTCCCCCTTGTAGATCCAGACCTTTACGCCTACGATACCAGCAATTGTTGGTGCGTGATGACAATGGAAATCAATGTCTGCACGCAAGGTATGTAGAGGCACAGAACCTTCAATAAATTTCTCGCGGCGGCTCATTTCAGCACCGTTAAGACGGCCTGAAACCTCGATACGAACACCTTTGGCGCCTGCATTCATTGTAGATTGAAGTGCAGTTTTTACTGCGCGGCGGAAGTTCATACGCTTGCCAAGTTGAAAACCAATGTTTTCGGCAACGAGCTTTGCGTTGAGTTCTGGTTTTTTAACTTCTTCTACGTTGATACGGATAGGACCATCAACGATTTTTTCTAGTTGAGCTTTAAGCTCATTGATACCCGCACCTTGCTTACCAATTACAGCACCTGCTTTTGCAGTGAGAATAGTGATGGTAGTAAGATTTGCGGAGCGTTCAATATTGATTCGTGCAATAGTTGGACGGCTTTTGAAGCGGTCTTCAATGAGTTCACGAATCTTTACGTCTTCCACTAGCCAATGGCGAAAATCGCTCTTCCTGGTAAACCATTTTGAAGACCAATCTTTGCTGACCTGGAGACGGTAAGAGATGGGATTAACCTTCTGACCCATATTACTTTTTCTCCTTTTCTGCCTTTGCTTTAGCCTCAGCTTCTGCAGGAGCAGCTTTCTTTACTTTTTCTTCGCCGGCGACCTCGACAAAGATGTTGCTACTTACCTTTTCGTAAGGAAGTGCACGACCACGAGATGCAGGTTTGTAGCGACGCATCCTGGTGCCACTTGTTACAAAAATTCTTGCAATACGAATAGTTTTTGGATCAATGCTAACCTTTGAATTATTGAGAAGGTTTGCATTTGCTGATTCCACAGCCTTGAGGACTGCACGGGCAGCGCGGCGTGGAGTGTGCTCTAGAATTACTACAGCATCAGCAACGTAGCGATCACGTACAAGAGCAGCTACAACACTGGTCTTGCGTGGCATTGAATCAATGCCTTTTTCATATGCGTGTGCGAAATAAGTCTTAGCCATGATTATGCCTTTCCTTTCGCAGCGGCAGCTTCAGCAGCTTTTTTACCGCCATGACGCTTAAATTTACGAGTTGGCGCAAATTCACCAAGTTTGTGACCGACCATGTTTTCTGAAATGAAAACTGGTACGTGAACTTTGCCGTTGTGAACGGCGATTGTGCGACCTACCATTTCTGGAGAAATTGTAGATTGACGTGCCCACGTTTTGATAACGGTGCGATCTTCACTGGAGAGAGCGGCAACTTTCTTTGCGAGTTTGTAGTCTACGAATAGACCTTTCTTTAGACTCCTCGACATTATTTCCTCTTTCCTTCGTGGCGACTGCGCACGATCATTTTATTAGTTTTCTTGTTATGACGAGTACGGTAACCGAGTGTAAGTTGGCCCCAAGGAGTGCGTGGAGCTTTACCAGAACCGTGACGACCACCGTCACCACCACCGTGTGGGTGATCTGTAGCGTTCATTACAACACCACGTACAGTTGGACGAATACCTTTGCGGCGACGACGTCCAGCGGCACCAATCTTTACATTCTGATGTTGCAAGTTTGAAACAGTACCAATAGATGCTTCGCAAGCTACAAGTACTTTACGAACTTCGCCAGAAGGCATCTTGAGGGTGGCATAGCCATTCTCTTTTGCCATCAGCTGCGCAGAAGCACCCGCTGCGCGCACCATTTGTGCACCTTTGCCCGGTTGAAGTTCAATTGCGTAGACAAAAGTACCTACAGGGATGTTTTCAAGTGGAAGACGATTAGAATCCTCTACTTCAATTTCATCACCAGTCTTAAAAGTGGTACCCTTAGTCATCTTGGTATCAGCGATTACATAGTAATATACGCCGTTTTCATCTTTCACGCGAGCGATACGAGCAGAACGATTTGGGTCGTACTCAATTTCCTCTACAGTAAAAGTAAGATTTTTTGGCAAGTTGTAAGTAACAATACGATAATGACGCTTTACGCCGCCACCACGGTGACGAACAGTAATGCGGCCTTGGTTGTTTTTACCTGCCTGTTGCTTCTTTGCTGCGAGCAAAGATTTCATTGGCTTCTTAGTTGTAATCTGATCATAGTCTTCGGTCGTCTTTTGACGTTGTGCCGGAGTGATCGGACGATATGCTTTAATAGCCATTACTTGTCCTCCTTCTTATCAGCAGACTTTGCTGGCTTTTTGCTTTCTTTGGTCGCTTTATCATCTTCAGGCGTATCAAACACCTTGATAAAGTCACCTTTTTTCAAAGTAACGTATGCAAATTTCTTATCTTGGCGGTGAGTAATGCCCGGATAAGCATGTTTGCCTTTGCTAAATTTAGTTTTCTTACCATTACGGATAAGAGTACGTACATCGGTAACCGTCACGTTAAATTCTTTTTCTACCATCTTGGCAATTTCTTGCTTTGATGCAGTACGAGAAACTGGGAAAATATAGGTACGGTTAGTTTGCTCGAGGTAGCTTTTTTCGGTTGCTCTTGGTTCAAGGATATTCATAATTATTTCTCCTCTCCTAGTAGCCATTTGTCTACAACTTTAAGTGCCGCATCCGAAAAGACAATTGCATCAGCATTCATAATGTCAAATACGTTAAGATAAGTTGCACGAACTAGCTTTACGTTTGGCAAGTTGTTTACTGAACGCATAACTTCTGGAGTTTTCTCAGCTGCTACGGCGAGAACATTCTTACCCTCAAGCTTCATGTCTTTTAATACTTTTGCTGCATCTTTAGTCTTGCCAGTAAGTTTTACTGCTGGATCCAAGATAAAGATTGCTTTGTCAGCATTCTTCATAGAGAGTGCCTGACGAATAGCGATACGCTTTGCGGATTTACTAATCTTCTTGGTAAAGTTTTCTTCACCGGTGCGACCAAATGCTACACCACCGTGGCGCCAGATAGGGTTACGGGTTGAACCGAAACGTGCACGACCTGTGCCTTTTTGCTTCCATGGTTTCTTACCACCACCGCGAACTTCACCACGCTTCAAAGTTTTTGCGTGAGAACTGCGTGAGTTTGCAAGGTATGCATCATATGCGAGTTTTACGAGTTCGTGGTTTTCTACGGTTAAACCGAAGATATCTTTATTCAAAGTAGCCATATTACTCCTTTCCCTCCACAGACACAATGCCTTTCTTTGGACCAGGGACAGCGCCCTTTAGACCAATGAGGTTGTTTGCAACGTCGATATAAGCAACTACCAAGTTCTTGACAGTTACAGTATCGTGGCCCATACGACCTGGCATCTTCTTGCCTTTCCAAACTTTTTGTGGGTACATAGAGCCGATAGAACCGACTTTACGAATATCGCCCTTAAAACCGTGGGTATTGCGGGATTCATTAAAGTTCCAGCGTTTTACAGTACCAGCATAGCCTTTGCCTTTGCTTGTACCAGTTACAGCTACCTTATCACCAAGCTTGAAAGCTTCTACGGTGATAGTGTCGCCGAGCTTCATGCCTTCAGGGATTTCGTCAACACGGAATTCCTTAAGCACTTTTGGACTAATATTTTCACCAGCCTTTTTTGCGTGGCCAGTAACCGACTTGCTCAGATTCTTACCCTGACCAAAACCAAATTGCACAGCATTATAACCATCTGTTTCGATAGTCTTTATCTGAGTCACTGTGATTGGCCCGGCTTGAAGGATAGTCACTGGAGTAACTACACCATCGTCACCGATAATCTGGGTCATACCAATTTTGGTGCCGAGAATGACTTGCATTCTATTCCTTTCCTTTATATTGCCAATTCCGCCTCTGTACAACAGGCAGAATTATTCTCGCAATTTTTTTAATATTTTTTACATGTAAATAACTAGACTTTTAGGCTGGTTTCCGCTCGTGAGTTTTACGGACCTCTCCTTATGTCTAGATAACACCTTAATTATATCACACTTTTTCTCTTACTACAAGAGAAATTTAGATGTTTTTTATAATCCCCCAAGCTTCTTCTACAGAATGAGTTTCCATTAATTTGGCGCGAATATCCGAAGCACCCGGAAAATTATTGATATAAATCTTGAAAAAGTGTTTGAGCGGCTCATACGGAAGCTCGTGTGGATATTCTTCATATAGACTTAAATGATATTTCAAAAGTTCTATCAGTTCTTCTCTTGTTGGCTCATGATCCGTAAAGCAATACGGATTCTGGAATACGCCACGACCAATCATAAAACCATCTACCTCTGGATATTTTTTATGTAATTCTAGCGCCTGTGCGCGGTTTTTGATATCACCATTAATAACTAATTTAGTCTCGGGGCTAATCTCATCACGAAGCTTAATTACCTCTGGAATTAGCTCATAATGTGCATCCACCTTGCTCATTTCTTTCTTAGTACGAAGGTGCACAGTAAGTGCTGCCGGGTGTTCCTTGAGGAGCGTCGGTAGCCAATCATGGAATTCTTCCACCTTGCTCCAGCCAAGCCTAGTTTTCACCGATACGGGCAAATCCGTATGCGCTTTGGCATTCCTAAAACATTCCACGGCTAGCTCTGGAGTTTTTATCATTGCCGCACCACCGCCAGCGCGATTTACGTTTTTATCTGGACAGCCAAAATTGATGTCCACACCAGAGAAGCCGAGTGACTTTAGCGCCTCAGAAATTGCCGCAAAATGCTCTGGATTTTTGCCCCAAATTTGAGCAATTATAGGCTTATCCGTAGGTACTACTTGCAGTCTTTCTAGCGCATTTGCACGCCCTTTTTCGGATGCGTAAGACGATACATTTGTGAACTCGGTATAAAAAAGGTCTGGCCGGCCAGCCTTCGCCACCACCTGCCGAAAAATCACATCTGTTACACCCTCCATCGGCGCCAAGATGAGAAACGGTTTTTCTAGCTCTTGCCAAATATTCATTTTTATATTATAACACACTTTTTAGTACTCTTGTATTTTCTCCAGAATTTGATACAATAGAAACATATTCGGGGATACCCGCCCACCCTAATCGCAAGATTAGGGGATATTTTTGCCAAGAATTAATGAGCATAGGCTCTTACGAACTAGTTCCAAATCCGACTCAGGTATCGCCCCCATCTTTTTATACAGCCTAAATGAGCTAATATTCTTAACCTGCGCAACTACCGCAATCTGCTCAGCATTCTTAAAACCAAAATAGGCATACCAGTTACCTTCATGTTTTTTGGTAGTAAGCGGGACGCCAATAAAACTATATTTAGTTAGTTTTCTCACGATCAAAACTGGCCTAGCAAACGTTTCGCTTTTTCCATTTATCTCGCTCCCCACATTTTCACCAACCGCACACCACCAAATGTCGCCGTCTTTTATAGAATGCAACACTCCAGAATAGTGAATTTTGGCTTTAAGTTTTATCCACCCATTAAAATCCTTTTTATCCATAAATTACTCCTATTTTAATTACAGGAGTTTTCTAGCATACTGCTGTAAAAATTACAACCCCCACCAACCTAAATAAGCCTAGGCGGAATAAAACAGCCCAACAAACAATCACGACAACACATTTACATCTCTAAAAACGCATCAATAAACTCGTCTAGATGCCCATCTAATACATCATCTGGATCGGTAGATTCATAGCCGGTACGCGTATCTTTCACTAGTTTATAAGGCTGAAGAACGTAATTCCTAATCTGTTGACCCCAACCGGCGGATTCACCCGCGCGAAGTTCCCCGATTGTAGCTGCATGCTGTTCTAATTGCATCTGCACCAATTTACCACGCAAAATCTCCATTGCCTTCTCTTTATTCTGGAGTTGCGAGCGCTCATTTTGAATCGCCACCACAGTATTAGTTGGAAGATGCGTAATCCTTACCGCCGAATTGGTCGTATTCACAGACTGCCCACCATGCCCACCAGAATGGTATACGTCAATACGCAAGTCTTTCTCATCAATCTGCACCTCTGCATCCGCCTTTATCACCGGCAAAATCTCTACCAGCGCAAAAGAAGTTTGACGCAAATTATTTGCATTAAACGGAGATAAGCGCACCAGCCTATGTACGCCATGCTCAGATTTTAGTAGCCCATACGCATTAGCCCCAGACACCTCATACACGGCAGTTTTTATCCCGGCTTCTTCCCCCTCTACACGCTCAAGCAAAGTCACTTTGAAACCTTTTTTCTCAAAAAACCTCAGATACATCCGCTCCAGCATGGAAGCCCAGTCCATAGCCTCGGTGCCACCAGCACCAGAAGTAATTCGGATAATTGCATCTTTACTGTCATACGGCCCTGTAAATCTCAGGGATTTTTTTAGTTCAGACAGCCCCTCTTCCATAGCCGCAATCTGCTCACCAAATTCATCTTCCATGCTATCATCAGACAGCTCCATCAGCTCCTTCAGATCCTTAATCTGCGTACCAAGCAGCTGCCACGGCTGGATTTCGTCGTTTAGTCTCGCAAGCTCCTGATTTTTGTGCGTAGCATTTTCTACATTATGCCAAATTTCTGGGTTCTCTACCTCTTTTGCTAGCACGCCAGCCGTCACAATTTTATCCGCAATATTTAGTTTCTCATAGGACCGCAAAAACTCCGCTTCCAGATCTTCTAATCTTTTCTGTAATTCCTGCATATCAACCATTATATCACACCCAATTTCCGTCAAAATGTGATATATTTATAAATACATATGCTAAAAAAAGGGGGTGGCAATATGGGTACTTTAAAGAATACTTCCGAAGAAAATTTGCAAAAAATCCGGAAGAAAGTTTACGAGATGCCTTATCGGACATTTAGCAACAACATTGTCCATAAAATAATCCAAAGTGCAGAGTTTGAAAAATTTTTTCAGTGTGGCGTGGAGAATTTGAGCCTTGAAGAAAAGGACCATTTAGCAGAAATGATTGTCAAAACCCTTGGCGACGAGACTCTAATTATCAACAACAACGCTCTTATTGTTTTTATGGCCGCAGTTGTCGTACGGATGGCATCCCACCAATAAAAAGCCCCTCATGCGAGGGGCTTTTTCTAAATTATAGACCAGGAAAGGTCGCGCGAGTTAAACTCGAGCGTCATTTTTTCCCGACCTACGAGCACGTCAAAGATATGAAGTGCAACACCACCCGCAAAGCGAATTTGCGTGCGGAGAAGCTCGGTTATTTCGGTTTCCGCCTCACCGCGCCGCCTAAAAGTCAGCGGCTGGCATGGCGTCATTTCATAACCGAAGAGGGCCATTACCTCAACTTGCTCGGTTTTGTTTTTGTTAAAGTTTCTCATAAAGACTCCTTAAAAATTAATTTTTCTTAGAGTCATTTATGTGAGCCTAATGTGTGCTCGGCTCTTGGCTAAGGGCATAAATGACAATACCACATAGCTTTAAAACTTTTCTCGGCGTCAGTGACCGAAGTATAACGCGAGTACTTTCATTATACCATAACCACCTTCGGGATGCTAGGTGCATGCTAACTAGCGGGCTAGGCAGCGGAGAGAAAAGCCGTAATACCGGTTGTTGGCATCCTGCGTATAGGAACTACCACTGCTGAAATTCAAGTAACGGGCGTAGATAGCGGACTGCACAGTACTAGACCAATAGAAGCCATAGTAACCTGCGTAGTACAAA
>JAFWMO010000019.1 GCA_017510705.1 Candidatus Saccharimonadota bacterium
GCAGCGGACGGATCTACCAAAGAACCTATTGCTAAGACTAACAGGGTTGACAAACGTATCGTTAAACCCTAGATAGTAAGTATAAGTACCGTTATTTACAGTGTTAGACCAAAAAACACCATAGTAACCTGAGTTATTCAAAGCATTCAAGCTTACATTTCCCGCCCGGTTGAAGTATAAAGGAGCAACAAATAGTCCTTAGTCTCTGCCTTGGTAACAGCCAATACCGAAAACAAAAAATGCCACGTTTAAAGGCGATTTCTTATATGGGGTTGACATTTAAATTGGTGTGCGGTAGAATAAATTAAGGTTTATTTAGTTGCTCTTCTTACGAGGAGCAATTTTTAGTTTGATCGTAACTTTTATGTTTTCGACTTCAACATCCATAAACCTCCTTTCTCCTTACCGGCTCTTAATTGTAAAATTGCCAACCCCATGTATTCACTCTAGCATGATGTTGTGGTAATTACAATTATTTTGCCACCGGAGATAAGGGTTTTACTGCTAGGCCCCTATTCTTTGTGCGCGGAGGCTACATCTATAATCGCGCTTTGTTCAACGCAGGTTACTATGGCTACTATTGGTCTAGCACCGTGCAGTCCGGTACCAACGCCCGTTACTTGTATCTCTCTAGTGGTGGTTCCGATCCGCAGCGTAACAACTACCGGTACGTCGGATTTTCTCTCCGCTGCCTAGCTCACTATACCCCAGGGCAGAGACCAAGGACTATTTGTTGCTCCTTTATACTTCAACCGGGCGGGCAACGTGTACTCGGATGCTTTGAATGACTCAGGCTACTGCGGGCTCTTCTGGTCTAGTACTGTGGACAGTAGCTCCGTCGCTTACTACCTGGTCTTCTACAGCACGGACGTCAGTCCTGCCGGCAGCGGCAATAGGTACACCGGAAGGGCCGTCCGCTGCCTAGCTGCTCTACCTATGGTATTTTTTGAGAAAATCTTGATTTTTGTTAAGAAGTGTGCTATAATTAGAAATGTCGTTTGAAAACTAAGATAGAGACGAAAAACTATGAAAAGGGGGATAAATAAATGTTTTCAAAAAATAGCACCTTAGAGGATGTTAAATTGGGCAATTTTCGGAAAGAGAAAAAGTGGAGCAAAAAGGCTGAGACCTTTAAACTCCCTGCCGAGAAAAGGAAAAACCAGGAAAGAACGGCCGCAAACGCTTTAGCAGAAAGCGTCGTCAATAAACTCCTAGATTTCTATAAACTAGACAAGAGTGCCTTTCCATCTATCGCTGAAGCATTCAGAGATACTATCAACGAAGAAATTAAGTGCCTGTATGATGGTTACGGTTGGAGAGACATTGTGTATGTCTCAAAGCGCTCACAGTTATCAACTGGTTTAGCCAGGACGGCCACAAAACTTCCTTCGGGGATTTTCTTAGTCGCCGAAAAATGTTCTATGCCGGTAGGAGATTTCTTGCTCGCCTATAAAGGTGGCTGGTGTACGCCACCGGAAGTACTCCAGGAGTGGAGCGGCATGGATGCAGAAAAACAGAGAATTGCCTATGATGAAATCGTAAGTCTGTTGACAAGAAGAACTCTGGAGCGGAAATTCCGCGAAAACCCCGAAACCGCCAGACCGATAACGCTGGCAATGTCCTCATAAGTAAAACCCCTGAGATTTTATCTCGGGGATTTTTCTTGTTTTAGAGAAAAATATGATATAATGTATCAAAATATGCCTTATTTTTGAGTGTGGAACTCTTGAGAAGGATTAATAACAATAACAAAGGAGCTTATGGCTAACGAAATTAAAGACCTGTCCAAGCTACGCAACATTGGTATCATTGCGCATATTGACGCAGGTAAGACTACGACCAGCGAGGCTATTCTTTACCGTACTGGTCTTAAACACAAAATTGACCTAGTAAAAGGCGGTACCGGTGGTGCTGATACCGACTGGATGGAGCAGGAAAAGGAACGTGGTATCACCATTACTTCTGCAGCTGTTACCGTTTATTGGAAAGGCCACCAAATCAACATTATTGATACCCCGGGCCACATTGACTTTACCGCAGAGGTAGAGCGTTCTCTACGCGTGCTTGATGGCGCAGTAGTAGTATTTGACGGTAAGATGGGTGTAGAAGCTCAATCCGAGACCGTATGGCGCCAGGCTACCAAGTATGGCGTGCCGCGCATCTGTTTTGTAAACAAAATCAACCAAATCGGTGGTGATTTCTACAAATCTCTTGATTCCATCCACAAGCGTCTCTCCAAAAACGCTGTAGCTATCCACCTTCCAATTGGTTTTGAAAAAGATATTTGCGGCGTTGTAGACCTTATTGATATGAAGGCCTATACCTACAAAGATTATGCCGACCACGAACTTACCGTAGGTGAGATCCCAGCCGATATGGTAGAGAAAGCAAAAAATGCTCGCTCTATGCTAATCGAGGAAGCTGTACAAGCCGACGAAGCTCTGATGGACAAATACTTCTCTGAGGGCGAAGAAGCTATTACTACCGAAGAATTAAAAGCAGCACTCCGCAAGCGCGTGCTTGATGGCGATTTCTTCCTAGTAACTGGTGGTGATGGTCGTGGTGTGATCGTAGAAAAGGTCCTAGACCTTATGACTGATTACCTCCCAAGTCCGCTAGATCGTGATCAAGGCCAAACTGTGGGTACCGATCCAAAGACTGGCGACAAAATCGTTCGCAAGGCAGATAATTCCGAACCTCTTACCGCTCTTGCCTTCAAGATTGCTACCGATCCATTCGTGGGTAAGCTCATCTTTATCCGCGTTTATGCTGGCAAGCTCAAATCTGGCGATACCGTACTAAATGCATCTACTGGCGACAAGGAACGTATCGGCCGCTTGGTACGTATGCATGCAAATGATCGCAAGGATATTAATGAAATCGGCGCTGGTGATATCGCAGCTGTAGTAGGTCTCAAGAACGTAACCACTGGTACTACACTCTGTGATCCAGCACATCCAATTCACCTAGAGTCTATCGAATTCCCAGACCCACCAGTATCTATCGCTGTTGAACCAAAGACCAAAGCAGACCAAGAAAAAATGGGTATCGGCCTCTCCAAGATGGCAGAGGAAGATCCAACTTTCCGCGTACATACCGATGAAGAAACTGGGCAAACCATTATTTCTGGTATGGGTGAGCTTCATCTAGAAATCATCATCGACCGTTTGAAACGTGAACACGGCGTAGAAGCCAACACTGGTGCTCCACAAGTAGCATACCGTGAAACTATTCGTGGCACTGCCGAAGCACAAGGTAAACACATCAAACAGTCTGGTGGTCGTGGTCAATATGGTGACGTATGGATTAAGTTTGAGCCAAACGAACCAGGGAAAGGCTTTGAGTTTATTGACCAAATTAAGGGTGGCGTGGTTCCTCAGGAATACCGCAAGCCAGTACAAAAAGGTGTGGAAGACACCCTTGCTGGTGGTGTGATTGCTGGCTATCCAGTAGTAGACATCAAGGCTACCCTCTATGATGGTTCTTACCACGATGTCGACTCCTCCGAGCTCGCCTTTACCTTGGCTGGTGCTCTTGCTACCCGTGAAGGTATCAAGAAAGCAAACCCAGTGCTTCTAGAGCCTGTAATGAAGCTTGAAATTACCACTCCAGAAGAGTTCATGGGCGACGTGATTGGCGATATCAACTCTCGTCGTGGTCGCATTGACGAAATGGAAGATTTGAACGGCGGCGCTAAGCTCATCAAGGCTTTCTGTCCACTCGCAAACCTCTTTGGTTATACCGGTGATCTACGTGGTATGACCCAAGGTCGTGCTGCATCCTCTATGGAGCTCTTTGCTTACGAGGAAGTACCACCTAATGTAGCTCAAGAGATTATTGAGAAGCGCAACTCTAAATAAAATCGCGTCAGAAGCCCGGGTATGTTTACTCGGGTTTTTGGTTGCTTTTTACAGGGAAAGGTGGTACAATATGGCGGAGCTAGGGGGCTTGTACATTTATTTGAAAGGTTGGTGATAGAATGAGCGAATTACAGAAGTTAGCTAAGATAGTGCACGAGAAATACAAGAAAAAAGACGAGGCGTACGAAAAATACGCTGCAGCAAAAGAAAAGAGAGAAAGATTGCATAAAGAGGTAAGTACGACTTGGGAGGATTATCAGGATAAGAGAAAGGAACTATACCTAAAATTTCCGAAGGAACTCAGACGTAGTGGGTACTGCGATGAAAAGTGGCGAAAATATTTGATGTTTCGGGATGAGAAGCTTGAAGAAAAGAGTCGCCTAGAGAAGCTGGTAGAGAATATGTCTAGAGATTTGCTCTATTATAGAGATTGCCGAGGACGGATTTCTGAGATAGACGAAGAAATTGAGAAGGAACAGCACCACGTACGCAAAGAGCTTGGATTTTATGAGCTTCTCAGAGAAAAGGATGAAGCCAAGGAAAAGCACGAGAAAGCAAAAAGGGATTTTGAAGCTGCAAAAATAGAAACTAGTATGCGATATACCGAATTTAGAAAAGCAGTCGAAGAATACAAGGAAGCCGAAAAGCGCCTTAGCGAATACGAAGGGAGGTCTAAAAATGATTGATTTAAAAACAATGATTTTTGAAGATGGTGGGGGCCTGGTTTATGCAGATTTTCTCAATAACCCCCTTGGTGTATTGGGGACGCTCGAATCTGCCAAGAACGAGCTACTCTCCATCCCCAATGGAGACAAAGCTCAGGAAAAAACAATTTTTTCCATTATTTCAATGGTGGACGGGGACCGGAAGCCCCATATCATCATCAAGGATCGTAGCGGTCTGAATATCTGCTGGCTAACAGTAGAAGAAGACGAGACCGAAGAATTTGGCAAAGCTTTTAGAGTTGACTCGATACAAGTTGAGCTAAAACACTGGAACGCTTTTGTTGATATTCTTAGGAAAGAGGAGGTAATCTCCGAAAAAGAAGCTATAGTCCTGTCAATTTAATTTCGGCAAAATGCCGCTTTAGCCTCCGAGCGATTGGGGGCTTTTTTCTTGCTTTTGTGATAAAATATGGATATGGAATCGTACGAAAAAGTGAATGACAACATTTCTCCAGAGAAAAAACGTGAATACTGGGAGACCGCCTTTGGTTTGCAGGCCGTGGATGGACTAAAGCCATCTAGATATATGGAAGATCTTGCAAGCGAGCATATAGAAGGTCGTAAATCCTACTACGAAGTGGCAGACGACGTGGAAAGACATTATTCAGGAGCCGCTCCTAGCGACGAAAAAGAAGCGGATGTGGTATCAAAGGCTATCTATGCGATTCTTTCAGATGAAGCGTTTTCGTTTGATCTTCTCACATACAAGAGTTATCATCGCCGTCTGTTTGAAAAACTAGACAACAGCGTTTTTCATCCTGGTGAATTTCGCACGGTAAATATCACCAAAAAAGAGCCGATTTTAAACGGCGCCACAGTGCAATACCAAGATTACGGGCTGCTTGAGGAATCGCTGAATTATGATTTTGATGAAGAAAAATCTGCAAGTTATCTGGCAATGACCGACGACGAGAAGATAAAACATCTTGCGAATTTTACATCGCATATTTGGCAAGTACACCCGTTTCTTGAGGGGAATACGCGTACTACGGCGGTGTTTTTGCAAAAATATTTGCGAAGTTTGGGCTACGAGGTGGATAATGAACTATTCGAGAAAAATTCTTTATATTTTCGCAATGCCTTAGTGCGAGCAAATTACTCTAATATACCAGAGGGCGTAGTAGCCACTGATGAATATTTGGCGAAGTTTTTTGGGAATTTAATTGGCGGGGAAGAAAATGCGCTAGACAACAAAGAACTCTGTATATAGTTTTGAAAACGGGAAGATCGCCTCATTATCTGGGCTAGGTTTACAAAATCACTGACTCATGATGGTTTTATTGACAAAAATAAGCATATGTGGTATAATTAAGGGTATAAGTATCAATTTGTTAATTGTGCTCGATACTTAAAAATTGGGTTGGCTTGTAGAATTTGTTTGGATGAAGAAAGGGAGGAACGCGCAATGAAAGATGAGATGGTGTTGGTAAAATTTGAAGAAATGTTGGATTCGTTTGACGAGAATGATGAAATTTGCGTCGAAGACGTGCAGGCAGAAATGCACAAACACTGGAAACACTTCGTTGATGCCGGTTGCGATGCAACTCAAGCAGCAAAAATGATGGCTCCGATGGAAGTGTATAAGAATTATGAATACCTGGTGTCTAAAAATGCGCAGATTGATATTGATAACTTGTTTTTGAGACTTATCGATAGCCCTGATGCCACTGACGATTTTACTACTAACGTTTTCTTCACAGAAAACTACAAGTGGTTTTTCAAACGTGGAGCTAATCCTAAAACCTTTATTGAGGGTTTGCGTTACGAGGAAGATAAGTGTCGTTTTATCATGGAAAACTGCGAGGAATTGTGTTCCAGAGGAATTGACAAAGAATATCTTTCCAATATCCTCGTAGATTCATGGTGTGAATTGGCAAGTCTTAGCGACAAAGATTTTATTGCAGAGTATGCCAAAAAAGGGTTTGACGCTAAGATACTCGTCAGAAAAGGTGTTGCAGTTGAAGATGATTTCCGATGGAATTTTGAAGAGAACGCGCTGGAATATTGCACTTTGCTCTTCGAAAATGGCGCTTCGACAGCGGACATAGAAGAAATACTGGATATTATCGAATATGACTTCTATTTTGATCTGGAGTTTAAAAGATCGCGCTGGAAAGAGATTGGTATTGACTGCACGGAGTCTAAATATATCGAAAGATACCTTGACTATGTCTTAGGATATGAAGAGGTGGATGACGTGATGTGCCAGAACCAAAATTCTTATCCGAATGATTTAATGGCGAAGATATCTGAAGTGCTTCTTCGTAAGCTTTCAATGAAAGAAATTATGGAGAGACACACCGATCCTGAATATTTCATCGGGAGCTGTGTCTACGACACGAAAGCGTTTGGCAAAAAATTTGTCGATGAAATAGGATATAAGGTCGACAACAATTGTATCGACTGGATGTACTGCATTTTATTGGCAGACAAGGATGCTTTAGACGTAAACAAGGTCGTTGATTGCATCCTAGCGCAAGAAGATGAGAAATCAAGACTCGATTACATTGAATACCTGAAAGATCTTGGAATTGAAGTAAAAACAGCTTAACCAACCCAATAAGCACTTTAAACGGAAAAGTCCTCGGCAAACCAGCCGGGGCTTTTTCATTTTTGATTCTGTGGGAAAGTTTTTTGGTATAGATTCATCATAATTTTAAGGATTTGTCGTACGGCCTCTGCAATAACTGGGCTCGTAATGATTGTGGCCATCTGTGTGTCCTTACTAAAAGATATTAATGCAACTTTATCGCCATAAGCCTGTATTTCGACTGGTGCTGTATAATCTGCATCTGGCATCCACGTTCGATGGAGCATAATTGCATCATCTCGCCCAGTCGTAGCGTTTTTGACGGCGTATTTATCAACTGGCGTTAAACCATAGGCATGAATGCCAAGCAGCGGCCTTTGATTGCGATATTGTCGCATAAAACTCTCTATATCGTCATGCCCTAAAACACGATCTGCGCGAGTTCTCAAAAAATAGACATCTTTCTTGGCACGTAAATTATCTAGATATACCTCTTTGATGCCATCAAGCCCTTCTAGCGTGCGGGCGCCTGGGAGCTCGTTATTCGCATAAAAAATATCTAACAGAGAAGAGAGGTTGTCCTTTACGATTTTCTCATTTTTGGCTATGGCTTTGCGGCGTTTCTCTACTAAGATTTCTAGGTTAGACGGATTGAGTACGCGATAGGTAGTCTTTTTATCTTTGGTTTGTTCTGCGAGGCCTAAGTCAACCAGTTTTTTGATGATTGCGTAGCAATTCTCGCGAGATTGGTTGGTATTTTTACCAAGCTCTGCGGGAGTCATGGCGCCATTTATTAGTAGGCAATTATAAACTTCGGCCTGGGGGTCTGAAAGGCCGGCTTTTTTCAAGATATCTTTGTTGTCCATGGTCTAAATATAACACGTTTTGCCAATTTGTAAAAGTGGTTTTTACAGTTTTTTGGTATTTTTACCCCTGTTATTTTACTTTTTGATATAATCTGTTTTACTATTTGTCAATTATATTATATAATATGAGCAGTTGCAAAAACAGTACATTAAAAAATGGAGGGACGCATAAATGAAAGAATTAGAAAACACTTGCTTATCCGTAGATAAAAAGTTATGGAGAACACTCCTTGATAAAGGTTCTAAAGAACTTACGAAATACTGCGATCTTAAGAATAAAGATTTTGTAAAGAAATTAAATGGAATGGCCGAAAAAGTCGTTCTTGATGTTAGAAATGGTGTTGAGGAGGATCCCAAGCTGGTAGAGAAAGTTAGAAATGCAGGATATGTAAATGAAGCTTTTGAATATTCTAGAAACCTTGCGAAATTTGCTGGAGATATCTTTCGCGAGAAAATCCACGAGTGTGGGAGTTATGACGCGCGTTGTTGTGTCGATAATCCAAGTCTGGAACTAAGAAACGATGCACTCAACCGCACTCCAGACGAGGGGCAAGAAGATTTCGATGTTTGTATTGATGCAAACGTATTGTTTCACTCAAATGAGGAATATGAAAAATATTCTACTGTGTACTCCGTGAATACCAGAACAATAACTCAGGCGGAATGGCATCTGGAACGAATTATTAATAAGTCCCGCTTTGACGTCGTAAAAAGGGTTTATTTACACCCCGGCGAAGTAATTCCAGAGTCTGAGTTAAGCGATTTGGAAAAACTTAAAATCAAAGAAGCCCGCGATGAACTTAGGAGAGTTGATTACAAAAAGCTCCTTAGATTTTATTTTATTTCAGACAAAAGAGTACACGAGCGTCACGAACAATTAGCTACGTATGCCGATAGCTTTAATGATGCTTGCCCGTTTTATTTTACGGGAATCGTCGAGTTACAAGAACTGGCGCATAAACTCACTAGCGAAACTCGCCCTGCAGAAAGGCTTATTTGTTACGAAGAATTCGCAGCGGTAGTAGGAAAAGTTGGTGAGGAAACAACCCGAAAAACCGAGCTTATAGAATCGCTCCGTTCTAATTATCACAGGATTTGTAGCGAAAAGTTTTATCCAGAACTATACAATGATGAAAGACTGAGACTATTACGTAGTCTATAGTGATAGCTGGCATTATGAATGAGGAGGTGAGGTTATGTACGTAATTAGAGGAGAAATATGCTACGAAGAAGGAGATGATGTAATTTGCGAGGAGAAAATGTATATCGATAATTTCCAGAAAGCCGAACTAGAAACATGGCTTATTGACTCTGGATTTAAGAAACAAGATGACAGCCTGTTTACTAGGGACCATCCCTTTCTCTATCTCACTGAACTAGTTTTCTTCAAAGATTTTGATGATTCTCGGGATAGAAAAATCCGGAAAATCAAGGATATAAAGAGAGATTTAGATTTGGAGAGATATAGAAGAGATTTCTAATTGAATACTGGTCGGAAGACCTCGTCCCGGAGGGAATGTACTATAAGACATTAAAACTTATAGAGTTTGCCGCTAAAGGCCGCCCCCGTTTGGGGGCTTTTTTATTGGCCATTGCGATCACTGATATACTTTTTTTTCTGCTTTTTCGAATATGCAACAATTAATGCGTAGACTGGGTCTTTTTGCGCCATTTCGGCAGATTTTTCTAGATATTTCTCCTTTAATGCCGCAGAATCGCCTGGTTCAACTCCTAGAAGATTATTGAGCTTGTCCATCGCCATTTTGCGAAGAGTCGCAATTTGCTTATAGCGTACAGATTCTTTATCGGTGATATTGGCCCGTTGCATATTTACTTCTTCAAAGAATTCCGATGTAATCATAAAGCTAACTTCATCGCTGAGTGGGCAATCTAGTATAGCACCGCTTTTGTCGATTGTCATCTCGCTAAAAATCTGCGAAAAGTTGTCACGCGACAAACCTAGCACAAAGTGTGGCGCATACTCTTCTGAATATTTGTAATTACCGCTTTTGCAGAAAACTATTTCGTTTGTCCAGGGGGTAGGTGCTCTTTCTTTTCCGCGGGCGGTTTTCAGAACGGTTGAGTCTAGGTAGGTTGCATCGCTGAATTTACCCGCAACACCAGTTTTATCGTTTTTGTCATTTGAAGCAGCGGTCGTCACGTCCACAGAATAAGTGATCCAACCGAGCTTAGTTTTGCTGGTGTCTTTGATACAAAATACCACATCAGTATTTCTAAAAAAGTCATCGTATTTAGATGCCCACCTAGCGGTCGTAGTTTGACCTGGGAAAAAACCGTCTCTTTTACCAGTTCCATTTAATATGTATGCAATTAATGGTTCTGAGGCGACTTCAAATATGCTTTGCTCATGTTTGCTAGAATTATCCTGAAGTGTAAAATCGCTTTCTCTCCTTTTAACGTCATCGCTACATTTTTTTATTAGCCATGAAGGGAATTTTGGGTCTCCATTGTATTCCTCTAACGTTATCCTATTAGCGTTTTCAATAACTGACTTTGCTTTTTCCTCTGGAGTAGCCGAAATTATTTCACTTTCAGGATCGGTGGCTATTTCGGCTGAACCTTTAATGATGGCAACATTTGTTGTTTTTTGGGCCCTATCTTTTAATGTTTCGCGCCATTCTCTTGGTATCGGACCTTGAAGGTTTTGTTCTCTAAATTCTCTTAATTTGTCAGTAGGATAGTAAACTTCTCCGTTTTCAATCAAATAATCATGTTTGGCTAGATCGGTTTCTGTATCGATATCTTTACCGTCGTCATCACCTATTATGCCCATTTTATTCCTAAATTCGATACTTTTTTCTGCTTTTTCACTATCTTCTGGACTAATTTCAGAGGAAGTAGCTAGATCTAGGAGAGTATCATATCTGAGGTCCCTTGTATCTGGATCTTCTCCTGTAAAGTTTTTTTCTGGTGATTTTCCTAATGGTGGCATTTTTTATCCTTTTAATTATTCTATCACGTTTTTTGCAAGAAAAAAGGGCCCATATTCGGGGCCCATAAGGCATAAGCCTTATTTTGCTGTACCACGGATAGCATATAACATCTGTTCTACAGCTACGTTTCGAGAGTACCTGTCGTGGAATAAGGGGTTGAAATAAATCTTAATCTCCCCCCTGGTAATTCTTTCTAAAGAACCACCAGATGCACCTCCGGCATTGATGATCTTCCTGATTTCTGCTTTGGCTTCACTTTCGGTGATGCCAAATTCGTGTGGATCAAAGAAGAATATTACTTCGATATCGGACTCTTCTATCATGATTTTTCGTCCTTTATTGCAGGTTCTCTCAATATCAATTCCTGTTTCCATACTACCACCTCCTTTTATGAAAGACGGAACTGCTAAAAAAATACGAGCTTATCTGCTATGTATTAATTATAGCACAAACAGTATAAAAAGTCAAGCGCATCGCGGTAATCGACACTATAACTTTTTTGCTCTAATTTTACTCTTTACAACTTGGCAAAAATAGTCTAAAATAGTACTGTAGAGTTTTGGAGCTGGTTTTTATTAGCGCTCCAGACGTAATAATATAAAAGGAGAATGAATGGCAAATTTTGACCGTTCCAAGCCGCACATCAACGTCGGCACCATGGGTCACGTCGACCATGGTAAAACCACTTTGACTGCTGCAATTACCAATGTACTTGCAAAGCGTCTTCCTTCAGAAGTCAACAAAGCAGTCGCTTATGATCAAATCGATAACGCTCCAGAGGAAAAAGCTCGTGGTATCACCATTGCTACTTCCCACCAGGAGTATGAGTCTGAAAAACGCCACTACGCACACGTAGATATGCCAGGCCACGCAGACTACATTAAAAACATGATTACCGGTGCTGCACAGGTAGATGGTGCCATCCTCGTAGTTGCTGCAAATGATGGTCCTTTGCCACAAACTCGTGAGCACGTACTTCTTGCCCACCAGGTGAACGTACCAAAAATCATCGTCTTCCTCAACAAGATGGACCTCGCTGATCCAGAACTCGTTGAGCTCGTAGAGATGGATGTTCGTGACCTTCTAAACAAATATGGTTTTGATGGTGACAACGCTCCAATCATCAAGGGCTCTGCTACTAAGGCTCTTGAAGGCGACAAGGAAAACGAAGATGCTATCATGGAACTCGTTCACGCTATGGACGAATACTTTGATATTCCAGAGCACGATCTAGACAAACCATTCCTAATGCCAATCGAGGACGTCTTCTCGATCAAAGGCCGTGGTACTGTTGCTACTGGTCGTATCGAGCAAGGTGTTGTAAAGCTAAACGACGAAGTTGAAATCGTAGGTCTAAAAGACACTCAAAAATCAGTTGTTACTGGTATTGAGGCCTTCCACAAGACTCTCGATCAAGGTCAAGCTGGCGATAACGCTGGTCTCCTTCTTCGTGGTATTGAGCGTGATCAAATCGAGCGTGGCCAAGTTATTGCAAAGCCAGGTTCTATCACCCCACACACCGAATTTGAAGCACAAGTTTACATCCTTAAGAAAGAGGAAGGTGGTCGCCACACTCCATTTTCAAAGGGTTACAAGCCACAATTCTACTTCCGTACTACGGATGTTACTGGTGAAGTTGAGCTTCCAGCAGACAAGGAAATTGTCATGCCTGGTGACCAAGTAACCTTCAACGTAAAGTTGCTTGCTCCTGTAGCTATGAATAACAACGACCGTTTCGCTATCCGCGAAGGTGGCAAAACCGTAGGTTCTGGTGTTATCACCAAGGTTATCAAATAATCTAATTATCTGATACAAAAAGACCTCTCTTAAGAGAGGTCTTTTTTATGAGCAATTAATGTTTTGAATCGGAGAATTTGCGGACTTCGCCATAAAAATAGGCATTGCCACACATAAAGAACACTATAAAAGCAAAGAAGCTGGCCACGATAGGGTAGAACAGGTCTTTTTCTGGGGCAAAGAAATAAGCAAAAACTAGGCCAATTAAGACGAGAAATGCCATGAACGGCACAAAATAAGCAATAAAGAAAACCGTCCGGCCGTAAAGAGTACTGGCAAAATCACGGAATAATTTGCGCATTCCTTTTACATCCAAATCATAGATATTTTTCTTTTCAGACATTGTGTACTCCTTATGCTTATAATTAAATTGTAGCATATTGCAGTAAAAATACAATGGCGAGCTGGCAACAAAAAGTCTGCGGCACCCAGATTGGCGCCTCAGCCTTACCAGCTGGTAAGGCTGCTGTTGATTTTTCTCTAAAAGTGTGCTATAATTAGGGTATATACTAATTAATATCAAGTCTGAAAAACTCCATTCTTTCGAGGTTATCAGACAAGAAAGGTCATTATTATGGCAGAAGCCAAAAAAGATGAAGGACTAAAAATCCGCATCCGCCTCAAAGCTTATGATCACCGCGTGATTGATCAAAGCGCACGTCAAATCGTAGACACCGCTATCCGTACTGGGGCAAGCGTGAGTGGCCCAATTCCACTACCTACCAAGCGCAGCACCTTTACCGTAGTAAAATCTCCACACGTTTACAAAACTGGTGGTGAAGCGTTCGAGATGAAAGTGCACAAGCGTCTTATTGATATCGCAAATGCTACCCCAAAGACAATCGAGAGCTTACAAAATCTCTCTTTGCCAGCTGGCGTAGACGCAGAAATTAAGATGTAATAGTCACAACAGAAAAAACACTTTTTGGGGCATTGCGGAGCGCGGCAGCGCGAGAATTAGCGCCGGCCGCCCGTGGCGACGGGCCGGCTGGACGCGGCCCCAAAGGGTGTTTTTTTGTTGTGACTGTGATATAATAATTTTATGAGTTTCGCTAAGTTTAAAAAGCGTTTTTACTTCGTGGCTGCGAAGTATTTTCGGCATTTTGCGAACCGTGCTCTAAAGAGGTGGCAGCCTAGAGTAATCGCTATTACTGGCTCCGCTGGTAAGACTACGATGCTACATCTTTTGGAACATGAAATGGGGAAGAAAGCCCACTATTCACATGATGCAAATTCTGCGTTTGGCGTATCTTTTGACCTCTTGGGAATGAAGGGAATTAGGGGGTCAAAACTGCGTTGGATCTATCTTTTTATTGCAGCGCCATTCAAATCTTTGTTTTATCGTCACAAGGAAAAATTTTATGTGGTAGAGATTGACGGTGAACGTCCGCATGAGGCTGAATTTTTGGCAAAATGGCTCAAGCCAGAGGTGACTATCTGGGTGTCAATTGGGCTGTCGCACGCCGTACAATTTGAGAAAGAGGTAGAAGAAGGTAGATTTGAGACTTTGGATGAAGCAATTGCGGCAGAATTTGCCACTTTGCCAGAGAATACTAGCAAATTAGTGTATATTGATGCTAGTTCAAAGGTGATGGTGGCTGCTACGAAGGGAATAAAAGCAAAAGTAATACCTATAGATAAAACTAAGATCAAGAAATATGTAGTTTATCCAGATTCTACTGATTTTACCTATGGCGATACTACTTTTCATTTTAATCATCCAGAGCCAAAAGATCTTACATTTCATCTATTGGTGCTGCAAGATTTGATGAAATATCTCAAGATGCCGTTTAATTCCGACTTTTCGGGCATCAAAATGCCACCAGGTAGAAGCTCGTATTTTAAGGGTAAAAAAGGAATTGATATTGTGGATAGTAGCTACAACGCGCATCTAATTTCAATGGAATCTACTCTTGATATGGCAAAACGTATGCATGCCGAGCATAAATGGCTGGTGATTGGTGATATTGTAGACCAAGGTTCTATTGAAGGACATGAGCACGAGAAATTAGCCGAGCTGATCGCCGATGTAAAGCCAGAAAAGGTAGTACTGGTGGGTCGCCGCACCAAGAAATACACTGCACCAAGACTAAAAGAGCTTGGCGTATCTGCTGTAGCTACCACCGATCCACGTAAAGCTTTGGAATATCTAGAAAAGCGTACAACTGGACGCGAAACTTTAGTATTTAAGGGTTCGCAATATCTTGAATGGATTATTGAGAAATTATTGGCAGACCCAAAAGATGCCAAGAAATTGTGTCGTCGTGAAAAAGCAGCCGTAAATAGGCGTAAAAGTTGGGGGCTAGATTCGTAATGGCAGATCTTTATATAATTCATGGTTGGACATACACGGTAGAGCCGTGGCGATCTACTTTTAAAATTTTGAAAGACAATGGGATCAATGTAAAAATGCTTCATGTGCCTGGTCTTACCGAGGAGAGCAAAAAAGTTTTTACTATCAATGATTATGTAAAATGGGCAGACCAAAATATCCCGGATGGAGCAATTGCTTTGGGACATTCCAATGGTGGGAGAATCTTACTAAATTTGTGCGCCAAAAAGCCAAATAAATTAAAACATTTGATTTTGCTAGACGCTGCCGGAGTATACGAGCCGTCTACAAAGAAAAAAATTGTAGAAAAATTGGCAAAAGTTGGGAAACCTCTCAAAAAATTGCCGCTTATAGATAAAGCCTTCCACAAAATTACTGGCTCCACAGATTATTCCAAAGCTCCAGAAAATATGAAAAAAACCCTTGCGAATATGCTCGAGTCCGACAAAGATTTAGATTTTTCCAAGGTGACTACGCCTACATTCATTTTGTGGGGCAAAAAGGACACTACTACTCCGCCACGTCAGGCTACCAAAATGTACGAAAGTTTGCCGAACGCGGAGCTTAAATTCTATGCAAACTGGACGCATGCCCCGTACATCTCGGACCCAGAGGGCTTGGCGCGCGCAATTACCACTTTAATTACGAGGTTTAAAAAGTGAAAAAATTGTATTTTTTGGGAGCGGCGGCAAATTATTCAAGAAAACAGCGCCTAGCGCATACTTTTGCGATTGGCACCAAAAATGATGTTGAGGATTTGAAAGACTTTCTTCGCAAAAAATATGACGGCAGAGCGATAATCACAAAAAATGGCCGTTCGGCACTAGCGCTCGCCCTTAAACATAATTTTGAGAAGGGCTCACGCATTATCGTGAATGGGTTCACATGCTATGCAGTATATGAGGCCATAAAAGCTGCTGGGATGGAGCCAGTGTTTGTGGATATTAATAAGGAAGATTTGAATTTTGATCTTAACGTTCTAAAAAATACCAAAGCTGATGGTATTATTGTGCAAAATTCGCTTGGTAATCCAGTAGATATTGTCGCAATTGAGAAGTGGGCAAAAGAAAACAATGCTAAGATTGTTGAGGACCTTGCGCACTGTGCGGGAGCCAAGTATGCGGATGGCAGAGAAGTAGGAACCGTGGGCGTAGCTACCGCTCTCTCATTTGGCAAGGACAAGTCTATTGACACAATTTCTGGTGGTGCGGTGATTTTCCGCGATAAAATCCCAAAAATTGCTGATCCAAGATTAAGACCACGGCTTTCCGACCATCTTCGCGAAAGATTTTATCCAATGTTTGGCGCGATGAGTAGGGGACTCACTCATATACATCTAGGCGGTGCGTTTATGAAGTTTCTTGTGGCGACCCACCAGGTGCAGCGTTCTGCAGATAATAGGCTAGAGACCAACCGCAAAATTTCTAAATTTGAAGCAAAGTTGGCACTACGTCAGCTAGAAACACTAGAAAATGAAGGCCCAATTCGTAATTTTTTCTTAGTAAAAGACAGAGAAGAAGTCTTGAAAAAATTACGCGAAGCCGGGTACTATTTTAATGGTTTTTGGTACGAAAAGCCGGTATCTCCAGCAAGATATTATGAAAAGGTTGGTTTTCCGGAAGAATCCTGCCCGGTAGCGGTAGAAGTAGCCCAAAAAATTATCAATGTACCAACATTTTATACAGAAGAGCAACTTGCGCCAGCGCTCAAAATTATCAACAAATATGTGGAGAAAAATTAATGGAGTGGGGCGAGACGATAAAAAAATTCCCAGAAGCTAATCTTTTGCAATCGCCAGAATATGGCAAGATGAATGAGATAATTGGCGAGAAAGTAATAATAGAGGATTTCGGCAACTTGGGACGCGCTTTGATGATAGTGAGAAATGCTAAACGTGGACGATATCTAGAGATTCCATGCGGGCCTTTGATTGACTGGAAAAATAAAAATTTGGCAAAATCTGCGACCAAAAAGATAGCTGATATCGCAAAGAGTGAAAAGTGTGTTTTTGTGAGAATCCGCCCACAACTGTCCGCTACGCCGGAGAACTTAAAACTTTTGGAAGAATTAGGCTTTAGAAAATCACCGATGCATCTTGCGGCAGAGCACACTGTGATGGTAGATTTGACCAAATCTGAAGATGAACTGCTGGCTGGCATGCGCAGACAAACGCGCTACGAAGTACGCCGCGCCGCCAAACTTGGTATTAAAGTGATATCTGGAAATTCCGAAGAGTTATTCAAGGAATTCCACGCGGAGCAAGTCAAAACTGCGCACCGCCAAAATTTTATTCCACCGAGTGAAAAGGTTTTGGATGCCGAAAGAGAAGCCTTTGGCGGCAACATTAAAATATACGTCGCAGAAACCACCGAGGGAGAAAAAATTGCCTACGGGCTAATTATCGGCAGTGGCGAAGAGGCGGATTATTATGAAGCTGCTTCTACTGGACTAAACCGCAAGTTGCCAGGAGCCTACGCACTTCTTTGGCAAGCAATTCGTGACGCGAAAAAAGCCGGGTACAAAAGATTTAATTTGTGGGGAATTGCACCGGCTGGGCAGCCGAATCACCGCTACGCTGGGGTAACCACCTTTAAAACTGGTTTTTCGGACAATATTGTGGAATTTGTGCCGGCACACGATTTAGTAATTTCAAAAGTAAAATACCTAAAAAACTTGGTAGTAGAAAATGTGAGAAAGAAAAAGAGGCATTTATGAGTTTGATCAATATCATGGAAGCAGAGCACCGCGAAGAGTGGGATAACTTTATAAAAGCACACAAAGAAGCAAATTTTTTGCAATCGTGGGATTTTTATGAATTCCATAAAGCACGCGGAAAGAAAATCATGAGGCGTTTTATCGCAGATGGTGAGACTGTGGTCGGTGCTTATGCTGGAGTAGTGGAAACTGCAAAACGTGGAAGATATTTGGCAATTGCGGGTGGCCCAATTATAGATTGGGATGACGATAGATTGGTGCGAGCAACGTTTCTGGACATCAAAACTATGGCAGAACTTGATAATTGTGTCTTTGTGCGCGTAAGACCACAGCTGCCTTTGTCCGATAAATCTTTGGCAATAATGCGGAAAAACGGCCTAAAGAAAGCTCCTATGTATTTGTCTGTAGAATATGCCGGAATATTGGATTTAAGAAAATCTGAGGAGGAAATTCTGGCTGGAGCCTCGCAAGGATTCCGTCGCAAACTTCGCAAAGCCGAGAAAAACGATATTGAAATAACCGCCGACAAATCCGAGAAGTCTATTGATGAGTTTTGTAAATTAGAAAAGAAACATGCTGAGCGCCAGAAATATGTTGCATTTTCGGATAGTTTCTTAAAAAAGCAGTTTGAAGCGTTTGCCAAAAATGATGAGGTGCTAATATACACCGCACGAAAAGATGGGGAGATACTAGCACAAAACTTTATGATTTTTTATGGGCCGGAAGCTAGCTATCACTATGGGGTATCGTCCGAGCTGGGAACCAAATATTCTGCAGCGCCACTTTTGCATATGGCGGCTATGGAGGAGGCAAGAAAGCGTGGTATGATCCGGTATAACTTATGGGGGATCGTAGGAACAGAAGAGATGTCGCATAGGTTTTATGGTGTTTCGGAGTTTAAGCGTTCATTTGGATGCGAAGAACTAAAATATACACCAGCGCATGATTTGATTTTAAAACCATTAAGATATCAATTAAATAAAGTTGTAGAGAAAACCCGTAAAAAAATTCGTCACGTATGATATAATAAGCATAAGAATTTAAACAAGGATTTTTATGGCTCATATCAATAGAAGATATATTGACAAGCACTGGTTGGTATTTTTAATCCGCGGTGGGTTGGCGGCGATTTTTGGGTTTGTTGCTTTGTTCGGCCTAATGACAAACTGGGAATTAGTTATTTCCATCATTAGTGTATTCCTGCTTTTTATGGGGATTGTAGATTCCGTAAGTGCGCTCTATGCTTCAACCAAAAAGCACGGGTGGATTAATTCCGTAATTGATGCGATTGTAGATGTGGCTGCTGCGTTGGCACTTCTTTTCTTTGCAAAAAACAATCTAGTGACAAGTCTAATCATTATTGCATCTTATACTGCGGTGTCTGGCGTTATTGATATTTTCCATGGCTTCCTTTCCACTGTGGACCCAACGGACCGTTTTATCCGCATACTCGCTGGCGTGCTGGGATGTATTATGGGTATAGTAATCTTGAACGCTGGCAATTTTGAGATTATGACATTTATCCGATTCTTTGGCGCATACATGTTGATCGTGGGTGTGACAAGCTCGATTTATGGCGTACACAACCGTGCACAAAACATTGAAGACAAAGTCGCCAGGAAACAAGCACGCAAAAAGACTACTAAACGCAAAAAATAGTTTTGTATGATATAATTAGGTTTCAAGGAGAACTTATTATGTCAGTAGTCAAAAAAGCTATCATTACAGATGCGGGTTTTGCTAGCAGATATTTGCCGATCACTAAAACTATTCCAAAAGCCATGATACCAATTGGCGCGAAGCCAGTAATGCAACTTTGCGTGGAAGAATGTGTAGCTGCTGGCATAGAAGAAATTATTATCGTAGCCACGCCAAACACTATGGCGCGCGAAATTTACGACGATTATTTCCATAACCCAGCCGAAAACGTAAAGGCGCTTCTAGATAAACAGGGCAAGTCCGAACGTTTTGAGCCGGTAGAAAAAGTTCTTAATTTCCCAAAAATTATCGTGATAGAGCAAGACGCCAGTTTGCCATACGGTAATGGTTCGCCAATCGTTTCGGCAAAGGAATACGTAAAAAACGAAGAAGCTTTTGCGGTGCTTTATAGTGACGATTTGATTTTGGGGTCTAGCGACGTAAAAACATTGATAGAAAATTATGAGTCTCACCCGGGCGTAAAGGCTGTAATTGCTGGACAAAAAATGCCAGAAGATGTCTGGAATAAATATGGCATGATCGCTATGAAAGAAAACGGAATGCTTAGCCATATCGTAGAAAAACCAAAAACGCCAGATTTGTCGCCAAGCGATTTGGCTTCTTACGGTAGGTATCTTCTAACCCCAGAAATTTTTGATTATCTCATTCCATCTAATACTGGTCTAGATGGTGAGCTTTGGACGACCGACGCCATTACAAAACTTGCCGAAAACGGCGATGTATTGGTAGCAAAAAGTGCTGGAAAATGGATTACTACAGGCGATCCTAAAAATTACTTCCTCGCACATTTGGAATATTCAATGAAATATTCAGACTATGCGGAGGAAATTGAAGAGTGCTATAATAAAATAAAGGAGAATAAATAATGAACGTAGCAGAATGGATTTTGGTAGTAATACTAAGTGTCACACTTTTTGTGTTTTTAATCATTGGCATAGTACTACTAGTGAAGCTAATTGGGCTTAGCAAAGAAGTAAAAAAGGTGGTAATAGAAAGCCAAGATATTGCCAAAAATGCAAATGGTATTGTAAATAATGTAAAAGGCATGACTTCTATCGGTGGGACCATTCAAATGTTCGTGGATAAATATATTAACCCGAAACTAAAAGAAAAGGTAAAAGAAGAAAAGGAGAAAAAAGATGGCGGAAACAAATAAAAAAGGTGGGGCAGGAAAATTCTTTTTGGGTGCAGCAATTGGCGCGGCAGCTGCAGCAGTAGCAGCCAAGTTTATTGGTAGCAAGAAAAAGGCTTGCGAATGTGACGAAGATTGTAAATGTGGCGACGATTGTAAGTGCGAAGACAAGAAGACCGAGAAAAAAGAAAAAAGCGCGAAATAATTTATGAGCCTTAGCCCTAGTGATTTTGTGCATTTGCACAACCATACGCACTATTCGCTTCTTGATGGTTTGACTAAAGTCCCCGAGCTCGTTGAGTTTATCAAAAATGACGGCATGGAGGCTGTAGCGGTAACAGACCACGGCACTATGAGTGGGCTAGTGGAATTATACAAAGAGTGTAATGCTGCCGGAATTAAACCTCTGCTTGGGCTAGAGGCTTATGTTGCTGCGCGCAAAATGACAGACAAAGACCCAGCGCACGACAAACAACGTTTTCATATTACGCTTATTGCAATGAACAACAAAGGATTTGAAAACCTTTGCCGAATTATGAGTAATGCCGAGGAACACGGTAAATACTATAAACCACGCACAGATCATGATGAGCTAGAAAAATATAATGAGGGAATTATTTGCCTTTCTGGGTGTATGGGTTCAGAAATCTCTGAGGCAATCCGCGCCGATGACGATAAACGTGCACTGGAACTAGTTGATTGGTACCGCAATGTATTTAAAGATAGATTTTATCTAGAGATGCAGGACCATGGCCATCCAAAATCTTCCACACATTCGGCCGAACAGAAAAAAGTAAACGACTGGCATATGGCGCATTACAAGAAGCTGGGGCTTCCAATCGTAGTAACTTGCGATGCGCACTATCTCAAAAAAGAAGACCAAGACGCGCACGAGGTGTTGCTATGTATCGGTACGGCTGCAAATTTGTCCGACAAAAACCGTATGACGCTTAGAGATTATGACCTTCATGTTATACCGGCTGAAGAAATTATTAGCCACTGGGAAGACACTTGCCCGGAAGCAGTATTAAACACTAAAAAAATTGCCGATAGATGTAATGTGGACCTGCAACTTGGGCGAATTTTGATTCCGAAATTTCCAGTACCAGATGGCGAAGACGAAAAAACTTATCTAGATAAATTAGTATTCCAAGGCTTGGTATATCGCTACGGCGGCAAAGAGCTAAAAGATACTGTGGATTTGAGCGTAGAGGATTGTCGCAAGATTCTAGAAAAAGTAGACAAGACTCGTGATGATCTGCATAAAGTTTTGCCGAGGATTGATTATGAACTATCAGTAGTGGATAAAATGGGGTACAATGGTTATTTCTTGATCGTGCAAGACTTCATCAACTGGGGCAAGGCACAGCGTATCGTGTATGGGCCAGGGCGTGGAAGTGCGGCTGGTTCCATCCTGGCGTATGCGCTTCGCATTACGGAATTGGACCCACTAAAGTACGATCTGCTCTTTGAGCGTTTTTTGAATCCAGACCGTATCTCTATGCCAGATATTGATACGGATATCCAGGATACCAGACGTGATGAAGTAATTGAATATTGTTCGCAAAAATACGGCTACGAACGTGTGTCTAATATCGCAACCTTTGGTAAGATGATGGCAAAAAACGCCGTACGTGATGTGGCGCGCGTGCTAGAAGTGCCTTACGCTGAAGCCGATAAGCTTGCCAAAATGGTACCAGACCCAGTACAAGGCCATCACGTAAAACTTGCTAACGCGATAAAAGAAGTCCCAGACCTAAAACACGAATACGAAACTAACCCTACCGCCAAGGAAGTGATAGATTTTGCTTCTAGACTAGAAGGAACGATCAGAAACCATGGCGTGCATGCCTGCGGCGTGATTATTGCGCCAGATGATTTGGTAAAATTTTTGCCGCTAGAAGTTTCGGCCAAAGGGCCAATCGCCGCACAATTCCCAATGGGACAAGTAGAAGAAATTGGGCTTCTTAAAATGGATTTTCTTGGGCTTTCCAACCTGTCTGTAATTAATAACGCCCTTAGAATGATCAGGAAAGTTTATAACACCGACATTGATTTGTCTAAATTACCACTAGATGATCCAGAAACTTACGCACTATTGCAACGTGCTGAGACTACCGGCGTGTTTCAATTGGAATCTGCCGGTATGAAACGTTATCTTCGCGATCTCAAAGCGTCTACTTTTGAAGATATTATCGCTATGGTGGCACTCTATCGTCCAGGGCCGATGCAATTTATTGATTCATTTATTCGTCGCAAACATGGGGAAGAAAAAATCACTTATCTGCACCCAGGGCTAGAAAATTCGCTCAAAAATACTTATGGCATTATGATTTACCAAGAGCAGTTCATGCAGATTTCTAAGGAATGGTGTGGCTTTACCGGCGGCCAAGCAGATACTTTGCGCAAGGCGGTGGGTAAGAAAAAAATTGACCTTATGAAAAAAGTAAAGCCAGAGTTTATCAAAGGGGCTGTGGAAATTGGCGGTGCCACGGAAGAAATTGCAGAAGAGTTTTGGAGCCAGCTGCTAGAGTTTGCAAATTATTGTTTCAACAAGTCCCACGCTGCTTGTTACGCGCTGATTGCATATTGGACGGCTTATCTCAAAGCGCATTATCCAGACGCATTCATGGCGGCTCTCATGACTGCCGATATGCGCTGGACAGACCGCCTTGCGATTGAAATTTCTGAGTGCAAACGCATGGGATTAAAAGTGCTTGGCCCAGACATAAACCAAAGCTACGGTGATTTTGGTATCGTAGGAGGCGAAAAAACCATTAGATTTGGGCTTTCTGGCATCAAGAATATGGGCAAAGCGCTGGTAGAGGAGATCGTGATTCCAGAGCGAGACAAAAACGGGCCATTTAAATCTATTTGTGATTTTGCAAAACGTGTAGATAGCACCAAGTTTAACAAAAAATCTTGGGAAGCCGCAATTAAAACTGGAGCGTTTGATAGGTTTGGATCTAGGTCTGATCTTTTGTTTAATCTGGAGGCGGTGCAGGCGTACGGGGCAAAATGCCAAAAAGACGTAGGCTCTGGGCAAACTGATCTTTTTGGTATGATGGGCGAAGCCGGAATGGTACCAGAAGTAGAGATCAAAACGGCACCGACTCAATTCCCAGAAAAAGAGCAGCTTCTTTGGGAGCGCGATCTGATGGGGCTTTATCTTTCTGCGCACCCACTGGATAAATATGATACTTATTTTGAAGAACAAACTCATCCAATGGAATTAGTGACTGCAGAAAACGACAACAAAATGGTGACTCTTGGTGGTATTATCACGAATGTTCGTACAATTCTCACAAAAAAAGGTGACAAAATGGCCTTTGTGAAATTGGAGAATAAAACTAGCGAGATAGAATTTATAGTGTTTCCAAGTGTTTTTGCAGAACATGGAGCAAAATTAGAGATAGATAATGTAATACGCATACAGGGGAAGATAAATGCCAGAGACAAAGACGGAAATATCACGTCTGACGTAAAAGTACTAGCCGAGACTATTGAACTAGTTTCTGACGAAACGCTAGAAAACTATAAATCTACTGGTACAAAATTGGCAGCTCCTGCGGCAATTTCCGGCGCGCCTAGAAAGGCTGGAAAATCTTCTGCGGAACGAGTGTATAATAGGACGTCACGGCCGTCTAACGCACCGATAGAGCCGCCTCGCGTGTTGAAAGAACCGCCGAAGGACCCGAGAAAAGAACGTTTATATATATTGGTTGAAAATCCAAATGATACCGATACATTGACCGCATTGAGACGGCTGGCGGATATTTATGCTGGTATGCAAGACGTGATTTTGGTAATAAAAGATGGGGAAGAGAAGAAACCTCTGCGTATGCCGTTTAGAGTAGAAGTGTGTGATGAGCTACTAACTAAGTTGCGCGAACTTTTGGGCGAAGAAAAAGTAAAGGTGGTGTAGGGTTGGGCTAAGCAGCGGAGAGGAAAACCGGTGTACCGGATGCTGATATCCTGCGGATAGGAACCACCACTATTGAAACCCAAGCGACGGGCGTCGGTATCGGACTGCACAGTGCTAGACCAATAGCCGCCACGGTAACCTGCGACGTTCAAAGTGCGATCGCTGATGCCGCCTCCGCGGACGAAGAATAGTGGGCTATAGACAAAACCTTTATCTTCGGTATTGGATAAGCAGAGCTACACAGCGGACGGCTCTTCCATTGTATCTATCATTATTGCCGGCCGGATTGACGCTTGCGCTGTTGAAAACCAGGTGGTAAGCGTTGGAATTACTGCCCACAGTGTTAGACCAGAAGGCCCCATTGTTACCTGGGTAACCTAAAGCGTCTGAATACACATACCCCGCCCGGTTGAAGTATAAAGGAGCAATAAATAGTCCTTGGTCTCTGCCTTGTGCTACGCAGCGGAGAGAAAAGCCGTAGTCCCGGGGGTTGTTATACTGCGCAGCTAAACCACTACTACTGAAATACAAGAAACGGGCGCTGGTACCGGACTGCACGGTGCTAGACCAATAGGCGCCATTGTAACCTGCGTTGTACAAAGTGCGATAGTTGACGTTGCCTCCGCGGACGAAGAATAGTGGGCTATAGACAAAACCTTTGTCTTCGGTATTGGATATAGTCTACGCAGCGGAGAGAAAAGCCGATATACCGGTTGCTAGCACGCTGTGGACTAATACTGCTACTATCAAACCCCAAAGCACGAACACCAGTGTCAGATTGCATAGTGCTAGACCAATAACGACCAATATAGCCAGCACTGTCTAGAGTAAAAGTGGCGATGAGACCTCCGCGGACGAAGAATAGTGGACTATAGACAAAACCTTTATCTTCGGTATTGGGATAGGCTGTTTTATGTACACCAAGGCAGAGACCAAGGACTATTTGTTGCTCCTTTATACTTCAACCGGGCGGGGTATGTGAACTCGGATGCTTTGTACAACCCAGGCAACAACGGGGGCTTCTGGTCTAGTACTGTGCGCAGTAGCTCCTACACTCACTTCCTGTACTTTATCAGCACAGACGTCTATCCTGCCAACAGCGGCAATAGGCACGTCGGAAGGTCCGTCCGCTGGCTACCCTGCCACCGGAGATAAGGGTTTTACTGCTAGGCCCCTATTCTTTGTGCGTGGAGGGTACATATATTACAAGATCGAGCAGACCTTAACGGAAGCTGGCCATATTGGTCTCTATTATTCTAATACTATTCGAGCGGCAGATCATGCTTACTACTTGGGCCTCAGCATATTCAAGGGACCCAGCAATAATAGTAGTGGCACTAGGGCCAATGGGCATTTTCTCCGCTGCGTATATCAAGGCAGAGACCAAGGACTATTTGTTGCTCCTTTATACTTCAACCGGGCGGGCTTCGTGTACTCGGATACTTTGTACTACCCAGACAACTACGGGTACTTCTGGTCTAGTACTGTGCTCAGTAGCTCCAACGCTTATAGCCTGTACTTCAGCAGCACGGACGTCTATCCTGCCGGCAGCAGCAATAGGTACTACGGTTGGACCGTCCGCTGCATGGTCCTGGCAGCTCTATCCCAATACCGAAGATAAAGGTTTTGTCTATAGCCCACTATTCTTCGTCCGCGGAGGCGACATCAACGGTCGCACTTTGAAATACGCAGGTTACAATGGCACCTATTGGTCTAGCACCGTGCAGTCCGTTACTAACGCCCGTAA
>JAFWMO010000003.1 GCA_017510705.1 Candidatus Saccharimonadota bacterium
TATGGCTACTATTGACCAGCAATTCGTAGAATATATCGTAAAAACCTTAGTCAATAATCCGGATAAAGTTTCGGTGGAACGCAAAATCGATGAAAAAGGTGTGCTTCTATCCCTTACTGTAGATCCAGAAGATGTCGGTCGCGTGATTGGCAAGCGTGGCATTACTGCACAATCCATTCGTATGCTTCTTCGCGCACTTGGTACCAAGCAAGATGCTCGCTATAATCTCAAGATTGTAAACACCGACGAAGATGGTTCCTATCGTCCAGCAAAAAAATCTGAGGAAACTCCAGAGGAGAAAGCCGAAGACATCTTGGACGAGGAGGCAGGAAGTGAAGAAACAATTGAAGAAGAATCTTCTGAGCTTGCTGAAAAAACTCGCGCAGAACTTGCAGATTTAGACGATCTTGATATATAATATAATCAGAACTAGACCAATAGTTCCCATTGTAACCTGTAACGCTCCGAAAGGGGCGTTATAAGTTTTTATAAAAAGTACTTGCAATTTTATAGAACTTATGTATAATAATATACAAGCTAACTAACTGCGAGTTTGCTTAAAACACAATAAATAAAAGTTGAGAGTTTTATATTTGTCTAGAAAATGCCTTCCGTTGAGGCATTTTTTGGGCCTAAAAAACTGTTGCAATTTGAAAATAAAGCGGTATAATTAGTATTAAGAAGTAGTGTGTCCTATTTTTGCTATGTCTCTGACAACTAGCAACTGCGAGAGATAAAAATAGGCAGTAATCTTCGGCGCTAAGATAACACTAATAAAATCTAAAAAATAAGGGGTAGAATGGCTACAACCAAAAAGTCCGGTGAACGCGTGTTTTTCACCGAAGGTGACCAAGCCCTCCCAATTCCGGATCTTACTGCACACCAGAAAGATTCATGGGAAGACTTTGTCAAAAACGGACTGAGGGAAGTTTTTGCTGAGCTAAATCCGATCGATGATTATACCGGCCAAAAACTCTCACTCCGTTTTAAAGATTATTATTTTAAAGAGCCAAAAGAAACTGAGGCTGAGGCAAAATACAATCTTGCCACTTACGAAGCTCCGCTTCATGTCTTGGTAGAGCTAGAAAACAAAATCACTGGCACCAAGAAAGAGCAAGATATTTATTTTGGTGATTATCCTTGGATGACCGAAAGAGCAACTTTCATCATCAATGGTACCGAGCGCGTAATCGTTTCGCAGCTCATTCGTTCTGCTGGTGTATTCTTTACAGCAGAGGATGCAGGCGTAAAAAGATTTTACGGTGCAAAGGTTATTCCAGGCCGTGGTGCTTGGCTTGAATTTGAAACCGCTGCAAACGGCGCAATCAGCGTAAAAATTGATCGCCGTCGCAAAATCCCGGTTACGACTTTCCTCCGTGCATTAGGTCTTACCAAGTCGGACATTCAAAAGAAATTTGAAAAAGTTGACAATGGTGAGAAAAAATATATTGAAGCTACTTTTGAGAAAGACACGACTTCGTCTCAAGGTGAAGCACTTCTTGAAGTTTATCGTCGCATCCGCCCAGGCGATCTTGCGACCGTAGACAACGCAAAATCAATGATTGAAAAGATGTTCTTTGATCCAAAGCGTTATGATTATTCTAATGTTGGTCGTTTCAAACTAAATCGCAGACTTGGATTTGATACTCCAAATGATCCAGCACACCGTACACTTCAAATGGATGACGTGATTGCGATCATTTCAGAGATTATTCGCTTGAACAATACTCAAGATCCAGCAGATGATATCGACTCTCTTTCAAATCGTCGTGTAAAGCTTGTGGGTGAGCTTGTGCAGAGGCAATTCCGTCTTGGTATGCTACGCTTGCAACGCAACATTCTAGACCGTATGTCTATGGCAAACCCAGAAGACGTAACACCTTCACAACTTTTGAACCCACGTCCAGTAGTGGCAGCAGTAAAAGAATTCTTCTCAACTTCTCAGCTTTCACAACTTATGGACGAAGTAAACCCATTTTCAGAGCTTGCACACAAGCGCCGTCTAAGCTCAATGGGTCCTGGTGGTCTTACTCGTGAACGTGCTGGCTTTGATGTACGTGATGCTCACCCTACTCACTATGGTCGTATCTGTACCGTAGAGACTCCAGAAGGTGGTAACGTAGGTCTCGTGCTTAACTTTGCTACTTATGCACGTATCAATGAATACGGTTTTATTGAAGCTCCATACCGCGTAGTCAAAAACGGTAAGGTGACTGATGAAGTAGTTTATATGGATGCCGATACCGAAAATGACAAAATCATTGCTGACGCGTCTGTAAAACTAGACAAAGATGGCAAATTTGTAGAAGATTGGGTATCTGCTCGTGTGCATGGTGCTCCTTCTCAGGTGGAAGCTAAGCGCGTAACTCACATTGATGCCGCTCACAAGGAAATTCTTGGTGTATCTGCCGGGCTTATTCCATTTGTAGAGAAAAACCGTGTTGACCGTTCTCTCATGGCCTGCGCCATGCAGAAACAAGCAGTGCCACTACTTCGTTCTGATAACCCAGTCGTTGGTACTGGTATCGAGCGTGAAGTCGCCAAAAACACTTCACAAATTGTGATGGCTACTGGCGCCGGCGTCGTAAAGAAAGCTGACGGTACTTCCGTAATCGTAACCTATGACAAGGGCGGCGACAAGGAGTACAAGCTTCAACACTTTGAAAAGACCAATGACGATCGTTGCTACAACCAACGTTGTAAAGTTGCTCGTGGACAAAAGGTGAAGAAAGGTGACATCCTTATTGAAGGTGCTTCCATCAATGATGGCGAACTCGCACTTGGTCGTGATCTTCTCGTAGCATTTATGCCATGGCGTGGTTACAACATGGATGACGCGATCGTTATCTCAAATCGTTTGGTAGAGGACGATACTCTTACATCTATCAACATTAAAGACTTTGATGTAGAAGTCCGCGAAACCAAACTTGGTCCAGAGCAAGTAACCCGTGATATTCCAAACGTTTCTGAGCACTCTCTCCGCCATCTTGGTGAGGATGGTATCGTAACGGTTGGTGCCGAAGTAAAGAACGGCGATATTCTCGTGGGTAAGATTACGCCAAAGGGTGAGCAAGAGCTCAGCTCTGAGGAAAGACTCCTTCGTGCTATCTTTGGTGAAAAAGCCAAGGACGTACGCGATACTTCTGTACGCATGAATGGTTCTTCAACTGGCAAAGTTGTGGACGTACGCGTTTATACTCGCGAACAAGGCCACGAGCTCAAGGCTGGCGTAATTATGCAGATTAAGATCTTTGTTGCTGAAATGCGCAAGATCGGCGTAGGCGACAAGCTCGCTGGCCGTCACGGTAACAAAGGTGTGGTTTCTCGTGTTCTCCCGGTAGAAGATATGCCATTCATGGCTGACGGTACTCCAATCGATATCGTACTTTCACCAATGGGCGTGCCTTCACGTATGAACCTCGGTCAGCTATTTGAAACTCACCTCGGTATGGCAGCTAGAGCACTTGGCTACAAAGTTGCAACTCCATCCTTTAACGGCGTGCCGGACGAAGTAATTAGTGATGAGCTAGAAAAAGCCGGATATGCCCGTGATGGACGCGTACAGCTTTATGACGGTCTCACTGGTGAACCATTTGAAGAACGTACTTCTGTAGGTGTAATGCATATGCTCAAGCTTCACCACATGGTGGAAGACAAAATCCACGCTCGTTCTACTGGTCCTTACACTATGGTTACCCAACAGCCACTCGGTGGTAAAGCACAAAACGGTGGTCAGCGTTTCGGGGAAATGGAGGTATGGGCACTCGAAGCTTATGGTGCTGCTACTACACTTCAGGAAATGCTTACCATTAAGTCTGATGATGTTTATGGTCGTGCGAAAGCATACGAAGCCATTATCAAACATGAACCAATTGAAGGTCCAAAGCTTCCAGAAGGCTTTAACGTGCTCGTGAAAGAACTTCAAGGTCTTGGCCTTAAAGTTGACCTTCTAGACCATGGTGAATCAGCAGATGCTGGTGATGTAATTGAAAAAACATCAAAAGAAATTGAAAAATCTAAAGATGATCAATCCATCTACGATCAACATAAAAAAGATACCGAGCCACAAATTCTTGACCTCGACGACGAAGAAGCCGAAGCAATGATGGCGGAAGAAGGTATTGAAATAACAGAGGGCGACGAAGATGATGGTACAGTTGACCTCGGAGAGGAGTTCTAATATGGCGTGGATGGACAATTTTATCAGCGCCTCAGATTTCGATTCGATTCGCTTGCTTGTGGCAAGTCGCGACGATATCTTGAACTGGAGCTATGGTGAGGTCACCAAACCAGAGACGATCAACTATCGTACTCAAAAACCAGAGCGTGATGGTTTGTTTTGCGAACGTATCTTTGGCCCAACCAAAGATATTAACCCGCATGACTCCAAATTTAAGGGTGTGCGTTCTCGCGAAGCTGCCGTAGATAAAGAAGGCAACCTCGTAACCAAATCTATCACCCGCCGTGAGCGCATGGGGCATATTGCACTTGCTGCACCTGTGGCACACATTTGGTTTATGCGTGGTATCCCATCTGCACTAAGTTTGCTTCTTGATATCACCGTCAAGAATATTGAGAAGGTAGTATATTTTGCTACTTACCTTATCACTGATGCAAAAACGGACGAAATTGCAAAGAAAATTGAGGAGCTAGACAACCAAACTGCTGCTGCTCGCAGTGCAATTAAAATTCGCTACGAGAAAGAAGCAAAAGCTGATGGCGCAGACGTAAAAGCTCTTGCTGAAGCAGAGACCAAAGAGCTCGCCGAGCTAGAAAGTGATTTCCAGGCGCGTAAGGCTACACTCGAAAGCTTTAAGAAGGGTGGTGTCATCACGGAAGTAGATTATCGTAATCTTCCAGAAGAATACGAAGATCTTATTACCGTAGAAATGGGTGCAACTGCTATCAAGAAAATGCTCGACGAGATTGATCTTGATAAGCTAATTGAAGACCTCCACAAAGAAGAAGAGGAGGCTCGTGGCCAAAAAGAGAAGAAAATCCAAAAACGCCTTAAAACCCTTGAGGGCATGCAGGCTGCTGGTATTAAACCAGAGGATTTGATTCTCACGGTAATCCCAGTGATCCCACCAGATCTACGCCCAATGATTGCACTTCCTGGTGGTCGTTTTGCGACATCCGACTTAAACGATCTTTATCGTCGCGTAATCAACCGCAACAACCGTCTCAAGAAACTTCTTGATCTTAACGCTCCAGAAGTTATCTGCCGTAACGAGATGCGTATGCTTCAGGAAGCTGTTGATGCGCTTATTGATAACTCCGCTGCTCACGGTTCTCATGGTGCAAACTCTACCAATGGCCGTCGTAAACTCAAATCTTTGTCTGACCTCTTGAAAGGCAAGCAGGGCCGTTTCCGCCAGAACCTTCTCGGTAAACGTGTTGACTACTCTGGCCGTTCTGTAATCGTAGTAGGCCCAGAGCTAAAATTACACGAATGCGGTTTGCCGAAGCAAATGGCACTAGAGCTATTTAAGCCATTTGTGATTTCTTGGCTCATTTCTAACGAGCACGCAAACAATATCCGTGCTGCTTCTAGATTAATTGAAGCTAAAGAGACTGTAGTTTGGGACGCACTTGATGAAGTGATTAAGGGCAAATATGTACTTCTCAACCGTGCTCCATCACTCCACCGTTTGTCTGTACAAGCATTCCAACCAAGGCTAATTGATGGTAAAGCTATCAAGCTCCACCCACTCGTAGCATCCGGCTTTAACGCTGACTATGATGGTGACCAGATGGCTGTCCACCTACCTTTGTCTGATGCTGCACAAGCTGAAGCTCGCGAACTTATGTCCGCAAGCAAAAACTTGCTAAAGCCAGCAGACGGTTCTCCAGTTTTGGCTATTTATCAGGACGTGGTGCTTGGCGCTTACTATCTAACTTACGACAAGCCTGGTACTGACACTGGCAATCCAAAAGCCTTCTCTTCTGTATATGAAGCAGAAATGGCTTATGACCAGGGAATTATCGCACTCCAAACTCCAATTCGTGTGTTTGCAAAGAAAGAAATTCGCGATACCACCCTTGGCCGTGTAATCTTTAATGAGATTTTGCCAAAGGATTACCCATACGATAACTCCGTACAGACCAAGAAACATTTGTCTAGAGTAATGGCAGACATCTTTGATATGTACGGTTCGGAAGTAATGGTAAAGACCGCTGATGATCTAAAAGACTTGGCATTTGAATACGAGACAATCGCATCTATCTCTACCGCAAAGGATGATTATCCAACTTATGATGAGATTGACGATTTTATCGCTGAAGGTGATGCCAAGACTGCTATGATTCAACAACAATTCAATGACGGTCTTGTTACGGAAGAGGAACGCCACAAACTTACCGTCGCCAACTGGCGCGATATTGATAAGAAAATTTCTGAGTTTTTGCAAGGTAAACTCTCTGAGATGGATACCGATATCGCAGTGATGGTGAACTCCGGCGCCCGTGGTAATATCTCAAACATCAAACTTGCATCTGCTGAGATTGGTATCATGGTGGATATTAACAACAACGAGATTGAGCTCCCAGTAAAGTCTAGTTACAAGAAGGGTTTGAACACACTTGAATCCTTTATCGCCACTCGTGGTGCTAGGCAGGGCCAGGTGTCTACCGCTCTTCGTACTGCAGACTCTGGTTATCTCACCCGTCGTCTCGTAGATGTGTCTCAAGACGTATTTACCACCGACGAAATTGCCGAAGACCCAGGATTTATGGTGTTTAAGAGCGAATCAGAGCAATCTGGCATTGACTTTGTAGCACGTATTACTGGACGCTATACCGCAGAAGTGGTTCCTGGCTATCTAGAAGCTGATCAGCTTATTACCAAAGCCGTAGCTGAGCAAATTGACGCAGACGAAAATATTGAAGGCGTCAAGATTCAATCTGTGCTTTCTACTACTGCAGTTGATGGTGTGCCGCGCAAGGCTTACGGTGTAGATATGTCTACTCGTGAGCTCGTAGCCGCCAATGAGCCAGTAGGCGTAATCGCTGCTCAATCACTTGGTGAACCAGGCACCCAGCTTACACTTGATACCAAACACGGTTCTGGTGTGGCAGGTTCTGGTGCTATCGCTAGAGGTCTACCTCGTGTAGAAGAGCTTCTCGAAGCTCGTACACCAAAAGGTCAAGCATACGTTGCCCCTATTGCTGGTGTAGTAGAAACTTGGGAAGATGGCAATCATTATGTAGTGCAAATTGCTCCACAATCTGGCAAGATTGAACGTATTGAACTTGACGGTCGTAAACCGGCCGTGAAAGATGGCGAGACTGTAAAACAAGGCGCAACTCTTGTCAAGAAGAGTGGCGACAAACCAGCTATAAAATCCCCATGCGATGGTGTAGTAGAACTCGTAAAGGATGCGATCCTAGTAGTAGCTGCTGCTGGTTCTGCCGTAAAGGTAGAGGTCCCAGGCGATGCAGAACTCGTAGTAAAGTCTAACGATACTGTAGCCGCAGGTGATAGGCTCACCACTGGTTCTCTAAACCTACAAGATCTTCTCAAATACAAGGGGATTGAGGCAACTGAGCGCTACATCATGGATGATGTTCTCTCTGTGTACTCTGCGCAAGGTCACGAAATTTCACCAAAGCACCTGGAGATCTTGGTTCGCCAAATGTTCTCTAGGGTTCAAATCAACGAACCTGGTGATTCTGAGTTTGTATCTGGTGATATCGTATCAAAGGCGGCTGTAACGCTTGAAAATAGAAAGCTTGAAGCAGAAGGTAAAGAGCCTGCAACTTATACCAATTTGTTACTTGGTATTACTAAGGTATCTATCTTCTCTGATTCCTTCTTGTCTGCAGCATCCTTCCAGGATACTACTCGCGTGCTTATCAATGCAGCAATTAACGGCCGCGTTGATCATCTCAAAGGCCTAAAGGAGAATGTGATTATTGGTCGCAAGATTCCTGTAGGTACCGGCGTAGCACCGATTGAGGATTTTGAAACTCCAGACACCAAAAACCCAACCGAGGAAGATTTAGAAAATCTCTAATCCAACTCAAAAAAGACAGTTACCTAGCGTAACTGTCTTTTTTATGTTATAATATATAATATATGAAGAAAGTCTTGATGCATACTTGTTGTGCGCCATGCAGCGTATATTGTATTGATAGCCTCCGCGCCGAAAAAATTGAGCCAACGGTTTTTTGGTATAATCCAAATATTCATCCATATACAGAATACAAAGCACGTCGTGATTGCCTAAAAGAATACGCTAAGAAAGTTGGCGTAGAAGCAATCTTTAAAGAAGAGTACGGGCTAGATGAATTTTGTAAAAATGTAGCGAGCGACATTGAAAACCGTTGCATAAACTATTGTTATATCAAACGTCTGTCTGAGGCTGCAAAATATGCAAAAGAACATGGATTTGAGGCTTTTACTACCACGCTTCTAGTTTCACCATACCAAAAGCACGAAGCCATAAAGGCGGTTTGCGAAGGTTTGGCGGAGGCGCTTGGCGTAGATTTTTTGTATCGTGATTTCAGGGTGGGCTTTCGTGAGGGCCAAGCGAAAGCTAGAGAGGCCGGACTTTATATGCAAAAATACTGTGGATGTGTATTTTCTGAAGAAGACCGCTACCGCAAACAGATTGAAAAAGACCAAAAAAGTGTTATAATATAATATATGTTGGTTTCAGACTATACTTATGAGCTCCCTGAGGAGCGGATTGCGAAATTCCCGCCAAAAGTTCGCGGCACTACAAGACTCTGTGTCTTAAACCGTGAAAATGGGGAAATTATTGATTCGCATTATAAAAATTTGGACCAATTTTTGAATGAGGGGGATGTTTTGATTTTGAATGATACTAGAGTAATGCAGTCGCGGCTATTTTGTACACTACCTGACGGCAGAGAACGTGAGCTAGTGGTGCTAGAAAAACATGGGGATGAGCCACAACGTGTGATGTATCGCGGAAAATTGCACGAGGGAGACGTACTTTCTTATGGCATAACTATCACGAAGATTCTCGGCAATGGCATTGCTGAGGTGGAGTCTGAGACGCCGCTTGCTGAGCTGGCGGAAAAGTATGGTACCGTGCCACTTCCACCATATCTTCACCGTGACGCAACCGAAGAAGACAAAAAGCGTTACCAAACTGTGTGGGCAAAGAATATGGGCTCTGCCGCCGCTCCTACCGCTAGTCTCAATATGACCGAAGAATTACTAGAAAAGTTACAGAAAAAAGGCATTATTATAAAATATCTTACTCTGCATGTGGGGCTTGGTACATTTTTGCCAATCCGCACCGATAAAATTGAAGAGCATAAAATGCATTCTGAATGGTTTAATATACCAGAAGATACAATTACGGCTATCAAAGGCGCAAAAACTAGTGGCCGCCGCGTAATTGCACTTGGCACTACCGTCGCCAGGACTTTGGAATATTACGGCAAAACTGGAAAAACTTGCGGTGAGGATGATATTTTTATTTACCCAGGGTTTAAGTTCACGATCATAGATGCACTTCTCACAAATTATCATGCACCAAAATCTACAGTTTTGATGCTGGCGGCAGCTTTTGCTGGATGGGAGCATCTCAGAAACGCCTACAAACATTCTATTGAAGAAAAATATAATTTTCTAAGCTACGGAGACTCAATGCTAATATGTTAAAGTTTGACATCGCAAAAAAATCTGGACTTGCCCGCGCTGGGGTAATTCATACTCCGCATGGAGATATCAAAACTCCGGCATTTGTAGGCGCTGCAACAAAAGCTACCGTAAAAGCACTTACCATGAAAGAAATGAAAGAACTTGGAAGCCAAGCAATTCTCGCGAATACCTATCATTTGTTGCTCGCGCCAGGCACAGAATTAATCAAAGAAGCTGGTGGCCTAGCAAAATTTGCCAGCTGGGATGGTCCAACTTTTACCGATTCGGGCGGATTCCAGATTTTTTCTTTGCCAGATGTAAAAATTACCGAAAATGGCGCCAAGTTTAAATCTATTATCAACGGTGATAAATTTGAAATGACACCAGAATCCTCTATGCAGGCACAGTGGAATATCGGTGCGGATATCCACATGGCTTTTGACCAGCTCGCAAAGTCCGAAAATTATGACGACATGAAAGATGCAATGGAGCGAACGCATAGATGGCTAGACCGCTGCATAGCAGAACATGAGAGACTAAAAAATGATAATGAAGAACAATATTTATATGCGGTTGTGCAAGGCGGGATTTTTAATGACCTCCGCGCAGAATCCGCAAAATACTGTGCTTCCAAAAATGTAGATGGATTTGGCATTGGTGGCGTGTTCGTCGTTGATGGTATGGATGAAATGCTACAAACAGTATGCCCAATTTTGCCAGAAGATAAGCCAAGACACCTTCTTGGCATGGGACAAGAGCCAATAGACTTGTTTGTTGGCGCCGAAAACGGCTGCGATACTTTTGACTGTGTGGCTCCTACGCGCATGGCAAGAAATGGTTCACTTTATACTTTGGATGGGCGCATTAATATCAAAAATGCAAAGTACAAAAATGATTTTACGCCTCTCATGCCGGAATGTGATTGCGAATGTTGCAAGAATTATACTCGTGCGTATCTACATCATTTGTTTAAAACTGACGAGATCACGGCTAAAGTGCTCGCATCTATTCACAACGAGCATTTTGTGGTAAGCGTCGTAGATAAAATCCGAGAAAGTATCCTGGACGATACTTTTGACGAATACAAAAAGACATTTCTCTTACGCTACTATAAATAGTTGTGCTATAATATAAGTAGCAAGGAGGTTTATGTCTAAAACAATCGAGACGGATTTAAGAACTTTCGTAAAATTTTGGTTGGTGCCGGTAGGTATTTTGGCGGTAGTATTCTTTTTATACAAGGCGCTGACTGGCCTAGTGATTATTGGTATTTCTATTTTCCTCGCACTTGCACTCAAGCCTTTGGTGCGTGCAGTAAATAATTTCTTTGTAAAGCATTTTGGGACAGAGAAGAAGCACCAAAAGCTATCTGCTGTCTTGGCATATCTCATCGTAGTCTTGGTGATCGGTGGTATTGTACTAACTATTGGTCCAGTGGTGGTAAATGAAACCTCTAAGTTTGTCCAGCAGTTGCCACAAACGATTCAAGATAGTTTTGGCGGGTGGGATGGTATTAATAACTTTGGCAAGTCTATTGGTATAGAAAATCTGCAAGGCGAAATCTCTAATGCACTAAGCAATTTGTCACACACAATACTCGGCAATTTTGGCGCAGATTTTGTGGCAAGCGTGAGTGGCATTGCTGATGTAGTAATGAAAATTGTTTTGGTGATAGTATTGACTTTCTTGTTCTTATTAGAGGGCCCGGCAATGCTAGAAACTTGGTGGCACAGCCTTAGTGCTGGCGAGGAAAACAAAAAGCCAGTGCAAGTTGCTAAAAAGGTAGTATCCAAGATGGCAAACGTGGTGTCTACGTATGTATCGCGCCAAGTAATCGTGGCGGTAATTGATGGCACCGCGTCGGGGCTAATTGTATTTCTATTGTCACTTATATTCAAATTCTCACCGAGTCTTGCGGTACCAATGGGCATGACCACAATGATATTCTATATGATTCCAATGTTTGGGCAATTTATCGGTGGGACATTGGTGACACTAGTGCTAGCAGTTTCTAGCCCAATTGCCGCAATCATCTTTGCAATAGTATATATAATATATGCGCAAATAGAGAACAATGTGATTTCGCCAAAGATTCAAGGTGACGCTTTGAATTTGCCAGCAGTAATGATACTTTGCGCAATTGTAATCGGTATGTACATGTTTGGTATCCTTGGTGCAATTATCGCTATTCCAATTGCTGGTTGCGTCCGTGTACTTATAGACGAATACCCAGAAATTAGAGCGGCCCGCAAATAGCTAGGACAGGAAATTAATGGAAGAGAAAGATATTAATAAGGCGCCCAAAAAAAATAAGAAACTAAAAATTTTGATGGTGCTTTTGTTTATCGTGATAAATGCTGCAGTAATTGCAATTACGGCATTTTCGGAATTCGGCAATTCCGAAAATGCAGCAGAACTGTCTGAAGTAAAAATCAATTGGTGGCTATTGATACCAGCGGCGCTGTGTTTTGTCATAGCGATAAACACAGAAATAGAAAAATATCGCTTAATGATAAAAACAATGGCAGAGCCAGGTGCTTTTAAGGGGCATGATGATCGCAAGCTAGCAAGAAGAGTAGTGATTTTGGGGCGATATTACGACAATATCACGCCGGCAGCAATTGGTGGCCAACCGTTCCAGATTTATTATTTACACAAAAAGGGCGGGCTCTCTACTGGTCTTTCTACGGCAGTTTCGCTCTTTGGTATGATTTCTATTCAAATTGCATTTATAGCGATTGCGCTGTTTTGTTTTATTTTTAGCAGCCTAGCACAAGAAAATGCCGCACTTCTCATCACGGCACTTCTAGGGCTTCTGTTCTATGCTTTTTGGCCTTTTATGGTGTTCATTGCACTATTCTTCCCAAAAACTACCACCAAAATCATCACACTAATTGTACGATTTCTTGCAAAAATTAAAATTGTAAAAAATCGTGATAGAGCGATCAAAAAGACCGAGGAGAATGTAACAGAATATGTACGTTCGGTCAAAATAATTCTTAAAAAGCCTGGGTTATTTTTCAAAACGATTGGGTTGTCTTTTGTATTCAATATATTGGTGGCAATGATACCGTATTTTGTGCTTACGGCGTTTGGCGGTGATGTAAGTTTCTTCTCGTGTTTTGCGCTGACTATAGCGGTGATGTCTGCGGTTTACTTTATCCCGACGCCAGGGAACTCCGGTGCAGCAGAAGGCACATTCTATATGGTGTTTTCGGCACTTTCTACTGGTTATGTATTCTGGGCAATGCTATTCTGGCGCCTATTCTCATATTATATATATATTATTATGGGAGTAATCACATATTTTATAATGCAGCTAGAAAAACGGCGAGGCAAAGATGCTTAAACTATTTCGCTATCTCAAGCCTTACTTTTGGCTATGTTTAGTCTTGCTAGTAGCAACTGGCGCGCAAGTTTATACTACGTTGCAATTGCCATCGCTGATGGCACATATCATAAACGACGGTATCGTGCCGGGCAATACTGAATATATTTGGCAGACTGGTGGGCTAATGATTTTGCTCGCTATTGTTTCGGCGGGATGTTCGTTTTTGGCAAATTATCTAGCAGCAAAAATTGGTGCGAATTTCGTGCGCGATATTAGAGCAGACATTTTCAAGAAAATTATGTCGCTAAATACTTCCGATCTAGAAATGTACAGCACGGCGTCGCTAATTAACCGCACTACAAATGACACAAACCAAGTACAACAAACTATTGTAATGATGTTGTCTTTGATGCTACACGCACCACTATTCTGTATAATATCACTCGTAATGGCGATTCAGACTGCGCCGGATATGAGCTGGATCATTGCACTGGGAATAGTGTTGATTCTTTGCTCTACGATTTTGATTATGTCGCTAGTGATCCCGAAGTTTAAAATCTTCCAAAAGTTACTAGACAAAATTACGCTCATTACGCGCGAAAATTTAACTGGCCTCAAAGTAATTCGTGCTTTTGATAATGAAGATTTGGAAAAAAGAAAATTTAGCAAAACAAATAATGAGCTAACTAAACTTTTGATTTTTATTGACAAGATTTTGGAGCTGCAAAATCCATTAATTAACGTGATTTTTAATGGGCTGACACTGCTTTGTACTTATGTGGGGATTACGCTTCTCACAAAAGATTTTGCATATCTTGGCAATATGTCTGCTTTTGCACAGTATGTAACTTTTGTGATGATATCGTTCTTGATGCTGTCAATTCTTTTTGTGATGTTGCCACGTGCAAACGTGTCAGCAGAAAGAATTAATGAAATTCTAAAAACCTCGCCAAAGGTACACTGGAAAGACAAAACTATCGGTATACCAGAAAAGGTGCCTAGTGTAGAGTTTAAAAATGTAGATTTTTATTATACAAATGCAGAAGAAAAAGTACTAGACAATATTTCGTTTTTGGCAAAAGCGGGCGAAACTACGGCATTTATTGGCTCTACTGGCTCCGGCAAATCTACATTAATAAATCTAGTACCAAGATTTTATGAAGCGACTTCTGGCGAGATTCTAGTAAACGGTGTAAATGTAGATAATTACGAAAAAGATGACCTGATGAAACGAATCGGTCTAGTACCACAGCACGGTATATTGTTTTCTGGTACCGTAAAAAGTAATATTAAATTTGGTGCACAAAATGCCACAGACGAACAAGTAGTCGCCGCAGCAAAAGTAGCACAAGCAGATAATTTTATAAACAAATTGCCAAAAAAATATGATGCGCATATTGCACAGGGTGGTACCAATGTTTCTGGCGGACAAAAACAACGTTTGTCTATCGCGCGGGCGATTTGCAAAAATCCAGATATTTTTATATTTGACGATTCATTCTCGGCGCTAGACATGAAGACTGATGCCAACCTCCGCGAAGCCCTGAAGCCAATCGTGAATGACGCGGTAGTGCTGATTGTGGCACAACGAGTGAGCACGATCAAAAATGCAGACCAAATCGTTGTGCTGGATGATGGTAAGATAGTGGGCAAAGGCAAGCATCTGGAGCTACTAAAAAAGTGTGGTATTTATAAGGATATTGTAAAATCGCAGCTATCGGATAAAGAATTTGCACGCGAGATGAAGGAGGCTGAGCATGCATAACGACATCCACGGCAAAGGCAAGGCCAAGTACGCCCGCAAAACTTTTAGGAATTTTGCAAAATCTATCAAAAGATATTGGTTTTTTATACTTCTGGCAGTGCTACTTTCAATTGGCTCGGCAGTGCTAGGTATTTTTATTCCAAAAATTTTGGGGGATATGACAAATATCGCGGTAGATACTTACCCAAATATAGATTTTGGAGCGATTGGCGGAAAAGCGATACTAGTAGTGGTGCTGTTTTTGATTTCGGCGGCGCTAAATTATGGGCAAGCTTATATTTTGGCGGTGGTGACGGCAAAGTACACAGCACATCTGCGTGAGCAAATCATAGACAAAATCACAAGATTGCCAATTTCGTATTTTGATACGCACAAATACGGTGACGTATTATCTAGGATGACGAATGACATTGACATACTCACCACTTCTTTGTCACAGGAAATTGCGGATATAACGCTAAGCCTTACTACGCTGATTGGCGTAATCATTATAATGCTCACTATTTCGGCACCACTATCGCTAGTGTCGTTTGTGGTGGTAATTTTGTCTGTGCTGGTAGTGGGGAAAATCACAAACTATGCACAAAAATTTTTCCTGGAAAGACAAACTGTGCTTGGTAGTTTGAACGCAAGAATTGAGGAAGATTATTCTGGACAAAACATCATCAAAATTAATTCTTATGAAGAAACTGCTACGCGCGAATTTGGCGAGATAAACGAACGCCTTGCAAAAATTACATTAAAATCACAATTCCTGTCTGCGCTATCTATGCCGGTAACACACATTTTCACCAATGTTGGCTATGTGGTGGTGTGCGTGCTGGGTGGTATGTTTGTAGTGAATGGACAAATTAACATTGGTAATATCCAGGCATTCTTACAATACGTGTCTAGATTTAACCGCCCGATTACCGAAATTGCTTCTACGGTTTCTACAATACAGGCGTTGCTAGCGTCTGCTGAAAGAATTTTTGAATTTTTGGCCGAGCCAGAAGAAGAGCCAGACCCGGTGCCAGCCAAAACTATCGCGAAAGCAAAAGGCACGGTGGAGTTTAATGACGTATGCTTTAGCTACGACAAGAAAACGCCAATTATTAAACACTTTTCGGTAAAAGTGGAGCCGGGGATGAAAGTAGCAATTGTAGGGCCGACTGGCGCTGGGAAAACCACAATAATTAACCTACTAATGCGTTTTTACGAGCCAGATAGTGGATTTATTACGATAGACGGAGTGCCGATTCGCGAAATGAAGCGAGCGGATGTGAGGGCGCTGTTTGGTATGGTGCTTCAGGATACTTGGCTTTTTAGTGGCACCGTGGAAGAAAATCTGAGATATGGCAAGCAAAATGCCACCGAAGCAGAAATCATCAAGGCTGCCAAGATGAGTAGCGTAAACCATATTATTGAGGCTTTGCCAAAAGCCTACAAAACGGAAATATCGGAAGATAGCGATAATATTTCGGCTGGAGAAAAGCAGCTGGTAACGATTACTAGGGCAATGATTGCAGATCCACCAATGATGATATTAGATGAAGCGACGTCCAACGTAGATACGCGCACCGAGCAACTAATCCAGGATTCGTTTGAAAAACTCACCAGGAAGCGCACGTCGTTTGTAATTGCGCACCGGCTATCTACAATTAGAAATTCGGATCTGATTCTAGTAATGAAGGATGGGGAAATTATAGAACAAGGGAATCACGAAGAACTTCTAAAGAAAAAGGGCTTCTACGCCGAGCTATACAATTCGCAGTTTGCGGAGGGGTAATTATCCCAATACCGAAGATAAAGGTTTTGTCTATAGCCCACTATTCTCCGTCCGCGGAGGCGACATCCGCAGTCGCACTTTGAACAGCGCGGGTTACTATGGCCGCTATTGGTCTAGCACTGTGCAGTCCGTTACCTTCGCCCGTAACTTGCTTTTCAATAGTGGTGGTTCCAATACGCAGAATGGCAGCAGCCGGGACTTCGGATTTTCTCTCCGCTGCCTAGCAAGCTATTTGGCGATGCAACGGACAGAGCTTCCGTTGCCGCGCCTGCCGCTACTCCGTGGTAAGATACTTTCAGTCGTCATGTAGATAAAACGCACGGTATAATCATCGACGCGTGTGGATGACCAAAAGTAGCCGAGGGATCCCCTACCATGCACTGAACCAACGTCGTTGCCACTAGTATAACCAGAAAGCGGAAAGCGTCCAGCATTTCGGAAATTAGTATAGGCTGGGTTGCCATTAAAACTACTGGCGTTGCCAGTGATGGCTTTGGCTAGATTCGAATATTCACCTGCGCCAGAGTTAGTGCCAGATACGGAAGTGTCGATGGCCCCACCAGTAGGCATACGCCAATTGGACGGGCAAATGTCTTCGTCGGCGTCTATGGCGGAATCCGGATTATCATAGCTGATGCCGTAACTGGTGTCGTTACCATAGCAATATGCTCCGGCAGAAGCGGTGCAGAAATTATATAATATACCATTTTTCCATCCGCCGGCTTGGCTTAAGGTATCACTCGGCACCATATCTTTGTTATCTATAGTAATGTGCGGAACGGAATAATTGAGGTTTTTGTTTAGCACCACTCCCGCCGTCGCATACTTCCCATCTGGATCGGTGTTTGGATCTCTGGAGTTAATGCCAAATAAGTAAGTAAGTGAAGTATAGGAAGCATTGGTTTTGGTGTTGGTTTCGTCTAGCATAGTAGACTGGACATTGGAATCGGTAAGGTCTAGGGCTAGATTGTCTAGTAGCCAACACTTGCCATCCATCAGTTTACCTACATGGTAGATACTATTGTCTCTAATGTCTATAAGCTGGGTAGTGATAGCATCACTACCACTAGGATCTAATGGTGTAGTAACACTGCTGCATATACTACTGGACATATCCTGCATTTTGTAGAAACCATTAAGTCTAGTAATAGAAGGGTCACTAGCTGCTGCAGAGCTAAAAGCATCTTCAAAGGTAACAGGAGCAGCATTGGCTACAATACTAAAGTTGATGGTATTAGTGTATTCACCTGGGTCTATACTATCACTAGCTTTGGCGGCGATACGGAAGTTTAGATTTAAGAGCGTAGCTATGGATGTAGAGAAGATAGGGCTAGAAGTGGTGGTAAGGCCATTATAATGAGACCAAGCTCCAGGATCACCGGTCTTAGCTACGCTGGTACCATTACCAGTAAAAGTACTAGCTTTAATACTATATCCCCATGTATTGTCTAAGGTGAGTACATCTAAGTCTGCATCATCATCTATACTAGTGAACTTATTATTAGTACCAACACCCGTGAGGTCTGAAGTATTACTGTTTGTAGAGGCAGATACAATATAGCCGGTGGGGTTATTGCTTTCTATGCTTAGTATTACTGTATTACTAGTCCTAGTAGCTCCAGGAGTAATATCATGAATATAAATATCATTACTAGATAGTGTAGCAGAAAGAGATTGGTTTAGCGTGAAGTTGATGTTTACATTAGTACTAGCAGATGCTTCTGCTCTAGCCTCATTAATATACACACTACTACATAACGTAGGAAAAAGTAGTAGTGTGCATATTGATAGGGCTAGTTTCTTATACTTTACATCTACTAGAAGCATTGATTTACCTCGCTTAGATTTAGTCTCCTAGACGGCACCTTTTGCTTTGGCTTCTAGCATCATAACAAAAATGGCACCGCAAGGGTGCAACACATTAACTATTCAACAAAGCCTGCCAAGTAATCAATGGACCTTGTGGTGCCATTTATAAATTACTTGGTTTATTCATAATAGAAAATAGCCTTGTTGATTTGATAATTAATGTGTTGCACTTTCATTATAACAACAAAAATAAAAACAAGCAAGATTAATTTGATATAATGGGGGCATGGATGAGAGTTGGAAGGCGTTTTTGAAGTCTGAGTTTGACAAGCCGTATTTTAGGGAACTTGCGGAGTTTTTACATGCGGAATACGAGAAAAAGACAATTTTTCCGCGAAAAGAATTGGTGTTTTTGGCGTTTACGACGAATCTAAATGATGTGAAGGTGGTGATACTAGGCCAAGACCCGTATCATACGCCTGGCGCAGCGGAAGGGTTGGCTTTTTCGGTGCCAAGCTCACAGCCGATTCCGCCGTCGCTAATAAATATTTATAAAGAAATAGATAATGACATTGGGCACCATAATAACAAAACTGGGAGTTTGCGTAATTGGCAAAAACAAGGTGTACTACTGCTAAACACCGTGCTGACAGTAGAAGCGCACAAGGCTGGCTCGCACCGTGGCAAAGGCTGGGAGGTTTTTACTACGGAAGTGATAAAATATCTAAACGAAACTCGCCCACATCTAGTGTTTATCTTGTGGGGGCGAGATGCGAGGAACAAAAAATCTTTGATAGACACTAGCAAGCATTTGGTACTAGAATCTCCACACCCGTCGCCGCTGTCGGCACACGCGGGATTTTTTGGAAACCATCATTTTAGCAAAACCAACGAATTCTTAAAAAGCCACGATATGGCAGAAATAGAATGGTGATATAATAAAGATATGGCTAAACTATATTTTAGATATGGAGCAATGGGGTGCGGTAAAACAATGCAACTTCTCCAGGTAGCATTTAATTATGAAGAACGTGGACATAAAGTTTGCGTAATAAAACCAGCTACGGATACCAAAAATGGCACCAAACTTCTAACGCGTATTGGGCCAGAACGTGAAACGGATCTTTGTTTTGACAAAACGACAGACCTTTATAAAGAAATTTCAAAAAACTACAAGAACGTAAGCTGCGTACTGGTAGATGAAGCGCAGTTTCTAACGAAGGAACAAGTGGACGAGCTGATGGCAGTAACTATCAAGCTGAATATACCAGTGATGTGCTATGGGCTAAGATTGAATTTCCGCCGCGAGGATGGTGGATTTGAAGGTGCTACAAGATTACTCCAGATCGCGCACGAGATTGAGGAGCTAAAAACAATTTGTAAGTGCGGTAAAAAAGCTACATATAACGCAAGATTTATTGATGGCAGACTAGTAGCGGACGGGCCGGATATTTTGATAGATGATGGCAAAAGCGAGATAGAATACCGTGCGATTTGCCCGGCGTGCTACGAAAAATATTTGGAGGAAAAATAATGTACATAGTGATAGAAGGCCAAGACGGCACAGGGAAGTCTACGCAAGCGAGACTACTAGAAGAATATTACAAAGCCGCCGGCAAAGAAGTGGTGGTGATGGACGAGCCGGATGGTGATTTGCCACAAGCGCACGATCTTCATGATATGATTCTGACGCGCGGATATGATTTTGAGCCAATTTCTAATGTGATACTTTTTACGGCGGCACGAGTGGAGCTTTGGAAAAAAATTGCCGAGCCAGTGCTGGCGCGGGGTGGTATTGTGATCTCAGCGCGCAACTGGTGGTCTACACTCGCATACCAAGGCTATGGTGAGGGTGTATCACGAAACAAGATTATAAAACTTACCAAAGAATTATTGCTAGAACGCTATGTACACCCGGACCGTGGCTATATTTTGACGGTATCCGACAAAGTGCGTCTAGAACGACAAAAAGGCCGCGGCAAAGCTACGGAAACTTTTGAAGCCAAACCAGATGAATTCCAGCAAAAAGTGAATGCTGCTTACCCACACATCGCAAAAGAGTTTGACGTAAAAATCATTGATGCCTCCGGCACCATTGAAGAAGTATTTGAGCTAATTAAAGCCACTTTGTAAGGCGGGCGTATTCTGCAGAATCCTTGCCGTAGGAATCTAGAATGTCGTCAATGTAAGTTTTGCCGTTGGTTAGATTTAAGGTCTCTACATTTGGCATGGAAGCGAGCAAGCGAACTACGGCTTCGTCTGTCTCAATATTGGTCATGGATTTTTGGGGGTCGGTAGAATGGGAGTGGACGCGAAGTTCTCTATAAACAAAGCGTTTGATACCGGCCTGGAGACAATATTTGAGACAATTATCACAAGTAGCGACACGATTATAAATGGTGCAGCCGCTGAGGTCTTGGTGGGCAAAAAGCACGGCGTTCATTTCGGAGTGAGTAGCAAAACGATATTTCATTGGGCGCTCGCTAAGCGTGAGCTTTGACTCATCTGCGCCTTGCACCAAGCCATTATAGCCAAGCGACACTACGCGCTTGTTTTTGTCAACAATTACGCAACCCATTTTGCTGGATGGGTCTTTGCTTTTTAGCGCAACCGTTTCGGCGATTTTCATGAAATATTCGTCCCACGAACGTTGTTTTTCGTCCATTTTTCCTCCAATCTTCTCTATTATAGCATGTTTTTCTAGTGGGGGGTTGTAATTTTTACAAAAATGTGACTATAATTTTGCACCATTAAAATAAGGAGTAAAAAATGCGAGGAAAAAATCTAATACTAACTTTAATAATTTTGGCAGGAATGGTGCCAAATATTGTATTTTCGCGAGACGCGGGGGCGGAAAAATGTCCGGACCTACGCGTGGTGTTTGCGAGAGGCTCTGGCTCGAGCATGGATGATGATGAAAATTATAATGAGTTTCGGCTTAGTATTGAAGAAAAATTGGTCGGTACCAATATAGACTACGAATTTATCAATTTGGACTACCCGGCGGTAGGAATAAACAATCTCGGCGTGCTACTAGGTGCGTATTTTGGCGCGGGGGAAACGTATGAATTTGGTGATAGCGTGAAGTCTGGTGTGAAAAAACTTGACAATCTGGTAAATGGCAGCTGCGCCAATACCAAATATGTGCTAGGTGGATATTCGCAGGGAGCAATGGTAGTAAGCCGAGCGCTGGGTAGCCTGAGCGCAGACCGTATTATATATGCGGCAACTTTTGGCGATCCAAAATTATATCTACCGGAAGGAGCAGGGATAATTCCAGCAGCTTGCAAAAATGAAAATTTGTCGGACTACCGAATGTATGTGCCGGATTGCCGAGCGTACAAAGGAATGCTAGGATCTTACCAACCGTACCAGCCCGAGGCTTATATCGGCAAACTTGGCACCTGGTGCAACAAAGGTGACATTATGTGTAGCTCACACCTTAATATTTCGGACCACCTGGCATATGTAGCGGATGGACTCTACGAAGACGCTTCGCGGGTAATTTTTGACAAAATTGCAAAGGCTTTTGGTATAGAAAACAATTATTCGTCGCCACACGATACAGCGATTTTGATTGACACAACTGGCTCAATGGAAACTTTGATTGACAAATACAAGGCCGAAGCACTAAGACTCACCCAAGAAACTTTGGGGAAAGGTGGACGCGTAGCGTTGTTTGAATACCGAGATATTGAGGATATGCCTTTGCCGCTAGAACATTGTAATTTCAAAACTTGCACGCTGGAAAAATTTGAAAGTGAACTTGAGAGTCTGCAAACTGAAGATGGTGGCGACACGCCAGAATCAATGCTGTCCGCTTCTCTAAATGTGATGCGCACGCTTGAGTGGAAACAAGGCGCGACTAAAACGCTAATAGTGCTAACCGATAGCGGATATCATAGCCCAGACCGCGACGGGACCACAGTACTAGACGTAATAAATGCTAGCCGAAGCATAGACCCAGTGTATATTTATGTAGTAGGTGACCCAGTGAGTGAGGAAAGCTACCGCGAAATTACCGAAGCTACAGGCGGAAGATTTTTGTCTATCAATGGCGATTTGGCTGGACTAACTAATGAAGTTTTGGAAAGATATGAGAGCCTGCCGAGAGTAGAAACGACTTCCGAATCTAGCGAAAAACCCATTTTGCACATAGTGAGTGCGGAAAAAAATTCGGAAAACGAAACAAAAATAAAAATAGAAACTAACGGTGCGCGAGTCTTGGTGGTGATAAATGATGCGGTAGTGGGAGAAACTACGGAAAAAGAATTTGTCGTAAGTGGACTAAAAGGTGATGTAAACGAAATTTTGCTAGTGCCACTAGGCGAGGATGTGCGCGGAGATGGCGTAAAAATAAATGTAACCGGTGCCGGATATGGCAGTAATGATGGAAGCAATGTCGGTGGCGATGCTGGCGACATGTTGGTGCCTTTGGCACCAAATACGGGCATGAAAAAAGCCCAGCAAATTAGTTGCTAGGCTTTACATCCTCATCCCAAGCGCCATCCGCATCTGCATCTACAAGCTCGTGCTCGCCATCTGCATCTGCCCAGCTGAGCGAGACACTAGCGAGCTCTACCTTGCGGCCAGCTTTGCGGTATTGCGAAGATACCATAGATGCCGCTATGCTATGCGCTAATTTATAGCGGGCAGTTTCTCGGTTGACATTCTTTTCTATCCCCGGGATACTGCCACCATAAATGTAACTATCCACCAACTCATCGCCGTCTATTAGATAATACGCAAAGACATTAAACTCCATACCTTTTTGTATCGCGCTGGCGATAAGTGCAGCTTCCTGCTCAGATGCCCGCCACAAAGGCTCGTCGTCTATGAGACGCCTAGTGGCATCTGCCACACTATGCCATTGGGCGAGGTCGGCGACTTCCTCCGGTGTGGGTTCTTGGGATTTTTTATAGTTGGTGTACTTAATAAATCCAACTATTCCCACAATAAACACCACCGCGAAGATCGCAAGTAGTGTTATATTGAATTGTTTCCTTGTCATAGGTATCATATCATCCCTCCTCTCTGATATATCCCAGACATTTTAAATGTACATCTTCTAATTATAGCATGCTAGAGAGAAAAAGTCAATTTACGCTATTGACCAAGGCTACTAAGTATGGTATATTTGAACTCTAGACTTAAATTTTTGCGAGGTCTAGTGCAGTTTAAAAACTTGGCAAAAAGAAAAAAACAAAAAGGAGGGTTTGTTTTTATGAAGAAATGCAAAGAAAAACTTACGAAGACACAGAAGGCGAGGCTGCAGGCACAGTTTGACTATGCTACCGATATGCTAAAGAGAGAAGACATCGCGGGAGTGAGAGAGATGGTTCAAGACGGCTGGAAAGACATGATACAGTTATTCGACGCTAAAACTGTGGTAAAAATGGTTCATCCCATTACGTTATTACAGAATTACGAATTCTTGTGTGAAAGGGAAAAAAATATACGCGCCGCTCAAGAATTTCTCAAACAGGTGTTGTCCGATCCACTGACGAGCGAATTTGAGACAATACTTGAATGCTACACGGATGAGCTTCGAACATTCGGCATTGACCCTGATATCTATTCAGACAATTTCGCAAAACATTACGCAAAAGATTTCATTATAGAGATTGATAATCTACCTGAAATCTTGAGTGCAAATAAGCTGATTGCAAATGTCAAGATGAGAGATATTCTCGACGAGGCTAGCTATTCGTATTTTGGGTTTGAAGATTTCTTGAAGGGGTTTATCGTAGCAGGCGGAGACGCATCTATGCTGGCAGCGAAATTCCTCGACGAAATCGGATATTCTTGCGAATACGATGAATTTAGCGCATTATTCGATTTGCTTGAAGCTGGGTGCGACATTGATGTCGTGCATCTTGCGGATTGTGTAGATGTTAACATTCTTAATAATGAAGACAAGAATAGGTGCTACAGGATTTTGAAAGAAAACGGTGCTGATCGGACGATTCTTGCACGCTTTGCCGCATAAAAAATACTTTACTTCGTAAAATTGCCAAGTTAAGGGAGCTAGGGTTAGCTCCCTTTTTAATGCCTTTGTTTTTGTGAACTGGACTTTCCCTAGAAAAGGTGGTATAATAACACTTATGACTTTGAGCAAAGATATGATACGTAATGTGGCAATTATTGCGCACGTCGATCACGGCAAAACTACCCTTGTAGATGGGCTTCTTAAGCAGTCCCATACTTTTCGCGATAACCAGGCCGAAATGCAACAAACCCTGATTATGGACTCTATGGACCAGGAACACGAGCGTGGCATTACGATTACCGCAAAACAAACTTGCGTGTATTATAACGGGTACAAGATTAATATTATCGATACCCCTGGCCACGCCGATTTTTCGGGTGAGGTGGAGCGCACACTTAATATGGCAGATGGCGTATTTCTAATTGTGGACGCGCAAGAAGGCCCGATGCCACAGACTAAATTTGTGTTGTCTAAGGCGCTAGACTTGAAGCTAAAACCAGTGGTGATTATCAATAAAATTGATAAGCCAGCAGCTCGTATCGAAGAAGTTTTGTCTGAAGTGGAAAGTTTGTTCCTGGAGCTTGCGACTGATGAATCACAGCTTAATTACCCAGTGTATTATGCAATTGCTCGCGAGGGCAAGGCTGGCAAGACTACCGATCTAGATGATGATCTTCATGTGATTTTTGAGTCTATTATTAATGACATTCCGGCACCTTCGGTAGATCCCTCGGCTGAATCGGCGCAGCTTTTAGTAGCGGCACTTGCTGCCGATAATTATCTTGGCAAATATTGTATCGGTAAGATTTTCCGTGGCAAACTCAAAAAAGGCCAAAGCGTCAAAATTTTACATAACGAACAGGCTAAAACCGCAAAAATCGACAACCTCTTTGTCTATAAAGGCCTCGCGAAAGAAGAAGTGCAGGAAGCAATTGCTGGCGACATCGTAGCTGTAACCGGTGTGGGCGAAGCCAATATTGGTGACACTATTGCCACCGGCGACAATCCAGAAGCGCTTCCTACTATCGAACTTGAGGCCCCAACTCTTTCTATCTATATTGGGCCAAATACTTCGCCACTCAAGGGCCGTGAAGGCGAATTTACGACTTCACGCCAAATTGCCGAGAGGCTTGAACGTGAGCTAGAGACCAACATTGCTCTAAAAATTCAGCCGGATGGACTTGGCTACAAAGTTTCTGGCCGTGGCGAGCTTCACCTGTCTGTGCTTATTGAGACTATGCGCCGCGAAGGCTACGAGCTAGAGGCTGGTCGCCCGGAAGTGGTTTATAAAGAAATTGATGGTGTGAAATGCGAGCCGATCGAGAGCCTAACCATAGAGGTAGCTCCGGAATTTGTGGGCGCAGTATCGCAAGAACTTGGTATCCGCAAGGCCGAAATGAAATCACAGGAAATCACTTCTTCTGGTGCAACTAGATTTGTTTACGAAATCTCTACCGCAGCACTCATTGGCCTTCGCAATAGCCTGCTTACCGCTACTAAAGGCACCGTGATTATGTCTAGTATTCCATCCGGATATCGTCCGAGTGAAGGTAAGTACAAACCAGAGCGCAATGGTGCTCTCGTGTCATTTGAGGATGGCGTTTCTACTGCTTATGCGCTTGATGCCGCACAAGCGCGTGGGATTCTCTATATTCCACCACAAGTGCCAGTTTACCAAGGTATGATTGTAGGGCTTTCCAACAAAAAGGATGACCTAGATATTAATATCTGTCGTGAAAAACAGCTTACTAATATGCGCACTCACGCATCCGACGGCGCAATTCAGCTTACTCCATATACGCAATTATCTCTAGAACAATGCTTGGATTTCTTGCTTGATGACGAACTCTTGGAAGTTACTCCAAAGTCTCTACGTCTCCGCAAGCGTCAGTTAGACCCAATTAAGAGAAAGCGCGAAAACCGTGCTAATTGACACTCATTGCCATCTGCACGATAGAGAATTCTTCTCCGCAGAGCAAGCGGAGAAAATGCTTGTTCGCGCACATGAAAATGGGGTAAAGAAGATTGTTTGTATCGGGACTAGTCACGAGGACTCTTTAGCGGCGCGTGATTTTGCCGAGGCCCATAATGATGTTTATTGGACCTACGGCATACACCCAGAACATGCTTCGGGGGTCCTGTCCGATGTTTCCAACTCGGGGTCGCGTCGCTCGCTCCCGTCGCCATGGGCGGCCGGCGCTAATCCTCGGCTTGCCAGCCTCCGGACCCTCCTTCGCTCGGATATATCGACCACCCCCTCTTCTAAGCTTGTTGCGATTGGCGAGGTAGGTCTAGACTATCATTATGAGGGTTACGATAGAGACGCGCAGATTAAACTATTTCGTGAGATGCTTGAGCTTGCAAGAGATAATGATTTGCCGGTATCTTTTCATGTGCGCGAGGCGTTTGATGACTTTTTTGAAATCGTAAAGGATTTTCCAGAGGTGAGGGGCGTGGTACATAGCTTTACGGATAGCAAAAAGGTTCTAAAACGTATTTTGAACGAAACGGACTACTTTGTGGGCGTAAATGGACTGGCGACTTACTCTACTTTACCGACTCCACCACTAGAGAGAATTGTGCTAGAAACGGATGCTCCGTTCTTGACTCCTGTGCCATTTCGTGGTATAATTAATGAGTGTGCCTATATTCGCAACATTGCCGAGTGGCTAAGCGAAAAATTAGGTGAAGATTTTAGCACTATAGAGAGGGAAACCACCAAAAATGCAGAACGATTATACCGTATTTAATATACCGGCAAGAGCCTTTGCTGAGGCGGAAAATTTTGACACGGTAAAATCTGAAGAGGAAACAAAACCTGAAACTAAGTTTTCTGAACCAATCTATAAAGAATTAAACGAAATCGCTGAGGAGCTTGAAGAATGCCGTTTAAGAAATTGCTAAAATCTCCTTTTAATGTTTTTAGAATTGCGCCGCCGATACCGGAACATTATTCTAATAAACTGACTTATGATGAGCTCGTGAATGCCGAGAGTGTGTATGGCCGGACGATTTTTGGACCAATCCCGGCGGGCCACCAACGCGAGTTTTTTGAACATCGCAAAAATATATGGATTTGGCATGAAAGCTGGACCGACGTAAGTGGGCAAATAATCAACCAAACGATTCGCTACGAAGTGCGCCCAACTGGCGTGTTTAAAAAGGCTGCCGGTGATACTTACCGTAAAATTGAGGGCAAAGAGCTAGATAATTTTGTGAATGCAGCCAAAACTTATCTCAAACTTGTAAAAATAAATTTGTATAATTAGAAAATTTTGTTACAATTAGCTTATGAATAGAAAGAAAACTGCTCTAATTGTATCAATACTTGGTTTTGTTATGCTGGCTGTTGGGCTGGCATTTTTGCTAATAAGGCTACTTGGCAAGCCAGACACGCGTGATGCGGAATATTTAGTGGAAATTGGCCAATGGGCAGAGCAGGATGAAGACGGCGTAATTTGGAATTTTACCGAGATCGGCAAAGGTAAACTTACGACCAACAACCACAAAAACGATTACGATTTTATCTGGGCGATTGAAGGGGAAACGCTAAAAATTGAGACAAAGTGGCTATATGATCTGAATAATGACTATACATACAAGTTGGATCAGGGCGAGAAAAAGCTCACGCTTACTGCTGGCGATAACGAATATGTATTTCTAGCCGACGTCAATCTCGATACCACAGGTAGCGTTGATGCCGAGGTTGCTGAGGATAACTAATTCATCATCTGGAATCATATGAGTACAGTGAAACTCACTGCCGGCGAGTTTGTCAATGCTTTCTACAGCTTTTTTGGCCATTGGATTGGTGGTAGAACAGATAGAAAGCGCAATTAAGACTTCACCAAGCTTGAGGTAGCTTTCTTTGAAGTTGGAAGTCTTGTTTTTGATTTCTAAAATCGGCTCGAGTACGGCTGGAGCGATTAAATCTACCTCGTCTGGGATTTTGGTGATTACTTTGAGCGCGTTTAGCATGGTGCTGGAAATTGGCGAGAGATAGCCAGTCTTGCGGCCAACAACGTATTTTTTGCCAACTTGGATACAAGCACTAGGGAGGTTGCCGGATTTTTCGCGTTTCATATCGGCGCATTCAGCTACGATGCGATCCGTCTCATTAATGCCAAGTTCGTTCATAAGGAGCTTGATGCGTTCTGGAACGTCTTCGGTGACGGAGCCTTTTTTGAGATCCACGAGCGCGCGGTAATAACGGCGGACGATTTCGTCTTTGGCGGCCTTTTGAACCGCCCTGTCATCCGTGATACATTCGCCAATTACGTTGACACCCATGTCTGTAGGGGAATAATAGATAGTTTTACCAGTGATGCGAGTCAAAATTTCTTTTAATACCGGGAAAGTCTCAAGGTCGCGGTTGTAATTGACGGCTGGGATGCCATATTTTTCTAGGTGGAAATAATCAATCATGTTTTTGTCGGCAAGGTCGGCAGTGGCGGCCTCGTAGGCAATGTTTACAGGGTGTTTTAGAGGCAAGCTCCAAACTGGGAAGGTCTCGAACTTGGCATAGCCAGCATTTACACCGCGCTTAGATTCATGATAAAGCTGAGAAAGACTAGTAGCAAGTTTGCCAGAGCAAGGGCCTGGAGCAGAGACCACTACTAGTGGCTTAGTGGTTTCGATATATGGATTGGCGCCATAGCCTTCGTCCGAAACAATAGTATCGACATCGGTAGGATAGCCTTTGGTGAATTTGTGGAAATACGGGGTAATTTTGTAATCTTTGAGTTTTTTAGCAAAATCTTCGGCTTTTTTCTGGCCGTCAAAGAGGGTGATTACTACGGAATTAACTGTGATGCCTTTACTTCGCAAGAATTGAATGAGGCGGAGAACCTCAGTATCGTAAGAAATCATATGATCGGCGCGGATTTTGGACTTTTCAATAGCATTGGCATTGACGCAGAGAATCACTTCGGCGTTGTCTTTTAGTTCTTGGAGGAGACGAATCTTTAGATCGGGCAAAAACCCGGGGAGGGTGCGCGCAGCGTGTTGATCATCTATCAGTTTGCCGCCAAACTCTAGATAGAGCTTGTCAAACATCTTGATACGCTGGTTGATTTTCTTTTTCTGAATTTTTAAGTATTTTTCGGCATCAAAACACTTTTTCACCGTGGACCTCCTTTTATATTTTTATTTTAGCACAAAACTTGAATAAAAAAGAAGCCCGGGTTAAAACCCAACCCAGGCCATAATAATTTTTTATTCTTCTTCGGCGTTTTGCCAGATTATTCCGGCCACGACGACAAGTGCCAGAAGGCACAAAGGAAGAATATATACGAATAGCAATATCGTCTCTGTCATTTTATCACCTCCTTTAAAATGCAGATTATAACTACATTATATCACGGTTTTGCTTTTTTGTCAATTTTATCCCTATTGTACAGATTTGTGGTATAATACTCTGGTAACCTGTTGGTAGCACTTTTATAGAGGGGAGGTCACAATATGATTGCTGTTGGTGAAAAGAAAAACGACAGGAGCAAGATACTTGAAGGAATCACAGAAAAGAGAATTATTCAGCAGACTCTCGACGAGACAATTCGCGAAGAAGAGAAGATCTTGAAGAAGCTAGAAAAAGACGCTTTTAAGATAAAGCTCCTTCCTTGTACTTTCTATCTTCCGGCATACGACATAGTGATTTGGAAAGGCGAAAAGTACAAGCATTACGACATGGATTTGTCTAAGTATTACGGAGAGTACCTGGCGCTCGGCAACAATATTGTCCAAATAACAGAGGACGTTAGAGACAGAATCCAACTTCTCTTAACTGAGAACAAGGGGCTTGAAGACTGGGCAGTCCTGGGAATATTACTAATCCGTACGTATGATTCGCAAAACGAAGATTAATCATTATTGACCAAAATTAAAACGCCACTTTAGCAGTGGCGTTTTTCATATTCAAGAAAATGTGTTATAATATTTTTATGATTTATTTGGACTATGCAGCGGCAACTCCGATGAGCGAGAAGGCCATAAATGCAATGAAGCCGTATCTTGCGGAGGATTTTTTTAACCCATCTGCGCCGTATCTTGCTGCAAAAAAAGTCCGCGAAGCTTATGAAGACGCCAAGAATCAAATCGCTCACGTAATTGGTGCTAAAGGCAATGATATCATCATGACCGCAGGGGCAACCGAGGCAAATAACCTTGCTCTTTCTGGTGCTTCTCACATCCTATATCTTATTACCGAACATGATTCCGTGCGTAACATTGCCCGCGCCCACGGCGGTGAAGAGATAGCCGTTGATAAAAATGGAATTATTGATTTAAAAGACTTTGCCAGTAAACTAACTGATGACGTAGATATGGTATCTGTGTCTCTGGCAAACAATGAGCTTGGCACGATTCAGCCGATTGTGGAGATTTCGGAGATTATTAAAAAGGCACGTTTGTCTCGTCTGGAACGGGGAATCAAGACGCCGCTTTATCTTCATTCTGATGCTTCGCAGGCTTTGAACCTAGTAAATATTAGCGTGGCCAGGATGGGGATTGATCTACTTACAATTAATGCTGCAAAAGTTTATGGACCAAAGGGCGTGGGTGCTTTATACGTAGCTCACGGTGTAAAACTTCATCCTCTTACGCTTGGTGGCGGGCAGGAAAATGGTCTTCGCTCTGGTACTGAAAATGTAGCTGGCGCCGTGGCTTTTGCCGAAGCAATTGCTGATGCGCACGAACATATTAATGGGAATCGCAAAAAATACGAGAAATTGTCTGAGATTATGAGGCGTGAGCTGCTGGATTGCTTTGTGGAACCCGTATTTCTAGGCAGCCGCAAGAAGCAACTCGCAAATTTTGTGCCGGTTTGTTTCCCGGGGATTGACGCGGAGAGAATTATTTTTAAACTAGAAGAGCAAGAGATTTATCTATCTACCGGTGCGGCTTGCGCAGCATCGAAGGGCGAAAAATCCCATGTGCTTAAGGCGATTGGGCTTTCTGATAAAGAAATTAATGGGTCGCTGAGAATTTCGCTCGGTGAAGGAAATAACGAAGAACAAGTAGTTACCGCAGCCAAAGCGATTTGCAAGGTAGTTGGTGAAGAATATGCGAGGATCAATGGGTAAGACTGTATATGTAGGGATGTCTGGCGGAGTTGATTCGTCTGTATCGGCATTGCTTTTGAAAGAGCAGGGGTACAACGTGGTGGGCGTATATATGAAAAACTGGTCGCGCGACTTGCCCGGTATGAAATGCCCATGGGCGGAAGATCTTGCCGATGCTAAGCGCGTGGCAGTAAAACTTGGGATCGATTTTAAGGTTTTTGATTTTGAAAAAGAATACCATGATAAGGTAGTGAATTATATGCTGGCCGAGTTTAAAGCTGGACGTACGCCGAATCCGGATATTATGTGCAACCAAGAGATCAAGTTTAAGCTTTTCTATGAAGTATCTATGGAGCAGGGCGCCGATTTTATCGCTACTGGACACTATGCAAGGGTAAAGGATGGGAAACTTCTGCGCGCGGCTGACGAGAATAAGGACCAGACGTATTTCTTATATAGGATTTCGGAAGAAGCTCTTTCTCATACGCTTTTTCCGATTGGCGATATGTTAAAGCCCGATGTTAAAAAGCTCGCGGCAGAAAAAGGACTCCATAACGCCTATCGCAAAGAGTCTATGGGCGTATGTTTTGTGGGCGACGTGGGGATGGATGATTTTCTTAAGGAATATTTTCCGGTGACGCCCGGAGATATTATTGATGCTGAAACCGGAGAAAAACTTGGAGTACATGAAGGCGCAGTGTTTTATACAATCGGCCAGCGTCATGGACTAAATATCGGTGGCGGCTTGCCATATTATGTAGTTTCAAAAGATATGGATAAGAATATTGTTTTTGTATCCAAGAATTTGAACAACAAAGAGATTTGGACGAGGGAATTAAAACTGACAGACGTTGTACTACGGACCAATATTTCCGAACTCGGGGTATTTCGGAGCGCGGCAGCGCGTTCACCCCTTGGGACGTGCGAGCGAAGCGAGGATTTAGCGCCAGCCGCCCATGGCAGACTGCCCCTTGGGACGCAGACAGCCCGAAGGGCTGATGGGCCAGCTGGACGCGACCCCGAGTTGGAAGTATTGGTCCGCTTACGCCATCGTGCACCTTTAATTCCCGCATCATTTGATGGTGAGATTCTCAGATTTGAAAACGAGATTAAGCGCCCAGCCAGTGGGCAATCCGCCGTGTTGTATGATGGCGAAATTTGCCTAGGTGGTGGGATTATTGAATAGTACTCTTCACTTTTTCTATTAGCGCCGAGCACACTTCTTTGTCACCAATTAGCGTGATAGAGAAGGTCTTGTGTCCAATTTTATTAATGCTAGCACCGCAATGGTATATTTTGGAGTCGTCGAGGATAAAATACCTGTCATGAAAAGTATTATTACGCACGACTTTCAGATTATTATATTGCGCATTATACTTTTTTACATCTTGTTTCGTGAGCGTATTACTAGCGACAATAGTGACAGCTATATCTAATTTTTTTATGATGTCCAATGTGGTTTTGTCTGCATATGCGTCTATAATAATTAATCTTTCTTTTGCTTCACTAAAAATGTCCTGTATTTTGGAATAGGCATCATAAATTTGCCCATCAAAATAGATTTCTGTATTTTTGCGCTTTTCTTCAAATTTTTGGAATGAAGCTTCTAATAGTTTTATTTTATCGTGATCTTCTAAAACCATATTATTGATATATTTTTGTTCTAGTAGGGTGCTAGAAATATACTTTCGCATAGCCACGAAGGCATCCATTATCTCTATACTCACTTGCGCCGCAATGTTGGTTTTTAAAATTGTAGCCAGCATGGCTACTCCTTGCTCCGTAAAGACTCTTGGGTTCTTATATCTGCCGCCCCGAGTTTCAATTCTTTGGTCAAAATTTTTGACCAAAAAATCTTTGCTCTCGGTTTCGTCTAAAACCCAGGAAAATCTATCAGGAAACTTTTCTGGGTTGTTCTTTACCGCCTGATTTATCTCTTTTGTGCCGTTCTTGCATTTATATAATTTTGCCAAATCAGAATCTAGCATTACCTGGTTGCCCCTTATTTCGTAGATTAGATTTGTTATTTTTTGATTATTGTCTGGTGATTCTGGCTGAGCCACCAAAAAGTTTTTGCTATTCATAGCAATTCTCCTAGATTATTTTTTTCAAAGCTAGGCTATACTGGAGTTAGTATAGCACAAAACGTGACAATAAAAAACGCCCCTTGTCCTTGAGGCGTTTTGAAAAACTAAATTATGCCATCATCATGGCGGCGTTGGCGCAAAGAAGGATGCCGGCTACAAGCCCCATTGCAGTAATTACATATACGTGGTATTTTTCTGCTTTGGTGATCTGTTTTTTGCAGCAAGTCTTCTTGCAGGCTTTTGCCTTAGTGGTAGTACATTTTTTTGCGGTTTTTGTCGCAGTTTTCTTTTTTGCTTGTGCCATTTTTTTGTTCCTATTTATACTTATGCTTATTGTATTATTATTTTTAATTTTTGTCAAGAAAAATGCCCCGCAAAGCGGGGCGTTTGTGAGTTTGGTTTTATTTTGAGGTTATTTTTTTAACGGCTTAACCTCGTCCGCCGTTTTGCCATCGCCCCATTTAAGAGACAATATATCAAAGATATATCTTTCTAGATATTGCTCTAATTTGGGGTTTCTGCCAATGTTTTCTGTTAGAAAACGACCTATCACCTTTATTAACATTGCGTAAGCAATGTCTGAGGAATCAGATAGTAATTCCTCAAATTCAATGTGCGTTCTTAATGCTGATGCACATCTTTCTGCTTCCTTTAAAAACTTAAGGGTGATTTGGTCATCTTCTCCCGGATGAGCCACATTCCATTCTAGAATTGCCTTAACGAAACTACTCGGCAAATCTGGAAGCTCTCGAATTAATTCTTCTTCTGTCATTTTTTATCCCTCCCTTCTAGACAGAAAAATTAGCGTTCTACACGCTACTTCTTATTATACCACACTTTGGCGAATTTTGCAAGATATGATATAATTTTCTCTATGAATGCAAACGAAATTAGACAAAAATTCTTAGCTTTTCAAGAGAAAAAAGGCCATAAAATTATCCCGCCGGCCCCGCTCGTGCTAGAAAACGACCCAACTACACTTTTTACTGGTGCTGGAATGCAGCCACTTTTGCCGTTTCTTCTCGGTGAAAACCACCCAGATGGCACTAGGCTTGCCGATTCGCAGCCATGTCTACGTTTGCAAGATATTGAGGATGTGGGCGATCCGCGTCACACTACCGTGTTTGAGATGATGGGAAACTGGAGCCTTGGAGATTATTTCAAAGAGGAGCAGATTCGTAATTTCTTTGAATTCTTGACCGCGGAAGTTGGTCTAGACCCAGCCAAAATTTACGTAACTTGTTTTATTGGCAATGAAAAATACGGCATCCCAAAAGATATTGAAGCGGCCGAGATTTGGCAAAAAGTATTTAAAGAGGCCGGAATTGAGGCAAAAATTGCTGAAATCGGCACCGCGGAAGAAGGCGATAGGCGCGGCATTAAACCAGGTGAACACATTTTCTTCTACGACGACCACGAAAACTGGTGGAGCCGTGGTGGCGGATGTGATTCTACTCCGATTGGCGATCCTTGCGGCCCGGATTCCGAAGTTTTTTATGATTTTGGTGAAGACAAGCAGGACATTGAAAAATATGGCTTGGCTCATCCAGCCTCAGATGGCGCTAGATTTATGGAGATTGGGAACCAAGTGTTTATGCAGTACCGTCGTGCCGAGGACGGTTCGTTTGTAGAGCTCGAGAAGAAAAATGTAGACTTTGGTGGAGGTCTGGAAAGAATCTCTGCGGCCGCGATTAATTCGTTTGATGTGTTTAGGATTTCACTTCTTAAGCCGATTATTGATAAACTAGAGGAGATTTCTGGAAAATCTTACGATAATAATACCGATGAAATGCGCGTGATTGCAGACCATATTCGTGGCGCATATTTGCTCGGTGCGCAAGGTCTCACGCCATCCAACAAGGCCCATGGCTATGCAATGAGAAGGCTACTTCGCCGTGCGATTTTGCGTGCACTAGACCTTGGAATCTCATCTAATTTCCTTGCCGAAATCGTGCCGGTCGTAGCTGAGAATTACGCAGATTTGCCGGATTCTATTCTTACTCACCGTGGAGATGCGCTTAGCGTAATGCTAAAGGAAGAAAATGCGTTTCGCCAGACTTTGAATAAAGGCCTGAAGGAATTGCATAAGATGGGCACATCTCTCTCTGGTCAGGATTTGTTTAAGCTCCAGGATACGTATGGTTTTCCATTTGAGCTCTCCGTGGAGGAATGTTTCCGTGAAGGAATTAAACTGTCCGAGAACTACCGCGAAGAATTTGAGGCGGCATTAAAAGAGCAGCGCGAGCGCTCGCAGACTGCATCCAAGGGCATGTTTAAGGGTGGCCTAGAAGATCATGGCGAGCAAACCGTAAAATATCATACTGCCACACATTTGCTACTAGCGGCTCTTCAGAAATTAGTTTCTCCAGACATCGTGCAAAAAGGCTCCAATATCACTGCCGATAGAATGCGTTTTGACTTTAATCTTGACCACAAGATGACGCCAGAAGAATTATCTGCCGTAGAAAATCAGGTGAACGAATGGATTAAAGCAGACTTGCCAGTTTCGTTTGCGGAGTATGACAAGGCCTATGCGCGCGACACCCTGAAAGCCCACGGGCAATTCTGGGAAAAATATCCTGATATTCTTAAAGTCTATACTATTGGCGCAGAGGATGCTCCGGTTTCTCGCGAAGTTTGTGGTGGCCCACACGTAGAGCATACTGGCATGATTGGTTCGTTTAGGATCAAAAAAGAGGAAGCTTCTGCAGCTGGGATCCGTCGCATCAAAGCGATAGTTGAATAGTTTTGCTTTTTGTGTTATAATAGCAGTAGTTGGTCTATTGAGAGGGGGTGCATAGAATGGATATTAAAAAATTGACGGATAAATACGATAGAGCGATAGCAAGTGCTAACGTTGCTGACGCCGTCTTCTTCGTGGTATTACATATCGAATTATTTTTTATAATAATTGCTCTTTTTATAGATAATCTAATAATTTAGACCAGCGGGCCAGGCATAAGCTTGGCTTTTTCTTGTCTATGTTCTCAAAATATCCTTATCCCAATACCGAAGATAAAGGTTTTGTCTATAGCCCACTATTCTTCGTCCGCGGAGGCCGCATCAACAATAGCACTTTGGGCTACGCAGGTTACTATGGCGGCTATTGGTCTAGCACCGTGCAGTCCGATACCGGCGCCCGTTACTTGCGTTTCCTTAGTGGTGGTTCCGATCCGCAGTATAACAGCAACCGGCTCACCGGATTTCCTCTCCGCTGCGTAGCCCGCTAGTTAGCATCCCCAGTTTTTCTACCTATCTTTTCCCGCGGCTCCCTAGTTAGTTTTGGAGTAATTTTGCAATCTTGGCGCGGAGTTTGTTTTCTTCGGGTGCGCCAGCAATAGTATCTACGCCGACACGGAGAAGGCCAAGTGCTGTGGCATAGGAATGGTCTAGTTTGTGGTCTTCTGGCAGAGTTAAATCTGGTAAATCATTGACATCAATTAAATGAATAACCGGGCGGCGCGAAAAAGCGAGATTTTTGTACCAGTCCGAAATAGCCAGAGTCTCTTGGATGAGCGAGAGGCTAGCACCGCCACCGCAGAGAAGCACGCTTCTAGGCAAACTGCCGTCGGTGCCAAAATCCTCGAGGGCGACTTCTACGCCAGTGAGCCAAACGCTAATATTGCGAGAGAGTGCGGCCTCAACTTTGGATTTTTCGCGATCATTTAATTTGCCTGCGTCAAAATCTAGCTTTTTGTTTTCGGCCACTTCAAAATCTACGCCAAGGGATTCTGCTACTTGATGAGTAAAACTACGCCCGCCGATAGAAAACATTTTGGTGCCTTCAACGCCACCGTCTTCTATCACGGCAATGTCCGTAGTGCCACCACCAATATCCATTACAATACTGGAAAAATTTGAATCGAGATCGTCACCAAGACAGGCGCGACAGACAGCAAACGGCTCTACTGCCACGGTGAGAAGATCCAAATTTAGCTCGGCGCAAACCTTTTCTATGGCTGCTACGTGAATAAGCGGAGCAAAAGCTGTGTAAAATTGAATAACTATATCGGAACCTTTGAAGCCGATTGGATTGGAAATCTTGTAGCCATCTATGGTGAGGGAAACAATAGCCGAATTAATAAGGCGGACTTCGACGTTTTCGTTGCCGGTCTCTAGCGCGACGGTTTTTCGGGCGACTTCGCCGGATTTTTGCTGAACTTTTTTGACGATTTCGTTCATCTCGGACTCAGAAATTGGCTTGTTCATGTTTTTGCGCGTGTAGTTGACAGTAGTGGTGTTGCCCTTGATAAGCTCGCCCGCGATGCCCACCACGGCAAGATTGGCACGCTCGCCGGCTTCGTTTTCGGCTTGGTTTAAAGCATCTTCACAGGTGGCTACAACGGCTGGAATGTCTGCTACTGCACCGTTATACATGCTACCCTCGGATTGCTTGGCTTTGCCAATACCAAGAACTTCTAGCTTACCTTTTTTGCTTGGGCGAGCTAGGACGGCTTTGACAAATTCTGTGCCAATATCTAGACCAAGTATAGTGTTCATGGTTTAATTATAACACATTTTCCGGGCTGCAAGTCTGTAAGCTGATACTTGCCAAATTGTACTCTGTGTAAAGAAACAACTTTATAGCCAAGTGCTGCGAAAGTACGGCGGATTTGGCGATTACGACCCTCGGACAAAATCACAGTGTAGGAGCAGTGAGACACCGTCTTTCTCGGGGCGCGTCCGGCCGGCCCATCGCCATGGGCGGCCGGCGCTAATTCTCGCCTTGCCAGGCTCCGAACCCCCTTCGAAAGAGGTGCCTCACTGTTCCTAATCACCGTGAACTTACTGGGGCCGTCGTCGAGCATTACGCCGTAATCTGAGATCATTTGCTGGTGGAGTGGCTCCAAAGGGCGGTCTAGCTCTATCTCATAAATCTTTTCCTTGTGAAACTTTGGATGGGTCATTTGGTAGGCAAAATCGCCATCATTGGTAAGCAAAATCAGCCCAGAGCTGTCTTTGTCTAGGCGACCAACTGTTTTTAGTTTGGTGTATTCTTTTGGTAGAATCTCATAGATGGTAGGAGCATCACCTTGGGCGCGACGCGAACAAACATAGCCAACTGGCTTGTTCATTGCTAGATACAAGAATTCCGTATCAAACGGTACTATCTTAGTATTATAGCACACTTTGGATGATTTGTCAATTCTACCCCCTAGCACGGCTATCTTTCCATCTACTGTAACCTTGCCAGCAACAATAGCGTCGTCGGCTTCGCGACGCGAAAGACCTAGGCGTTCGGCTAGAAATTTATTGAGCCGGATAGGCTGGTGGTTGTTGTCCATAATCTGCCTGCTCTACTGGTGGTTGTGGGGTCACTGGGACCGGAGCTTCAACTACCGGCTCCGGCACGGCCGATGCCGGTGCAACTGGAGCTGACGGTATAGTTGGCTCAGCTGGTTCAGCTGGAGCAGCTGGAGCAGCTGGCTCGGCTGATGGAGCGGCCGGTTCGGCTGGTGCGGTGGCTGGCTTGTCGCCCAAGACTTCATGAATAGCGTTTACAACATCTTCAATACCAACTTGAGATTTTACCAAATAGCGATCGGCGCCAAGGCGTTCGCCACGAGCGCGTTGATCATCTGCGGAGAGAGCAGTCATCATGATAACTTTGATGTTGGCGGTCTCTGGAGTGGAACGAAGGATATCTAGCATATCAAAACCAGAAATTTTTGGCATCATTACGTCGGAAAGAATAAGATCTGGCTTTTCACGGACAGCAACAGCAAGAGCCTCTTCACCATCACCGGCCGAAACGACTTCGTAGCCTTCTGCGGTAATACGGATACTGTAGATTTCACGAAGAGCTGCGTCGTCTTCTACTACCATGATTTTCATTGTTGTCCTCCAATTTGGTTATTAATTTGTTGTTGCGGTATTGTTGGTGTTTGAAGTATGGGTGGTGATTGTGGCGACGAAGCCTGCTGTGGGACTGGTGGTGCCGGTGGTGAAGCCTGTGGCGGTGGCGACTGAGCTAATAGGGCCTGCTGGTTGCGAACTACTATCATGCGTTTTTCGTATTCTTCATTTGAGAGGCGCGGCAAGGAGACAAAGAAAGTGGAGCCTTCGCCAAAACCAGATTCGGCCCAAACACGCCCACCCATAGCCTCGACGCGTTGCTTGACTAGATAAAGGCCAAGGCCAGTGCCGCCAATTTCGCGCGTATCGGAATTATCTGCACGGTAAAATTTTTGGAATATATGGCCAATGTCTTCGGAAGAAATTCCGATACCGGTGTCTGTAACATTAATAAGAACTCGGTCGCCATCGCCACGCACATTGACGTAAATGGACCCACCCGCTGGAGTGTATTTGATGGCATTGTCAATAAGATTGTCAATAATTTCACGCAAAAAGTCTATGTCAACAAAGCCATACACGACTTGCTCTAGGCGGTGACTATCGCCAAAATTATTTGGATCACTAGTGCCAAAACGAAAATCTATTTTGGCCTCACGCGCACGCATCATGTGAGCATCAGCAATTTGTTTGACCGTACCGACCATCTCTACCGGGACCATTTTTGGACGAATACGACCATCATCTAGTTTGGTAACATCAAGCAAATCTTGGAAAAGTTTGCCGAGGTGCTTTGATGCGGCCTGGGCGGCAGTAAGATAGCCGCGAGCTCGCTCGTCTATGGCGGCAGTCTGAGGATTTAAAGCCAAAGAGAGATAGCCGTCTATCGTGGCTACTGGTGTGCGCATTTCATGCGAGGCAGTGGAGATAAATTCGGCTTGCTCGCCCTCTTCGGCGAGTTCTTTGGTGATGTTGCGAAAAGTAATAATGCGGTCGCCAGTGCCTTCGGCAATAATAACAGAAATAGCAATTGGTATAACCTTGGCGGATTGGCTGGCTACCAGACAACAAGCATATTTTTCTAAGGGCTGAGAAGTGCGCATGGATTGGATTAGAGGGTTTTCAGCCTCTTCTAAGTCGCGGCCCTCTTTGGATCTGAGTTTTAGGAGGAGACCATAATCTAGACCAATCGCATTGGCCGCCATGCCGCATTCTGTCATTGAAACGGCGGCAGGGTTGATGAATTTGATAATGCCGTTTTTGTCTGTGATGATGACGCCGTCGTGAATAGAATTAAGAGCCATTACGGCCAATGGCGCATTATCGGCGCTTGCAGTGTCTTTTGGTTTGTTACGATTAAAAAGACTCATCTTATATTTATTTTAACACAAGCTAAATAAAATGTGTTAAAATTAAGTTATGAATAAAGACGTCATTTATATCGAACCAGAGGATGATATTACTGATATCATTACAAAGATAGAAAACGCAAAAGAAAAAATCGTGGCAATTGTACCGCCAAAAAAGGCCGGGGTGTTTAGAAGCATTGTAAACATCAAGCTAATTGCAAAAGCTGGATTTACTGCCGACAAAACAATCGTACTAGTGACTACCGATCCGTCTATCGTGAAATTGGCTGCCGCCACCAAAATCCCAGTTACCAAAAATCTTCAAAGCGCACCGAGCATACCTAGCTTGGTGAGTGACGACGAAGTGGAAACTACTTCAAAAGAGGAAATTGTAGAAGAAAAAGATGGCGAAGTAAAGGCCGAGGAAGTAGAAGAAGAGGAGCTAGAGGAAGCGGAAGAAGTAGAGGAAATTAGCGAAGAATCCACAGAAAAGTCTGAAGAAAAAAATGACGCAAAAGACAAAAAGGCCGACAAAAAGAAATTGAAAAAAGAAAAATTAACTGAGGCCAAAGAAAAAAGCAAAGAGGCCGCAAAAAATGCCAAAAAATTCTCGCTAGCGTGGTTTAAGGCACACAAAGCCTTGACAGCTGGGTTTGGTGTGGGTGGTATTCTCTTGATTGCATTTTTGGTTTGGGCGTTTGCGATTGCGCCAGCAGTGACTATCACTGTGGGCATCCGTACTACTACTTCAAATTTCTCCAAGAATGCAACATTCACCACGAAGCTAGAGGAAGAGAATGCGGATGAGGGCAAATTCTATCTCACTGAGAAAAAGCTAGAGACTGAAGCAAATGTAGAATTTGACGCTACGGGGCAGAAAAACGTTGGTGCAAAAGCTACTGGTAACGTAGTGATATATGCATATTTTAGCCAACAGGGCGCTATAGCCGTAAATGCCGGAGACCAGTTTACGATCGGTGGCTTAACTTACGCTGCAAACGAAACTACACGCCTTTCTTGGGACGGTTCTAATAGTTCCTGCGAAAACACCGATGTGATTAAAGACGGCAAGATTAATTGTAAAATTTCTGGTCGCGTAAATGTCACCGCCACAGAGCCGGGTGAAAAATACAATATTGCTGCATCTTCGGCAAACTGGAAGACGACTGCATTAGTGTCTGTATATTCTGACTCTGCAATGTCTGGCGGTACAGACCAAATGGTAACAGTAGTTTCTCAAGCCGACGTAGATGCCGCCAAAGAAAAACTTGGTCTTGCCAGCGAAGCTGAAAACAAGCAAAAATTACTAGATAGCCTAGAAGAGGGCGCCTTTATAATTGATTCCAGTTTTAAGCAGACTACTGGTGATGTAGTCTCTACCCCGGCCGTAGGTGAAGAAGTAAAAAGCGACACCAAACCAAAGATTACTGTAAAAATCACTGATACTATTTTCTTAATTGACAAAACCAAAGTGGAAGAATTTATTACTAAGGAGGTGAAGCTTGCGGATAATTACAAGATTTACACAATGAATGACCCATTCGTGGAGAATTTTGTACAATCTACTGATGGATACACTGGCAAGATCAAAACATCCTATACTTCTGGTCCAAAAGTTACTGAGAATGATATTGTTGAGCTGGTGAAAGGTAAGGGTATCGGTGATGCACAACATGACCTAGCCTCTATGGACGGTATTAGCGGCAGTTCTATCCGAATAGATAAATCTTATCCATGGGTGATGTCCGTGCCTGGTGACGCAAATAAAATCACTGTAATTATCGACGTAAAAGACGGAGAATAGAATGAAAATTCTAGGCCTAGATGTTGGCACAAAAAGAATTGGCGTAGCAAAAGTAGATACTGGCACAAAAATTGCTGTGCCAGTAGAGACTATTGACGTAAATGGTGCGGAGTGGCAAGAACTTAGCCGTTTGGCTAGACTTAATAATACATTCCTATTCGTAGTGGGATTACCACGTAGTAATGAGGGTAACGAGACCCAACAATCTGCCTATGCACGAAATTTTGCCAAAACTCTTACCGAAAAGATCCCAGGGGCAAGAGTAAGATTCCAAGATGAAAGTTTGACGTCTGTAGTGGCCGAGGAGAGATTAAAATCTCGCAAGAAAAATTATAAAAAAGGCGAGGTTGATGCTGAGGCAGCAGCGATTATTTTGCAAGATTTTGTAGAAAGCTACAGAGATGGGTCGGCTCTAGCCAAATCTGCGCCAGCGCCAGAAAACGAAGCCGAGCGTATAAGAGAAGATATTGCTGCTGTCACAAAAAAGAATGCCGACAAGGTAGTCTTGCAGGCTAAAAAAGTAAAATCAAAGACGAAAAAATGGAAAATTATCGGGATACCACTCATTATTGCCGTATTGATTGCCGGTGGTGTTACTGCGGTGATTATGATTAAACAATACCGCGACGAAGAACGCAGAAAATACTACGAAGAGCAAGAAGCAAAAATGGTAGCGGAGACTTTTGATTTTACAATTCGCCCTGGGGAGACAATTTTTGACGTAAAAAAACATTTGCTAGAACTAGACAGAGGTGGTAAGGACGAAAATGGCGATAAGCTACCGAGTTATACCGAAGCCGAGATAAATGCAGCTTTTGACGCAACATATGACTACCCGATAATGGCTTCTAGGCCAGCAGGTGCTAGTCTAGAGGGATATTTATATCCAGAGACACATAATTTTTATAGTAGCGCCACGGTAGAAGATGTTCTCGGCAAATTTATTGAAGATTTTGGCAAAAAGATAGCGGAAAATGACCTTGAAGCGAAATATGCCGCACGTGGGTTAACTCTATACCAGGGGATCACACTGGCATCGGTGGTGCAAAAAGAGGCTGGCGGGGACGCTCAACCTACCGTAGCACAGGTTTTCTTGACTCGTCTGGGGTATGGTATACCTCTTGGGAGCGACGTAACTGTATCTTATGCGCTAGATGTAGTAGACCCAAATCGCACGACTTATTCCGATAATGCAGCGGCACTTACGATAGATTCTTGTTATAATACCAGATTATACGCTGGGCTTCCGTGTGGTCCGATTTCAAATCCAGGCGAAGCAGCACTTCTGGCTGTAGCAAACCCATCAGATACCGCTTATCTCTATTTCTTGACAGGAGACGACGGTATGATGTATTATAGTTATACAGAGGAAGAGCATATCCAGAATATTGCCCTACATTGCCAAACCCTCTGTAATGTATCATTATGACGAAAAAGAAGAAAAAATTTGATTTTCGTAAAGCAAAACGTTTTTTACCGTACATACTTACTGGTATAGTTACGTTGTTTTTGGTGTCTGTAGGCTCAATTGACAAGAAAAATGCCAGCGCCAGCCTTAGTCTGGATGCTTTTGCAGACGAAAACTACAAAGTTTCGGTAGATCAGCTATCTGGGCTATATCTGGTGGCAAGCGTATCTGATGCGATTGGCCTAGCTAGCGCTAATGACGTAGCGTCAAACTACGTGATTGTAACGTCACTGCGTGATGCCGGACAGACTTCTACTGGTAAACTAGAAAAACCACCAATCACCAATATTATCACCTCTCGTGGCGTAGTAGAATACGTGGTAAACGAAGGTGAAAGTATGGATGTAATCGCAGCGAAATTTGGCGTTTCTACGGATCAAATTCGTTGGTCTAACGGCAAGAAGACTACTGACATATCAGTGGGCGAGGTACTCTATATTCCAAGCAAACCAGGTATTGTTTATACTGTAAAATCTGGCGAAACAGCCCAGAGCATCGCCGAAAAATACGGTTCTAACGCTGCAGAAATCATCGCCCTAAACGACCTTGAAGTTTCTGGGCTTGCAGAGGGGATGCGAATTTTGATTAACGGTGGTTCTTTGCCAGAAATAGAACGTCCGGAATATGTGGCGCCAGTAGTACGAGTGGCATATACCTATTCCTACTCTGGCTATGGCTCATCTCGCTTGAATGTAGAGGAGCTTGGTAGTGTTTACGGGGCAGGAAATGGTTACTTCCCAGGCCAGTGTACTTGGTGGGCTAAACACATGCGTCCAGATTTGCCAAACACGCTTGGTAATGCTGGGGCTTGGGCAGATAGCGCTCGAGCAATGGGGCTTCCGGTAGACAGGACTCCGGCACCTGGGGCAATTTACGTCAGCCGCTCTGGTTGGTATGGCCACGTTGGCTATGTGGAAGCGGTAAATCCAGACGGCTCTATCGTAGAGACAGAGATGAACTATGGTTGGGCATACCGTGTGATTCGCGCTACAATTCCAGCCGGTGTAGCAGCTACCTTTGAATATATTCACTAATAGATTCACAGACAGGGGTAGAGATTGACTTTTTTGGTGTTTTGTGGTATAATGAAAGCATAACGATAGTTCTTTAACAACATTTCTTAAGGAGGGAAAAGAGATGAAAAATATTTGTCAATTATATATGCCTAGCGTTTTTCGCTCGTACGGAAACGAGGCATTGGAAAAAGTGGCAGGAATTCTGCCGGCTCTAAAGAGCGCAGGATTCGAGGGTGTCTACTTGATCGCTCTCTGGCTGGATGGCGGATATGACAACGGGTTTGACGTCGTGGAATACGTCGTAAACCCAAAGTTCGGAACCGACGAAGAGCTGGAAAAACTGGTTCAAAAAGCCCATGAGCTTGACATTGAGGTCGGCGTGGACGTGGTGCCGAATCACGTTTCCGACAGAAATGTCCTCGCAGAAAACTGCCTGAATGATATCGCCGGATACGAGGATGCACTATATGTAGCGTCTGAGGAAGAGGCGAAGAGGCTGACAGATGCCGGTGTACCATCATTCTTCGGAAAACATGCGTACTCTTTGGTTGATGGAAAGTACGTTCGCTCTACATTTGCGGATTACTACCAGTTGAACGTAAACTGGGAAAATCAAAAGGTGAAAGAATATTTTGCGAATGTATTCCAGAAGCTAAAGGATATGGGCATTGACTTTGTGAGGGCAGACTGCGGCGAGCTTCTCCTTGAAGATGTCTCGAAGGCAGACCCGACCAATCCGTTAGCCTGCCTCAACATTGAGGCGTCAGTGAAAGCGCTCTACGAGGTGGCAGGGGGAATGAAACTATTTTACGAATGTTTCTTCCCGCAAACGGCACAGTTGCTTGAAGATCTGCCGGGTGCTTATGCGCTAGATTGTTCATACGTCCTAACAGCGCAGCAGCCAACGGAATGGCCGAACCACCTCAAGCTCGTACCTCTTGTAGGTGGGCACGACCAGAAAACGGTCGCAGACCGTGGACTGGACGCGAACGAACTTCTTAAAAAGATGGAACCGTTTGAATACGGCTTCCTAGATATCCCAACGTTAATTAGTTGGAGAACTTATCCGGGCCATCTGCAAGGAGATGAGGAATACGACGCGGCAATGGATAACCCCAACCAGCGCTTTCGCGCAAGACGTCCGATCGGGCCCATTCTGGATAAATTCCTCCAGAAATAGGGCATACAATTGAATATCGTTGAAAGACCTGCCACTGGCGGGTCTTTTTAATTCACAAAAAAAGAGACGTCTTGCGACAGGCCTCTTTTTTGCGCTGATGCGCGCCCACCCTTGGGGCACATTGTTTTGTTTTAATCCGCTGTTTTTGTTTTTAATGTAAGTCTCCACACTCCACTAATTTCTCAGTGGAACCCCTGTGAAGCGTATCAGCTTATGTTTATAATAAAGCATTAGCGTGTTTTTGTCAATGCTTTTATTTCCATAAAAATTATGTTATAATTATATTATGTTTGTAGATACCGCAAAAGTGAATTTGAAAGCTGGAGATGGCGGCAATGGCGCCGTTTCTTTTCGTCGTGAAATTTACATTCCTAAAGGCGGCCCAGATGGTGGTGACGGTGGCAAAGGTGGCGATATCATTTTTAGGGCGGACAAAGATACAAATACCCTTATAGATTTTAGATTTACTCCAATTCTCACGGCCGAAAATGGCAAAAATGGCTCTGGCACACGCTCTGCCGGCCGTAGTGGCAAAGATTTAATTGTAGAAGTGCCAATTGGCACAGTCGTGTATAAAAATGGCTCTAAATTGGCAGATTTAACGCAGGATGGCCAAACGGCAATTATCGCTCACGGTGGCTCTGGTGGCTTTGGTAACGCTCACTTCAAAAGCAGTACTCGCCAGGCCCCGATCATTGCCGAAGTTGGTGAGCCGGGTGAAGAATTTGAGGCAGAGCTAGAGCTAAAGTCCATGGCAGATGTTGGCCTAGTTGGCCTTCCGAACGCCGGTAAATCCACTTTTCTTTCTGTAGTTTCCAACGCCAAGCCAGAAATTGCCGACTATCCGTTTACTACCATTACGCCAAATCTCGGTGTGGCAACTATTGACGGCAAAGATCTATTAATTGCGGATATCCCAGGGCTTATAGAGGGCGCATCCGAGGGCAAGGGGCTAGGGCACGATTTTTTGCGCCATGTGGACCGCACCGCAGTGCTTCTCCATCTAGTAGATGTCTACAACAATGATGCTGGCGAAGCCTACCAAACTATTCGCAACGAGCTGGATAAATATTCGGATTTGAAAGACCGCCCAGAAATTGTGGCACTTACCAAATGTGAGGGTGTAGACAAAGATATTATAGATATGCAAATGGCTTCAATTCTCAAGAAGAATCCAAATGCTAAAATCTTTGCAATTTCATCTTCTGCTCACCAGGGTTTAACGGAACTGTTGAGAGAACTTGCGGCAGGGGTCCTGGCAGAAGCTTCCAACTCGGGGTCGCGTCCATCCGGCCCGTTTGCCTTCGGCAATTCGCGTCCCGAGGGGCGAGCGCCACGGGCGGATGGCGCTAATTCCTCGCTTCGCTCGCACGTCCCAAGGGGTGAACGCGCTGCCGCGCTCCGCAATACCCCGAGTTCGGATGCTTCAGCCACCCCTGCGGATGAGCTCCCAACAATTTCATTAAGCGAAAAACAGATGAATGACACTTGGAAAGTTGAAAAAACTGAGGACGATAAGTTTGTGGTGACTGGTGAAAAAATTGAGAAATTTGCCCGCCGTACTGACATGAATAACTACGCTAGCGTCAATCGCCTACGCGACATCATGAAAAAACTCGGTATCCGCGCCGAGCTTACCTCAATGGGCGCCGAGCCAGATTCAATTATTAGTATTGCCGGTAAAGAATTTACACTGGTGGAAGATTGGTAAGAATTTTTGCGCAAAAAATACCCCGGCACTAGGCCAGGGGTATAAAGTCGTAGCCCAAATCTGGGTCGCCAAAGCAGAGTAGATCCTTGAGCTCTACAAAACCATTTGGGTCTTTGACTTTTTTGTAGATCTCGGAGCTCTTTTTGTAGCTCCAAAATCTCTCGCTACTACATATCCATGACGTGATAAGCGTACCTCCGCCGTCGTGAATATGGTTATGATAATCATTTATGTTACAGAACCCTGGGTGCATCCAGGCAAAGTCTATAACATAAATTCCGTCTCCTGGGACTTGGAACTCAACCCAAGAATGACGGATGTTTTTAAATTCTTTACCGCTGTATTCGCCGCGACAAATTTTTGCGGTGGGGTTGTCCTTTAGCATAAACATACCAAAAGCCGACAACTGATAGCATGCTCCAACCCCGTCTTCCTGTTGGAAGTTCCACAGTTTTTTATTTAAAATCAGTTCTGTGAAAGGAACTCCCTCTAAATATAATTTTGAGGCACTATTTATCACCTCCATGAAATAGGCGTAAAATGCCTCATCTTTTTCATCTGCCATAAAAAATCCCCCCTTTCCGACAGAATATGTTTATATTATAGCACAAAAGGCATAAATAGTCAATTTTACGCTGGAAAATGGTCTGTTTTGGTAGTATAATGGAGGCATGATAAAGTTTACAATAATTACACTATTTCAAGAGGCTTTGGAGCCATACCTAAAGACTTCCATGATGTGGAAGGCGGTAGATAAAGGTTTGGCGGAATTTGAATTTGTAAACCTACGTGAATTTGGGCTAGGACCACACAGATCTGTAGATGATACGCCGTATGGGGGCGGTGATGGAATGTTGCTTCGCTGTGAGCCAGTGTTTGCCGCAATTGAGTCTGTGAAGGCTAAAGACCCGAGCGCAAAAGTGATTCTTCCTACCCCTGCCGGTGAAATCTGGAATCAAGATATGGCAAGGGCACTTGCTCTGCATCCGGGGTCGCGTCCATCCGGCCCGTCGCCACGGGCGGATGGCGCTAATTCTCGCGCTGCCGCGCTCCGCAATCCCCCGGATTGCAAAGCAAGCGCCCATTACATTATCTTGTGTCCACACTACGAGGGGTATGATGAGAGAATTCTTTCGCTTGTGGACTATAAGATTTCGCTGGGAAAGTATGTGCTGACGGGCGGAGAATTGCCAGCACTGATTATTATTGATTCCGTGGTGCGTTTAATCCCAGGGGTACTTGGCGGAGAAACATCAGCGGAAATTGAATCGTTTTCGGACGGAGATAATATTGAATACCCACAATATACCAAACCTTATGATTTCCGTGGGATGAAGGTGCCGGATGTCCTACTTTCTGGTAATCATGGCGAAATTGCCAAATGGCGCGAAGAACATTCGGGGAAAGCATGAATTTACTTGACTCAGTAGAGAGTTTGAAAGGTATTGGGCCAAAAACTGCAGCGACTTTGCAAAAATTTGGCATCAAGACAGTGCGGGATTTTTTGTATAATTTGCCCCGCGATTATGAAAACTATCAATACTACGTGCCGATTGCAGAAATAAAGCCCGGCAAAGTGGTGGTACGAGGCAAAATCAGCAACCTAAAAAACCGCAATACTACGCGCCGCAATCTCACCATCACGGAGGGCGTAGTAACAGATGCCAGTGGTGCACTCAGGGTAATTTGGTTTAATCAAAAATATCGTGTGAATCAATTTTCGGCAGACAAGGAATATCTTTTTACTGGAAATTATGAGTTTAAAAACGGGCGTTACCAGCTAACTACGCCATCTGCGACTTTAGCGCCAGAGATAGAGGCGACCAGCTCGGATCTCGCGCCAATTTATGTGGCACATGGTTCAATAAAATCTTTGGATTACAAGAGGCTAATTGAAAATTCCAAGGCAATTTTTAATGAAATACCAGATTTATTGCCGTCTGTACCAAAAAATACTAGAAAAAATGCACTTTTTGACGCACATTTTGCGGATACGCCAGAAAAAGCCAAAACGGCGCGCGACTATCTAGCCTATGAAGAACTTTTTGAGCTAATTTTGGCAGCAAAATTAAACAAAAAAGAGAACGAAAAGTTAAAGTCCGACAAAATACCAATAAATCTTGATAAGATAAAGGAATTTGTGGCGGGCTTGCCGTTTGAGCTGACTGGCGCGCAGAAAAAAGCGTCTTATGAAATTTTTCGCGACATGGAAAAAGGTGTGCCAATGAATAGGTTGCTTCAGGGCGACGTGGGTTCTGGCAAGACAATGGTGGCGGCAATGGCGGCATATGAGGCGATACTTGGCGGACACCAAGTAGCATTTCTCGCGCCAACGGCGATTCTTGCTACCCAACATTACGAAAATATTGGCAGGACGCTATCTAAATATGGAGTGAAAACCGCACTTCTAATTGGCTCTACCAAAAACAAAGATAAGCTCAAAAAACTGATCAAAGATGGCACGGTGAATCTAATTGTAGGGACACACGCATTGCTTACAGATGACACCGAATTTTCAAATCTTGGCCTAGTAATAATTGACGAACAACACCGATTTGGTGTAGAACAAAGGCAGAAGCTACTTTTAAAATCGCCAGAGGGGCTGGCACCGCATCTTTTGGCCATGACGGCCACGCCAATCCCACGCTCTTTGCAGCTAACGATTTTTGGCGATCTTGACGTGTCAATCTTAAATGAGCTTCCGAAAGGACGTCAGCCAATCGAGACGAAAATCGTGCCAGAATTAGAAATACAAGAAAAAATTTACCCAGAAATCGCAAAGACTACAGAGAACGGGCAGCAGGTATATTGGATTTGCCGCACGATTGACGAAGACTCGCGCATTGAGACGATTTCAGTAAAAAAACGTTATGAAAAACTAAAACAGCTTTTTCCAAAATGCAAAGTAGATTTTTTGCATGGCAGAATGAAGCCGGCAGAAAAAGATGGAATAATGGGGAGATTTGCCGAAGGAGAAGTTCAGATTCTGGTATCTACTACCGTAGTGGAAGTGGGCGTAGATGTGCCAAATGCCAGTTTGATGATTATTGAAGATGCTGAAGGATATGGCTTGGCGCAATTGCACCAGCTACGCGGGCGCGTAGGGCGAGGTACAGTGGCGTCGTTTTGCTATTTGATCACATCTGAGGGAACAAAACCAACTAAGCGCCTAAAAGAGCTAGAAAAATCTAATGATGGGTTCCACCTGGCTGAGGTGGACCTAAGTATTCGTGGCCCGGGCGAGATTTATGGAGCACTGCAACATGGCGCTCTAGACCTTAGAATCGCCACCCTTGCAGACACAAAACTCATTCATAAGGCTGGCGAAGACGTAAATGCATTCTTAGAAAATCCTGATAATATGTTAAAATATAAAGAGTTAATGGCCAGCATTGCCAGGTACCAACAAATAACAACATTAAATTAAGATCTTATGTTTAGAAAAAAGAAAAATACTCAACCAGGTGGGGAAGTTAGAATTATTAGCGGCGAATATAAGGGTAGGAAAATCAAAACGCCGGGCGGCAATACTCACCCAATGGGTGAAAGAGAGAGAAATGCGATTTTTAATGCGATTGGCGACCAAATTTATGGCGCATTTGTAATGGATCTTTATGCCGGAAGTGGCGCAATTGGGATTGAAGCTCTCTCTAGGGGGGCAAACTTTGTGCTTTTTATAGACAAAGATCCGCGAGCCGTAGACACCATCAACGAAAATTTGCGAAATTTGGGGATTTCGCCATTTCAGGGAGGAGCTATACAGTCTGACATTAATCTAGCGGCACGAACGGCCACAGATAGATATCCAATCGTGATAGCGGATCCACCATACGACGAATATGACCCCAAAATCGCCAAAAGTCTCGCTAGACTGCTTTCTCCCTATGGTGCGTTGATTTTGTCTCACCCAGGTGAGCCAGTAGAGATAAAAGGACTAAAACTTCTAAAAACCAGTAAATACGCCAATTGTCACATCTCGTTTTATCAAAAAATGGACTAATCTGCTTGTGTTTATACATAATAATCTTGCTTTTTTAGCAAAAGTGTGATATAATTAAAGAATAAGGAGTTTTATTATGTATTATCAAGATGAAACAGAGAAGAAAGAGCGTCGTCGTTTGATTGCAATTTCAATTGCGGCGGTGGTTTTGATTCTTATTCTTATTGTTGCCATCGTGGTAGTCGCAACAAAGAAATCTAACCACGTAAATCCTGGCGACAATAACGGTGCTTTCACCTTGCAGGAAGAAACAGAGAAGAAAGAAGAGGAAAAGAAGGAAGAAACCAATACCGAAGAAAAATCCGAGGACAAACAAACCGTTTCTACCTCTGACACTCTTTCTACTAAGACCGAGAGTGCGGATGTGCCAAACGTAGTTGCTGGCGATATTCCAAGCACTGGTCCAGAAGAAATTTTGCCAGTAGCCCTCGTACTTGGCGCTATGGCGGCATACATTTCTTCTGCTGTACTTGCAAAAAGAGATGCCTAAAAATAAAAAAGCGAGGCAAAACCTCGCTTTTTTGGTGTTTTGTGATATAATAGGATTACGTTCTTTTATGCCCGGATGGTGAAATTGGTATACACGTATGCCTTAGGAGCATATGCCGCAAGGTGTGCAGGTTCAAGTCCTGTTCCGGGCACCATTAGAATTCAATGCCTCCAGAGGGCATTTTTTTAGTTGGGGACTTGGACCTTCGGTGCAAGTCCTGTTCCGGGCACCATCAAAATTCAATGCCTCCAAAGGGCATTTTTTAATGTCGCGAGCGGCGGCCGCTTCTCATACTACGATGACGACTTGAGCTGCTGCGGTGCATACTGCTATGGTTTAAACTATATTTATGCAGGCTAGAAGATGACAACGAGCTTTTATGCAGGCTACTGCTAAATGATCCTGGCTTGGAACTCATCCCGCCAGTGCGGTGACGCCATTTGCTTGCTACGCTTTTGAATCTTTCGAGCATATTATTCCTTTTATTGATTAATACTTTCGTTGTGTGATGGTTTAATATCGTTATCGGTTGGAATGCGCGAGATAAAGTCTAGAATTGTCTTAGCACAGTCAGATGTATTCTTAATCTGAAACTCGCCAGAAGTCGAATCGTATTGAGTTTTAACCTTGTGTACGCCAGGAAGAGAATTAGCCTTGTCTGGACTACAGATTTTAGGTATGGAATACTCCACGTCGTATCCGCCGTCCGGATTCTCTGTAATATCCACCATAGTTGCATGTCCGTAGTCTCTTATGATTAGCAACGTGCGATCTTTTAAAGCAACAACATCCGATTCTTCGGCTTGTTTTCCTAAACCATCGTAGATTTCTTTAGCAATTGGATTATTGGCATCCTCATCACCATAGAGACCATTGTTAGTGTTTGGATCCTTACTGAGAACTGGCAAACTCTCCATAACGTCTTCATTTCTCATTACGTACGAATGAACTAAGTGCAGTATTTCGTTTATAGATGAGGCAGATTCTCCTATTTTTTGCGTATTTTCCTTTCTTTTAATGTTGTACGCAAAAACATCGTGCGTTACGTTTTTAACAAAATCTGAATGAATGTTGGAAATATGTGATTGGTAAAAACTACGTAATTGATTGTTGTTAATTTTGGTGTTAATTGCGTCATTTTCAATTTCGCTAAGCTTGTTTCTTAGCGGTTCAAATGTGGAAAGAAAATCCTTTTCATATTTTGTTTCTATCGAGTCAGCCGTATCCATCATCCTGGACAGATAAAAAGTAGCATCCTTTAGCCCATGATGTAGTTTATCTGAGTATTCAACTAAAGAATCTTCATTATATTCATCTATTTCACTTGGTGCGATTTGGAACATAATTTTTTTGACAGCTAAATCGTCGTTTAAAAAACATGTAAATCTAGCAAGGTTTTGCCTTCTTTTGGCTTTTTCCGGATCGAATTCTTCTGGTGAGTTGTCTTTAGAGCTATCCGAATTGAATGCCGGCGCATCAATTTCTGCCTGCTCCTCAACAGCGGAATTGATGTTTTCTTTTGACTCCATTACTGCCTCCAAAAATACTAATTATATATAATATATACCAAAACAAAGCATTTTAAAACCCCAGGAAGAACCCGGGGTTTTGGAACGTGCTAGGACTAAAAATAATCTCTGCTCCAGATTGTGCGGTAGTGGTTTGTCTCATCAGAAGACACAACTACTTCACGATCGCAAATAATCATATCAATTTCGCCCAACTCTGCTGTTCTATTATAAATACCTGCGTCTTTTAGAGCATGGCACAAAAGAAAGCATGGGGAACCACTGCGCACATACAGCTGCACAAAATTGTATTGTTCTAGATTTGTGCAGATTACTTCTGTAAGCGCCTCATGAAATATTTGCAACTCTTTTTCTTTGATTTTTTTGAGACCAAGCCGTTCAAGCCAATCTAAAGGGTTGTTTGGGCTTTTATAATTGGTGATACTCTTTTCCCACCAACCCACTGCAGCATTGATGCAGTCAGCACGTTCCTGTTTTAGTACGATTTCATCCACATTATCCCCTCCTTTTTGTTCTGTAGAACGAAACACATATTCTATCGTATCGCAAAACTAGGCATAAGTCAATTATATTTTTAGCCAGTCTTGGAGTTTTTTGATGCCGCGTTCGGTGCGAGCGGTGTGTCCAGCGAGTTCAAAACCATCTGCCACCGTAGCACTAGGAACTTTATCTGCGATACGACCAAAAGTACCAGCTTCGCCAGAGCCTTCGTGCGTACAAAACGGATAAATAGTTTTGCCAGCAAAATCGTGTTTTGCAAGAAAATTATAAACAATCATCGGCACATCGCTCCACCAAATTGGATAACCCAGATAAATTGCATCATAATCGGAAATATCAATGTCGCCTACGTATTCTGGACGAGCATTTTCTTCATACTCTCTCGTCGCAATTTCTACACAAGTTTGGTAATCTTCTGGGTAAGGTTTGGCTGGAGTGATTTTGAATTCGTCGGCATTTTTTAGACGTACAATTTCTTTGGCAAGTATTTCGGTATTACCAACCGTCCGATCTTCCACGCCATAATTCTCGCCGGCGCGAGAGAAATAGACTACTAGTGCTTTATCCATTTTCCTCCTTTTTGCTTATTATACATTTTTTATAAAAAATATAAAAGCACGTGTTATAATCATAACCAGGATGGGTAAAATTGCGAGGTATTTAAATCAGCTTACCGTTGGCAATGTTTTTGATACACCCGAAATTCTTGAAGTATATTCTATGGACCGCTCGGCCCTAAAAATCACACCAAAAGCAGTGGCATTTCCAGAATCTACTGATGACGTGCGTAAGCTTTTGAAGTTTTGTTACCAACTGGCGGTGAAAAATATGAAAATCCCGGTAGCCGTGCGTGGCTCGGGGCTAGACGAGATGGGGGCAGATCTTTCTAGCGGGTTGGTGATTTCCACCGAAAAACTAAATCGCTTGCTAGAGTCCGATCGGCGCGAGAGATTGGTGCGCGTACAGGCTGGTATTACCTTGAAAGAGTTAAATACCGCGCTTTCGGTAAATGGTCTTACTATCCCGGTCTCTGGCCATGACCAAGAGACGATTGGGGGGCTAATCTCCAACGGCTATCTTCTAGGGTTTGTAGAGCGTATAGAAATTGTCTTACCAAACGGCGATCTTTTGCAAACAAACCGACTCGGAAAGCGCGCATTATACAGAAAAACACATGAAAAATCTTTGGAAGGCGAAATTTATCGCAAGATTTCCAAAATAGTTGATACGAACGAAGACATGTTGAAAAATCTCAAGAAAAGTCCTTATAGCAAAATCGGCTACCCAAACATTGCTCGCGCGAAATATCACAAAACGCTAGATATTATGCCGTTACTTTTTGGAGCAGAGGGCACGCTTGGTATTATTACTGAAGTGATTCTGAGTGCTGTGCCACTAGAAAAACGTGGCACACGCATAGTGGCGACTTTTGATAATTTTAAGTTGGCGAAAAAATTCCTGGATTTTGCAAAAGAATTGAACCCTAGCTCACTTAATGTATATGACGTGGGTATCGTGAAATTAGCAGAAGAGTCTGGCAAGCAGGTAAATGCCATCACTAAAAAAATGGACAGTGGTTTTGTGGTGACGGCAAGGTTTAACAAAAGAGTTAAGTCTAAGATTAAAAAAATTGCCGACATCAAAAAGGTATTGCCGCGCTCCTCTAAAGTTGTATTTGAAAACAGCAAAAACAAAACCACCTTTGACGAGCTAGAAAATTCGCTGACAAGTTTTTTGTATCGCAATGATGACGGCGAGAGAGTGGCACTAATGACAGATTTTTATGTACCGCCAGAAAATTTGGAAGGGATTTTAAATGATTTTGCCGTATTAAAAGAAAAAATGGGGCTAGATTTGGCTTTTTATGGTTCGTTTCTAAATTCTAATTATAGTTTGAGGCCAGAGTTTAATTTGAGCGACGAAAACTTTAGCAAAAAAGCTACTGCATTCCTTAGGGCAGGTTCGTTTATTGTAAAGCGCCAAAATGGTTTTATGGCCGGTGGTACTCCGGAGGGAAGAGTAAAGGCTATCGTTACAAATAGCGACATGAGCGAGGCCGAAAAAAATTTGTATTTAGAAATCAAAGACGTTTTTGACCGTTACGGCGTGATCGGTCCAGATATCAAGCTTGGCGCCGATAATAGATTTACGCTTCGGCATTTCCGCACTACCAGCTCGTCCAAGATTATGATATAATATATACAATATACAGGAGTTATTATGAAAACAAAGTCTAAAAAACTTTCCGATTCGCGTGTAGAGATTACCGTGACACTAGATAGCAAAGATTTGAAGTCTGCCGCAGAAAAGGCACTTGAAAAATTGGCCAAAGAAATAAAAGTTGAGGGGTTTCGCCAAGGCAAGGTCCCAGCAGAAGTAGCAAAAAAGTTTATACCAGAAAATGACCTTAATGCTGAGACGATTGACGTCGCGGTACGCACCACGGTGATTGAAGCTTTTAAAGAAAACGAAAAATCTCCACTCGTGATGCCAAGTGTAAATGTTACAAAGTATGTGCCTGGTGAAATGGCAGAGTATACCGCTACGGCTGACATTATTCCAGAAATTAAACTTGGTGATTACAAGAAACTTGGCGTAAAAAGGGAAGAAGCTAAGATTTCCGAAAAAGATGTCAAAGGTGTACTAGACAATTTGGCATCATCTTTTGCCGAAAAGAAAGTCGTAAAGCGTGCTGCAAAACTTGGCGACGAGGTAATTATTGATTTTGTCGGAAAGAAAGACGGTAAGGCTTTTGATGGTGGCTCCGCTAAGGATTATCACTTAACGCTCGGTTCAAATACTTTTATTCCTGGTTTTGAAGATGGAATCGTTGGGCATGAAAGTGGCGATAAGTTTGATCTTGAACTTACTTTCCCTAAAGATTACGGCGTAAAAGACCTCGCTGGAGCAAAAACAGTATTTGAAGTTTTGGTAAAGCAAGTAAATGAAATCACAAAGCCAGCAATTGATGATGAAATGGCCAAAAAATGCGGTCCATTTAAAACTCTTCAAGATTTGAAGGACGACATTAAGAAAAACTTGGCTGCGCAGAGCGAACAGAGACTAGAAAATAAATACAAAGACGATCTAGTGAATGCGCTCGTTGCAAAATCCAAAGTCCCAGCCCCGGAGATTTTGATTAAAGACCAGCTCAATATGATTCGCGAAGATATTTCTAGAAACGCCGCAACGCAAGGTATGAGTTTTGAGGATTACCTAAAACGTGCTGGCGAAACTGAAGAAAATTGGGAAAAACAAGCAAGGAAAATCGCTGAAGCACGCGTAAAGGCATCACTTGCACTCCAAACGCTCGCTGTAAACGAAAAAATTACCGTTTCTGATGATTTGGTAGCGGCAAAAATCGCTGAGCTAAAGGATGTTTACAAAAAATCTCCAGAAGCACTTAAATCTCTAAAAGATCCAAATGTAAAAATGGATATCAAAAATCGCATGATTATTGAAGCAACGCTTGATTTTCTTGTAAAAAACAACAAATAGTGCTATAATAACTTAAAGAGTTTCATCTTGTTTGTTATTGCTGTACAGCAAACAAGGCAATATTATATATAATAATAAGGATAAATTTTAATGCCAACTATTAATCAGTTGATTCGCAAGCCTCGCAAGAAGAATGCGAAGAAGTCAAAATCTCCTGCTCTTGGTTCAATTATCAACACCTTGAAAACCAAGCGTTACGAGAAAGCTGCACCACTCAAGCGCGGTGTATGTATTAAAGTTACAACCAAGACTCCAAAGAAGCCAAACTCCGCTATGCGTAAAGTTGCACGTGTGCGCCTTACCAACGGCCAAGAAGTTTGGGCATACATTGGCGGTGAAGGTCACAACCTCCAGGAACACGCCGTAGTACTAGTGCGTGGTGGTCGTGTGCCGGATCTTCCAGGTGTACGCTATCACATTGTACGTGGTACTTTGGATCTCCAGGGAGTAAACGGTCGCAAACAAGGTCGTTCCAAATACGGCGCGAAGAAGGAGGGTAAGTAATTATGCCACGCAAAACTACTAAATCACTTGAACGTAAAGTTTCTCCAGATCGCAAATACCAATCTATTTTGGTACAACGCCTTATCAACAAGTCTATGCTTGATGGCAAGAAACAAGCATCTGAGCGTGCAGTCTATGCTGCCATTGAGGGTGCTGCAAAGAAACTTAAATCAGAGAATCCTGTAGAAGTACTAGAAAAAGCAATTGCTAATGTTTCTCCAGATTTTGAAGTAAAGTCTCGCCGTGTAGGTGGCGCAAACTACCAGATTCCATTTCCAATTTCTGGTCACCGCCAACTTCACTTTGCATTTTCATGGCTAGTACAATCCGCTCGCGCACGCAGTGGTATGCCATATGCAAAGCGCCTTGAGGCTGAAATCGTAGATGCCTATAACGAAACTGGTGCTGCTTTCAAGAAAAAGGAAGATTGTCACCGTATGGCAGAAGCAAACCGTGCATTTGCACACTTTGCAAGATAAAAACAGTTTATTTAGAAACTGGACTTGCTCATTGTTGTTTTTACAATGTAGGTCAAGAAAAAATGTCTTTAGCCGCTACGCTAGGGACATTTTTTCATTGCTAAATTGTAAAAACAACATTCACAAATCTATTTTTTATGTTTCTAAATAAACTGTTTTTATCTCGCATATGGCAAAAGCGTGATATAATATACGTAAGTAGATTAGGAGGTATTATGGTAAAAGTTGCTATTAACGGCTTTGGCAGAATTGGCCGCAATGCACTAAAAATATTATTAGATAGGCGCGACGCAGAAGTCGTGGCGATTAATGATATTACAGACGCCAAGACTTTGGCGCACTTGCTCAAGCATGATTCTTCGTATGGAACATATGATAAAAATGTAAAAGCTGGTGAAAATTCAATCATTATAAACACTCGTGAAATTCCAGTGTTTGCCGAAAAAGATCCAGCTAATTTACCGTGGGGGAAGCTCGGTGTAGACGTGGTGATAGAATCAACTGGCTTCTTTACTAAACCAGAGGATGCACGCGCGCATATCAAAGCTGGTGCTAAAAAGGTAATTATTTCTGCTCCTGCCAAAGGCGAAGGCGCAAAAACCGTAGTGCTTGGCGTGAACGAAGATGTCGTAGAGACTGATGACGAAATTTTGTCCAATGCATCTTGTACTACTAACTGCATTGCACCAATTATGAAAGTCCTAGAAGATGAATTTGGCATTGAAAAAGCCATGATGACTACAGTACATTCTTATACTGGCTCACAGCGTATCCTTGATGCTCCGGCTAAGGATCTTCGCGAGGCGCGTTCTGCCGCAGAAAATATCGTACCTACTACGACTGGCGCATCCAAAGCTGCCGCTAAAGCTATCCCGTCGCTCGAGGGCAAGTTTAATGGTCTTTCTGTGCGCGTGCCAACTCCGGTAGTTTCACTGTCTGATATTACCGCAGTGCTAAAACGCGATACCAACAAAGAAGAGCTCACGAATTTATTCAAGAAAGTGGCAAAAGAACCATATTACGAAGGTATTATTGGCGTTACAGAAGAAGAGCTTGTATCATCTGATTTTATTGGCGACCCACATTCTTGCATTGTAGATTTACCGCTAATAGACGTAGTTGGCGGTAATATGGTAAAAATCGTGGCATGGTACGACAATGAATGGGGATATTCTAACCGCTTAGTAGAGCTTACCGTAGATTTTGGGAAGGAAAAATAATGGAAATCTACATCGGCGCAGATTATCGCGGATTTGAGAGAAAACAACAACTAATTAAATATTTGGTTGAACGTGGTGACGAAGTTCACGATGAAGGTGTTTACGAATATCATGAAAATGGTGATGACTATAATGATCCGGCTGTATCCGTGGCAAAAAATGTACGCGAAAATCGTGGCTCGGTTGGAGTTTTAATTTGTGGCTCCGCGCACGGAGTGACTATCCAGGCAAATCGTTTTAAGGGAATCCGTGCTGCGCATTGCGACGATGAAGATTCCGCCGTGATGGCCAGAGAGCATGATGATGCCAATGTACTTTGTCTTTCCGCTGAGTATGCCGATGAGGAAAAAGCAAAATCTATTCTAGAAACTTTTCTTGACACTATTTTTTCAAATATCGAACGCCGCGTAAGGCGCATTAATCGCTTAGACGAAAGGGAAGATTATGATTAGGCAAGTCTCAATTGTGCCAACGATTCTATCAAACAACAAAAAGGAATATCGTCTTCAGGCTGAGCGAATCAATGTTTTTACTAGGCGCGTGCAAATTGATGTGACTGATGGCATATTCGCACCCACCGAGACTCTGGACGTAACGAATATTTGGTGGCCAAAAAATTGGGAAGCAGATCTACACCTGATGGCAGCTTACCCGTCGCAACATCTTGATACAATTCTGAAGCTAGCTCCATCCCTTTGTATCTTACATGCCGAAGCAAGCGAGGACCTAATGCCGACTTTTGCAGCACTCAAAGAAAAAGGCATAAAAACCGGCGTAGCATTGCTCCAATCCACTTTTCCTGGCAATGTAAAACAATATATCGACGCTGCGGACCATGTTTTGATCTTCGCAGGGCAGCTTGGCGTGCAAGGTGCGCCAGCAGACCTTATGCAAATGGAAAAAATCCCACTAATCAGGAACATGAAGCCAGAAGTAGAAATTGGCTGGGATGGTGGAGCGAATATGAGCAATATTCGCGCGCTGGCACACGCAGATTTAGATGTGATAAACGTAGGCTCGGCTTTGTCTACAGTAGAAAACCCAGCAGAAGTCTACCAAGAATTGGTTGCTGAAATTGATAAAAATGGAGTGGTTTTGTAATGGCAAGGATAGTTTCGCTAGGTTCGGCCCTCCAGGATATTTATCTTATAGACCACGACGATTTGGCACCAACTACGATTGGTGATGAAGCAATTTTTGGAAAAGTACTAGTTGGTTCAAAAGTTGATATTGATAAAATATCTTATGAGGTCGGTGGTGGTGGCGTAAACTCTGCAATCACTTTTGCAAGGCACGGACACGAGGCGATTTTTATTGGTAATGTAGCTAAAGATTCGGCCGGACACGCTATTGCTAGAGTCCTAGACAAAGAAGGCATCGATACTAGCTACATCAATTATAATAGCAATAAAACTACCGGGACTTCTATCGTACTTTTGGATTCAAAACGTGGTGAGCGTACAATACTTACATATCGTGGTGCGAGCGAAAAATTTGATAATTTTTCGGAAGATGATTTGGATTTGATTCAGCCGGATTGGCTTTATGTTACTACGCTTCGTGGCGATATGGATACTTTGCTTCGGTTCTTTGAAAAAGCAAAAACGCTTGGCTGCAAAATCATGTTTAATCCTGGCGTGAAAGAGCTTGAGCAAAACAAAAAATTGATTGGGCTCTTAGAAGATGTGGATGTACTTTTGGTTAATAAGTCTGAGGCGGCAAAAATTGTGCCAGGTGTAATTTTGACCGAGCTAATTTATCATTTGAATAATTATGTTGAGACTGTAATTATTACTGATGGTGCAATGGGCGGTATTGCTGGCAACGGTAAAGAAATTTATCGTTTTGGAATTTATGAAGATGTAAATATAAAAGATGCAACTGGCGCTGGTGATGCATTTGGCTCGGGATTCTTGGCGCATCTTGCAGCTGGAAAAACTTTCAAAAATTCACTTGTATTTGCATCAGCAAATTCTACCGCAGTGGTATCGAAGATTGGCGCAAACAAGAGTATACTGACTGGCACCGAACCATTACACATGATGCCAATTCAAAAAGTTTAAGGAGGAATATGACACCAGAAGCAGAAGAATTTATAAAAAAAGCATCTATTGCAGATCTTGAGAGGGCCAATGCCTACGCTAAGGATTTGATAAGAGGTTTGCAAATCGTGCGCTCGTTCCCACAGGGTGTAGCCGTTTTTGGCTCTGCAAGATTACCACAAGACAATGAATACTGTAAAATGGCTTTTTCGCTTGGTCACCGTTTGGCAGAAAATGGCCACCCAGTGATTTCTGGCGGTGGCCCTGGAATTATGGAAGCCGTGTCGCATGGTGCTTACGAGATTGGTGGACGTACAATCGGCCTAAATATTACTTTGCAACACGAGCAAGTGCCTAATCCATTCTTGACAGATTGCCTTACGTTTGAATATTTCTTTGCACGCAAAGTTTCGCTGGCAATGTCCGCAAAGATCTTTGTATTTTTCCCGGGTGGATATGGCACGATGGATGAGCTATCGGAAGTATTATGTTTGATACAAGAGAAGAAAATGCCGGTAATGCCAATGTTTTTGATGGGCTCGAAGTACTGGAGGAATTTTGATGCTATTATTGAGGCGATGGTGGGAATGGGCATGGTTGCCGAAAAAGATGCAGGGTTATTCAAAATAACCGACAACATTGAGGACGTAGTTGATGAAGCCAACAGAATTGGCCACCCAAAGATTTCCGAAAACTTCTATGATGGCTTCCGTGAAGCTAGTAAGATAATCCAAGCCTAGAATTTGTATCGGCTATACGCATAAGTTCGTTGTATTTGGCAATGCGGTCAGTACGAGAGAGGGAACCGGTCTTGATTTGCCCAGTGCCTAGGCCGACTGCAAGGTGAGCAATCGTAACATCCTCGGTCTCGCCTGAACGGTGCGACATAATGGTTTTATATCCAGCTTTTTTGGCCATCAAAACTGCGTCGATAGTTTCGGAAAGAGAACCAATTTGATTTGGCTTGATAAGAATTGCATTAGCAACACCGTCTTTTATGCCACGTGCTAGGAGCTCAGTGTTCGTTACGAATAAATCATCCCCTACGAGTTGGATACGATTACCAAGACGCTCGGTCATGATCCTCCAATTTTCCCAGTCATTTTCGGCGAGGCCATCTTCTATGGAAACCACTGGATAATTGTCAATAATCCAGGTGTACCAGTTGATAAGGTCGTCGGCAGATTTCCAGTCGCCATTGGTTTTTAGGACATAGTGGCCATTGTCGTAAAATTCAGATGCAGCAATATCCATAGCAATTGCAATATCCGTGCCAAATGTGTATCTAGTTTTCTCAACTGCAAGTTTGATGCATTCAAGTGGCTCATTATTGCCATCACGGACAAATGGAGCATAGCCGCCCTCATCGCCAACGGTGGTAGGATAGCCGCGCTCCTTCAAGACGTCTTTCAGGGCATGAAAAACTTCCGCGCCCATGCGTACAGCCTCGGCAATATTACCAGCACCGCGTGGGATAATCATATATTCTTGAAAATCAGTAGCCCATGAGGCATGTTCGCCGCCATTCATTACATTCATCATTGGCATTGGGATAGACATTTGGTCTGTGGTACCAGCAAGTTCTGCGACGTATTTGTATAGTGGCATTTTTCTAGCCATAGCATTAGCCTTGGCGTTGGCAAGCGAAACTGCGAGGATAGCATTGGCACCGAGATTGGTTTTGTTTTTGGTGCCGTCTAGCTCCAACATTAGATTGTCAACTATGTGTTGGTCTGAAGTATTGCCTACTAGAATATCTTTGATTTTGGAGTTAACATTCCAAACTGCTTTCAAGACGCCTTTGCCATTGTAGCGCGTCTCGTCTTTGTCGCGAAGCTCTAAGGCTTCTAGGGAGCCGGTGGAGGCGCCAGACGGAACAATGGCGCGACCAAACCCACCATTTTCTAAATAGACCTCTGCCTCTACGGTAGGGTTGCCACGCGAATCCAAAACTTGTCTTGCTTTGATATTAGAAATTACAAAATTATCCATAAACATATTATAACATATGTTATAATAGGCATAAGTATTAAAAATAAGGAGTTATTTTTATGAATGAAAATCCAGAGGGAACACCAAACCCTCTCAACCCAGCGGCGGCAGCTCCGGCAGAGCCAGTGGCTCCAGTGGAGCCGGTAGCCCCAGCAACCCCAGCAGCTCCGGCAGAGCCAGAGCAGCCTGGTTCTATAGTAGAGCCAGCCAAGAAAAAATCCGGTAAGAAAATTGGGTTAATTATTGGTATTATAGTAGGTCTTCTTGCAATTGGCGGTGGCACCGCGGCAGCTTTGATGCTTACCGTATTTAAGCCAGCCGACGCCGTACCAAAAGCGATTGAAAAACTATTATCTGGCGATACCAATAAATATCTGAGCGTAGAGGGCAATATTATCGGCACGCCAAGTGGCACCGCTAGCTCAATAGTATCATCCGTTAATATCAATTTCAAAGCACAGCTAGATATGGTGGCACCGGCAAACTCCGTTTCTGCCACAATCGCAGCAAGCATTGGTGACGAGACGGATATTTCGTTTAATGTGGATGAAGTACAGGTAGCAGATGGCGATATGTATCTAAAACTTGACGGTGTGAGTGATGCCCTTGGCGAATATAATAGCATGATTCCTGGGTTAAGTACCATCGAACTAATTGAAGGGGATTGGCTAAGAATAAGTAAAAGTGATTTTTCTCAAAGTGAGGGAATGGGTATACTCGACAATTCTTCGCAATGTCTCATTGGCGCAATCACAAATGCTCCGTCTTATAGCAATAGCCTAGCCGAAATTTACAAACAAAATCAATTTGTGACTTATTCTACCGACAATATTAAAGTAGATAAGAAAAAGAATACGATTTATCGCCTTGGCTATAATTCTGACAAATTGGCAAGTTTCATCAATGCAATGAGCAACTCTGGCTTTGCCAACGATCTGCTCGCCTGTACGGGTGGCACCGCAACCAAACAGGATGTGACTGCGTCTGACGTGGAAAATATCTTTAGTAATTTCCCAACTACTTATGTAGAAATTGACGGCAACTACAATATTACTCGTGCCTATTTTGACGCTTCGGATGCGGGCTTTACTGCAGACCTCTCGATTGAATATCCAAGCAACGTAAACATTATAGAGCCGAATGAATACAAAAATCTTAGCGACTATCTAAGCGAAATTTTGGACAATATTTATAGTGGCGGCTCGTATAATTTCAACTTCAATATTGAAGATTATGGTTCTGATATAGAAGATTATGACTATGACTACGATTACGATTTTGACTTTGATTTCGATAGTCTAGAATAACAGAGGTAAGACTAGACAAAATCAAGTTTTTGTGATATAATAAGAAGATGGATAGCTTGTTAAAACAAAAACTGAGTAAACTTCCGGCACTGCCGGGAGTTTATTTTCACAAAAACGCTGCGGGCGAGATTATTTATGTTGGCAAGGCTGCGGTACTAAAAAATCGCGTGAAACAATATTTTCAGAAATCCAAAAAAGACATAAAAACAGCGGCACTAGTGGCAGAAATCGCAGATACGGATTGGATAGTGGTGGATACCGAAATGGACGCGCTTTTTTTGGAGGCGGAAATGATAAAAAGATATATGCCAAAGTGGAATATCTTGCTCCGTGACGACAAAAGCGTAAGTTATGTACGAATAAATATGAATGATGAAGTGCCTTATGTATCTTTTACGCGAAATCCGGTAGATGATAAGGCTACTTATATTGGCCCATTTTATGGAAAAACTACAGTGGAAAAGGCAGTAAAAATTTTGCGCCATGTTTTTCCGTATTACATCAAACCTTATACTGGCAAAAAGACTTTGGACACAGATCTTGGGTTAACTCCTGGTATTGAAATCGGTCGGTGTGCGCCAAAAGATTATAAAAGGAATTTGCGAAAATTAATCCGTTATCTAGAGGGCGACCGCGAGAAGCTCCTAAAAGATCTTGAAAAAACAATGCTAGATGAGGCATCAAAGGGAAATTATGAACTAGCGGCTGAAGCACGCGACCAGTTGTTTGGCCTGAAAGAGCTAAAAAAGAAAATCGTGTTTTCTGATAAAGAGTTTTTGGATATTTCTTCGGACCAAGCCTTAAGGGAACTGCAGCAACTACTAGGCTTAGATGAGCCACCACGCAGAATAGAAGGATACGATATTTCGCACCAGTCTGGGACTAATACTGTAGCAAGTATGGTAGTCTTCATAAATGGCGCGTCGGCTAGGAGCGAATACCGCAAATTTAAAATTCGCACCTCAAAAAATGACGACCTTAAAAGTATGCAAGAAGTAATCGCTAGACGACTCAAACACAAAGAATGGGAATATCCAGATGTGATTATCTTGGATGGCGGAATTACACAAGTAAACGCAGTGCTTCCTTTGGTAGAACCATATGGCATACCGGTGGTCGGCCGCGACAAGTCTGGCGACCATTCGCGCAACGCAAAAGTTGTACTGGTAGTTCCGAACAAGTTTATCCCGGGGTCGCGTCGCTCGCTCCCGTCGCCACGGGGCTCGCGCGCTAATTCTCGCGCTGCCGCGCTCCGCAATCCCCCGGAATATACTTATTCGGAACTTTCAAAACAGTCTCATATTGCGCGGCTGGTCGCCAGAATTGACGAGGAGGCCCATAGATTTGCTATTACGTATCATTCTTTACTCAAAAGAAAATCTATGCTAAAGTAGATACAGGAGTTATTTTATGAATTTAGGTATTTTTCTACAAGTTACTACATTTATTTCTGCAATTCTGACCATTCTTTTGATCTTACTCCAACAGCGCGGCGCATCACTTGGCGCAGGTTTTGGCAGCTCTGGTGAGCTATACACTACGCGTCGTGGCTTGGAAAAATCAATGTTTATCGCAACAATTGTTTTTGCGGTAATATTTGTGTTATCTATTTTGGGGTTATTATTAATACCGGCATAATATGAAAAATTCTCTCAAAAAGCGTGGGCAAAAATTAGCAAAGAAATTTTCTCGCGTGTCCGAAAGAGCACGGATAGAAGGGAAAGAGCATATCAAGGAAAATTTGATTGCTAGGATTTCCCATATTGAGAATATCAAACTTTTGATTTTTGAATGGTGTCTTCTCGCAGTGGCACTAATCATGCTGGCAACTGCGCAGGCCTTTTGGTTTGGTGATTCTTATGCGCAAACTGCCTTTGTAGATGGTGGCACCTATACAGAAGCCACTATCGGGCAAGTAGATTCAATGAACCCACTTTTTGCCACTACAGATAGTGAAAAAGTGCTCAGCAAGCTGATGTTTGCGACACTTATAGCGGATGACTATTCTGGGCATCCTGGCATGGGGCTAGCCAAATCCCTCACGCCAAGCGAAGATGGAAAAGTTTGGACGCTAAAGTTAAAGGACAATTTGAAATGGTCTGACGGCGAAGCTCTCACCAATGAAGACGTGATGTTCACTCTGGATCTAATTCAAAATCCAGTAGTAAGCACGGTATATAGCGCAAATCTTTCCGGAGTAAAAATCAACGAAAACGAGAGCGGAGAAATTGTGTTTACCCTGCCGTCTGCTTACGCTGATTTTATTGCAATGCTAGATATTCCAATAGTGCCAAAACATGAGCTGGAAGATAGTTCGCCAAAGACTTTGATTGAAGATGATTTTTCGGTATCGCCAGTGGCGTCTGGGCCATTTATTCTGAACGCGACGCAGACAAACTCAGAAGAAGAGAGTGTGATTTACCTGTCGCCAAATCCTAATTATTATCAAGAAAAGCCGATGCTGAGTGGATTCGCAATTCACACTTATGAAGATAAAGAAGCGGTAGAAAAAGCCCTAAAAACCAGTGCAGTGACGGCTACGGCAGAATTAAATAATAAAGACGTAGAAGATTTGAATTTGTCGAATTTTATCACAAAAGAGGCCGGCATAAACTGGGGAGTGTTTGCTTTTTTCAATACATCTAATCAAAAGTTGAAAAACAAAGAACTCCGCCAGGCAATTCGCCAGGGCATTAATACTAGCGCGGTACGAGACGCCGCAAAAAGCACAATGGCGCTAAATTACCCAATCATGGAATCGCAAATTGCGCTTTCTAAGTATCCAGCTTTGCCAGAATTTAATCACGATGCCGCCGTGGCTAAGATTGCCGAAATTACTGGCGGCGAAACTTTGCAGATCAATGTTACTACCGTGGATAGTGGGTATTTGCCGGAGGCTGCAGAAGTAATTGCGGAGGAACTACGTGGGCTTGGCATTGCGTCACAAGTGATAGTCTACAGCGAGAATCAAGATTTTATTACCAACGTGTTGTCGCCGCGGCATTATGATATCTTGGTTTATGAGATAGAATTAGACGTGGATCCAGACCCATTGCCATATTATCACTCTTCGCAAGCTTCGGCTTCTGGTCTAAATCTATCAAATTATCGCAACGCCCTAGTAGATGACCTTTTGGTGGGTGCACGCGAAACGCTAGACACGGATCTCCGTTCAAGAAAATATGAAACATTTCTAGAACATTGGGTTGAAGACGTGCCGGCGATTGGGCTTTTCCAAGCCAACTTGGTTTATCTCTATAACAAAAATGTACGAACTTTTGGTGAAAGTGTAAAATTGGCGGCACCACTAGATAGATTTTCTGATATTACGAATTGGGCTGTAGCAAGAGGTACAAAAAATAAAACACCATAATTTCTAAAATATGGTATAATTAATGCATGCGCGCGTGGTGGAATTGGTAGACACGCTACCTTGAGGTGGTAGTGGCCACATTCACGGCTGTGCTAGTTCGAGTCTAGTCGCGCGCACCAAAATCAGAGATTTTGTTGCACGCGGAGCGTCCCAAGGGGCAAACGCGCGCACCAAAATCAGGATGGGCTTGGATGCCCATCAAAAAGCGGGCGCGCGGGCTTCGCCAACGCGCACACTGAGTATTAAGGTGCAGGAGGTAAATGAGGAAGTCATTATTGAAATTTGCGTTAGTCGCTACTGCTATTTTAGGAGCGATTTTTTGTGATTTAAAAACACCGGCAGTTTTTGCAGAAGATGAACCAGAAATTGACCAAGCTTCGCTTGAAGCGGCTACTAGCATCAGCATCAGCCCGGTGAGTAAGATTTTGCAACTAGAGCCAAATATGGTTTATGAGGACGTGCTTAGCGTCACAAACAACGGCAACGCAGATTTGGATTTTGAGGTTTATGTTTCGCCATATTCTTATGTAAAAGATACCAGTGACGAGACTTTTAAGCTTGGGTTTAATCAAGAAACTACGTATACCCAGATTACGCGGTGGATTGATTTTAAGGACAGTAGTGGAAATTATACGACCAAGCCAAAATTCACCGCAGCGCCAGGGAAGACAGTAGATGTAACTTATCGCGTCTCGGTGCCAGCCAGTATTCCTTCTGGTGGGCAATACGCAGTGCTTTTTGCACATACTTTGTCTTCTGGGAATAGTAGTGGCATCAAGACCGAAGCCAGCCCGGGCATGATAATTTATGGCCATGGAGTAGGCGAAACAATCTCGGCATCCGTCGTGAGCGACATGCAGATTCGCCAAACCTTGGAAAATGGCGAGAGCGCAAGTAATAAAATCAACGCATCTGCCAAGGTAAAAAATGATGGCAATATAGATTTTATGGCCACAGGAACACTAAAGGTAGAGGGCGTGTTTGGCCAATCATATTACGAAACACCAGCCAACAAAGCTAGGATTTCCATCATCCCAGAGACCGAGCTTTCCGTGTCGGATGTGTGGGAAGAAACACCTGCCTTTGGGCTATTCAAAGTTACCTGGACCGTTAATTCGGTGGGCGAACCACAAACTATTACTAGTATGATTTTTATTTTTCCGCCTTTTATGATTGTAATTGTGCTTTTGCTATTGACAATTATAACCATATGGATTATAATTGTGGTAAGGAAGCGTAAAGAGCGCCGTTCTAGATTTACTGTTTAGATCGGCAACTGCGATCAATCTTTACGAAGCCAAAATAAACATCAAACATAAACAAGAGTGTAGAGTATGAAAAGACAACGAAAAAGGGTATTTGGGCTCTTTGGGCTTGTGTTAGTGGCCGTGATGACGTTTTTTGCGGCACATTTGCCTAGCCCTGGTGCATCAGCCTTGTCTGATATCACCGATACTATCATAGTGCGAGTAGTAGGTGACACGCCCGACGTAACGATAAATGCACCGGTAAATGGCGCGATTTTCTTAGATCCGGAACAAATGATAAAAATTTATCGCGAAAATGTTCATACGGTGGAGTTTAAGCTGACCTACATCAACGTTGATGGCGAAGAACAAACCGACACTATTGCTAAGGTTTTTCCGGATTATGATCCGGGCGAAAATAATGTTTATTTGAATTTGGATGACTATGGTGGCTATGGCAATTTTACATTAACAGTGATCGGGACTGGGTATGATGGGGTGAAAGACACGGAAATTGTAGAATTTTCATACGAGCCACTTACCGCAAGTATTGTGGAGGATGAAGAAACTGGTTTGCCATACATAGTGGTAGATTATGACGAGAACAAGGTAAGCAAGATGGTTTCTTACGTTTATTATAATGGGCAAATAGTGACTCCGCCTTCGCCAATCATTATCAATGCACCAGACAAAAAAGCACTCCTAGACCTTGAGGGGAAGCCAGAAGGTATTTATACAATAAAAACTATTGCTTATGATCTTGATGGGAAGAAGATTGATCGCGTGATTATCAATACTTATGAACGAAAATTGACGCCAGTGCCAGATACGGGTGGATTGTTTAAGAACCTGAATATCTCTAGAGAGGATTCACTGATTACGGGCGCAATTGCATTCTTTGGATTTGCTATTATGGCACTGTGGATTGTGGTAAAAGGTAAGAGGGACAATAGGAAACGCCGTTAGAATATATCGGCACAAAAATAGGCACCACTACTGCGAGGGGTGCCTATTTTGAATTATTGCTCTTTTTCGGCGCGCTTTTTTGCTTCGGCTTGAGCCTTCTTGGCTTTGTTGCCAAGAGCAGATTTCATAGCTTCTGCCTTCTTGGCGCGAGCCTTGAAGCGGTCTACGCGACCTTCAGTATCGATGATCTTCTCTTCGCCAGTAAAGAATGGGTGGCTCTTTGAAGAAATTTGTACTTTGATTAGTGGGTATTCTTTGCCATCTTCCCACTTGATGGTTTCTTCGCTCTTGGCGGTAGATTTAGTCAAAAACGAAAACTTTGCGGCTTCGTCCATGAAAACGACGTCACGGTAATCTTTAGGGTGTAATTCTTTTTTACTCATAATTGCGCTCTATTATATCAGAGATTGACGAAAAAGTAAAGAAAAAACGGCCCTTTGATTATGGGACCGCCTTTACTCTAGATATTTGCATTTTGCAAGCATGTGTGGTATAATTAGAGTATATACTAATTTTAATGAATCAATCTTGGGAGGATTTCCTGCATTGCGAGGGTCCCAGGATGAAGAGAAAGGAAATCATATATGGCAGTAAATGTCGATATGAAGGCTCTGCTCGAAGCTGGTGCTCATTTTGGGCACAAAACCAGCCGTTGGCATCCAAAAATGGCCCCATACATCCACAGCAAACGTGGTGATGGCCACATTATCAATCTAGAAAAGACCGTAGAAGGCCTTGAAAACGCTCTTCCAAAGATCACTGAGATCGTAAAGGGCGGCAAAAAAGTACTTTTTGTAGGTACTAAAAAGCAAATGAAAGATGCAGTAAAAGAAGTTGCTGAATCTGTAGAAATGCCTTACGTAACCGTACGTTGGGTTGGTGGTACTCTTACAAACGTAGAGACCGTAAACCGCCAAATCAAAAAACTAAAAGATTTGGAGCGCCGTATGGCTTCTGGTGAACTTGAAAATCGCTATTCCAAACTTGAAGTTCAAAGATTCCAAGAGGAAATCGATCTTTTGAATGAACGCTATGGTGGCATCAAAGATATGACTGAGCAACCAGCTGCAATCATTGTAGTAGATGCAATTGAAGACAAGAACGCTATCAAAGAAGCAAAGAATCTTGGCCTTCCAGTATTCGCTCTTACCGACACCAATGTTGACCCAACTACTATTGATTACGTCATTCCTATGAACGACGATTCAATTAAGGCAACCAAACTCGTGCTTGGCTACTTTGCAGAAGCTATCAAAGAAGGTAAAAAATAATTGCGTAAACATAATTTTAGGAGGCATAAACTATGGCTGAAATTTCAGTTGAACAAATTAAAAAATTAAAAGAACTATCTGGCGTTGGTCTTACTGATGCTAAAAAAGCTCTCGTAGAAGCTGACGGCGATTTTGACAAAGCCCTTGAAGCTATGCGCAAAAAAGGTCTTACCAAGGCAGAGAAGCGCGGTGACCGCGAAACCCGCGAGGGCATCATTGATGCTTATATTCACGATGGTCGCCTTGGTGCAATCGTAGAAGTAAACTGCGAGACATCTTTCGTAGCAAAGACCGATGAGTTCAAAACATTGGCTCACCAAATTGCTATGCAAGTTGCTTCCATGAACCCACTTTATGTATCTGAAGATGACATTCCAGAGGAAGTACGCGCAGAGAAAATGAAAGAGCTCGAAGCCAACTTCAAAGGTCCAGAAAACATGAAAGAGAAAATTCTTGAAGGCCAAGCCAAAAAAGCTTTTGCCGACAAGGTGCTCATGAATCAACCATACATCTTGGATGATTCCAAGACCGTAGAACAATTCATCAAGGAAGCTATCGCAAAGACTGGCGAAAACATCACTGTTCGCCAATTCAAGCGTATCGAGCTTGGTGTTACCGAATAGCTCCAGTATCTGGAACTTTGACACCGGAGTCATCATCGTCTTCGGTGTCTTTTTTGTCACTTTCATCTGGATCTGGTTCTGGGTCTGGTTCTGGATCTGGCTCTGGGATAACGTCTGGGGCTGGCAAGTCTAGTTTCATACCGAGAGTGGTGATGGCATAACCTTCGGCGGCACGATAATCTCTGACTGCAAGAGATTGCGTAGTTTTGTCTAGAGTGTAATTTTTGGTATCTTCGATAGTTTGGCTGCCGTTCCAAAGATATGGCAAACCAGACAAATCATAATAAATGATTTTACCTTCTACTACTGGCGAAATGTTGGTTTTGACCAAGATGCCTTCCGCATAAAGATTTTCAAGATAGGCTAGACCCGATACATCAAGCTCTGGGATAGGGTTGTTGGACAAGTCTAGAGTCTCTAGATAGTCTGCGTTAACGAGATTAATAGATGAAATTTCGTGGTCTTTTAGAATCACACTTTCTAGGTAAATCATACGTTCAAACCCGTCTAAATTGTGAATAATACCATCTTCTACTGGGCAGTTTAAGTTCTCTACCTTGGCAAGCTGAGTATCTGTCATACCGCTAATTGGGATACTGTCACTAGGGTACTCTACCTTGTATTCTTTTACTATGCAGTTATAAAAATTCTGATCAGTAAAGCCCTCTGGCATTACGTAGTCATCGGCTCGAGTGTATTTTGTGCTCAATATACCCGCGGTGAGAATTGCCGAAAAAATCATTATAAACATCAAATATTTTTTTGCAAAAATTGGATTTTTCATTTTTGTGTTGACCTGATATGTTTATAGTTTATGCTTTTTTAGCGTATTTGTCAATAGTAAAAAAAGACCTAGCGTTGGCTAGGCCCTTTTTTATGTTGTTTATTCGTCGTACTTGAAGTGTCCAGAAGCATGCTTCTTGTGGATAGCTGCTGCAGTGATTGCACTTAGGATGACAAAAGTAGTTATAGCAAAGATTGCGGATGCGTTGCCATTCTCGCTGCTAAACATACCAGTATCTGGGACTTTGACGTTATCTTCTTGGGCTGGGGTTGGAGTAGGTGTTGGGGTTGGATCTGGGTCTGGAGTTGGAGTGTCTCCTTCTGCTATAGTGAAGGTAGTTTGTGCAACAGTATTACCATCTCCAAAGGCTGCTACAATATTATGTTCTCCTGCATCTAGTGTGTCTATGTATTCATGGTTGATAGTAATGATGGTACTACCAGATTGAACAGCATAGTATTCTTGTGGGACCAATACATTGTCTATTCTTAGTGAGTTGAATTCGCTCATAGGATAATCAATGCGAAGAACTATGTTTTTACCGTTGCCTTTGGTGTGATTTTGTTCTTGCTCCCATTCTATCTTGCCGGTTGGAGTTGGATCTGGGTCTGGAGTTGGAGTAGATTTAACTTCCCAGACTGCATAGATGGATTTATTTGAAGATATGTTGATATTATCACCACTTACATATTGGGCGGTAGCAGCGTTAGAAGAATCTGCATAACCTAAGAAGGTATAGCCCTCTCTTTCTAGTATTGTAGATGGGATGATTACATCACAAGAATCCTCAGTGGTTGTACATTGCTTGGCAACTATACCACCATTGCCACCATTTGGATCAATAGTAAGTGTAAAGGTGACTGAATTCTTTTGCCAGACAGCATAGATGGTTTTGTCTGCAGACAAGCTTACATTTTGTCCTTTGGTGTAGGTTGCAGTTGTGGCGGAAGCGGAGTCTGCGAAGCCTAGAAGAGTATAACCAGAACGAGATAGATTGATATCATTTGGAATAGTTACATTACAGGATTCATTAGTTGCGGTACAGGATTGAGGTTCTACTGTGCCGGTGCCATTGTTTGGATTGAAGGAAAGTGTGTGGATTGGTGCCCAAATTGCAAAGAGAGTTTTGTTTTCTGAAATGGTTATACTGCTATTTGGTTGATAAGTTGCAGTGGTAGCATCACTGCTATCTGCCCAGCCTAGGAAGAAGTAGCCATCTCTTTCTGGTTTGGTGTTTGGGATTGTAATATTACAGCTACCTTCTGTGGAGTCTGGGTGGCAGGTCTGTGCATCTACATTTCCGGTACCATTGTTTGGATTGAAGGAAAGTGTGTAGATTGGTGCCCAAATTGCAAAGAGAGTTTTATTTTCTGAAATGGTTATACTGCTATTTGGTTGATAAGTTGCAGTGGTAGCATCACTGCTATCTGCCCAGCCTAGGAAGAAGTAGCCATCTCTTTCTGGTTTGGTGCTTGAGATAGACAAAGTACAGTCACCAGCAGTATTACAATATTGATTTGCTATATCACCAACCCCGCCGTTAGTATCAAAAGTGAGATAGTAGGGCAAAAGCAATTTAAATGGCCGTGTACTGTTAGCCTTTGCCGAAATATAGCTAATAGTTCTAGGATTATCTAATGAAAGAATCTTTGTTTCATTGTTGAAGCTATATTCTTCTCCAAAGATAATAGAACTCAAAAACTTAAGACTAGAAAGATCGTATTCCTCATTTTCACTTCCTTCCATACGAGAAATCCAGGTTTTTACGAAAATATCGTCTACAGAAAAGTATTCTAGGGCGGTGTTTTTGGAGACGTCGATGGAGGTGAGTCGGTTGGAGGAGAGGAGAAGTTCTTCTAGGGCGGTGTTTTTGGAGACGTCGATGGAGGTGAGTTGGTTGGAGGAGAGGTCAAGAACTTTCAGGGCGGTGTTATGGGAGACGTCGATGGAGGTGAGTTGGTTGTCGTAGAGGGAAAGCCAGGTCAGGGCGGTGTTATGGGAGACGTCGATGGAGGTGAGTCGGTTGGAGGAGAGCCAAAGCTCTTTCAGGGCGGTGTTATGGGAGACATCGATGGAGGTGAATTTGTTGCCCCAGAGGCAAAGCTTTTTCAGAACAGTGTTGTGGGGGAGGTCGATGGAAGTGAGCTTGTTGTAGTCGAGGTCAAGGTTGGTCAGGGCGGTGTTATGGGAGACATCGATGGAGGTGAGTTGGTTGGATTCGAGGTCAAGCTCTTCCAGGGCGGTGTTATGGGAGACATCGATGGAGGTGAGTGAGTTGCTGTTGAGGTTAAGGTGGGCCAGGGCGGTCATTTTTTCAAGACCATCAGCGTTTTGGATTTTTTGTGAAGCTTCTTCGCCAGCACCATTACATGACAAATATTTTATTTTTCCTAGTTGCTTATCTGTGAGACCAGAAGCAGGGATTTCTTCGTTGGAGTACTCGCTCTTAAATCCTCCTACCACACAATTATAAAAGTTTTGGTCTGTAAAGCCTGCTGGCATTGGGTAATCTATTGCGCTAGTATCATTAGATGACAAATTATTTGCTATGATTGGTATTGCTGGCAAAAATACCGTAATGCCTATTAGAACAGGCAAAATATACTTTTTGTTTGTGTGGAGACGAAGCATTTTTTATGTTCCTTTTTGTTTATATAACCTTTATGCTTATATGATACCCCCCCCCCCGTGGTTTGTCAAGTACTTTCATTTCAGGCATTTTATTGCTATAATATCTGTAATAATTAAGGAGTTATTATGTTTGACACCAAAGAAGACCGCAAGAAGATGGAAGAAATCATCGAGCGCTTCAAAGATGAAATGAAAAAAGTTCGCACCGGGCGTGCTCATCCAGACATGCTTTCCGGAATCAAGGTAGAGTGCTATGGCCAATACATGCCACTTAACCAAGTTGCAAATATCACCGCTGCCGATGCTACACTTCTAGTAATCACTCCGTTTGACCCGACCAATATTCAATCTATCGCTGCGGCGATTCGCGCAGATCAATCTTTGGGCCTAAACCCTGCCGATGACGGCCGCGTCATCCGCGTACCAATTCCTGCTCTTACCGAGGAGCGCCGCAAGGAAATCGTAAAGAATGCATCTGCCAAGGTAGAGAACGCAAAGGTTGCTATTCGCAATGTCCGTGAAGACGCCAGAAAGGCCGTGAAGATTGCTGAAGAAATGAGCGAAGACGTAAAAAAGCGCGCCGAAAAAGAAATTGATGAGCTTACTAAAGAATTTAGCGATAAAGTCGATGCCGAGTTTAAGGCAAAATCAGACGATATCATGAAATTGTAATTATGACAGAATTAAAACATTTAGGCGTAATCTGTGACGGCAACCGTAGGTGGGCCAAAGAAAAGGGTCTACCGACGTTCAAGGGTCACGAAAAGGGTTTATCCGTCATTGAAGAAATGGTAGACGCGGCAGACAACGCTGGGATTCCATTTATATCTTTTTATGTGTTTAGCACAGAGAACTGGAATCGCACTGCCGAAGAAGTTGGCTATCTGATGAAACTAATTGAAGTGAAGGTGATGGGGCTAGCTAAGAAAATGAAAGCCAGAAATGGCAAGATGGTGATTCTCGGCTCCAAGAAAAAAGTAGATCCAAAACTTCTAAGTATGCTAGAAAAAGCCGAGAAACTAACTGAAGATTGCACGGGTATTACCGTAGGGATTTGCTTTAATTATGGTGGGGAACAGGAAATTGCCGAGGCCGCGACAATTGCGGCAGAAGTAGACGGCGAAATCACACCAGAAACCATCCGCAAACACTTATATCATCCAGAAATTCCAGATGTAGACATGGTAGTAAGAACTTCTGGCGAAGAACGCATCTCTGGCTTTATGCTCTGGCGTTCATCTTATGCTGAATTTTTCTTCATGAAAAAGTATTTCCCAGACATCGTACCAGAAGATATGGATGTAATTATAAAAGAATACGAAAAGCGCCAGCGCAGATTTGGCAAATAATGCTATAATAAGTTTATGGATATTTTTGTAGGAGTTATTGTTGGTCTGATTGTGCTGATGTTTTTGGTGACGGCACACGAATTTGGCCACTTTATAATGGCGCGAAAAAACGGCGTGAGAGTATTGGAATTTGGCATTTGCTTTCCACCACGCGCAATCGCTTGGGTAAAAGACCCAAAAACCAAAAAATGGAAACGCATTCCGCGCAAGGATTGGAAAAAACCACAAGAAGGGCTAGTATTTAGTCTAAACTGGTTGCCAATTGGCGGTTTCTGCCAAATGGATGGCGAGTCTGCTTCGGATACGAGAGACGGTACCTTTGGTAAAGCAAACTTTTGGAAAAAGACCAAGATTTTGTTTGGCGGCGTCGCAATGAACTGGCTAGTGGCGATTATTGTCTTTACGATTTTGGCGTGGACGGGAATGCCAGAATTTCTGGAGAACCAATTTACGATACCGGCCGATACGCGCGTAAAATCAGTACCGGTAGAAATCGCATCCGTAGCAGAAAATTCGCCAGCAGAAAAAGCTGGGCTAAAGACTGGCGATAAAATAATTTCTGTGGACGGAAATGTTTATTACCATGCTAGCGAAATTACAGATTATAATAACACGAAAAAAGGCGAAGAAGTAGTTTACCGCATAAGGCGTGGTGATGGAGATGAAGAGTTTGACGCATCTGTAATTCTAAATCCAGATGGTTCGGAGTATTTGCTAGGTGTGACAATGGAGACAACACAAACTCTTAGCTATTCTACTTGGTCTGCTCCAATTGTAGGCATAGGGCTTACAGCACAGCTCACAGGTGAGACTTTCAAGGGTGTGGGCGTAATGCTATGGAATTTGATCTCTGGCGTGGGTTCACAATTTAGCCCGGACGCCGCAGTGCGCGAAAACGGACAGCAAGCTATTTCCGAAGTAAAAGACTCGGTATCTGGGCCAGTAGGCATTATTGGCGTACTTTTCCCGTCGTTTACGGCAGCTGGGCCGACCAATCTCGCGTTCTTAGCGGCATTAATCTCCGTGTCGCTAGCCTGTATGAATGTTTTACCTATCCCAGCATTAGATGGTGGTAGGTGGCTGCTTATCGCAATTTACAAAATTCGTCGCAAAAAACTTACCAAAGAAACTGAAGAAAAAATCGTATCGCGTGCGTTTATGGTGCTGCTTGCACTTATCTTTATCGTGACAATTCTTGATATTATAAGGTTTTTCTAATGAAAAAGACTATCAAAGCGCGTCGGAAATTGCCGCAAAACAGGGGTTTTAGGCTGTTTTTTGGTATATTTGCAATGTGCGCATGGGTGTTTGCGGCAGTGGTGGCATCACAGTTACTCGTGGGTTGGCCAATGTCCAGGATTTTGGGGGCAGAAAAATTCAATGAGCCAGTATGGACTGCAATATATTCAGCGCTAAGTTATGGCCTGGCTCTTGCAATCACGATCTTGATACCAATGAAATTGTTTAAAAAATGGAGAGTAACGCGTGAGGATTTGGGCCTAAAAGGTCTGCCGACCTGGACAGACATTGGGTTGGGGGTGGCAGGATTTATCGCGGCCACGCTGATAGCTGCTGGCATTAGTGCAATCTTTACGCTTTTCCCATGGTTTGACGCCGAACAAGCTCAGGATGTAGGATTCAATCTGATGGTGAGTGGTGGCGACAGGATTATTGCGTTTTTGACCTTGGTGGTACTAGCCCCAATTATGGAAGAAATTATTTTCCGCGGATGGCTATATGGGCTAATGCGCAAAGAGACTTCTGTCGTTTTGACCAATATAGCTTCAATGATTTTGTCTTCGCTAATAGTATCATTACTTTTTGGGCTGGTACATTTTCAGTGGAATGTGGGAGTGAACGTATTTGCTCTGTCGCTGATACTATGCGCGCTACGTGAAATTACCGGCACGATCTATGCTGGTATTTTGGTGCATGTAATCAAAAACGGCGTGGCGTTTTGGCTATTATATGTGGTAGGTATGGTATAATACAGGGTATGAGACTATCAAAATCTTTTATCAAAACTTTGCGTGATGCGCCAAAGGATGAAACCGCCAGAAATGGCGCGCTTCTCACTCGTGCAGGATATATCCACAAAGAAATGGCCGGCGTGTATGATTATTTGCCGCTTGGTCTTCGCGTAATTGAAAATATTAAAGGAATTATCAGGGGAGAACTCAATGCCCTTGGCTGCCAAGAAGTACTAATGTCTGCTCTCCAAAACCCAGAACCATGGGAAAAGACTGGTAGATTTAGTGATGCAGAAGTGGATATTTGGTTTAAAACAGAAGTGGCAAGTGGTGGTCTTTTGGGGCTAGCACCTACTCACGAAGAGCCAATTACCGAAATGCTAAAAAGCTATATTTCTAGCTACAAAGATTTGCCGCTTTATGTCTATCAATTCCAGACCAAGTTTAGAAATGAGCTCCGCGCGAAGTCTGGCATCTTGCGTGGCCGCGAATTTTTGATGAAAGATCTGTATAGTTTCCATGCTTCCGAAGAAGATTTAGACAAGTTTTACGCAGAGGTAGAGGGTGCGTACGCACGTATTTTTGATCGCCTTGGTCTTGGCGCCGATACTTTTGAAACCTTTGCTTCTGGTGGTATCTTTTCTAAATATTCTCATGAATACCAGACATTTTTGCCAGTTGGCGAAGATACCGTTTACTACAACGAGGATAAATCCGCCGTGCTTAATAAAGAAGTTTATAATGACGAAGTGCTAAGTGACCTTGGCGTGGCCGGACAAAAGTTTTCTGAAACCACTGCGGCAGAGGTAGGAAACATCTTCAAGCTCAAATTCAAATATTCTGAGCCGCTTGGTCTAAAGTTTGGCGACGAAAACAACGAGCAAAAAACAGTCTATATGGGCTGCTATGGCATCGGTGTGTCTCGCGTAATGGGCGTGATTGCCGAGAAATTTGCAGACGACAAAGGGCTGGTCTGGCCGGAGACTGTTGCTCCATATAAATATTATCTAGTAGCGATTGGCGATGATGCCGCCAAATTAGCTGATGAACTATATGCTGGGCACGAAGAAGAGGTTTTGTATGATGACCGCGACGTGCGCCCAGGCGAAAAGTTTGCCGACGCCGAGTTGATGGGGATCCCATATCGTATTGTGATATCAGGGAAAACACTTGAACAAAGCGCGGTGGAAATTGCCGATAGGGCCACTGGCGAAAGCAAGCTAGTTGGCATTGAAGAGGTAAAAAATCTCTTGACTAAATAGATGTTTTTCTGTATATTGTAAGGGTATGATTAAGAAGAATATTAGCCTTACCGCTGAAGGTAAGAAAGAATTAGAAAAAGAGCTAGATGAGCTAATCAAGAGTCGTCCGGCGATTGCAGAGCGTATTGCTACAGCTCGTGCATTTGGTGATTTGTCTGAAAATGAAGAATATAGCTCTGCTAGGAACGAGCAGAAGATTGCTGAAGGTCGTATTCTAGAGATTCAAGAGATTCTAAAAAGTGCTAAGATCATCCGTGGTGGCAGCAAAAGCACCGTTTCTTTAGGTGCTACTGTCGTATTAGATATGGGCGGCAGAAAGGTGGAATACACCCTAGTTGGTCCTACCGAGGCAAATCCACTTGAAGGCAAGATTTCTAATGAGTCTCCAATTGGCAAAGCTGCAATGGGACACAAGGCTGGTGAGTCTTTTGACTTCAACGGCAAATCTGTAAAAATTGTAGAAATCAAATAATATGATATAATATTATCATGTTACTTGAAGACTATAGAAACGAAAGACTTAAAAAACTTGAAGAATTAAAGGCACGGGGAATTGATCCGTACCCAGCAAAGAGCCACAGAAATACCAAGATTTCTGATGTGGTAAATCATTTTGACGAGAAGCAAGGCCAGGAAGTAACTATCGCTGGGCGTATTGTAGCGATTCGTTCTTTCGGAAAACTAGTCTTCATCAAACTTCGTGATTATTTTGGCGAAGTACAAATCTTCATGAAAGCTTCTAGTGAAGAAACCCCAGAGGGTATGCTTGGCGCAAAGGACATAAGGCTTTTAGATATTGGCGATTTTATTGAAGCGACCGGCAAAGTGGACAAATCCCAAACTGGCGAAATCTCGGTCTTTGCGGATTTTGTGAGACTTCTCACTAAAACTCTTCGTCCATTGCCAGAAAAATTCACCAACAAAGAAGAGCGCTATCGCCGTCGCTACGTAGATATGAATGTGAACCCAGAGGTACGCGAGAGACTAGTGCGACGCTCGAAGTTTTGGCAGGCTACGCGCGATTTTATGAATGCGCATGGATTTATCGAAGTTAATATCCCTGTCCTCGAACACACTACTGGTGGTGCCGACGCTACGCCGTTTACTACCCACATGAATGCGCTAGACGAAGATTTTTATCTGCGTATTTCGCACGAGCTACCGCTCAAGCGCCTTCTTGGTGGTGGGTTTGAAAAGGTGTATGATATTGGCCCAAGGTTTAGGAATGAGGGCGTAGATGACGAGCATTTACCGGAACACATTGCATTTGAATCTTATGCAGCTTACGAAGATTACGAAGACGGCATGAAACTATACGAAGAAATGATTAAATATGTCGCCAAGGAAACTTGGGGCACGCTGAAGTTTAGCGTGGGTGGCTTTGAAATAGATTTAGATTGTGAGTGGCCACGCATTCGCTATGCAGATTTGCTGCATGACAAATATGGCGTAGATGTATTTAATCCAGACCGTGAACAACTAGTAAAGATATTGAAAGAAAACGGCGTAGAAGTAGACGAAAAGACTACTACAAACCACTTGATTGATAACGTCTGGAAACTAATTCGCAAAACTTCGGCTGGCCCATACTGGCTAATTGAAGAGCCTTTGTCTCTGAGCCCGCTCGCAAAAACCGTACCAGAACGTCCACTAGTAACGCAAAGGTTCCATCCAATTATTGCTGGTACCGAAATGGGGAACGGCTACTCTGAGCTAAATGACCCACTAGACCAATTGGAGCGCTTCAACGAGCAGCAAGCTGCCCGCGACGCTGGTGATGACGAAGCACAAATGCTGGATACAGATTTCGTAGAAATGCTAGAATACGGTATGCCACCAGCTTGTGGCTGGGGCAACTCTGAGCGCAACTTCTGGCTACTAGAAGGTGTGCCAGGCAGGGAAGCAGTGCCATTCCCAACCATGAAAGCCAAAGAAGACTAAAACTCTATTGTTTTGACATGAGACTTAGCGCCGCGAGTAATCGTGACGCTAGTTTTTGGTACATTGAAATGCTTTGATAATAGCTTGATTAGTGCCGTGTTTGCCTCACCATCGTGTGGCTTGGCACGAAGATAGACGGTATATTCATTATCGCCAGTTTGGACGATTTTTTCTTGCGACGAACCAGGTTTTACGGCGATAATATATTGTGGCATGTAAATATTATAACATCTACTGATCCAAAGCGGGATCTAGCCAGCGGAGAGAAAATCCGCCGCTCCGGTTGTTGCTATTCTGCGTGTTGGAACCACCACTACTGAAACTCAAGATACGGGCGGCGGTACCGGACTGCACAGTGTTAGACCAATAGCTGCCATAGTAACCTGCGCCGTTCAAAGTGCGAGTGTTGATGACGCCTCCACGGACGAAGAATAGTGGGCTATAGACAAAACCTTTATCTTCGGTATTGGGATAGGCTGTTTTGTGTATACCAAGGCAGAGACCAAGGACTATTTGTTGCTCCTTTATACTTCAACCGGGCGGGCTACGTGTACTCGGGTGCTTTGAGCTACCCAGGCAACTACGGGTACTTCTGGTCTAGTACTGTGGACAGTAGCTCCAACGCTTACTACCTGGGCCTCCTCAGCACTAACGTCAATCCTGCCGGCAACTACTACAATAGGTACAACGGCTGGCCCGTCCGCTGCCTAGACCCCGCTTTGGGCCAGTAGATGTTATAATATGAATAGTAAACAAGGACCTATTTATGGAACAGAAAATTTGTCAAAGTTGTGCAATGCCACTGACCTCGGAAGATATGTATGCTACTGAAAAAGACGGTAGTAAAAACGAGGATTATTGCAAGTGGTGCTATAAAGACGGTGACTTTATTGACGAATGCTCGATGGAAGAATATATTGAAAAATGTTCACAATTTGGTGAACAGGCCGGGATGACAAATGAACAAATGAAAGAATATTGTGCGAAAATTTTTCCAACACTAAAAAGATGGAAGAAAGCCTAAGACAATTGGCTAGGCAGCGGAGAGAAAATCCGAGGCCCCGGCTGTTGCTACCCTGCGTACTAGAACCACCACTATCGAAAGACAAGTAACGGGCGTGGGTATCGGACTACACAGTGCTAGACCAATAGCCGCCACCGTAACCTGCGTTGAACAAAATGTGACTGTTGATGTAGCCTCCGCGGACGAAGAATAGTGGGCTATAGACAAAACCTTTATCTTCGGTATTAGGATAGGCTGTTTTATATTACCGGAGATAAGGGTTACTGCTAGGCCCCTATTCTTTGTGCGTGGAGGAAGGAACAATATTGGTTCAGACTATATTGGCTATTATGGTTTTTACCGGTCCAATACAGTTCTATCTTACAATACTAGCCAACGTTTGTCTTTTCGCCATGACGGAGTTAGCCGTTCGCCTGATAATAATCGGCTTTTTGGTTTTTCTCTCCGCTACGCAACGACTACCCAGCGGACGGTCCTCCCGTAGTACCTATAGTAGTTGATGGCAGGACTGACGTTTGTGCTGCCGAAGTACAGGTAGTAAGCGTTGGAGCTACTGTACACAGTACTAGACCAGAAGCTCCCGTAGTTGCCTGGGCCGCTCAA
>JAFWMO010000004.1 GCA_017510705.1 Candidatus Saccharimonadota bacterium
AAAGTGTGATATAATAGATGTAACATTAAAAAACGGGAAGACGGCAGATACGAGATAGGGGACTCATATCTGATGTTTTCCCAAGAAAGGAATATTTTTCATGGATATTATAAATCCAAATGGCAAAAAGACTCTCCGCGTAGAAACGGATTGGCTAGGCCGTAAACTTACTCTTGAGGTAAACAGAGTAGGTTTTCGTACCACTTCTTCTGTGCTTGTAACCTATGGCGACACCGTAGTACTAGGTTCAGTAGTAGTTGGCACCAAACCAGTAGTGCAAGATTTCTTCCCACTATCTATTGATTACGAAGAAAAATTCTATGCTGCTGGCAAAATCAGTGGCTCTAAATTTATCAAGCGTGAAGGCAAGCCAGCTGACGAAGCGGTGCTTGTGGGCCGCCTTATCGATCGTCCAATTCGTCCACTCTTTCCAAAGGGTTATCGCCAAGAGGTGCAGGTAGTTTGTACTGTATTATCTATGGACCCAGAATTCCGTCCAGACTGTGTAGCTATGCTTGCTGCATCGGCCGCTCTTATGAACGCTGGTGTGCCATTTGATGGTCCAGTGGCTGGTATCCGTATCGGTAGAATCGGCGGTGAGTTTAAGGGCTTCTTATCCGCAGAAGAACGCGAGGGGTCTCCAATGGATCTCGTGGTTGCCTGTAAAGATGGCAAGATTATGATGGTGGAAGCTGGCATGAAAGAAGTTCCAGAAGAAACTATTATCGAGGCGATGCATTGGGCAGTAGAGAACGTAAAGCCTGCCCTAGATTTGCAACGCGAGCTTGCAAAACAGGTAAATGCTCCAGCACAGGAATATGAACTCGTGCTTCCGGATGAAGCGATTCTGAAAGAAGTTGAAGAATGGACTAGCGGTAAGTTTGGTTCGAAGATTCGCGGGAACGTGATGGAACGCGCACATCTTCTAGATGATATCAAATACGCAATGCATGATGAGTTTGCGCTTTCTAAAGGTCAAGGTGAAACTGACAACGAGAAAGTTGCATGGTACGACGAAAATCTTCGTGATGTGTATGACCAAGCATTTGAGCTAGCCGTTCACAAAGAAGTTCGCCGCGGTATCGTAGGAGAAGGCGTGCGCCCAGATGGCCGCAAACTAGATGAAGTTCGTCCTTTGTCTTCGCAAGTTGGGATTTTGCCACGTGTTCATGGTTCATCTCTATTTACCCGTGGCGTGACCCAGGCTATGAATATCGTAACTTTAGCACCACTTTCCTATGCACAAGATGTAGATACTATGGAAATTACCAACGGTAAGCGTCGCTATATGCATCATTACAACGCTCCATCTTACACCGTAGGTGAGCCAGGTCGTATTGGTTCTCCAGGACGTCGTGAGATTGGCCATGGTTACCTAGCTGAGCGTGCACTTCTACCTGTGCTTCCGTCCGAAGAAGATTTCCCATACGCAATTCGTAGCGTTACTGAAATCATGTCTCAAAATGGTTCTACTTCTATGGCTGCTACCTGTTCATCTTGTATGGCGCTTATGGATGCTGGCGTGCCTTTGAAACGCCCAGTATCTGGTGTAGCTATGGGCCTAATGGTGGATGTGCCAAAGGGTACTCCAATTGAAGCTAAAGATATTGATAAGGCATATGTACTTACTGACCTGATGGATGCAGAAGACTTTGCTGGCGATATGGACTTTAAGGTAACTGGTACCACAGAGGGTGTAACCGCTCTTCAGATGGATATGAAAGTACATGGTCTTCCGGTAGAGATTATGGAAAAAGCTTTGAAACAATCCCACGAAGGCCGTATGTTTATCCTGAAACATATCCTAGAAGTGATTCCTGGCCCACGTGATCATATTTCTAAATATGCTCCACAAATTGAGAAGCTCATGATTAATCCAGACAAAATCGGTGCTGTGATTGGTAAAGGTGGCGAGATGATTAACAAGATTACCACCGAGACTGGCGCCGAGGTAAATATTGAGGATAATGGTCTTGTGACTATTGCGGGTACTGATCCAGAAAAAATCGCCAAGGCTGTGGAATGGATTAAGGGACTCACCGAAGAGCCAGAAGTAGGTAAGATTTACAATGGTACTGTAGTAACAATCAAGGACTTTGGTGCATTTGTAAATATTATGCCTGGTATTGATGGCATGCTTCATATCTCACAAATTTCCGATAAGCGCCTTAAGAAGGTAGAGGAAGTGCTTCATGTAGGTGACAAGGTGCGCGTAAGACTAGTCGCGATTGATGATAAAGGCAGGCTGTCACTATCTATGCTCGGCGTAGATTAATGATACTGCTTGAAAAAATCTCCCAAAATGGGAGATTTTTTTGTTGACAAATTTTAGCATTAGTGTATTATAAAAGTATAAAGGTCATAAACAAAAATGAAACATACAAAAAAGATTGTTAGAAGTGCTGTTTTAGCATCGGTCGGGTTGGCAGCAGTGGCGGGAACCATTAAGTTGACTACTGGCGGTTTGGCATCGGCGGCTTACCAAAAATACGATTATGATGCTTGGATTTTTTATGATCCTGTAAACGGCGGGAGTAGTTGTAACGAAATAAATTACTGGACACCATTTAATACCAATACTACTTGCTATAGGTGGTTTTTGGTGGGTGAAGATAATACGAGCAATCCAAATTTGAAGTTGATTTTGGACCATGATCTTGGGAAGGTGGCATATGCGAACGCGAGTAGTGTACTTGCTGAGAGTGTTAGCAACTGGGATGATTATCATGGTAATACACCGAGATTGATTACTGAGGATGAAATTATGGCCGCAATGGGGCTGGGGCTCAATCGAGACGATTGTAGTACTGAGGTGCCGTGCGTGGATAAGCCCAATACGGATCAACGCTTTTCTGTGCGAAAAAATATAAGCGGCACCAACTTGTATAATATGCGATTAATGACAAACACCAAATATTATGTAAATGGAACGTTGCATGATAATGTTGGTTTTTGGTCACAGACTACATATGATAATGACAGCGTTTGTCCAAATAGCTATTCTGTCTATGCCGTTGATGAGGGTGTTAATACGCTTACCTGTAATGATACGCCTAGAGGCGTGAGGCCGATTATTGAAGTAGGCAAAAGCAAGCTGAATACGGCTTCGGCGCTTGTTGATATCACAAGTAATGTCTTTGGGGCTGCTGAATACAAGTATTGGTTTGAATATGATGGCAGTAGAAATATATATGCCAATCTCCAGGGTTTTACGGTGACGAATGATAAATTAGTGTTTTATTCACCAGACAGCCGAAACGAGAGTGATCCTGGTAAGTTGTTTGGGTATGGTGGATCTGGGTTTGGTACTGCTGTGGATGGAACTCCAATGAACGTGAGTATGGGGCATGGTAATGACATGACTTATAATACGAATACTGATGAAATTTTGATTACTGGACCAAGTAGTGATAGCAAAGTGGGAGTTTTTGATAATGACACGCTTGCGAGCAAGGGAGAAATTACGGTTGCCGGCGGCAATACTGTAAGTTCTATTGGATATGATAATTTCAATAATAAATATGTGGGTAGCACAAGATATGGTATTTCGGAATTGGGCCAGAATTTTAATATGATAAATTCGTTTGTGGCACCGCAAGACGCAAGTGGGCAGGGTATGGAGTATCACAATGGATATGTCTATTCGGCGTCGGTGAACTTTAGCGATCCGTGCCCAAATTACTACCAGCTCTATTGTAGCAACGTAGAAAATTATGGCGGCGTGATTAATGTTTATGATATGAGATTAAATTCTGACGGTACGCCTGTGAAAACTTACGGAAAGAGAGTAAAAAGATTTTTAGCTAATGGATTGAACAGGGGCGAGATTGAATCGATTTCCTTTAGAAATGGTGACGCATGGATTGGATATGCGACGAAAAATTTTGATTCTAATTATCAATATAAATTCTATCGTTTGAATGATGATTTGTTGGAAATTCCACTAGCAACAAGCGTATCTTTTGATGATACTACTACCAGTACTACGGTAAGAATTACTGCCGATGCACAAATTTATGATACGTTACCAGGGTATACATTATCTTCTGATGGCTACACTTTAACAAAGACCGTTGGCACTCCGACTGTTTCGGACGACATTACGATTTGCGATATATATATGAACTGTGGCAGTGTGCAATATTCACATACAAATAGTAGCATGGTGGAAAAGACTTTCACGCTCACTTTTGATGCCAATGGCGGTAGTTATAGCACTAGTACTTTGCAATGTGCAACCTATGGTACTTCTTGCAATGTAACTATTCCAAATACTGCTCCAACTCGTGGCGGCTTTACTTTCCTTGGTTGGGCAGATAGTGCGAGCGCTATGGAACCTACACATGGGACTAGCGTAACACTTTCTAGTGACAAAACTATTTATGCAGTATGGCAAGAAGATATAGCTCCACCGATTATTATGTTTACACTTTACTTTGACCTTAATGGTGGGGTTGGCGAGATAGAAGATCAGCAGTGCGATACTGCAACTGGTTCTTGTACGGTTTATATTCCGAATACTACTGCCCCAACTCGCGATAATTATACTTTCTTAGGTTGGGCAGAGAGCAGTAGTGCTACGGCAGCGACAGCTTATCCTGGGCAAGGAATAACATTAACTGACAATAAAACTCTCTATGCAGTATGGCAAGAAAATGTAATCCCACCTGAGCCGGGTCCTGATCCGGAACCTACACCACCAGAGGGCACTGGTGAGATCAATTGGGTACAGGGTCAGACATACGAAAAAGGTGACGGTGAAAATCTAATATTTAGAATAGATTATCCAGTGGACAAATTTGTATCACTAAAAATAGACGATACTTTGGTGGATACGGAAGATTACACTGCGATAGCTGGTAGTACGGTGATATCGATTAATCATACTTTTGTGGATACGCTTGCGACCGGTGAGCATACAATAGCTGCGAATTATACTGCTGATACTACTGTGACTACTACTTTTAGCGTGACGGAAAAAGTAGTTCCGCCTGAGCCGGGTCCTGATCCAGATCCTGATCCAGAGCCAACTCCTACTCCAGAGCCAGATGATCCAAGTGGCGATATAATTGTGCCAGATACAGGTAGATTTACAGATGGTGATGGTGATGCTATGGCAATGGTTGCGGTTGCGACTTTCGCAGTATTGGCAGGTACCGGCGTTGTATTATACAGGGTGCAACGCAAAAAAGAACACTTCGTGTTTGATAAATAGTGTGTTTTGTGGCATAATATAATATATATGGATAAAATACGGAATTTTTGCATCATTGCGCATATCGACCACGGTAAGTCTACTTTGGCAGATAGGATGATGGAGCTAACTGGCACAGTCGCGAAGCGCGATATGAAATCGCAGCTACTGGATTCCATGGAGCTAGAGCGCGAAAAGGGGATTACGATTAAACTTACTCCGGTGACTATGCAATGGAAGGGTTATACTTTGAACTTGATTGATACGCCGGGGCACGTGGACTTTAGCTATGAAGTATCCAGAAGTTTGCAGGCGGTGGAGTCGGCGGTGTTGGTGGTGGATGCGACGCAGGGGATTCAGGCGCAGACGCTGGCTAACGTTTATCTTGCGCTTGAACAGGATTTGGTAATTGTTCCAGTGATTAATAAAGTGGATCTTCCGGCGGCGGATGTGGAAGGCGTATCGGCGCAGATTGTAAATTTGCTTGGCTGTAAGCCGGAAGACATCATTGGCGTTTCCGCCAAAACTGGGCTAAATGTGGAACAAGTTTTAGATAAGATTGTAGAAGCTGGACCGGCCCCTAGAAAAGTGGTATAATATATACAGTTCTTGAGTGGGAGAAAGTAGTTTAGGAAGGGGGTGAGTTTATGTCACTGAATTTATATTTTGTGCGGCATGGACAAAGTGTAGCGAATCTATCCAAAAGGTTTTACGATGATGCCAAAGCCGAGCTTACAATGTTTGGCAAGGGGCAGGCAATGGATGTAGGTGTAAAACTTAAAGAAATGAATGTGGGATTTACGGCAATTTATAGTTCGCCGTATCTTCGGGCAATGGATACATGCGCTATCGCACTTGAAAGTGCTGAAATTAAAGAACGTAAGGTAATTTACGACGACAGATTAGTTGAGCGACAGTTCAATGGTTTGTTTGGAAAAACTATCACGCATGAACAATACGTAGAACTCTTTGATTATGAATCGAGTCTATCTGAACAAATGGGCGTTGAAACGCTAGATCATTTGGAAAGTAGGGCAAGGAATTTCATAGATGAGCTATGTGTGAAATATGCGGTTGGTAACATTCTTGTGTTTTCGCATGGAATATTTGGGTTAGCTGTATATACAGTTTTGAATGGTCGACCAAATTCGGCTAGCATGTATGACTTAAGGCTACTCAAAAACTGCGAAATAAAAGTTTTTAAACTAAAGTGACACTAGGGTCTGGCGTAGCGCTAGGCCCTTTTTCATGGTATAATATAGATATGTCTACAAGGGCGTTGATATTTGATTCGTATTTTGATGATTATCGTGGCGTAGTACTTTACGTCCGGATTTTTGATGGGGAAATTCCAAAAAATTCTGAGATTTTGATGATGGCGGCAGAGACAAAGGGCTTGGCGCTGGAAGTAGGAATTTTGACGCCAAAAATGAGCCCGCGTGAGAAGCTAAGTGAGGGCGAAATTGGCTACATCGTGACAAACCTTAAGACTACGCGCGAGGCAAAAGTCGGCGATACGGTAACGCTTTCTAAAGCGTCAGCGGAGCATGCTCTTCCTGGCTATAAAAACGTCTTGCCGTTTGTGTATGCGGGTTTTTTCCCGGTGTCTAACGACCAGTATAAAGATTTGAAAGAAGCGATTGAAAAGTTGGCGTTGTCTGATTCGGCGCTACGGTTTGAGCCGGAGAACTCTCCGGTTTTGGGATTTGGACTTCGCATCGGATTTCTCGGACTTCTCCATATGGACATTATCCGCGAAAGACTTGAGCGTGAGTTTAATCTAGATTTGATTGTCACCAATCCATCCACAAATTATGAAGTCGTGATGAACAATGGGGAAGTGATAGAAATTAAGTCGGCGGCGGATTTGCCGGATGCTTCGGAAATCAAAGAAATTCGCGAGCCGTGGGTGAAGGGCGAGATTATTGTGCCAAAACCGATGATTGGGAACGTGCTAAATTTGATTAATGAGAAACGTGGGCACCAAACAAACCTATCATATATTGAAGATCGTGCGGTGATTGATTTTGAAGCGCCAATGGCAAACTTACTTACTGATTTTTATGACCAACTAAAGTCTGCGACGAGCGGGTATGCTTCGTTTAACTATGAACTTAATGGTTACCGGGCAGAGGATTTAGTGAGAGTAGATTTTCTTGTGGCGGGGAACAAAATGGATGCGCTTTCTGTAATGGCGCACCGGAGTGAAGCAGATGGGATTGGCCGTGAGGTGACAAAAAAGTTAAAAGAAGTGATTCCGCGCCAAAATTACGAAGTGGCACTCCAGGCTGCGATTGGTGCTAGAATTATTGCGCGCGAGACGATTGGTGCGTATCGCAAAGACGTAACGGTAAAAATCCACACAGGCGACCGTGATCGCAAGGCTAAACTTCTAGAAAAGCAGAAACGTGGCAAGGCTCGCATGAAGAGATTTGGTAAAATTGATATTCCAAGTGAAGCATTTACTGTGATGCTGAAGCGAGATTAGTGTTATAATTATATTCATGAAGAAAGTTTTTGTAGCAATTGTAGTGTTGGTACTAAGTATGGCAAGTGCGAATGTTTTTGCGATTGATACAAAAAAACAAAATCTTATAATTAGCAAATGCGACCAAATTAAGGAAGACCTTGTAACTTTGCAGCATAATGATGCAAGGACGAGGGTGTATTTGGGTAGGTACTACGAAACAATCTTAAATAAATTTATTGTGCCACTGAATTTGAGATTGGTGGAAAATAATACTTCTAATGCTGGGCTGATTGAAAATCAAAGTAATTTTAGCACGGTAAGGGGGAAATTTGTAGAAGATTTCATTAGTTATCAAAAAGGTTTGGAAGAATTGGTGGCGATGGATTGCAAAAATGAGCCAGGGCAGTTTTACGAAAAACTTGTGACCGTGCGAGCAAAAAGAGCTACAGCAAATAAAAATGTTTTGAAATTGAGGGAGCTAGCAGGTAAACAAGTGGAGCTAGTAACTACACTAACGGAGAAGATAAAATGACAGTAGGCGGTAGAAATCTTTTGATACTTGGAGTGATGTCAATTGTAATTGCAGCTGGGACGGCGGGTGTGTCGTTGGCAGTGTATCATAATACCGGTGATATTTATTTGGACCGTTCGCGACCTGGGTATTTGCCGGATGAGGACGAAATTGAAGACGAGGAGGACGACAAAGAAGAGGAAGATTATGAATTTTCGGCAAGCGGAAAGATAACAAAAGAGATTATGAAAGAATATTTGGAAAAATTGAAATTTGAGATTGAAGATATTGATGCGTATGAAGATACGTTTGAAGCAGAAAGTTTGAGTGACGAGAAATTAGGGATCTAAAAAAAATGGTCTGGGTGACCTGACTTGAACAGGCGACCTCAGCGTCCCGAACGCTGCGCGCTACCAACTGCGCCACACCCAGATAAAAAATGTGGTCTGGGTGACAGGACTTGAACCTGCGACCTCGACTTCCCAAAAGTCGCGCGCTACCAACTGTGCTACACCCAGACGGTATCTATATTATATCATACTTTGAGAAAATTATGATAAAATAGGAAGATAAGGAGAAATAAAAGTGGCAGATAATACACCGAAAAGGCCTGCGCCGCGCGCTGGGAATAATAATTCAAAATCTAATGCAATCAGAAGTGTGCTTTTTACTGTCGTGATGATTTGTATCGCGATGCTTTTTGTAGTTAATTTTAATAATACTGGCGCAAAGAAGACTGAAGTGCCAATTTCGGATGTAATAAGGCGTGCGAACGACCCGAATGGTAATATTGCTAAGATTACTGTGACTGGTAATAATTTGGATATTACTTTGAAAGACAAAAAAGAGCCAACTGAAACTTCTAGAAAAGATGGTTCCGGTACGCTTTATGATCAAGGTCTTATGAATTATTGCGATGGGCTAGAAGCAGAGGAACTTGGCGAGTGCGAAAAGAATTATCCAGTGATTGAATACAAAGAAGACGTGAATATGACTGGCATTATCTTGGATATTGCTCTTACGGTGCTGCCAATTATTGCAATCGTAATTTTCTTCTCTTGGATGATGCGACAAGCTTCGGCGGCCAATAATCAATCAATGAGTTTTGGTAAAGCTAGAGCAAAACTTTATGGTCCCGACAAGAAGAAGGTAACATTTAAAGATGTAGCTGGTAACGAGGCGGCTAAACAAGATTTGACAGAAATTGTAGATTTTCTAAAAAGCCCAAAGAAATATGAAAAACTTGGCGCGAAGATCCCGCGTGGCGTGCTACTCGCGGGTGATCCTGGTACCGGCAAAACTTTAATGGCTAGGGCTGTAGCGGGTGAAGCTAATGTGCCGTTTTTCTCAATTTCTGGTTCGGAATTTGCGGAGATGTTTGTAGGCGTAGGTGCAAGTCGTGTACGTGATCTTTTTTCCAAGGCAAAGAAAAATGCGCCTTCTATTATCTTTATTGATGAGATTGATGCGGTGGCACACAAACGTGATGCGCGTGGTGGTGCAGGACGTGAAGACGAGCAGACGCTTAACCAAATTCTTGTGGAAATGGATGGATTTGATAACGACAGTGGTGTGATTGTAATGGCAGCTACAAACCGTGTAGATATGCTTGACAAGGCGCTACTTCGCCCAGGCCGTTTTGACCGTCATGTGAATGTGACTTTGCCAGAGAGAAAAGACCGTTTGGAAATTCTTAAAGTTCATTTTAAGGGCAAGCCGGTAGAAGAAAATGTAGATCTAGAAGCTTTGGCCAAAAAGACTGCAGGTTCTTCTGGTGCGGACCTTGCCAACATTGCAAACGAGGCGGCGATTACGGCAGCACGTGAAGGGCACAAAGCAATTTCAAATAGTGACGTAACGGAAGCATTTGAACGTGTAGCGATTGGTCCAGAAAGAAAGTCTAAAGTAATGAATGAAAAAGAGCGTAAAATTACGGCTTATCATGAGGCTGGGCATGCAATTGTAGGGCATGTGTTGCCGGATAGTGATCCAGTGCATAAAGTTACGATTATTCCACGTGGTGCGACTGGTGGTGTAACTTGGTTTCTTCCGCCAGAAGACAGAAGCTATAAGAATATTTATGAATTAAAAGATATTTTGGCGCGAGCTATGGGTGGACGCGTAGCGGAAAAGTTGGTATTTGGCAAAGATGCGGTGACGACTGGCGCGTCGAGTGACCTTAAAAATGTGGCAGGACTGGCAAAATCTATGATTGTGGAAGAAGGTATGGGTGAAGGCACGAGAAATTTGGTATTTCCAAGTGAAGCAACTGGATATTATACTATCACTACTGAAAAACCATATTCTGAAAAAACTGCGGAACTGATTGATGCAGAAGTTAAGAAACTTTCTGATGAAGCAGCAAAGCGTGCAGAAGAAGTTTTGAAGGCAAACAAGACTTTGCTTGATAAATTGGCAGAGGAACTTTTGGCACATGAAACTTTGGAAGAAGCGGAACTAGCACCAATTTTGAAAGGTGCAAAGATGCCGGAAACAGCCAAACTTTATAAATAAAAATGGAGGAAAAATGGAGCGGTTTTTAGATTATTTTGAACCAGAAAAATATATTCTTAATTTATTAGTGGAGAAGGAAAAGAAAAAACATTCTGGAAATGTAGTGATTTTTGGCGAGGCAAAGGAAGAAAAAATTAAATTTCATGCGGTAGATTTTGAAATTAAAAAGGTACTAGTGGATGGCGCGAATGTAGAATATAAATATGATGGGAATATAATTGAAGTTGACGTTTGTGAAGGAAAGCATGAAATAGAAATAGAGTTTAGTCGGCATTTAAATGAAAATATGCAGGGTGCGTATATTTCTACCTATGAATATAAAGGTAAAAAAGAAATTATTGTGGCGACACAATTTGAAAGTCATTATGCTAGGGAAGCGTTTCCGTGTATTGACGAGCCGGCGGCAAAAGCGGTGTTTGAAGTAAATATTTCGCTCCCAAAAGATGCAGACGATTTGATTTTGACTAATACTGCGCTGGGCGAGCCGACACCGAGAATGAGTACTTATCTACTTGCGTGGGTGATTGGAAAGTTTCATGGCAAGACGATAAAAAATGCGCATGGCATTGAAATTACGACTTACGTAGCAATGAATCAAGACGCGGATGCGGTGGATTTTGCAAACGATGTGGCGGCAAAATCATTAGAATTTTATGATGATAATTTTGGCGTGGCATATCCTTTGAAAAAATTAGACCAAGTGGCTTTGCCAGATTTTGAAGCGGGCGCAATGGAAAACTGGGGGATAGTGACATATCGTGAATCAATGTTAATCGCCGGAAAAGATGCAACTTTGGCTACGAAAAAAGGTGTAGCGCTAACGGTGGCACATGAGCTTTCGCATCAATGGTTTGGAGATTTGGTGACAATGCAGTGGTGGGATGATTTGTGGCTAAACGAATCATTTGCAAGCGTAATGGAATATTTTGCAGTGGACAGCGCATACCCAGAATTTAAGATTTTTGAAGGGTTCTTTACTGGTGATGCACTTGCGGCGCTTAGGCGCGACTGTCTTTCTGGTGTGCAATCGGTGCATCAGGATGTGAAAAATCCAGAAGAAATTGCGACGCTTTTTGATCCGGCGATTGTGTATGCAAAAGGCGCTAGACTAATGCTGATGGTGATTCGTGCTATGGGCTGGGAGAATTTTTGCAAGGGTATTCAGGATTATTTCGAGAAGTATAAATATCAAAATACGATTGGTGATAATTTGTGGGATGCGCTAGATAATTATGCGGATTTTGATGTGAAAAAAATGATGCATGCATTTATTGACAAGCCGGGATATCCAGTAATTACGGATGGAAAGCAGAAAAGGTTTTTGCTAGACGGGCCAATGAAAGATGAGAGTTGGCCGATTCCAGAAATTACGGAAGATATGTCTTCGCATTATATTTTGAATTTGACTGATGCTGAGTTTGAAGAAAGGCTAGCGCGTTTTGATGAATTAAATTTGGAAGAAAAATTACGGCTTCTCATAGACCGTGATCTATTATCTAAAACTTCGCTAGTTTCGGCGGCGTCTTTGCTACCATTACTTCTCAAATTTAAAAATGAAAATTCGGCGGCAGTGTGGAATATTATTGTGACGATTTTTGGGACATTAAAGATTTTCTTTGAATACGGCACGGAGGAGGAGAAGAAATTTAAAAAGTTTGTGCTGGAGCTAGTGGATGCCAAACTAAATGAAATTGGAATTAAGACGCGTGATAATGATGACGAAAATACAGTGAGACTAAGAGCAAATCTTCTGGCACTAGATTTTTATGCGGAAGATCTGCCAAGAATTAAGGAACTAGCTGGAATGTATAATGAAAATTATAGCGAGATGGATGCAGAGATACGGAGTGATATTTTGGACGCAAAGATTTATTTGGAACCTGAGCTAGTGGATAAATACATTAATGATTATGCTAAGATTTCTGATCCGGAGATCAAATTTGATCTTTTGTTTGCGGCGACTTTGTCAAAAGATGAAAAAGTGATTTCTAAAATGGTGGAGCTTCTTAGTCAGCCAGAAATTGTGAAACCGCAAGACCATTTTCATTTGTTTATTTATGAATACCGGAACCCGGCGGCGAAGGAAAAGGCGTGGGACTGGCTAATTCATAATTGGGATTATGTGAAGAAAATTGCGGGGGATAAATCGTTAGAGGATTATCCGAGATATACTGCGACGTCAATTAAGACCAAAGAAGATTTTGATAAGTATCTAGAATTTTTTGAACCTATGGCGGGCGACCCAGCGCTTGCGCGTGCGATTGAAGTAGGAAAAAACGAGATTCGTGCAAGACTAGAATTAATCAAAGCGGATAAAAAAGAGGTCTATAAGACCCTTGGTGCCCACTGAGAGATTTGCTCGCGTAGCGCAAATCTCGAAAGATAGGCTACTGGAGCCATTGGTGCCCACTGAGAGATTTGCTCGCGTAGCGCAAATCTCGAAAGATAGGCTACTGGAGCCATTGGTGCCCACTGAGAGATTTGAACTCTCACGTCCGTGAAGACACTAGCACCTGAAGCTAGCGCGTCTACCAGTTCCGCCAAGCGGGCATAGAATGATTATAACATAAGATGGGCAGGAAATAAAAAAGCCCCGGGGATGGCGGCATAGCCCGAGGCGTTTTTATAGATGGCGAAAAAGTGGATTTTGGCGAAAAAGCTAAATCTGAAAGAACTATTTTTATGAGCTTGTAAAATAAATATTTTAAGAAAGGAGGGATTCAAACAGAATTTAGTTGCCGCTTTCGCTGGTCATCCGGATAATGTCTAAGTTACTCTCTCCATACAGGAGAGCTAAAACAGCTCCCCCTATAAATCAGGGGGATAGCTATGTCTTTATTATATCATACTTTTGCTAAAAATGCAATAGTTTTCTCTAAAATCCCTTATGTTATAATGGAAATATATGATTACACTAAATTTTGACCCAGAGGTGGATAATGGTAAAATAGCTCAGATTCTCGCGGATATCAGAGAAGACCCGATGGGCGGATGGGTGAATTTGCCACAGAATATCAATATTGACGAAGTTATGCGCATCAAAGAGGTGGCGCGCAAAATTACAGAGGAAGCGGAGTGTCTAGTGTGTATTGGTATTGGTGGGTCTTATCTGGGGCACCGGGCAATTATAGAGGCGCTTTCGCCAAAATCCGAAGTAGATATTATATATGCTGGTAATTCCTTAAGTAAACGGGAGCTAGACAGGGCGTTAACAGATGTGGGGGATCGTGATTTTTCGTTACTGGTGATATCTAAATCTGGTACAACTTTAGAGCCAAAGGTAGCTTTTGAGGCGTTTAAGAGGAAATTATACGAAAAATATGGTGAACAGGCGGCCTCTAGGATATATGCAACAACAGATGCGAATAAGGGAGAGCTACACGACGAGGCAGTGGCAAATGGATATGCAAGATTTGTGGTGCCAGATAATGTGGGTGGAAGATACTCGGTATTGTCGGCGGTAGGGCTGTTGCCGCTTGCGGTGGCAGGGGTAGATATAGACAAGCTCCTAGAAGGTGCGGCAGAGATGGCAGGAGAAAAAGGTGTGGAAATGTCCGCAAAATATGCTTGGATGAGATACGTATTATTTAGCAGAAATTATGATACAGAGGTGTTTTCAAGTTTTGAGCCTAGTACGGCATATTTTAATGAGTGGCTAAAACAACTTTTTGGAGAGAGCGAGGGGAAAAATAGGCAAGGTGTGTTCCCTGCATCTTTGATTTACTCAACAGATCTACATTCCATGGGGCAATTTATGCAAGATGGGCGTAGGAATTTGTGGGAGACAATTATTGATTATCCTACGGATGAGATGAATCGCAAGGTGGTAAATGCGGTGCGAGTGGCTCATACGCAAGGCGGGATTCCGGTGTTAAATATTGGTGTGCCGAGTTTCGACGAAAAAGGTTTTGGAGAACTAGTTTATTTCTTTGAGATGGCGTGCGCGATTTCGGCAAAACTAATGGGCGTGAACCCATTTGACCAGCCGGGCGTAGAAGCTTATAAAAAATTACTTCGTGATGATGGTGCCGGCCTTGCCAGCTAAAGCTTCTTCTAAGTGATTAATGTCGGTGATGATACCGATGCCGCCTTTTTTAGCAAAATTAATGGCGGCTTCAACTTTTGGAAGCATAGAGCCAGATTTGAAATAACCGTATTTTGCGAGATTTTTGATTTCTTCTGCGGAAATTTTTTCAATTTTTTGTTGGTTTTCTAGGCCATAATTAATATAGACATTTGGGACGGCAGTACAGGAAATGAAAATATCAGCTTTTGTGAGCTCGGCGAGTTTTTCGGCAGCATAATCTTTGTCTATGACGGCGTCAATTCCCTTGAGGCGTTTTAGAATTTTGGTGCGATAGACCGGGATGCCACCCCCACCAGCAGCAATAACAATAATTCCTTCTTCGACGAGCTCGGTGATAGCTTTTTTCTCTACAATGTCGATTGGTTTTGGTGAGGCAACGACACGGCGCCAACCACGGCCAGCGTCTTCTTTGACTGTCCAACCTTTTTCGCGGGCGAGAGACTTTGCTTCTTTTTCGGTATAGAATTGGCCGATTGGCTTGGTAGGATTTTTGAAGGCTGGATCGGCGCGGTCTACTACAATTTGAGATACTATGGTGACAACTTTGTGGCGTTTGCCTTCCATGATAAATGCGTTGTTGATGGCTTGGGTGAGCCAGTAACCAATTTGGCCTTGGCTCATGGCGACAGCTGTCTCGAGTGGCATAGCAGGAGCCTTGTCTGATGCGGCAGTTTCTTCATGAATAAGAATATTACCGACTTGGGGACCATTGCCGTGTGCCAAAATAATTTCGTATTTGTCGGCGAGATTTGCAACGGCACGACCTACGGACATAGCAATGGATTTTTGGGCTTCGGCCGACGCTTCGCCATTTTTTTGGAGAGCATTTCCTCCGAGTGCTAGAACAATTCTTTTCTTGACCATAAGCATATTATAGCATATAATGAAATTATGGATGGGTATACACTAACACACAAAACACCAACACGCAAAGATTTTCTTGATACAGCAGATTTTGATCAGTCTGAAATAATGGATATTATAAATACGGCACGTACTGTGCGTAGTTTTATCAAAGGCGGTGGGTATCTTAATTCTCTCTTTCACAAAAATTTGGCAATGCTTTTTGAACAGAAATCTACTCGCACGCGGGTCTCTTTTGAAGTGGCGATGGAACAACTCGGCGGGCATGCGTTAAATCTTGCGCCGGGTGCGATTCAGCTTGGCCAACATGAAACGATTGAAGACACCGCGGTGGTGCTTGGTAGAATGTGCGATATGATAATGTCGCGTGTAGATAGACATGAGTCAATTGAAGCGTTGGCAAAATATGCGCAAGTGCCGGTACTAAATGGTATGAGTGAAAAGGTTCACCCGACACAGGGTGTTGGTGATATGATTACGATTTTGGATCATTTTCCGGCTGGGAAGAATCCTAGTGATGTAAAAGTGATTTTTGTGGGTGATGCTACGCAGGTTTGTAATACGCTTTGTGATATGACAACGAAGATGGGCATGAATTTTGTGCATTATGGTCCAGCGAATCATAAAATTGAGGATTATTGGCTGGAAGTTGGGCGCAAAAATAATGAAAAATATGGTGGGACTTGTATATGGAGTGATAATGCGGAGGTCCTTAAGGGTGCCGACTTTATTTATACTGATGTCTGGTATGGGCTTTATGACAAAGAGACACCAAAAGAAGTTTATATGGCGGATTTTTACCCGAAGTATCAAGTGAATGATGAAATGATGGCTGCTACTGGAAATCCAAATTGTAAATTTATGCATTGTTTGCCGGCAAATCGCAATGAGGAAGTGACGGATTCGGTACTAGATAGCCCAAATTCTATTGCGTGGGATGAAGCAGAGAATCGTCTGACTGCGCAACGTGGGCTTGTTTTGTATTTTGGCGGTGTAGCGCAAGTTACGCTAGATTATATTAAAAGGCAAAAGGAGGTAAGATAATGCCAAAGAAAAAATATAAGTTCAGGCTGCTTTCTGCGGTTTTCGCGACAGTCTGTATTATTCTCGTGGGCGATGCGGTGGCACCGACAGCGGCTATCGGGAACCAAATGTATCTATGGTGGGCTATCATGCTCATTGGTTTCTTTGTGCCATATGCTCTTATTTCGGCAGAGCTTGGTACACAATATCCGTCCGAGGGTGGTATGTATACCTGGATCAAGAAGGCTTTTGGCAAAAAATGGGCTGCCAGAGTAGCTTGGTTTTACTGGGTAAACTTCCCACTATGGATTGCTTCTCTAGCAGATCTCATCACTACGATGATTATGCAGATGTTTGGTATTGAGATGGAAATGTGGATGGTGCTTTCGATCCAACTTTTCTATATCGCGCTTGTAACCATTCTTGGCATGCTTCGTATTTCTCAGTCTGACTGGGTATCAAATATTGGTGCTGTGATCAAGATGATTTTACTTGGTGCGATCGGCTTTTTGGGTCTTTATGTTCTATTTACAAAAGGTACAGCAAATCCAATAGAGGGTTGGCAAGATTTTGTACCATTAGCATCGGCTGATGGTGGTATTGATTGGGCTGGTCTTGGTTTTGTGTCACTTATTATATTTAATATGCTTGGTTTTGAGGTGGTTGGTACGTTTTATGATGATATGGATAAACCAAAGAAACAAATTCCAAAAGCAATCGTACTTGGTGGTATCTTGATTGCAATTTTCTATATCTTCCCATCATTTGGTATGGGTGTGGGTACACCATTTTCAGAAATTGAAACCAATACTGGTTTCCTAGATTCCTATAATGTTCTCATGGCGAACGCTGGGATCGGCGAAGCGGCAATCCAGGCTATTACGATTGTAGTAGGTGGGTTGTTTATATTAACACTTATTTCTAATATTTCTTCCTGGACATTTGGTGTGTATTCTGTGACTGCATACGCTGCAGAAGATGGTGCATTTCCAAAGTCTTGGGCAAAAAGAAATAAAGATGGTGCACCTTATGTAGTAAGTATTTGGACTGGTATAATTTCAGCAATATTGTCGGTACTAGGTATCTTTATTGGATATGTATTGCCGGAAATGGGCGTAGATGAAGCGTTCCTAGAAGGGTTTTCAAACATGTTCTGGGCATTCTTCTCGCTTTCATTGGTGTGTCTACTATTTTCGTATATCCCAATGTTTGCGGCGTTTATCAAGCTCCACAAACAAGGTCAACAGGTTAAGAATGGTTACTGGATAAAAGTCGGTCCGGTACTTAGATGGCTGATGGGCATTGTGCCACTTCTACTTCTCTTTGTAGCGCTATTCTTTACCTTGGTGCTTTACCCAGATGATTTGGCTTTGACTTGGGAAGAAAACAATGTGCTGATTGTATCAACTATAATATGTATTGTAGTTGGAGAATTGATGGTTGCAAATATGAGTAGGAAAGATCGCCAGAAAAAAATGGCGCGTAAACAAAAAGCAGCTTTAAAGGCAGGTAAATAATGAAGTTAAATTCTACACCAAAACAAGATGGGTTTTATATGCCGTCGGAGCTTGCTCCACATAAGTGTACGTATTTACTTTGGCCGGAGCGTCCAGACAACTGGCGCTCTGGCGCCAAGCCAGCACAGAAAGCCTTTCGTCAAGTGGTGGAGGCTATTGCAAAGCATGAGCCAGTAGTGCTCGGCGTGAATCAATCACAATATTCGCACGTGCTTGGCATGAATATGAAAAATGTACGCGTGGTAGAGATTAGCAACAATGATTCGTGGATTCGTGATACTGGTGCGACAATGGTTGTGAATGGTCAAGGCCAGGTGCGCGCAGTAGATTGGGGATTTAATGGATATGGTGGGCTAGTGGATGGTATTTATTTCCCTTGGGATCTTGATGAAATGATTGCATCAAAAATGGCCGCAATTGAGGGAGTTGATAGATATCGTCCGGATGATTTTGTGCTTGAAGGTGGTTCTATCCATTCTGATGGCGAAGGTACGCTTCTAGTAACAGAAGAAACTTTGTTGGCCGAAGGTAGAAATCCAGGAAAAAGCAAAGAAGAAATTGAGCATTTGCTAAAGGAATATACTGGCGCAGAGAAAGTGCTCTGGCTTCCTTATGGTGTCTATAAGGATGAGGATACAAACGGCCATGTAGATAATATTTGTCAATTTGTGGCTCCTGGCAAGGTTGTGTTGGCGTGGGAGGATAATCCAGAAGATCCTCAGCACGAGCGTTCAAAAGCTGATTTTGAGTATCTCATTAATGAGACTGATGCACGTGGTAGACATTTTGAGATATACAAGATTCATGTGCCAAACCCGATTACTATCACAAAAGAAGAGTCGGAAGGCGTGGACGTGGTAGAGGGAACGTTCCCTCGTAATGAGGGCGATAGATTGCCGGCGTCGTATATTAATTATTATAATTGTAACGGCGCGATTATATTACCAGTATTTAATGACCCTCATGATTATGATGCTGTGTTTACTCTAAAAAGACTATTCCCGGATCGCGTGATTGAGCCGATTTACGCAAGAGAAATTTTGTTGGGTGGTGGAAATATTCACTGTATTACGCAACAAGTTCCGAAAGCGTGATATAATAAGCTTATGGATAGACTACAGTTTGATGGGCCTGTGGTGCTCGCAGTTCTTGATGGGGTGGGGCTTGCCCCGGATGCGCCGGGCAACGCAGTGAGTAAGGCTAGGACGCCGTTTCTTGGCAAGGCTGTAAAAGATTATTTGCATGTGGCTCTTAATGCTTCCGGCGAAGCGGTAGGGTTGACTTCAGGACAAATGGGGAATTCTGAAGTAGGACACAACACAATGGGGGCTGGGCGCGCAATCAAGCAAGGAATTGCAAGAATTGATGAGGCGTTTGCTACAGGTGAAGTGTTTGAATCTGAAGCTTGGAAAAAAGCAGTTTCTACAGATGGGACTTTGCACTTTGCTGGGATTTTTTCTGATGGTGGGGTGCATAGTCATATTGATCATTTGAAAAAAATGATAGAGCGGGCTTATGTGGAAGGTGTGAAAAAGATGCGTGTTCATGCAATATTTGATGGACGTGATGTGCCGCCACAGTCTGAACCAAAGTATATTCGTGAACTTGAAGATTATGTGGCAAGATTTATTGAAGCGGATATAAAAATTGCTTCTGGTGGTGGTAGAATGACTACGGTTGCGGATAGATATATGAGTGATTGGGATGTGGTAGCACGAGGTTGGGATATGATGGTGAATGGAGAGGCTGATTACTATTTTAAGTCTGCGGAAGAAGCAATTAATATACTTCGCAGAATTAATCCAGAAGTACAGGACCAATATTTGCCAGCTTTTGTGATAGTAGATGCGGATGAGAGGCCAATTGGGAAAGTTGAAAAAGGCGATAGTCTAATATATTTTGATTTTCGTGCAGATAGAGCTATAGAGATTGCGATGGCATTTACATATTGGGATTTTCCGTATTTCAACCGTGGAAATTACACACCAAATGATGTGTATTTTGTGGGGATGACAGAATATAATTCCGATACGCATGTACCAGAACACCGTTTGGTGGAGCCGGTAAAAATTGACGAAACCCTGAACCAATTTTTGGGTGAGTGCGGCATATCGGATTTGGCCGTGAGTGAGACTGTGAAATTTGGTCATATTACATATTACTTTAATGGAAATAGTTATGAAAAGGCAAATGGCGAGGAATTTATAGAAATAAAGTCTTATACCGAGCCATTTGAAACGCGTCCTTGGATGAAGTGCGCGGAGATTACGGATGATGTGCTAAAAAATCTTGATAAATATAAATTTGTAAGAATTAATTATCCTGGTGGTGATATGGTGGGGCATACGGCAGATGTTCCGGCAACTGTGGTAGCAATGGAGTCAATAGATATTAGTCTCAAGCGAATTGCAGCAGAAATAGATAGATTGGGCGGAATAATGGTGATCGTAGCAGACCACGGCAACGCCGAAGAATTGTTGGATGAAAACGGCAATAAAAAGACCGCTCATACCACTAATCTGGTCCCATGTATATTCTATGATAATACTAAGAATCGTAATAAATATGCGCTTTCTAATATAGAAAATCCTGGGCTTGCTAATATTGCGGCCACAATGGCGGTGCTTCTTGGGCAAAATGATTATCCAGAAACTTGGAATAAATCTTTGATTACTGTGTTATAATTTTGGTATTATGATCAAGAAAGCTATTATTCCGGTAGCGGGGTGGGGCACTAGGCGCTTACCGATCACTAAAATTATAGAAAAATCAATGCTTCCTGTGGGCAATAGGCCACTGGTGGATTATTCTGTGCAAGATTTGATTAAGGCTGGTGTAAAAGACATTTATATGGTGATATCTAATGTGGAGCCTTGCCAAGTACAAGAGTTTTATAAAGATAATTTAGCGCTTAATCAATATTTGATTGATCGTGGTAAGGAAGATAGGCTAAAGCTTGCTAAAACTTTGCCAGATGACGTAACGATTCATTATACAGTACAAGATCCAGCTGATAAATATGGTACGGCGGTGCCGATTGCAATGGTGGTAAAGGAATACAACATAAATGAGCCAGTACTAGTATTTATGGGTGATGATTTTATTTGGAACCCGGGCGGGGAGACGGCGGCGGAGGCACTTATAAAAGCGGCCGAAAATGGCGAATCTGCAATTCTTGGTGTAGAGATTCCGAAAGAGAATGTAGAAAAATATGGAGTATTAGCAGTAGAGAATGGGAAATTGACTGGTGTAGTAGAGAAACCAACGCCAGAAGAAGCACCATCTAATCTTATAAACGTTTCAAAGTATATTATGTCGCCAGAATTATTGAAAAGGATCGTAAAATATGTAGATGAAAATGATTTTGGGCCAATGGACCAAGAATATATGGTGACAGATCCAATTGATGAATATATTAAGGATGGTGGTGTAATGCGGGTGGCTACGGCAAAAGGTGAGTATCTAGATGGCGGCTCGGTAGAGGGATGGATTCACGCAAATAACGTAGTATGCGGCTAGCCGCGTGCTAGTGTTTCTAATTTGCGAAAGTCAATTTTGTTTGCACGAGTCAAAGGCATTTCGTCTAAGAAAATAACTTTGTGCGGGATTTCGTAAGATTTGAGAGTGATGCGACGGCGTCCGAGGCTGAATGGTTCGGACGCTGTTTTGATGATGGCTTTGCGCGTTTCGGCATTTTTTGGCACGCCATCATTTAATACGACATACGCATAGGAGGCGAGTTTGAGTTTTTTGTCTGGGCCTTTTACTACATAACATTGTTTTACGAGGTCGGATTTTGATACGGCAGTGCGAACAACTTCGTAATAAACTTTGGCTGGGAGATTATTAATAAAGAAGGTGGCGCGACCGACGAGATTGACATAGCCTGTCTCGGTAACATAGGCAAGATCGCCAGTCTTGATGAAACGTTTGCCATCTATGACTGTGATTTTTTCTTCGGTGAGTTCTGGGCGGTTGTAATATCTAGTTAGGGTGTGTTTGCCGGCGACATAGAGCATGCCGGTTTTGCCGAAGCCGAGTTCTTCTCCGGTTTCTGAATCTACTACCATTACGTGTACGCCGGCTGGTATTTTGCCAACGGAATCTGGGTTGTAGGATACGGTGCCAACTGCAGTGGAGATTAGACCAAGGGCTTCACCGACTCCGTAACCGTTGCTAATTTTGACGTTTTTAGCGCCACGAGATTTAAAGAAATCTAGAGCTGCGAGCGAGGCGGATTTTTCTAGGCGTTCACCACCAGATGCAAACATTCTGAGTTTAGAGATATCTGTTTCTGGTTTTAGGGTGGGCATAGCGGCAAGAAGCGTAGGTACGCCAAAGATGGTGTTGGAGTTTTTGCCAATATAGTAATCTAAGTTGTCGTCTGAGATGTCTGGAGTGAGGATGACTTTGTCGCCACCAAGAATTGGCGCAAGGGTAGAAACTACGAAACCGTATGGGCAATCAAATTTTACGTAATCCATCCATGTATGAAACTTTTTACTCCACATACGGACGTTGGATGCAACTTTGGAATAGATGGCGGATGCAATAATGTTTTCGTTGGTAAAGACCATTGGTTTTGGTCCGGAAGTAGAACCGGAAGTGAAGGAAATTAAGGCTTCGCGTTTGGCGGCAAAAGTGTGACGCGGTACATGGCCACGGTGATTTTTGGCAATGGTAGATAACTTTTTCTTACCGAGCCACATGTGGTCTAGAACGGAGGCTTTAATAGTTTCAGTTTGTTCATCATCTGGGTCGCCGTTGTCTACGAAATAACCATCTATATTGATAACATTTTTTAGAGATTTGGCATTATGTTTGATGTCTTTGATGCGCTTGTCACTATATTTGTATGTAATTAGTAATGAAGAATTAAACTCTTCTAGATAATGGAGTAAAGTATCGCGGGCGGTTTTTTCGTCTAAGAAACTCACTATGGCGCCAAGGCGATTGGCGGCGAGGAAGATTGCGATGTTTTCATACATACTGCGGCTAGTGGCGACTAGGATGATATCTCCGGGTTTAACGCCAAGTTCCAAAAATACTTTAGCAAGATTGCGACGGTCTTGGGAGAGTTCGCGTCTGGTATAATTAAATTCTTTTTGGTTTACGACAGTATGGTTTAGGTGCTGAAAGCTAGAAAGGCTATACAAAGCCGAAATACTAAGTGGTGGGACTAACGGGTCGCGTTTCTGATTCTTGATTTTTAACATATTACCTCGCTTTTAATAAATAAATTATAGCATAAAAAATATAAAGGTATGTTATAATAGTAAGCATAAGAAGAAAGGTCATAAAATGAATCCAAATCAAAATACGATGCCAGGTAGTGCACCAGCTATGAGCGGTGTACCTGGGGTGGGTGGAGCGATGCCTTCACAACCTGCACAGCCAGTGCAGCCTGTAAAACCAATTGAACCAGTGGTGCCAGAAGAGCCAAATGTAATGGATATGGCTCCAGCTAAGCCTAAGAAGAAATCTAATGGCATGTTGATCGGTATGATTTTGCTTGCGCTTGTCGCAGCGGGTGGTGTTGGATTTGGCGTGTATGCAATGATGGATGGCAACACAAAAGTTGATAGCCTAAATAAGCAAATTAAAAGCCTTAAAGATCAGAATGCGGAACTTTTGGAAAAGCTATCTGAGGCTGAAGGCAATGGTGGCAGTAGCGCTGATGATGGAGAGGACGAAACTGCGCCTAGTACCGAGATACCACAAAGCGTATCGATTGATGATTGGGGGATCACAGTAAATATGCCAGCTAGCCTGAAGCAACTATCGTACATATTGGATGCTAATGGTAATGAGCTTTGCGTAAGCGGTTATATTGATAATGGTAGTGGGACAGTACCAAGCTTTGCTGGTACACCAGGCGAAACCGGTACGGCATATGTATGCGTGCACCGTGGTACTGGTGATCACCAGGATGGTGCCACAAGCTATAGCGTAGCGTCGGCAGACTTTCAACTAGGCGATTATTACTATTGGGTAAAAGGTCCTCAAGCTGTAGCTACTACGATTGAGAGTGAAATTGAATGGGAAAATGATACTATCCAAGCATTTCTTACCGCACTCAAAAATGTAAATAATTATTCAATTAATTAATTTTACAGATAAAAATTTGTGAATTAGCACTCTTGCATAAAGAGTGCTAATTTGTTACAATGGGGGTATGCAGGAAGAATTTAGTGAAATAATGAATCATTTGTCTGAAAATGCGCGTTTTGCGTTGCAAAAATCAGACTATTTTGCAAAAAGATACAACAATGGCTATATGAGTACGGAGCATTTGCTACTTGGTATACTTAGCATGGACACTTCTACTGGTGCCAAAATGATGCGCGAGCAGGGCGTGGTGCTAGAAGATGTAGAAAAAAGGATGAATACACCAGCAGTGGAGGTGCCGGGCAGTGATATGGCAATGATGTCGCTTTCGGAAGCGGTGGTTTTGACGCTCCGCATGGCACAAAATTATGTGCGTGAGCAGGGACTTTCGGTGATCGGTACAGAGCATATATTATATGCAATTATGAGTCAGCCAAATTCTAGGGCAGCATTGATTTTGCAGGAGCTGGGAGTTGATTTGGACGCTGCAATGGATGAGATTGAAGATTTGGTGGAAGAGCAAACAAAAGATGAGAAAAAGAAAGCCGAAAAAGCTAAATATGTAAAAAATTCTGGGCTTAAATTTTTGAAACGTTATGGTAAGGACCTTACAGAAGAGGCTAAAGTCGGCAAGCTAGATACCGTAATTGGTCGTGAAAATGAAATTGAACGTGTGGTGACGGTGCTTTCGCGTCGTACAAAGTCTAATCCGATATTGATAGGTGAGGCCGGTGTAGGTAAAACTGCAATTGTGGAAGGCCTTGCAACTAGGATTGTAAAAAATGAAGTGCCAGGATGCCTGATCGGCAAGCATATTTATCAAGTAGATCTTTCTAGTGTGGTGGCAGGTACAAAATTCCGCGGTGAATTTGAAGAACGTATCAAAGGAATTATTGATGAAGCAACTGGTGATGATTCTATACTATTATTTATTGATGAAATTCATTTGCTTTGTGGTGCTGGTTCTTCTGAAGGTTCGATGGACGCGGCAAATATTTTGAAGCCGGCTCTTGCGCGTAATTCTATAAATTTGATTGGCGCAACGACTTTAGACGAATATCGCAAAACGATTGAAAAAGATAAAGCACTGTCTAGACGATTCCAGACTGTAATGGTGGAAGAACCGTCTGCCGCAGTAACACTTAGGATTTTGAAGGGGATCAAAAAACATTATGAGAGTCATCATGGAGTAGTGATCCCGGATGAGATTTTGGAAACTGCAATTGTAATGAGTAAAAGATATATCAATGATAGATTTATGCCGGACAAGGTAATTGATATTATTGATGAGGCAAGCGCAATTTGTAAAGTGGCGGCGGATAAAAATGGTGGTGGCAAATATAAAAAGATGAAGATTGAAAAATCTAATTTGGAAGAAAAGATTGCTGATGCGGCGGAAAAAGAAAATTACGAAAAGGCGGCAGAATATAAAACTGAGCTTGCAAAACTAGAACAGGAAATTAAAAAACTTGAAAAATCTGGTGTAAAAGAAACTGAAAACCCAAAGCTCACGGAAGAAAATTTGGCTACGGCAGTGTCGCTAAAGACTGGTATTCCAGTATCCAAAGTGCATGGGAGTGAAATGAAGATGTTGATGGGCTTAGAAGATCAACTGAAAGAATCTGTGATTGGCCAGGATGAGGCAGTGAAGGTTGTGGCAAAGGCGATTCGTAGAGGTCGTAGTGGCATCGCAGACTCTAGACGCCCGATTGGCTCTTTCCTATTTATGGGGCCAACCGGTGTGGGCAAAACTGAGCTTGCTCGCGTGATTGCGCGTGAAGTGTTTGGTGGTGAAAATGCGCTTATTAAGATTGACATGTCTGAGTTTGGCGAGAAGCACAATGTGTCCAGGCTCGTAGGCGCACCGGCCGGATATATTGGCTATGATGACGGTGGTAAGCTTACAGAGGCTGTGCGCCGCAAGCCATATTCGGTGGTGCTGTTTGATGAGATTGAAAAAGCGCATCCGGATGTGTTTAATATGTTGCTTCAGATTTTGGAAGATGGAGTTTTGACGGACGGCCAGGGGAATAAAATTAAATTTAACAATACGATTGTAATCCTCACATCCAATCTTGGTTCGGCGGATATGTTTCGCGAGAGCGAGCTTGGTTTTTCTGCTAAAACCGCAAAGGACAAAAAGGCTCTAGAGCAAGAATATGAAGAAAATAAAGAATACGCGATGAAGGCACTCAGAAAGGTGATGCGCCCAGAACTGATTAATCGTCTTGACAATATTCTAGTATTCCACGCGCTTACTCGCAAAAATGTGGAGAGGATTTTTGATAATTTGATTGATGACCTCAGAAAGCGCCTCGCCACAAAGGGGATTGGCATCAAGATTGATGACAAAGCGAAGGATTATTTGATTGAAACAGGATATGACCCGAAGAATGGCGCAAGACCGCTTCGCCGCAAGATTGAAGATGAGGTAGAGTCGCTGCTTTCTGAAGAAATTATCTCTGAGAATTTGAAAAAAGGAGATATCCCAACTTTGAAACTCGTAAATAAGAAATTAAAATTAGTAAAGGAGTAATATGGCAAAGAATTATTTAGTGCCAACGGTAGTAGAAGAAACAAATAGAGGTGAGCGGGCGTATGATATTTATTCGCGTCTTTTAAACGATCGTATTGTGTTTCTCGGTGAGGACGTAAACGCGCATACGGCAAATCTTGTAGTGGCGCAACTATTATACCTAGCACACGAAGATCCAAAGAAACCAATTAAACTATATATTAATTCTCCAGGCGGTTCGGTATATGACGGCCTTGCGATTATTGATACTATGAATTACATTGAACCGGATGTAGAGACGATTGGTATTGGTCTTCAGGCGAGTATGGGTGCAATGCTTCTTTCGTCTGGTGCGAAAGGTAAAAGGTATTGTTTGCCGAATGCTAGGATTATGATTCATCAGCCATCTTCTGGTACAGAAGGCAAGATTACAGATCAGGAAATTATGCTTCGCGAAGGTGTGTTTTTGAAAAAGCGTCTCGCTGAGATTTTCGCCAAGAATACTGGGAAAACTTTGGCGCAAGTAGAGAAGGACATGGATCGCGATAATTGGATGAGTGCTGAAGAAGCGAAAAAGTACGGAATTATTGATGAAATAATTAAATAAACACTTGCTTTTTGTGACGCATCATATATAATATAATGTATGTAATAGGTCATACATTACATACAATAAAAACAAACAGGTGTGTCTAAATGTTAAATTATTTTGATGGGACTATTCGCAGGTCCAAGAAACAGCTAGACTACATCCGGCATGTACGGAGGTTCAGATTTTTGGCCTCTGTTTCTTTGTTTGCACTTTCCTTAATATGTATGACCATCTTAAACCCAATAGTTATAAAAGAAGAGAAAACCGAAGCAACTTCGCAGACTAGCGAAACGACTTTGGCGTTATCTTCATCTAACATCGTGGCAGACGTAAAAGACGGAGCTTTTCCGGACGGTAGGTTTTTCTCTGCTTCGGCGAATGTAACGATAACAACTACGAACTATACTGGGTATGTATTTAGTATTCGTGCTAAAAATGATAATGAAAATTATTCTAAGTTGATGGCTGGAGAGGAAAGTCTGACGTCCATTGAGGCAGCGGTGGATGCGGATGATTTTAACACGGACAGCAGCTATAATGGTTTTTGGGGATATAGGCCGAGCAAATTGGACTCTGCAGCAAATGAGGACTTTTTGCCGGCACCGACATTTGCGGGCTCGGTATTAGATGATGTAGGCGAGGCTAGCACAGAAACCTATAAATTGGAGCTAGGGACTAGGATTAATAATGAGGTAAAGCCGGGGTCGTATAGTAATACTTTTGTGCTGAGTGTAGTGGCAAATATGGCGGGGTATCAGATTACTTATGACAAGAATACGACTGATGCAGTGCTAGGTATGCCAACTAGCCAATCTGGCAATACGGCGGATGCGACTATTACACTAAGGGATGCTACGCCGACCAGGACGGGACATACGTTCCTGGGTTGGTGTGATGCGGCGACGGTTGGAAATCCGGTAGTGGCGGATGCATGCGACAGAGGCATGTATGATCCGGGTGATAATTTTGGTATTGATCAAACTACAAATAATGTAGTAACAATGTATGCGATGTGGAGCACAGACTCTGGCTCTGTTGACTTTACCTGTAATTCTGATGCAACATCCATAGACAACGCAGTTTGTATGCAGGATATAAATAGTGCAGTAAGAAGCTCTATGGTTTCTGGAGTGCAATATAAGTTGGCGGATTCTCGTGACAATAAGACATATTTTGTTTCTAAATTGGCAGACAACAGAATCTGGCTTCTAGATAATCTAGCCTTAGATCTAACAGCACAAAACGCAAGTACCAATATCACTGCTGCTAATACTAATGCTTCTGCAGAAGCACTAACTGCACTATTTACTGGAGTACAAGGTGGTGGTGCTAACGAGAACCTAGCAAGAGCTGCAGTATCTAGCGACTGGCAAAGTGATAGTTATACTGAACCATTGATTGATACTAGCGACAGCGATAAAACCGTAAAAGAAGCATACGAAGAAGATGAGTATCATAGTGGTGAGACATATGAGGGCATAGACGCAAATTGGAAGATAGGCAACTATTATAACTATTGTGCTGCAAGTGCTGGTAGTTATTGTTACGAAGAAAGTTCTTCCCCAGAAGGCACTAACGCTACTGAAGACATCTGCCCAGCTGGGTGGAGGATGCCAACTAGTGGTTATGATGAAGAAATTGATGAAGATATTGGTGAATACGCTACTCTCTACAGTGCTTACCAAAATGAAAGTGACCAATACACTGCCTTCCGCACTGCTTTAAGGGTTCCCTTCTCGGGCAACTTCGGTAATGGTTCGGCCGTTGGTCAGGGAAGTTACGGCAGCTTTTGGTCCTCTACGAGGTTCGATGGGGACGACATGCATGACTTCAATATAGGTGGAGAATATGTAAGCCCGAGCAGCAGCGACTATCGCGACGGCGGTATCCCTGTGCGCTGTGTAGCAAATATTTATTATATGCAGGATGTGGATGCGACGAAACTTAATACGCTAATGCCGAATGTGGGTGATAGTAGTGTGTTGTATGACAAACGCGATGGAGCAGAGTATATTGTAGGGAAGTTGGCAGATGGTAAATATTGGATGCTAGACAACTTGGCATTGGACCTCACTGCAGAAAATGCGAGTACTGCTATTACCGCTGTTAATACTAATGCTTCTGCCGATTCGCTTAGTGCATTGTTTAATGGAGTACAAGATGGTGGCGGAAATGGTAATCTAGCTCGTACTATAGTATCCGCAAACTGGAGTAGCAATAGCTATACCGATCCGCTTATTGATGTAACCAACAAAGATGATACTATGGCTGAAGCCGTTGGTGGTGCTTATGAAGAAATGGATGCAGATTGGCCTGTAGGTATATACTATAACTATTGTGCTGCAAGTGCTGGTAGTTATTGCTACGAAGAAAGCTCTTCTCCAGAAGGCACTAACGCCACTGAAGACATCTGCCCAGCTGGGTGGAAGATGCCTGCTAGTGGTTATGATGATGAAACTGGTGAAGATATTGGTGAATATGCTACTCTATATAGCTCCTATCAAAATGAAAGTAACCAATATGCTGCTTTTCGTACCGCATTAAGAATTCCTCTTTCGGGCGTCTTCGATAGCGGTTCGGTTTACAGCCAGGGCACGTATGGTACCTTCTGGTCTTCTACGAGGTACTATGAATACAGCATGTACGACCTCTACGTAGATACTGAAAATGTGGTTCCGAGTACCAACGAGCGCATTGGTGGTAGTTCTGTACGTTGTTTGTTTAACCAACCTTGATTTTTGGCTAAAAATTATTATACTTAAAATATGAGCAAGAAAAAGAATCTAATTATTACTGGCATAGCAACGGCTGGTGTGGTGGCTGCAATTGCTTTCACGATGGCGGGGCTATCAAATACCGTAGGTGAACTTTCTACGGAGATTAGCAAAACCAAAGTTGATGCGATTTTGGCAAATGCGGATATTAGCGATGATACTACTGTAGCGGTGCCGATTTTGTATTTTGATCAGACGGAAGATGCATGCGTGAATATTTATGAATCGTATAACAGTGAGGCGCTAAATGCGAGACAATTTGAATGGACAAAATGTGGCTATTATAATAAGAATTTAGAACAAGGAATGGTAGATACAGAACTTAGTGCAGAATATTTGCCAGTAGCTAATGACGGCGAAATGTTGCCAAACCGCGGTATAGGTGGCGATAACTTTTACCGTTGGTTCCATGCCATGGAGGGTAAAAGCAAGAGTGCACCAAGTGTGTTAAATATGGCATATAATGAAAAAACTGCAAGTTTTGAGTATGAAAGCGAGAACTTTTATCCGCTAGATAATACAGACGAGCATAACCATCTATTTACTTTTAGCTTGGGTGTGCCGTTTCAGCTGAGAAAAAGTGGTGATGAGAAGTTTGAAATTACTGCAGATGATGATACTTTTGTGTTTGTAAATAATAAATTGGTGCTAGATATGGGCGGTGTCCATGACGCAATGTATGGTGTAGTACAAATTGCAGAAAATGGTGAACTCTATACTGCTATAGGTGAACAGGATTTGGCATATTCTGGTGTAACGTTAGATAGCGGCGACAGTGCGATAGTAAGGATTTTTCATGCAGATAGAGACAGCAGTGAATCGGTATTCAAACTTAAGTTTGACAATATGGTGCTAAATATGACGAATGCGACGCTCGCAAAAAATAGTGATGGTGTGATGGTAGCATATGATCCGTCTGATCCTTCGTATGTGGCGCCACTAGGCGAGAGTATGACGTTTACTCCAAATAGGAGCCGTGCAATGCTTGCAGCATCAGTAGCAATGGCTTCGGTGTTGGGCGTACTTGCGGTGGTACTTATAATTATTATTTCCGTGGCGTACCGATATTCGCGCCGCGACCGTAATCCGGAAGAATAATTTTTACCTTTTTACCATGATGATCGTAAAGTGGGATGTTTAATTCTGATGCCAAAGTATTTGCTACTGTGGCGCCAATGCGAAGACCAGTGAAAGAGCCTGGTCCGCTCATGAAAGTTATTTCGGAAATGTCACGCCAATCTGCGTTGTTTTCTTGTAATTTTTCGTGGATAAAACTTAATAGTTTTTCGGCTAGATCGTGGCCGGATTCCCATTCGTAGGTTTTGTCGTTTAATTTTAAAATAGTTGTGGGGGTACTGGTGTCTAAATATAATTTCATAGTTTTACCTCGCGTGTTCCATCATCATTGTAACTAATTTCAATTTTAACGTGATTTTTTGGCAATAAATTCGTGACAGAATCAGCCCACTCTACGACCACGATATTATTTGGGTTGTTTAGATTTTCTTCTAAATCTTCTGCCATGAGGCCAGGATCTTTTAGGCGATAAAAGTCGTAGTGAACTAAAGTTTTGCCACCGGGCAGAGCATAAGTTTTGGAGATGGTGAAGCTTGGGCTAGTGATGGGTTCTTTAATACCAAGGCCTTCGGCGAGGCCACGAACAAAGGTGGTTTTGCCAGCGCCAACATCACCAATTAATTCTATAAGTAAAGGCATTGCAGTTATTGCTCTGCCGTATTCTTTACCGAATTTTAGCATTTCTTGCTCTGAAGTGATTTTCATTGTATAATTATATCATGAATATCTATATTTCTGGAATATCTGGTACTGGAATGGGGCCGCTAGCATTGATGGCGAAAGCCGCGGGGCATAATGTATGCGGATCAGATCTCAATAAAGGTGCGATTTTGCCGGAGCTAAAAAGGGCTAATATTGAAGTAAAGATTGGCCCGCAAGATGGCGGATTTTTGAAAGAAAAGATAAAAGATGGGGTAGATTGGTTTGTGCATACTTCTGCACTTCCAGAGGATCATGTCGAGCTAAAAATTGCGCGTGAGGCTGGAATTAAAATCACAAAACGTGATGAACTGACGGCGTTCATCGTAAAAGAATTGGGATTAAAGATGGTGGCAGTGGCTGGCACGCATGGCAAGACTACTACTACGGCAATGATTGTCTTTGCGGCGCTTAAGCTTGGGCTTCCGGTGGCATATATTGTGGGGACTACACTTGGATTTGCTCCGAGCGGAGCGTATCATGTGGATGATAAGTTTTTTGTGTATGAGGCAGATGAATACGATAGGAATTTTCTAAAGTTTAGCCCGTGGCTTTCGGTGATTACGTCGGTGTCTTATGATCACCCAGATATTTATAAAACGCGCGAAGAGTATGCTAAGGCTTTTTGTCAATTTAAATTACAAAGTGAGAATGTAATTGAAAAATCTGATATTAGCGAGTTTACGCTAGCTGGCGAGGCAAGAAGAAAAGATGCGGCTTTGGCGGCGGCAGCAATTCATGAAATGGCGCCAGAAAAAGATATAGATATAATTGTAGATATTTTGAATGATTTTCCTGGCGTAGGCAGAAGATTTGAAAGATTAGCGGATGGTATATATACAGATTATGCACATCATCCAGAAGAAATTGCGGCGACAATGAGCGTGGCACAGGATGAAGCGGAAAAGCAGGGCAAAAATGGTATCGTGGTAGTGTATCAGCCACATCAAAATACGCGCCAGCACGAAGTGATGGATGGATATTTTGATGCTTTTGTGGGGGCGGAAAAGATTTTTTGGTTGCCGACATATCTTACGCGCGAAAACCCAGATTTACCAGTGCTTACACCATATGATTTGATAGAAAAATTATCTAATGCAGATCGGGCGGAACCAGCCGAAATGAGCGATGAACTTTATGAGCAAATGTTGAAGTATCGCGATGCGGGGTATTTGGTGCTTCTTCTTACGGCTGGCCCGGCAGATAATTGGCTGCGTGAAAAATTAGTATAAAAAATTGCCATTTTCTTAGTGTTTATGTTAAAATAAGGTTATGGTTTCTGATGCGAGAAGAAGAAAAGGCAACAGTAATGCTTTTTGGTTTGTGTTTTTGGGTGTTTTGTCGGTAGCAATTGTAGTTTTGACAGCAGTGATTATAATAAAAACCGTAAATAAAAATAATACATCGGAACAGGCGCCAGAATATGAGGCAACATCAGAGCAGATAGAGCGTACGGAAACTTTGCAGGAAATTCGCGAAAGAGTAGCCAGTGCGGATAGCTGGGAAGAATACATAGACAAGAAAATTTCTGAATACGAGGGCAAAGATGAGGAAATAGAAGTAAAAAATATCAAAGTTTATCGTTTGGTGTTTGAGGGGAGGATTGCGGAGGCTTTGGAAATTTTGGATGCGATAGATGTAGATAACTTGAGCGAATATAATAAAATACAGTATTATCTAGCGATGGCAGAAGTAAGTAGAAGCTCTGGTGATACGGTGGGCGAAGAAAGATATATGAAGTTGATGGAAGAAGTGCGGGATAATTATTACGCAAGTTCGGAGGGAGCCGGTGGTGAATAAAAAAATTGTTGGTATAGTGGCTGGTATGGTGTTAACGGTGATGATGACGATTTTTGTGACGCCGGCAGTGGATGTGTTTGCGGATATGTCGGCTGGTGGCGGTACTGGTACGAGTGGTGCCGGTGCTGGAAGTGGTTGTAATTATGAATATAGCACATGTTATGGTGCAACGTGGCGATGGTATCCATGGCCGGCTGGGGCGACTTCAGTAACGATACCTGGCGGCAGCCGGGATTACGTACAGAGTTTTACGATTTCTGGTACTGATGCACAAGTATGTGCAAAAGCTGGTGGGTATTATAGATACGGTATGGTAAAGACTAACGGTGAGCAATATGGTGGTTTGCCAATTAGTGGTAATAGTAGTAATACATTTAATTCCTCAATGCTGGGTGGCGGGATGCATTATCGTGGGCCAGGCGAAGCGAATGGTGGTGTGGATTGGAATACGGTGGCAGCAGCATACAATGCAGCAGCAGCAGCAAACCATTTTACGAGGCCAGGGCTCGTGGCTGGTAGTAATTTGATGTGGTTTTGTTCATCACAGAGCGGTGGTGGCGGTGGGGGTGGTGGTACTAATCTTACTGCGTCATGTGACGATTGGAAACCAGCAAGCTACAATTCTAATGTGACGTCTATTATTACAAAAGTAAAGAATTTGGCTAAGCCAGAGGGGTATAGCAATGAAACTTGGGCGGGGCCAGGACAGACGGTACAATGGCTACATTGCTATTATCCAGGCGTACAAAAAATGGCAAGTGCGACAGTAACAAAAAATAATAAGAAGCCGGGGACGTGGACGTGTGATACATTAATACCAAATCAATATGCTAAACCGCCAGCCGTAAAGAGTATTTTTAATTCAGAGAATGTTGCGTTCTCCAGTGTTACGACATTCCAGAATTTCTTTACGGTGAAAGGTGGTAGCAACAACGGTAGCTTTAGCAGAAGTTTTACTGGTGGGAGCTATGGCGTGGGCGTATCTAATGTGCAATCACGTACAGATAATTACAGTATAGGTGGCGGCAACGTAAAAGATACATTGTGGGAAAATGCAACTACTGGATATCCGACGAGTGTGTCTAGGTCTGTAAGTAGTAAAAATACTATAAGTTGGGATTGTACTTATTACAAATGGGAGGTAGTAGAAAAAAATTATGTTTCGAATGCTAGTGTATGTGGAGCGGCGCATGCTACACCATATGATTGTAGATGTGATACGGTAGTTGATGAAGACAATTCATATTGTAAAGGAGGATATCAGCCGCCAGCTACTAAATGCAATTGTAAACACCCGCCTGGGTCACCTTCTGGTACTAAGGTGTGCGACATGTGTGAGCATGATTACGTTTGTACAGATTATCATACCGCATATAAAGAGGTGTGCGATACGTGTTATCATGAAATACCGTGTGCAACTCCTGTTGATAGGTATGGATGGGTGAAGAAGACTTCGCACAGTAATAATGGTAATGAGTTTGTCTCTTGGAGCGTAAATAATTCTACGGCATCTTCTGATAAGGCATACGTAAAAACACCAATAAACTACGCGATTTCATCGAGCATTAATATCGGAAATACTATTCCGTATTCTGGTGAGCAAGCTTCGGTGGGTGATGCAAAAATCTACAATAATAGTAAATGGAACAGTGCGACTATGTCTTCCTATGCTACGAGCGCAAGTAATGTCTGGTATAGACTTGTCACATACACGTCAAGTTATGATGAAACGAATAGTGGTTGGACGGCAACTGGTAATGTCTGTTCTGGAAAATCAAATTGTACGCAAAGTGAATATACTGAAATTAAACAGGCAATTGGTGCAAATTCATCGTATTCAATTACTGGCAAGTATGGTAGTGTTAACGTACCAGATATTTCGGCCGGAAATTATATTTGTGTAGCTTTGGCATATTGGCCAACTAGTAGCGGCAGTGATACGAACATGGGGAACTATAATGGTGATGGACAATGGGGTGTATCTAATCCAAGCTGTAAGGTAATTGCTAAGAAACCGAATTTCCAAGTATGGGGTGGTGGTGTGTATTCGGCCGGGGCTATTAGCCTAAATGCAGCATATAAGACAAATTTGGCTGGCGTATCTGGGCGTGGATATAGTGTATCTGGTAAAAGTAATACTACCGTGTTTGGCTCTTGGGTAGAACAAGCCGTGAGTGGCGCCAAGACGATTGCGGAGCTAGCATCAGGATCTTCTATCACGAATGGTAGCTTTGAGGGTAATGGCTATACGACTGGGTATTGTACATATCGTACGCCACTTAGTTTTGCGAACTATTCGACGGCCAATTTGGGGATTTGTCCAAACCAACAAAAGACCGGTAACATGGGTGCAGCTGCGAATGTAATGGATCGCAAGGGTATGGTGGAGACATTAGCTAAGGGCGGAGTTAATACTACAGCAAGCACAATAAACATAAATAATAGTAGCCAATATGTAGAGACTACGTCGAGCAATGGCAAGAAAACACGTTATACATATGGTTCGGCTGGATTTACACTTAGCGGCGCTACTGTAGCTTCTGGTGTAACACATGTGGTGCGATCGGACGGTGATATTACGATTTCTGGCAATATCGATTATCAAGATGCGGCGTATTTTGCTCTTGAACAAATCCCGAAATTAGTAATATATGCAAAGAACATTTATATTAATTGTAGCGTAAAGCGCGTAGATGCAGTGCTGTTAGCGGAGAATGATATTAATACTTGTAGCAATAGTGGTGATATAAATGCACAAGCAAATTCCAACCAATTAAAGATAAGAGGTGCGATTGTAGCAAATAAATTGAAGTTAAATCGTACTTATGGCGCTACTACCGGTACGAACTCCAAGATACCAGCAGAGATTATAGATTATGATACTTCTTTGATTTTGTGGGCGGCGTTGGAGATGGATGTATCTGATACCTACACTCTAAACGTTACTTATCAGCGCGAATTAGCACCAAGATATTAGTGTGTTATAATGGGGGTATGAAAAGTAGAGTCCAATTTGTATGCCAACAATGTGGCGCTAATTATAGCAAGTGGGTGGGGCAGTGCAACAATTGTGGTGAATGGAATTCCTTGGTGGAGCAAGTAGTAGAGAATGCTTCTGATAAAAAATCTGCACTAGAAAAAGGTAAGCTTTCTGGCAAAACATTGGAATTTGTAAAATTAAACTCTGTAGTGCCATCTGACGAAAAAGCTAGATTGACTACGGAATTTGAAGATCTAAATACTGTGCTGGGCGGCGGGATTTTGGAAGGATCTGTGTCGCTTCTCACTGGACAACCTGGGATTGGAAAATCTACGCTTTTGATGCAAATATGTGCTGAGGTAGCAAAAAGTCGCGATGTATTATATATATCTGGCGAGGAGAGTGCTGGGCAAGTGAGGTTGCGTGCCCAGAGGCTTGGTGCAAACAGCGAGAGGCTAAATTTTGCGGCGAGTACTTCTGGTAATGATATTGCAAAAACTATTGAAAGCGGTGAATTTGATCTTGTGATAGTGGATTCTATTCAAACTTTGGCAATGGATGAGATATCTAGTGCGCCTGGTACTGTGTCGCAAGTGACAAATTGTGGCAACTTGATGATACGGGCGGCAAAAAGTTCAAATACGGCAGTAGTGATAGTGGGTCATGTGACCAAAGAAGGTACTCTAGCTGGGCCGAAAGTACTAGAGCACTTAGTAGACGTAGTGCTTAATTTTGAGGGTGATAGATACGGTGGGTTTAAGATGGTGCGAGCAATCAAAAATCGTTTTGGTTCTACCAACGAAGTAGCAATTTTTGAAATGGCGGAGACTGGATTAGTGGAAGTGCAAAATCCCTCAGCGGCGCTTCTTGCAGAGCGTACGAATACTGATGGTTCGGTGATACTTGCAACGCTAGAAGGTAATCGTCCAATTTTGGTGGAAATACAGGCATTAGTAACGCCATCTAATTATGGCTATCCAAAGCGTACGGCGAGTGGTTTTGATCTTAATCGCATGAACCTTTTGATTGCTGTGCTAGAGCGCCGGACAAAATTAAAACTTTCGGATAAAGATATTTTTGTGAATGTGGTTGGTGGTATGAGAATAAATGATTCGGCGGCAGATTTGGCAGTGTGTATGGCGATTGCTTCGGCAGTGGCCGGTAGACAACTTGATGAAAAATATGTAGTGTTTGGTGAGGTGGGACTAGGTGGCGAGATTCGTTCGGCATTTCGTCCGGCGCAAAGAATTGCTGAAGCTAAAAAACTTGGGTTTCTTAATGCGATTGGCCCGAGGACAGTACATGATCCTTTTGTGTTGCCGGCAAAAGATCTTAGAGAGACGCTTAATTCTTTTTTAAAGCAAGCTTGATGCGATCTTCTACCGGGAGTGAAGGATCGATTTTTTCTAGTGCCAAAGTGGCTTCTTTTAGAGGGAAGCCAAGGGCAATAAGTGCATCTAGAGCTTCGTCTGATTTTTCTACAGCTGGAGCAAAAGTGGTTTCGGTAGCACCATAATGTGATGGAATGCCGACTTTGTCGCGAAGATCTACAATTACGCGTTCGGCGGATTTTTTACCAACGCCAGAAGCTTTGGAGATAAAGGCCGAATCAGCATTAGCGATAGCGTTGCGAACCTCTTCGGCCTCGGCGAGAGAGAGGATAGCGGTGCCGGCTTTTGGGCCAACTCCTTGAACGGAAATCAAAAGTTCAAATAGTTTTTTGGCGGCAAGGGAAGAAAACCCATAAAGTTCCTCGGCGTTTTCTCGGATACTGTGGTAGGTAAAGAATTTGCGAGTTTCGCCTAGACTTACTGATTCAAAGTCTGGAGTAGGGATGGTGATTTCGTAGCCAACGCCATGAACATCTACAATAATGGCGTTGCCAAATTTTTCTACAATTTGTCCTTCTATGTGTGCAATCATAATATTATTATACCATTGTCATGAGTGAGTGCGTAATTGCAGCTGCTAGAGCGTCAGCAGCATCATCTGGACGAGGCTTTTTCTCGAGATTTAGATGGAGACGAACCATTTCTTGCATTTGTGGTTTCTTGGCGCTGCCATAGCCAGTGAGAGTTTTTTTGATTTCGTTTGGTGTGTATTCGTAGATTGGTATATCTCGCTGAGATGCAGTAAGAAGTACTAAGCCACGAGCTTCGGCTACGGCAATACCGGTGGTGATGTTTTTGCTGAAAAATAATTTTTCTATAGATACTACGTCTGGTTTGGTTGATTTAAAAACTTCTTGCAAAGAATCATACAATTCTTTTAGCCTGCCTGGTAATGGTGCATTCATGGTGGTGGTAATGACACCAAAATCGAGAGCTCTCGCAGAGGCGCGAGAGCTCGTTTCGATAAGGCCGAAGCCAGTGATACCAATACCAGGATCGATACCAAGGATTTTCATGTTATTTCATTAATTCTTTGATGATGCGTTCGTAGTCGCCGCTTTCAATAGCGTCTTTGGCTTCGCCAGCAACCTTTAGTTCCAAAGCGTCGTAGACTTCATTGAAGTTTTTGTAAACTGCAGATGAGTTGTCTTCGAAGTTTAGAGGGACGATGGTGGTGATGTCTGGTTGGTTTTCTTCCATCCAATCGTCGAAAGCGTTGTATTTGGTGCGGTAGGCACTGTAAGAATCGTCTTTGTAGGATTTTTTGATTTCAAGGGCTTTGGTGAGCCAAGTTTCGGCGTAAGTCTTGAGCTGCTCTACGCCGGTGTCGGTAGCATAGCCAGCAACAGTCTTGAAATCTTCTTCAGTAGAAGATGAATAGCTGAGGTCGTCTGCTTCGTAAATAAACTTGTGCCATTTTTTGTAGGTTTCTAGCTTTGAATCTAGGTTTTCATCTACGCTAGCGATAGACTTTGAAAATTCGGAGTTGAATTTTTCGAAGAGTGGCTTGATTTCTTCTGTCTTTACGGCGCCAGTTTCGCTGAGTTTTTTGACATTAGCGATCATCTCTGGGTTTAATGATTCTTTACAATCTGTTACGTACTCATCATAGTAAGATGGTGAAGACCATGTAGAATCTACATAGTAGGTAACGTCTTCGCAGTTGTCGAAATCATAGTAGAAGCTACGGATTTGTGGCTTCAAAGTTTCGGCAATCTCGAAAGATTCTTTATAATTAACTTGATTTAGTACGATAGGTAAAACAATTGCGCAGGTAATGCCACCGACCAATAGAATGCCACCGATAATGGACCAAGTAATAATGGCGCCTTTGTGAGATTTTTTCTCGGCTTTTTTCTCGGTTTTCTCTGCTGGTTTCTCTGTTGGTTTTTCGGCTGGTTTTTTCTCAACCTTTTTTTCTTCCACTTTTTTCTCTGTTTTTTTGGCGGTAGGTTTCTTTTCCTCGCTCATAAGAAATTCCTTTTATGATTTAATATATACTATATATAATATAATCTTTTACCCCGAAAGAAAAGGGTTGAAATTTTGCGGTAAGTGTGGTAAAATAACGGGTAATTGTCTAATAATAAAGGTAAAATATGAGTTTTTCTATTCTAAAGCAAATTGGTGACGCACAGAAGAAAAAAGCTGTGGTGGACGTGCGTTCTGGTGATACCGTAAAAGTCACACAAAAAATTAAGGAAGGCGAGAAGTTTCGCTTGCAGACGTTTGAAGGCGTTGTTATTCGTGTAGATCGCAAAGAATCTCACACTGCTCGTATCGTGGTGCGCAAGGTTACTTCTGGTGTAGGTGTAGAGAAGAGCTATCTTATCCACTCCCCACTAGTAGAGAAGATTGAGATTACCAAGCGCTCTAAGGTTCGTCGTAATAATCTTGGGTACTTGCGTGCTCGTTCTGGTAAATCTGCACGTCTAGCTGCTAAAGATTTTGATCGCGCAGCAGTAAATGATGTGAAAGTTGTAGAGGAACCAGTAGAAGAAGTTGAAGTCGTAGAGACTCCTGCAGAAGAAAAAGCTGAATAAATTTAGTTTTAAAAAGAGCCTGGCAAGTCCAGGCTTTTTTGATATAATAAGCTTATGGTAATGAGGATTTTTTATGGAAAATGAAAAAAGAGAAAGATCGCATATCAAAATAGTGGTTATTGTGTTTTTTGTGGCATTATTTTGTGCGATTGGCGCTGTGTTGGCATTGAATTGGAATAATTGGTTTGGCGGTAGTGGCAAACCGCAAATGAGCCTTAGTGATGTAGCATCCGGTACATACATTGTGAATATCAATGATGAGTCTCATACTTACAACGCAAAATATATTATTGATGGCGTGGAAGTGAAAGTTCCGGCTGGTGAGTATGTGTCTGACCAAAAAGACGAAGTGGTGTTTCTTGTGGTAAATGGTGGATCTTTGATTGTGGACGGAGCTACTTTAAAAAAGAATGGTGACGAATTCTATGCGGACGAAGAGAAGTATAGTGTTTTTGGCGAAAATTCGCTCGTGGTTGTGGCTGGTAAGGATTCTAGTGCTAGCTTTTCAAATGCGGATATTAGTATAAATGCTAGTGGTGCTAATGCTTTTATGGCGTTTGATGGTGGACATATTGATACTGAAAACAACAAGATTAGTATTAGCAATGGCTATTCGTCTGGTTTTGTGGCTGGTAAATCTGGCGAAATTATCGTAAAGAATAATTCAATCAGTATAAAAGAAAAAGAGGGGGGTGCTAGCATTGTTGGGTCAAAAGCGTTTGCCGCAGTTGATGCGTCTAGTAAAATTGACGTCAGTGGCGGTTCTGTTGAGAGTTATGCGAACTTTATTGCTCCAGCCATATATGCGGGTGGTGAGGTAATAATAAATGGCTCGTTGATCTCGGTGGAAAGTTCTCCATTGGCAATGCTGGGTGGTTCTGGCAGAATTGTCTTAAACGGCGGTGAATATACTACAAAATCTCCTGTTGAGTATGCGATTTCTCAGGATGCCAATTATCCATTTAATTATAGCAAAGGCTTTGGCCAGATGTTTTCGGCTTCGGTGATTTTTATGGGCGGGACGCCGAGTTTTGTATCTAATAATGCGAAATTAACTCAAGAATCGTATTCTATGCCTTCTAGTGAAAGTGATTCAAAATGGCTAGCGGCATATTTCGTAGCGGATAATGCCAAGGCAAATATCGAGCTAAACGATACCACAGTTATGATGAACGATAGTTCAAGTTTGAAATTTGTTGGTGCTGTAAATAGTGGCGCTATTAACATAAGTGCGCCAGATTTAAAGATCAATCGAGCTAAGGATTACTCAGCGGACGATAGTTCTAGTGTAACTGGGCTTTAGTTTGCTATAATGGGGGGTATGGCAATACTTGGGATTGACGAAGTAGGACGCGGGCCTTTGGCTGGGCCACTGGTGGTGGGGGCGGTGATTTTGCCGGATGACAAGCCTGAGTGGGTAAAAGAGCTTCGCGATTCCAAAAAACTTTCTGCTAAAAAACGCGAAAAATTATCGGAAATAATTTGGGCGGAAGTGCCGGCGGCGCTAGGTTGGGTTTCGCCAAAAGAGCTAGACGAGCTAGGAATTAGTGCGGCTCTTAGGCTTGCGACGACGCGTGCCGTGAAATCTATTCAGACACTTCACGCGCCATTTTCACAGATAGTGATTGATGGAAAAGTGAATTTTCTCAGCTTGACAAAATTGGCAAAATATGTCAGTACTATGGTAAAAGCTGATGATCTTATAAAAGAAGTTTCGGCAGCGTCGATTATCGCAAAAGTGGCAAGGGATAAATATATGTGCGAGGTTGCAGAAACTTATCCTGGATATGGTTTTGAAAAGAATGTAGGGTATGGCACAGCAGCGCACATGAAAGCAATTAACGGAAACGGGGTTTGCCCAGAGCACCGCAAAAGTTTTGAGCCAATTAAAAGCATGGTGGGGTTCTCGCGCGCGGAGGTTGTGCGAAAAAACACGAGTTTTACGGGTGCACTCGGAGAAGAAGCAGTGGCTAATCATTTGATGTCTTGTGGGCATACGATCATTGCGCGGAATTTTAAAACGTATTTTTATGAAATTGACATTGTGTCTGTTCAAGGCGACAAGATTTATTTTACGGAAGTGAAATATCGTAAGAATAATTCACGTGGTGGTGGGCTAGTTGCGATTGATAAGAAAAAGTTGCAACAAATGCGTTACGGGGCAGAGTGCTTTTTAAAATATCATAGTCGGGAATTTGGGCAGTTTGATCCATTGCTTGCGGCGGCGGATGTAGCGGGCGAGGATTTTGAAGTAAAAGATTGGTTTACGCTAGATTAGACGTTGAATTTAAATTCTACAACGTCACCGTCTTGCATGATATAGGTCTTGCCTTCGGTGCGGAGCTTGCCAGCGGCCTTGACGGCTTGTTCGGAGCCGAGTTCTTGTAAATCTTTGAAATTGCAAATACTTGCCGCGATAAAGCCACGTTCAAAATCGGTATGGATGGTGCCGGCAGCCTGTGGTGCGGTAGAACCTTTTTTGATGGTCCAGGCGCGACATTCTTTTTTGCCGGCAGTAAGGAAAGATTGAAGACCGAGCGTATCGTAGGCGGCTTTGATGAGCTCGCCCAAGGCGTCGTCTTTTACACCGTAGGATTCGAGGAATTCTTTGCGTTCGTTTCTGTCCATGCCAGACATTTCTTCTTCAAGCTTGGCATTTACAAAGATAGCTTCGGCTGGCGCTACGAGGGCTTTTAGTTTGGCTTGGAGGTCTTGGTCGGTAAGACCTTGCTCGTCGACATTAAACATATAGATGACTGGTTTGTCGGTAAGATATGGGATGTTTTCGTCGGCAGGGTCTTTTTTGCGCTTTGCCTCAACTTTGGCTTTGGTTTCTTCGTCTGCGAGTTGCAATTCTAGATTTATGATATCAATGTCATCTTTTGCTTGAGCTACAATGTCTTCTTCGATTTTGTTGTCGGCGCGGACGATGTCGTTATTCACGAAAGCACGGACTACATGACAAATTGCTTGGCACTCGCGAATGTGAGCGAGAAATTTATTACCAAGCCCCTCGCCTTTGGATGCACCAGCTACAAGGCCGGCGATATCTACAAATTCCACAGTGGCTGGTACGACTTTGTCGGTTTCGTACATTTTTGCGAGAACGTCTAGGCGTTCATCTGGAACTGGGACGATACCTACATTCGGCTCGATGGTGGCAAAAGGATAGTTGGCGGCAAGCGCGCCAGCATTGGTAAGTGCGTTAAATAATGTGGATTTACCGACGTTTGGTAATCCAACGATTCCGATCTTTAGATTCATATCTGTTATTATAGCATATTTTGCCTTGTTTGATTGTGCTATAATAGAGTTATGAGAAAATTCTTTGATAAAATCTTTGGTGGGTTAAAAATGAGTTGGCTCACAGTAATAATAATGGCAGTGGCGCTTGGTATCTGGACGGCACTGATGGCAATGCTGGTGCCGGATGGAAATTCGTTTCATGATATTGTGGTGACGCCAGAATGGTGGGTACTGCCAGCAATTATTATAATTGTGAATTGCAAGAAACCGCTTGACGCGGCACTCAAGGTTTTTGTGTTTTTCTTGATTTCGCAGCCGTTAGTGTATCTAATTCAAGTGCCGTTTAATTCGATGGGGTGGGGGTTGTTTGGATACTACCCATATTGGTTTAAGATTACGCTTGCGACTTTGCCGGCTGGGTTTATTGGGTGGTATATGAAAAAAGATAAGTGGTATTCTGGCGTAATTCTGTCTTTCATGACGGTGCTTCTGGTGTATACGGGCGTAGGCTACATCAGCCATTGGGGGGAGAATTTTCCGAACCATTTGATTTCTGTGATTTATTGTTTTGGAATTATTCCGGTATTTATATTTGGACTATTTAAGAAGTGGCAGCCGCAAGTGGTAACGGCAATAATTACAGTGGCGGTGATGATGGTGTGCGCATTCATTGTAAAGCCATTTGGTAGGAGCAAGTTTGAAACGTATAACAATACATTTGTTTCTGAAAATGGTATTACTCTGGTTGGTGAGCCATTTGTGTCGACTTGGAGCGCAGATAGTGCAACTGGTAATGTGGAAATAGTATCCGAGCTAGATGGTGTTTATATGTTTAAGCTTGAGGGGGAACACGGAGCGAATTATTATTTTGAGATTACTGATGAAGCAGGGAATGAATATGGGTTTACGTATAGCTGGGATGATGGTTCGCAATCTGTGGTTGTGAAGCGTGCAGAATAAAGTAGTGCATTTTTGTGCTATAATTTTGACATGAAGTTTAGGACACGGAGGTTGCTAGTGGTAATTGCGGCGTTGATGGGCGCGGCAAGTTGGCTGGTGCTAAACCCGGCAAGCTACGAAGCGATTTTCACGCGTGTGGATGACAGCAACGCCGCTAGCGATTATGATGCTGAAGCTGTGACAGTGCCAGATAGTAGCAGTGTGCGGGCGGCTGACGTGCTAGAAAAACTAGAAGTAAAAGGGCGGGCGCCAAAAACTGGGTATGCTAGGACGGAATTTTATAATAATTGGCCAACGGTGGATGGGTGTAATCTGAGGCAGAGAATTATCAAGCGTGAATTTGGCGATAGCGCAGTGCTAAATGGTTGCGATGTGATAAGTGGAGAATTTGATGAGCCGTATACGGGTGAACATAAGGTTTTTAAGGAAAAAGCTGAGATTTCTAAAGATGTGCAAATAGATCACGTGGTGGCGCTTTCGGATGCATGGCAAAAAGGCGCGCAGTATATGGATGCTGATACGAGGTATGCTATGGCAACGGACCCGCTAAATTTATTGGCAGTAGATGCGAGTGCAAATGAGAAAAAATCTGATGGTGATGCAGCAACGTGGCTGCCATCCAATAAAAAATTTCGTTGCCAGTATGTGGCACGACAAGTTTCGGTGAAATACAAGTATGGGCTGTGGGTAACTTCAGCAGAAAAAGAAGCGATTTTGCGCGTGCTTTCTAATTGTCCAAATGAGTCAGCGGTGGGAGTGGAGTGAACATCGCTGGGTGGGCGGTTCTTTCGGGCATACATTTCCCGCCCGGTTGAAGTATAAAGGAGCAACAAATAGTCCTTGGTCTCTGCCTTGGAAGATAAATATCCCAATACCGAAGATAAAGGTTTTGTCTATAGTCCACTATTCTTCGTCCGCGGAGGCCGCATCAGCAGTCGCACTTTGTACTACGCAGGTTACTATGGCTTCTATTGGTCTAGTACTGTGCAGTCCGCTATCTACGCC
>JAFWMO010000005.1 GCA_017510705.1 Candidatus Saccharimonadota bacterium
ATACTTAATTAATAACACACCACCAGGGTGATTGGTTTAATTATATCATAGCGCTTAACGTTTGTCAATATGCTAATTCTAAAAAATATGTTATAATTCTGTGGAAAAACCCGAACATTTTTTAGAAAAATTCTTAGAAAAGAGTGTTGACATTATGCAGCACGTGATATAAAATAAAGGTGATTTTAAGTAGATTAAACTGCGAGGCTACTTAAAATTTCATGTATGACCTGGGAAAAGCGCTCCGAAAGGAGCGTTTTTCCTATCTGCTTGAACTTTCATGCTATAATTTGACTAGTTTATGGTTGAAGAAGTTAAAATTAAAAAAGATGCCTCACTTGGCATTTGGCAAGGTTTAGGTGGAGCAATTACGGAAGCGACGGCGTACAACTTTGCTAAATTATCTCCCGAAAAGCAACAAAAACTGATTAATGCCTATTTTGGAAAAGCTGGACTAAACTATCGCTGGATTCGACTTTGCATTGGGAGTAATGATTTTTGTCTCAAGCCTTATGAATATACCAAGAAGAGTGATTTAAGTGATTTTTCGATCAAACACGATAGAAAATATGTTTTACCGATGTTGAAAATGGTGCTAAAGGACAATAGTTTAACAATAATGGCTAGCCCTTGGTCCCCGCCAAAATGTCTGAAACTTGTACAAGGACAAAAACTAAGTGGAAGGCTAAAGCCTTGGCGTTACAAGGCTTATGCTAAATATATTCACAAGTGGCTAGAGGAGTATGCTAAAGAGGGTGTAAAAGTCGATTATATTACACCACAGAATGAACCGCTAGCTACGCAGGTTTGGGAGTCTTGTGTTTTTTCTTACCAAGCGCAGAAGAAACTTGCTTATAAGTATTTAGAAAACGAGCTTAGTGATTTAAATACTCAGATACTTTTGTGGGATCATAATAAGAGTGAACTGGTTAAAGCAGCGGATAAACTATTTGAAGGCAAATTCGTCACTAAATTTGGCCAGAGAGAAAAGATCGCTGGTCTCTGCTATCATTGGTACGATGGCACTTTCCCTGATCAAATGTGGCAGGTTCGGCAAAAATACCCAAATATTCTGATGGTTAGTTCAGAGATGAGCTGTGGCTTTTCACCTTATAATAAAGAACTCTGGCAGAAGGATGCTACACTTTACTGGCGTGAGCTCTTTAACGATATCAATTCTGGGACCAGTGCCTTTATTGATTGGAATATGCTCCTTTCGTGGCAAGGTGGACCCAATCACTCTAGTAATTATGTAAAAAGCCCCGTGATTTTGAATGAAAAAGAAGATGATTTTATTTTGACGCCGATTTATTTTGCACTGAAAAAGTTTGCTGATTTGTTCCCTGCCGGGAGCGAAGTAGTGCGCTGCGAAAGTAATTCAGATAAAATTGTCGCGGTGGCCAGAAAAACTAAAGACGGCTACAGAGTTGTAATAGCAAATGTTTCGGGCTCTGAACAGGACGTGACTATTGAAATTGGCGGGCAAAAAAAGAACCTGCATCTAGCGAGATTTGAAATAGACAGTGTAAACGTATAGTTTTAAAAAACTCGCTGGGAGGCAGAACGATATTTTGGTGATATAATGGGGGGATAATGGTCTACCTAGATTATGCTGCGACCAGCCCGCTTTTGCCGGAGGTAATAAAAGCTATGCATGAAGCAGAGCAGAAGTTTTTTGCGAACGCCTCAGCCCTTCATACCCCGGGCCACCTTGCAATGAATAAGATTGAAGAAACGCGTAGTCTTCTGGCAAAACTCATTAATGCTGAACCCAGTGAGATTATCTTTACTTCTGGTGCGTCAGAGTCAAATAATACCGTGATCCGCACCTTTGAGGGGCATAAAATTGTCACTTCGCCGCTTGAGCATCACTCTATTATTGAATCTGCAAAGGTTCTCAGCGGAGACAAAGAGCCTGCACTTTATTCTTATATGCTAGCGAATAACGAAATTGGCGAATTTCTTCCCATCGACAAAATTACTAAAAAAGTTCACAAAAATGGTGATTTCGCCCATTCTGATCTAACACAGATACTTGGGAAACTTACGATCGACATTAAGGCACTTGACCTAGATTATGCAACTTTTAGTGCACATAAAATTGGCGGACCGGTTGGAGTTGGCGCGCTTTACGTCAAAAATGGTGTGCCATTTAAGCCGTTTATTATCGGTGGGAATCAGGAGAAGAAACGTCGTGGTACGACGTATAACACGATTGGGATTATTGGGTTTGGCGCAGCACTCAAACACACCATTGATCATGAAACTTGGAAGATTTACGATACAAAAATTCGCGTTCTTCGCAACAAACTTGCCCGCCGTATTCTTGGAGAAATCCCTGGTAGTAGTCTTAACACCGATCTCGATAATTCCCTACCGAATATCCTAAATGCATCTTTCGAAGCAGCTGAGGGCGAATCGATCCAACTTTACCTCGACGCTGAAGGCATTATCGTTTCCACCGGTTCTGCTTGTGCATCTGGCGATATTAAACCGAGTCATGTCTTGATGGCAAAAACTGGTGATGCTGAAGTTGCACACTCTTCGATTCGGTTTTCTTTTGGGCTTAATAATACGGAAAAGGATGTTGAAAAAGTTATGCAGGTTCTACCGAAAATAATTGATCGTTTACAAAAAATTAGTACCATAGAAAGGAAGCAAAAATGAACGAAGGTCAAGATTGGGTTTATTCGGATATCGTAAAGGAGCATTTTATGCATCCGCGCAATTTCTTGTTTGGCAGTGAGTCACAGTTTGACTATGATGCTGTAGGCATCGTTGGCAATCCAATCTGTGGCGATCAAATGAAAATGTATATCAAGGTAGAGGATAATAAAATTAAAGATCTCCGATGGAAAACCTATGGTTGTGCTTCGGCTATCGCCTCTACCTCTGCGCTTTCGGAGCTCGCAAAAGGCAAGACGCTTGACGAGGCGATCAAAATTTCTGCTAAAGACATTGACGATTATCTCGGTAATCTGCCAAAACACAAGTTTCATTGTTCAATTCTCGGACACCAAGCCCTCGCGGATGCAGTTGAAAAATATCGAGCGCAAAATCCTTCTACACCTCGAAAACATAAAAATCAATAAAAAATCGGCGAAAATGCCGAGTTAGATATAATCTGGTGGGGATATATGGACTTGAACCATAGACCTCGTCATTATCAGTGACGCGCTCTAACCAGCTGAGCTATATCCCCAACTAGAGTAATTATACATCAAGAGTAGTTATAAGACAAGGGCGTAAATTATACTGTGGTAGACATTTTGCTGAAGCAAAATGTCTTCCAGAGGGCGTCAACTCAAAAAATCTAAAGCAAGCTTTAGATTTTTATTAGTTTCCTACTCTGGTGGAGTAACTGGGACTCAAACCCAGGACCTCTGCCTTGCAAAGGCAGCGCTCTAATCAGCTGAGCTATTACCCCGTGC
>JAFWMO010000006.1 GCA_017510705.1 Candidatus Saccharimonadota bacterium
GGTAGTAAGCGTTGGAACTATCGTACACAGTACTAGACCAGAAGTACCCGTCGTTGCCTGGGCCGTACAAAGCATCCGAGTACACGACGCCCGCCCGGTTGAAGTATAAAGGAGCAACAAATAGTCCTTGGTCTCTGCCTTGGTCTCCGGTTGATGTGTAATTGTGATTGTAGATGTAGTTGAGGCGGGAGAACTCAGAAGTGGAGCCTGGGGTGGCACCAGACGCGCTCGAGATAGTCGGCAACCTCCAACCCTTCGGACAAATGGAGTTCTTTGGGTTATTGTTGATGTTGCCAGAAGTATTAGACGTGAGATTAGAAGAGTTAGACGAAGCAATCGCCGCCGTCCAGTTGTAGTAGTTGCCCACTGCACCATGAGTACCATTTATCACATATGGAGTCTGCGAGAAGTTTGCGCACCCCGTACCAGATAGATAGTTACAGGTAGAAGAATTATGATAGGCACCATTGGTATACCATAGCCCCACATCAAAGGACTGTGGCGTAGTCTGCGTCTCATTCCACCCGCTAAAATCGCCGTTAGATGAATTTATCGTAGACTGCCCTGGAATCCAAACAATGCTGCTATTACTACACGTGCCATCATCCGTGCTATAGCCATAATAGTATGCTCCAGTATAGCCATCTGGATTATCAGCACACTCATTAAGATCCGTGTTTTGATTGGTGAGTGCCACATAGCCAGTGTCATTAGGGCGCTTGAGGTCTAGATCTAGGTTTTGCGTCATCCAGCAGTGGCCATCTTCTAGCTTGGTCACCCAGTAGAGCTTGTTGTCGCGGGTATCTACCAGTTGCACTTGTGAAGCCTCGCCGATAATCGTAGCCGAGGCACAGATATTGGCCGTCATGCCTTGCATAGTGTAATAAGTCTTGTCGCCTATCGTCCTAGTTGGTGCACTAGCATTCTCTAAGGCCTTCTTTAGCGAAATCAAGCTAGTAGAAGAATATGGGTGTACCAAAGCATAGCGCACCTTGCCAGTGTAAGTGCCTGGTGCTTGTGTACCAGATACATATACGCCATAAGTCGCCGTAAGTTGCGAACCGATAGATGTAACCTGCCCCGTGCTAGGATCTTCCGCATAAGCCTGCGATCCGCCTTCCGTATCATCACGATATGCCACCATTGTGTATTGGTCTGGCACGGTGTGGAACGAAGTGTACCCGCTAGTAATTTGCGGCGTATATTGTCCAGTAATCGCCGCTAGCTTAAACGCCCACGCCGAAGTCGCACCGCTAAAAGTAGTACCGGTATTGAAATTATTAGAGCTATCTGCATTGTGATGCATATAGGTATCGCCCTCTTCATCATCACCTGCGCCTACTGCATAAATCGCAAAACCATTTTCATCATTACAGTATGCTGTAAGGGTGGTATTACCGATATTTTCATCCTTCTGACCGTTGATCAACTCTACTGCATAAGTACCGTTGCCGCTACCAGTAAGAGTACAAGAAGTCTGCACATTGATCTGCACCTGATCCACTGCGGAATTATCCGCCGCCACATTTGGTATTACGAGCGCCGAGCCAGCAAAAACTGTCGCAAGGACCAACGAACCCACTAAGAGTTCTCCGCCAGACAATCTCATCTTTTTGCTTTTCATCATACCTCCGCTCTGAAAGCCAACCTAATGTGATTATGTTTTATATATATAATATATCACACATTTATTAAAAACAAGCATTTTTTCTAAAGTTTTTTTACATTTTTTCTATCAGCTTTCCCCAGGTTTCTAGATGCAAATCCCCTGGGCGAGCATTTTCGTCTATATTTAGTTCCCTAAAAATCTGTTTTATTTCTAATTCTGGCCTTAATGCCGCCAAATTGTGCACCAGTTTTTTTCTTGGCGCAATAAATCCTAGGCGAATAATCTTAAAAGCTTCGTCGTCTAGTATTGGCAAATGTGGCCTCAAAATTATCACTTGACTATCCACCTTTGGTGGTGGCGTAAATTCATCCCTCGGCACCATCACAGAAAGCTCTGCATCCGCCCGGTTTTTTACCATTAGAGACAACATTGTTTCTTTGGTATCTACAATTCTCTCTGCTACTTCTTTTTGGATGAGGAGCACCGCCTTTTCTGGCAAATTTTTCGCCTTCAAAATCTTCTCAATAATCGGGCTAGTGATATAATATGGGATATTTCCAGCCACTACATACGGTGTCTCTATATTATCCAAATCATATTTTAGAAAATCCGCATTCACTACTTCTAAATTTTTACCCGGAAAAGATTTTGGCAAATTTTCGGCAAGACGCGCGTCAAATTCCACCGCAGTCACCTTGTCAAAACGCTTGAGAAGACTAGATGTCAGCGTGCCAAGCCCCGGCCCAATTTCTACACATACTTTGGCACTCGTATCTTCTCTTACCGCATCAGCGATTTCGTCTAGTACGACTCGATTTTTAAGCCAGTGCTGGCCTAAAGATTTATCATTTTTAGCGACCATTATGGTTGGTCCAATCTGTCGCAATATCAAACTGTTCTGGGTTGGAAGTCGCAAACGAACCCGTATCGTACACTTTGCCGGCGCCAAGGCTAGTCTCTACCACCGAACATCTTGGGTAACGACTAAGATTTGCCGCCACCATCACATAGCCATCCTGATCCACCTTTACGCCATCCGCACGCACCGAATAGCTAGTGCCACAAAATCCTATCACAATCCCCATATCTAGATCATAGAATGTCTCTTGGCGCTCCACCACCGTACCACCTGGCTTGGTTACAGTATAACGATTGCGCCCCATCCCAGCCGTAAGTGGATGCCGTTCAATCTGGCTTGCACCCACCGCCACAATCCGCTCTACCGGCTCTCGCACAATCTGCTCAGATACTTTCTCGCGACTTACCTCTTTGTTATCTATATAATATATATTATATACGGTGGTTTTTAGCCCCACCTCACCCAGTTGCCTTACCTCACGTGTGCCAGGCGCCAAATTGTAATCCTTGATAGTACGCTCGGAAAACGGAATTTCCTCCTCCTCGGTAACAGTACGCCCGCCATTCCGCGTAACCTCATACACGCTCACCGCTCCCGCTTCTAGAAAATTACGATTTAGGGCTATATTGATTTCGTCCCCATCATAGATAGTAAGCCCAGCTTCTTTTGCGATAATTTTCTTGTCATAGCTGGCGGTCATAATATATTTCTCTATGTTGCTATCTTTTACCAGCGCCGGCCGCGCCCGATAAATATTTACAAAAAAGTCACTGTCTATCTTGGTATCCAGGCTTGGCTCCACTATATCGGTAGAACTAATCTTATAGCCCGCCCGGTTTAGAGCTTCACCCACTGTCTCGGCACTAGTTTTTACCGTCAGCTTCTCACCGTTGTCATAAAAAGTCACAAAATGATCCGCACTTTCTGCATATACACCGTCTTCGCTCTCTGCAAAAGTGTTTTTGTTCCACATAGAAATAAAGACGCCAAAAACCAGCGTCACCGAAATAATCAAAAACATAGTTAAGACTTGGTCTATCTTTCTAGAAAGTCTCATAACACATATTATACCACATTTTTACCCTTTTTAGCATAAAAAGTAAGACACACAAGCATTGCGCATAAAAAAGCGAGGGCTTGGCCCATCTGCATTTACCGCAGCAGGTCGCCCTCATTAATACAATTATACATCTATTATTTTCTAATGTCAAGCAAGCGGTTATCTTTCGTTATAAGCAACAGACGTTTTATATTTCTAGAACTCGCGAAGCGTTTCTTGGCCTCTTTTTCCGAAATATCGACAGATAGTCTTATTCTCCTAAGATCAAGCACTAGTCTATCAGCTTGCTTCCCAGCTTTATGAAACTGCCTAGCAATAGTAGAGCTACCAGAGCCATTAGGCGATTTTGCTTCCCATATAGCACCCTTTATTAAAAAATCCGGATTGCTAGTTTTTGGAGTATTTGAAGGTTTTATTATTTCAATATCAAAACCATAACTGGCAAGAAAATAAATGGTGTCATATTCGTGCGCCTCCAAATGTGCACCACAAGTATTTACGCGGCCTATTCTTGCATTAGAAACCTTTTTTAACTCTATTTCTTTCACGCTCCGTATCTTACCACAGAGTATCCGAAATGTCCACCCCCCACCACAAAAAACCACAGTCTAAACTGTGGATTTTTTATTCATTTCTAGGTGAATTAAGAGTATTAACCAAAACAACTCTACACTCTCCACCCTTTCTCCCAATCGGCTCCGGCTTCTCTCAACGTTGATCAGTCTGAACCTAACTCTATTTTAGCATAGGCAGAATGTGTGTCAACATTGATTTTCATTATTTTTATGTTTTAATATTTTCCAGTCATAACAGAGGTAAACCGAACAAAACTATTTGACAAAAACAACAGAAAAATATGTTATAATGCTTATATGAATTGGAGGAAATGGCTAGATGAATTTGTTTTGGCGGGCAAAGGTATTTTGCTAACCACGCGTGAAAAGCGCTTTTGGTATGGTTTCGTACCGGCTTTCCTCTTTTTTGGTCTTCTTATGAACTTACTTTCTGGTGGCTTCTCCAAATTTGAACTAATGGGTGCTCTCGGATTTCCGGATAATCTTCATGTTATTTGGGATAATTTTCTCGGCATTTTTGGTTTTAATCACCCATTTTTAGATTGGTTACCAATTTTTGCAATTTCTATGCTCCAGGGCGTCCTAATTGGCCTCATCGTTTTCCTCTGGAGCAAAAAACGCGTAGATGCAAAAAACGGCACCAAAAACTCCGAAAATCTTGAAAAAGCCGGTATTATCACCGGGCTAATCGCCCTCGGTGCCGGCTGCCCTACTTGTGGCACCACACTCCTTACTCCACTCCTTGGTGCAATTTTTTCCACTGGTGGCCTCGCTGTCACCGGCACTATTTCCACTATCATTACCTGGCTCGCTATTTTTATTGCGATTTTATCATTAAAACGTCTCGGCGTAGAAACTTATGCTACAATAGTAAATGAGAATTTTATGAAGAAAAAGGAGGAGCGTGAAAAAAGCGCTTAGGATTATTGGCGTTGTTGCGGTAGCCGTCGCACTACTTGCCACTATTATTATCAGTATGACCAAAAAAACTCCCAACACCGACATTGTCTGGGATGAAGCTATGACTATGGGTAATCTAAACGCCAAAAATTACTATATTATGTATAGTGACCTCGCCTGTCCATATTGTATTTATTTTGAAAACCCTATCGTAGAGCACGAAGAAGATTTCAAAAGATATATTAAAGAAAAAGATATTTTGGTAGAAATTCGCCTTTCGGATTTTCTCTATGAATACGGCCAACACCAATCTCCAGCCTCTCGCGAAGGTGCCATTGCTGCTTATTGTGCCAAAGATGAAGGCAGATTTTGGGACTATTACAATCTAGCCGTCCATACTATCTGGCAAGATTTCTTTAGGGGCGGTGGCGCCGGTTTTGACGGCCTTGACAACACCGGCAAGCCATTTTGGATTAACCTTGGTAAATCTATTGGGCTTAGCAACAGCTTTGAAAAATGCGTAAATAACGATACTCCACTTGCTACCATTATAGAGCGCGCCGAAAAAACCACCAAGCTCGTAGATGGTATGCCATATTTCAAATTTAATAATTATACTTTTTCTGGCTTCAACCCAAACGGCGATTACGAAGACGTCCTCGAACACATGGAAGCTGGTCTCAAATATCGTTAAATTATGCGAAACCCCACTCTTTCCCAACATTTTCTTAGAAACCCGCGTCTTGCATTAATTTTGATCGGCCATTCTAATCTAAAGAAACGCGATACTGTGCTAGAAATTGGCGCCGGTTCTGGCGTAATTACTAGCGCACTCTCTCACCGCGTCGCCAAAGTTATCGCCGTGGAACCAGACCACGCTACCGCCAAAAAACTCCGCGAAAATTTGCACGCCCATAGCATTGAAAACGTCGAAATTATCGAAGACGATTTTCTAAATATCAAACTTCCCTCTGGTCCATACAAAGTGTTTTCTAATCCACCTTTTCATCTTAGTTCCGCCATTGTTCACAAACTAATTGAAGCAGAAAACCCACCAGAGGCTTTTTACCTGATTTTACAAAAACAATTCGCTCTGAAACTTCTAAATACAGACCGCCATTACACCTCGCAGCTTGGGCTAAAATTAATCCAAAAATACCAAACCAAAATTCGTTTACCTTTGAAGCCTACCGATTTTACCCCACCACCAGCCGTCCCCACTGTCCTCTTTGAAGCCAAAAAGATTAATTAAGTATCTTTTCTTTTAATTCACCAGTCTTTACTTCGTCTTCACCGATGATAATCGCGACTTTAGCAAGTTTTGCGGCATAGTTTAACTTGTCGCCCAATTTTTTGCCACTTAGCACCACCGTGGTAGCTTTGCCTTTTTCTCTTTGCTCTTTTGCCACCTTAAAGGCATATTCTATCTCGTTTTCCGATATTGGCACCACCGCCACCTCTAGCGGCCTTTCTACTTGACTTTTTAGCAAATTATTTTCATTTAGAACATAAAATAGCCTAGTAAGTCCAATTGAGCTGCCCACTCCAGGGAAAACTTGCTCCGTAAAATGCCCAGTCAGATTGTCGTAACGCCCGCCGCCACCTATGGACCCCACTTGCTGGTATTCTGGCAAAGCATACTCAAACACCGTACCCGTATAATAATCTAGCCCGCGCACAATTTTCATGTCGGCTTTTACATTTTCTTTGTAACCGTCTGCCTCTAGAAGCCCTAGCACGATATCTAATTCTTTCACGCCATCATTAAATACTTGGTCGCCCACGCCTAGGTTCCTTAATTTATCCACCACATATTCACGCGCACCATAGATATCCATAAATGCGAGAATCAAAGCCTTTTTCTCATTGCTAAGACCAATCTCGGTAAATGCCGCCTCGGTTTCTTCGGCTGGCACTTTTTCGGAATGATCTATAATACTATAAATATCTTTAGACTTATCTTCCACCCCTAATTCGCTGATTAATCCACTCAAAATTTTGCGGTTAGAAATCCTTGCTACAACTGGGGTATCCAAGCCAAAATTAAGTAGCGCATCTAATGAAGTCTCAATCACATCCGCATCATAATAAATCGGCAGGCTATTCCTACCAATCACATCCGCATCGCACTGATAAAACTCACGGTATCTACCTTTTTGTGCTCTCTCACCACGAAAATTCCGCCCAATTTGTGACACCTTAAACGGAAACGCCAAATCGTTCTCGTGCTCCACTACGTAACGCGCCAAAGGCACTGTGTGATCAAACCTTAGCGCTTGATCTGCGCCATCTTTAGCCTCAGCAGTTTTTACCACTTTGTAAATTTGTTTTTCGGTATCACCGCCAGCTTTTGCCAGCAAAATCTCCTCTCGCTCAATTATTGGCGTTTCAATATTCAAGAATCCATGACAATGATAAACTTCACCTATAATATTTTTGAGGCTATTAAAAGTTGCTTGTTTCTCTGGCAAAAGTTCTTGCATGCCAGAAATTGGTGAAGTATTGATCTTTTTCATAAATTTATTATATCACAGATAAACGAGCCGGATTTAATTCTTGAAAAAAATATGATTTTGCGTTATAATAAATATCGTAGTAAATGGGCTGGTAGCTCAGCTGGTTAGAGCACGGGCCTTTTAAGCCCGGTGTCGAGGGTTCGAGCCCCTCCCAGCTCACCATTTCTACGAACTATAGATACGGGCGGTTAGCTCAGCTGGCTAGAGCGCGTCTTTGACGTAGACGAGGTCACAGGTTCAACTCCTGTATCGCCCACCATCAAAGTCCCTTCGGGATTTTTTTGTTGTTAATATTTGTAAATTGCAACTTCGTTGTTTTCAAAAATAGGTTTTTTGTCTTTTAATAAGCTAGTATATGGTGCGTATGATTCTGGGTCAAGTTTGAAGATGCCAATATAGTTTACTTTGTTTTCTTTCATGTTGTTTTCTAGTCCAGTCGCATCATAGTTCCAAGCCCCACAATAATCGCATTTGTTTGTCTCGATTACTTGTAATCCATAAAACCAATATGCTCTGTCGTATCTTCTAAGGTTAGTAGCCCAAACGATTTTTTCACCTTTGTTTACAATCTCGTCGCTAGCAAAACGATAGCCCTCCATAGTTTGCTCACCGATAGTCTCATGAAGCCTTACCCAGCTAAAATTAAATCTGTAAATATCTACCAGCGGGCCGCCGCGATTAAAGAATGCGCTCGCTATTAAAGCCGATACTACCACGCCATAAGCTATGACAGTTTTTGGAATCCGTTGCAAAAGTTGCACTGTGCCGTCTGCAGACATAATAAATGTCACTAGCCATGCCACATGATACATTTTTGAACAATAATATGGCGAAATCATCCCAAATTCTCTGGCGATCACTGAAAGCATAAAGAATATCATCCAAGAAATAAAGAAGAAGGTAGTGACAAAAGATTTCTTTTTGCGAATGTTTTGTATTAATGCATAAATCGCCATTGGCAAGAATAGAATTGCGTTTTTAATATAATACGCATAGTGTGCACCATTGGTACGGATTTGATCTTCTACATCCATTTGTTCCGTTAAAAGAAAATCAAAATAATAAAACTTTATTACAAGAATTAGTGGCAGAGCAAAGATAGCAGTCTCAACTAATAGAATTTTCTTAAATTTAAATTTATTTTTGCGGCCATAACAAAACACTATCGCTGCTATAATTAGCCAGACCAAAGGAGCGAATAATACGTAGCACATTGCATTGCAAAAAGCGCACATGCTCATGAGTGGCATAAACTTTTTTAGCCCAATTATTCCGTCCCATAGCGATTTGCACAAAATAATTGTAAAACAAATTAAAGTAACGGCCACGCCCAAATATCCAAAACCATAAATTGTGTTATTAAGGCTATATCCTAGCAAATAAAATATCGCAATTACGGCACAGATTAAGTTGTGTGTGTTTTTCTTTGCCCACTGCGAAGCGAGCGTATAAAACATCAGCCCGCTAAATGCTAGCATGCAAATTTCAATTATTATGTATAGTTTGTAGTTTAAAAATGATGAATCGGTAAAAATACTCATTCCATTTATGGCAAGAGCGTTGTTTATTTCATTGAAAAACATACTGGAATGATTGCCGTTTATAAGTGCGTCTTGCGTCATAAAGAAATGTACGGCTGGGTCGGCATTGTTGTATGCAAGATGCAAATCTGGGCCAAACAATTTAATCCCAACTGCAAAAGCTACGCCAGCTATCAACAAGGATGCTACTAAATCTATCCAACGAAATTCGTATTTTTGGAATTGTTTTTTCTTTAATGCAATGATTATTAGTGCAACGCCAATTATGCCTAGTACGCTCGAAGCAAACATTGGCGCCATGCCGACTCCAAATAAATACAAAATAGTCATGAGGACTACATTAAAGATCATTGTTAGCATAATTTGAAAAATCAAGTATCTGACAATATTTAATTTTTGATCTGTTTTTTTGAAAATTGTAAGGCCGACGAAGAAAACTAAATAAGACAATATAAAAACAAGCTTCGTTATCATGTTTTCATTATAGCATAAAAAATAGCCCCGAAAGGCATGTGGTGGGGGCGAATTGTTCAGGCTTTAACACTGTATAGAGAAGAGGCAAAAGTAAGAGCGTCTCGTGTTATAATAGATATATAAAATAGGAGAAATAAGGTTGAAAAACATAGTGGATGAAACTTTGGAGTATGTGAAAGAGTTTTTTAAGAATGATTTCAGTGGGCATGATTATTATCATACTTTAAGGGTGTATAATTTATCGAAACATATTGCGAGATTTGAAGAGTGTAATACACAATTAGTTTATTTGAGTGCATTATTACATGATGTAGATGATTATAAGTTAGTAGGACGTGAAGAGGAGCCATTCCATAACGCAAAGTCTTTCCTAGAACGTCATGGTGTTTCTGACGAAGAAATAGAACAAGTTTGTCATATCATTTCTCAAGTGTCGTTCAAGGGAAAAGATACCATCACTCCAGATACGATAGAAGGGAAAATTGTACAAGACGCAGACAGACTGGATGCGATTGGAGCAATTGGAATAGGTAGAACATTCGCTTATGGTGGGAATCATAATGTGCCGATGCATATTCCCGACATGAAGTACAAAGAGAACATGTCTGCCGACGAGTATTATAAACATACAGGTACGACAATAACTCATTTTTATGAGAAACTCTTAAAACTTAAAGATTTAATGAATACTGGAACTGCTAGAAACATGGCGGAGCATAGACATAGGTTCATGAAAGAATTTTTGAAAGAGTTTTATGACGAATGGGATGGGGTAGCATAGATTTTAGGATATTAACATATAATCTGGTGGCGCCGTTTACGAAGTTCCGGTGACAACAAAAAAAATCCCGAAGGGATTTTGATGGTGGGGGCGAATTGGGCAGGCATTAACAATCTATAAGGAAGATGCTCGGGAAAAGTTAAATCATGCTATAATAAAAATATAAGCATTATAGAAAGGAGTTTAATGGAACAAAATACTGAGACTGGCGCGCCAATAGTACCAGTTATAGAGAATAAGCATAAAAGCGGAAATGGCTTTAAAATCGCTACTGCGATTGCGTGTATCGTGGCAGCTTGTGGTATTGGGTTTGGTGTTTACGGTATGATACAAAGCTCACAAAAGGACAGCCAAATTTCTGATTTGAAGATTCAAATCAAAGAAGATGACGGCACAATTACTACTATTGAAACTCCTGAAATTGAAACCACAACAAATAATGGAACAACCGTAACTATTACCGATACAGCCAAGGTTAGCGGCGGTCCTTATATTGAAAACGGATACTTTTATGTGCCTAAATGGGGTGTAAAGTACAAATTATCGGATGATTTAACTAATTATGGGTATGCAGTTGATCAGGAAAATCAAGGCGATAGTTATGGTAATTATGTTGTTGGTTTGACGGCTATTTCTAAGAACGATTATGTCGAACAGCCGCAAGCTGCTTACTATAATGATATCTTTTCCTGTTCCGTTGTCACCATAAGGGCCATGGAAGATTCTAAGAAGAGTTGGCAAGGTAATACCACTCCGGATGTTCAATTCAATGGATTTGATTTTGTAATTCACGATACTTGGCGCACTCAGAATTGCACCAGTGAATATATGGTACCTACCGATGCCGTAGCAGAGCAACTAAAGACTATCCTTTTGAATCCAGAAAAGATTTAGTTAAAAAACTAGGGAAGTACCGTAGGTTTGACCTACGGTACTTTTTTATGTGACCAAATTGTTTAGGGTATTAACAGACATTTTAACAGGGACAAAATGCATGTTTTTTGCAGTTTTCTGTCGTAAAAATGCACAATTTTTACGCCCTATTGTTGGCAAGGTACTTAACAGGAATTTACTACTAAAAAAATCGGCGAAAATGCCGAGTTATATAAAGTTTGGTGGCGCCGACTGGACTTGAACCAGTGACACAAGGCTCTTCAGGCCTCTGCTCTACCAACTGAGCTACAGCGCCAACACCACGATTATACCAAAAAATCTACTTCTTGTCTACTTTTTGCTTCTTTAAATACACCAGATAATATATCCCGCCCACTAGTAGTGCGCCACCAATAATATTACCAATCGTCACCGGCAAAAGATTGTTTAGCAAAAATCCTTCCGCCGTAAGCGCGCCGCCGTAGGTGTCATTAACCAAGTTTTCAAAAATCCCTGCCGGCACATAAAACATATTTGCCACCGAGTGTTCAAACCCACAGAGTACAAATACCATAATCGGAAAAAACACTGCAATTATTTTTCCACTCACCGTTTCCGCACCAAACGCCATCCACACCGCAATACAAACTAGAAAATTACAAAGCACACCCCGAAGCATAGCTTCAAAAAATCCCATACTCACTTTTGCCGTAGCCGTAGCTACTACTGTATCCGCAATATTATCAAATGCGCCGGAAAGCACCACAACCCCAGCTACCGCCACCGCGCCAATTAAATTACCAAGGAATACGAATGCCCAGTTTTTTAAAAGCGCCAAAAAACCAATTTTTCTATCAAGCAGTGCCATACTCATAAGATTATTGCCGGTAAATAACTCACTCCCAGCTACCACCACCATTGCAAGCCCCGCCGGAAAAATACAAGCACCAGCGATTTTGCCGCCATAGACATTTCCAAAAGTCGCCGCCACACCAGCTAACGCAATAAACGCACCCGCCATTATCCCGAGTAACAACATTTTATAAATTGGAAGCCTTGCCTTCCCTTCGCCCACTTTCACAGCCACCCCAGCAATTTCATCTGGTTTTTTCATATACCTCCTATATAATATATAGTATACTATATATTATGAAAATTGGCGTATTTGATTCCGGGATTGGCGGCACTACAGTACTTACCGCAATTAGAAATATTCTTCCAAACGAAGAGTATCAGTATATTGCCGACTCCAAAAATTGCCCATACGGCGAAAAGCCAGAAGAAGAGCTAAAACAAATTGTTTCAAAAAACACTGAAGAATTAAAAAACTGGGGAGCCGAAATAATCGTAATTGCTTGTAATACCGCCACCACCAAATGCATTGGCTTCCTTCGCGAAAAATATCCGGAGCTAAAATTTGTTGGCACCGAACCGGCCATTAAATTAGCTACCGAAACTAACGCTAAAAATATTCTCGTGATGGCTACGCCTGGCACTATTGCGTCAGAACGCACCAAGTCCCTTGCTAAAGAAAACATACGCGAAGGCCAAAACATCACGCTGCTTGCCTGCCCTGGCCTCGCCGACACGATTGAGCAAAAACTAGATATTAGAAAAAAACTATCCGAGCTATTTGAAGATCTCAAAAACAAAAACTACCAGCCAGACGTCATCGTCCTTGGCTGCACCCACTATTCTTTAATCAAACCAGAAATTCAAAGCTTCTTTCCGAATGCCAAATTAATAGACGGAAACGAAGGCGTCGCTAGACGCGTAAAAGAATTAATATAAAAAATCTCCCGCAAGAAACGGGAGATTTTAACTCTAGCTAAAATTATTATTTCTCAGAGTTCTTCCACATCTTTACGAATACCATTGCAAACTCGTATGCAAGACGAATTACAATTGGGCCAAGAAGTAGCTCAAAGAAGAAGCTTTGGAAATCTGCATAAACTGCAGAAGCTACAGCGGTAAAGATGATGTATACGGTAGAACCGATATAAAACATCTTGAGCAAAGATTCAATATACATATCTTTGAAAGATAGAAAATCTTTTACTTTGCCCCAGAAACCTTTTACGGCACCTTTTTTGTTTACAAACAAGAAGAATAGCAAAATAGCTGCTACTACTGATAGCACACTACCCACAATTAGCCAGTTTGTTACGAAATTTGCTCTACCATCAGCAACAGAAATCAAGCTGTTAGCGCTGCTAACTAATGATTGAAAATCGTACATTTTTATAACTCCTTTATTATTATTGCCTTAATTTTACCATAAATAATTAAATTTTGTAAAGATTTTTATTATAATATATTTATATGAATAGAGTTCCACTAGCAGAGAGAATGCGCCCTACCAAACTTTCTGAAGTCCTAGGCCAAGAAGACATTATTGGCGAAGGTAAAATTTTGACCGAAATCGTGAAAAACGGCGAGCCAGTCAATTTGATCTTTTGGGGCCCGCCTGGCACCGGCAAGACCACTCTTGCTCGTATTTTGGCCCGCGAATTCAAAGCAGACTTTGTAGAAATTTCTGCCGTCACCGCTGGCAAAAAAGATATTGAAGAAGTCGTCTCTCGCGCCAAACTAAATTGGAATCTAAAAACTCGCACAATTCTTTTTGTGGATGAAATTCACCGCTTCAACAAAGCCCAACAAGATGCATTTCTCCCACACGTAGAATCTGGCCTTATTACTTTAATCGGCGCCACCACCGAAAATCCATCTTTTGAAGTCATTTCCCCGCTCCTCTCCCGCTCCCGCGTCGTAGTCGTAAACCCTCTCTCAAAAGACGCAATCGTCAAAGTAATCAAACGTGCCATCAAAGCAGAAAATGCTGGAAAACGCGTTACCAAAAAAGCCATTGATTATCTAGCGGAACTATCCGGCGGAGACGCGCGTTCAGCCCTTGGTGATTTAGAACTTGCTTTATCACTTTCCGATAAAATTGACGAAAGCATCATCATAGAAGCTGCTGGCAAAAAAATGCCAGGCTACGACAAAAAAGGCGATAATCACTACGACACGATTTCTGCATTCATCAAATCAATGCGTGGCAGCGATACCGACGCCGCCCTATATTATCTTGCTCGCATGGTCCAAGCCGGCGAAGATCCAAAATTTATCGCCCGCCGCATGGTAATCTTTGCATCCGAGGATATCGGCCTTGCCGGAAATGGCGCACTCTCACTCGCCACCGCTTGTTTCCAAGCTGTAGAGCGCGTCGGTATGCCAGAATCCGGACTAATTCTCGCGCACACTTGTATTGCTTTATCTAAATCCAAGAAAAATCGCGACTCCGCCGATGCTTGGTACAAGGCTCTAGATCTCGCCAAAAAATCCATGAACGAGCCAGTCCCTACCTGGCTCCGCAACGCCCCAACCAAACTCATGAAAGACCTCGGCTACGGCAAAGGTCAACAGTGGACTTCCGGCTTCCATCTAGACAAAAACTACCTCCCAGATTCCATCAAAAACGAAAAGATTTTTACTCCTCATCCAGAAATGCCCCACTCTGCCTAGACCAAAGTTTGGCATATTCACCATTTTTAGCAAGAAGTTCTTTGTGCGAACCTTGTTCTACAATTTTCCCATCGCGCAAAACCACAATTCTATCAAGCCCCGCAATCGTAGAAAGCCTATGTGCCACCACAATAGACGTCCTCCCTTCCATCAAATTCGCAAGCGCTTCTTGTATTGCCGCTTCAGACTCAGAATCCAGCGCCGAAGTCGCCTCATCCAAGACCAAAATTGGCGCATCCTTTATAATAGCACGCGCAATTGCAATCCTCTGCCTCTGCCCGCCAGAAAGTTTTACGCCACGTTCACCCACTAGCGTATCATAGCCATTCGGAAGATTCGCAATAAATTCATCCGCGCTGGCAAGCCTTGCTGCTTCATGCACTTCTTCATCCGTAGCCCCCGGCCTTCCATACGAAATATTTTCAAAAATTGAACGGTGAAACAGTGACGATTCTTGCGGCACATACGCAATTGCATCGCGCAAACTATTTTGTGTTACATCATGAATATTTTGTCCATCAATATATATTGCACCACTTTTCACATCCGCAAATCTCAAAAGAAGTTTAGTTAGCGTAGTTTTTCCAGAACCGCTCACACCCACTAGCCCCACACGTTCACCAGGCTTAATTAGCAAAGAAAAATCCTCAAAAATCGTCTCTTTTGCGTTTTCATGCCTAAACGAAATATTATCAAAATTCACTTCTGCGTCAGCTATAATTAATTTCTTTGCGCCAGGCTCATCCACCACATCATCCGGCGTATCCAAAATTTCCGTCATTTCTTTTGCATCACCAAAAATCCGATTCATAGTTTTAAAAATAGAGTGTATATTCCACAAATCACCAGTTAGCATAGAAGTATAATTCACAATCAAAATCAAAGTAGCCAAAGAAAACGAAAACCAACTTCTGCCAAACATCATAAGAACGATAATCAAAGCATTCATCAAAAGAAAAATTGTATCAAAACAATAATTTCTTTTTGTATCAGCTTTCAAAATATCATAAGATGCATTGTAAACTTCCTTCTGCCACTTCGCAAATCTTTTGTGTTCAAAATTTTCCCTCGCATAACTTTTTACCGAAACAATATTCGTAATCGCATCAGAAAGTTGCCCGGTGCGTTTATTGGACATTGAAGCCTCACGCTCGTTTAGTGGGCCTATTTTCTTGGACCACCAAGTTGCAATCACAATAAACACTATCATAAAAATCAAAATACAAACCGCATAAAGTGGCGCACGCGGAAACATAATTAGCATCACAACAATTACATCAATCACTACTGGCGCCACATTCCAAACCATTTGATCCATAAAATTCTCATACGAGCTAATAAACTTATTTACCTGCGACACAAGTGAACCAGAAAATTTATTCGTATGAAATTGCATCGACTGTGCTTCAATCGTATCAAAACATTGTAAACCTAGATCATACATTGTACCAATCTCCATTTTCCAGTGGCACCAAAGTCTAATCGGCCCCACAATATGTTCTCTCAATATCTCCACGCCCAAAAACAGCAAACCCAATGGCAAAATTGCATCAATCATTTCTTCATTAGAAAGACTTTGCGACATAATATCCAACATATAGGCCAAAATAAGTGGACTAAAAATACGAAGCACCACACTCACAGGAGTCAACAAAAAGTTGCCAATAGTGTATAGCTTGTATTTCTTATTGGCTTTCCAATAATAATATAGCGTTCTCCTATATGTTCTCTTCTTATTCATGATATAATTATAGCATGGAAGAAATAATTAGCTTATGCAAACGCCGTGGTTTTATATTCCCTGGCTCTGATATTTACGGTGGCTTCGCCGGCACTTGGGATTTTGGCCCACTTGGCGTTACTTTAAAGAAAAAAATAATGGACGAATGGTGGAACTATTTTGTTGAAAACCGTGATGACATTTATGGTGTTGATGCGGCTATTCTCATGAACCCTAGGACTTGGGTTGCTTCTGGCCACACCGCCACTTTCGCAGATCCTCTCGTAGAATGCAAAGAATGCAAATCCCGCTTTCGTGCCGACAAAATCGCCGACGGTATTTCCGAGTCTGTTACCACCGAAGAATTCCTAGCCACCCACACCAAATGCCCAGTTTGCGGCAAAGAAAACTGGGGCCCGATCCGCAAGTTTAATATGATGTTTACCACCCACGTTGGCGCCGTTCTTCCAGACGACGACGCAGAGCTTGCCGAAAAAAATATCGCCTATTTACGTCCAGAAACCGCCCAAGGTATTTTCACAAATTACAAAAATATCGTCGATACGATTTACCCAAATATCCCATTCGGTATCGCCCAGCAAGGCAAAGCCTTCCGCAATGAAATCAGCCCACGCGACTTTATTCTTCGCGATCGCGAATGTTCGCAAATGGAAATTGAATATTTCGTGCATCCAGACACTTGGGAATCCGAATTTGAAAAAATCTACAAAGAATGTGACGATTTTCTAGAAATTCGCATGGGTCTAAAGCCAAACGATATCAACCATCTAGAAGTAGCCCCAGAAGATCGCGCTCATTATTCTAAACGCACTGTAGATTTTATGTTCAAATACCCAAATGGCGAAGAAGAGCTCATGGGCCTTGCCTATCGCACCGACTTCGATCTTCAAAATATCGCGCGCGAGTCTGGCAAATCCATGGAATACCGCGACAAGATCACAAACGAAGTCTTCGTGCCGCATGTGATTGAGCCATCTATCGGTGTAGAACGTCTTGTGCTCGCAGTTTTATCCACCGCCTACACGGAAGACGAAATCAATGGCGAAAAGCGCGTGGTATTAAAACTTCCAGAAAACCTTGCACCATTTAGATTCTGCGTTTCCCCACTTCTAAAGAATAAACCAGAACTAGTAGCCAAAGCCAAAGAAGTTTACGATTTGCTTCGCAAAAAATACACCAACGTTACTTGGGACGATTCTGGTAATATCGGCAAACGCTATCGCAAGCAAGACGAAATCGGCACACCAAAATGTGTTGTAATTGACTTTGATACATTAGAAGACGGCACTGTCACCGTCCGCGATCGCGACACCACCACACAGACCCGCGTCAAGATTTCAGATTTATAAAACTTTTTATGCTAAAATTAAACAAAGGAGGTAAAAATGCCAAAAAAATCTAAAAACAAGAAAAGTTTAATTGTTGGAATTACAGCCAGCGTCATAGCCATTGCTATTATCGCTGCACTTATTATAGTTTTTGCAGTCACCAGGAAACCAATCCTAAACGACAACTATTTTGTCTCGGACGGCAGCAAATATGTACTTACCGTTGATTTTCTTGCTAACCTAGACGAAGGCGAAGAAGTAGATGAGCTTGCACCAATCAAATCTCACGCCGTCTATACTTATTCTGGCGACACCATTACTGGCCTCAAGACTTACTACGAATACAAAGATGCCGAAACCGCCAAATCAGTCTATAATGCGGTCAAAGCTTCCGAAGAAGAATCTCCTGCCGAAAAAATTGAATTAGACGGCAAATATATCATCATGACCATGCCAGCCTCAGACTACGAAAACGCTACTGCCACTCAAATTAAAGAAGAAATTGATTGGTATAATAGCTACACCGACGACGAGGACGACAATAGCGAAGATATTGAAGATCCAGCCGCCGAAGAAATCCTTGAAGAAACCACTAATGTAGAAAACGGCGATTTCTAATAGCCAAACAAAAACCGCTCTTTACGAGCGGCTTTTTGTTTTTTGTTTTAATTAGCTACGCATGTCTTTGATCGCAGCCTTGGCAGAATCAGCAAAGCTCTTCATACCTTTCTTTACCGCGAGCTCTGGATGTGCTTCTTCATAACGCTTGATGGATGCAGCAATCACTTCTTTTGCCTCTTTCAAACCCTCAAATGCCTTTACTTCCGTAGTACCAGGCTTCTTCAAATCTTTGTAGTGATTAAAATGAAATTCAATTTGTTTCAAAGTTTGTTTTGGCAAATCTTCTAGCTTTTCATAGCAATCACCATTATTGCGATCGTCTGCTGGTACACAAATAATTTTGTCATCTACTTCGCCACCATCCACAAACTTCATTACGCCAAGAATTTTTGCCTTCATCCAAATACCAGTAGTGAGTGGCTGATCAGTAATCATCAGAACATCAAGTTCGTCACCATCTTCATCAATCGTCTGTGGGATAAAGCCATAATTACATGGTTTCGCAAAAGCAATTGGCTCTACACGATCCAGCATAAAACAAGCATGCTCACGATCCCATTCAATTTTATGATTAGAACCAGTAGGTATTTCAATCACTACATTTAGCTCACCATTTTCGTAATCCCCCGGTGTCAAAACTTTATTAAAGTCTGCCATTATTTTCTCCTTTTACGGAATATATTATATCATAGACTTTTGGCAATTTTGTATATTTTAGGTAGCAGTACGCCAATATCTTTTACTTTTGCTACCACTCCAAGATCGCTCGCAATCAAAAGTCGCATCATTTTTATTTCATTTGCAGTAATTTCTCCACTTGCCCTCTCCACCAAAGATTTTTCCATCACGCTCCACTCATATTTTTTGTCTGGCAAAAGTTTATTCCCATCCGCATCATAATAAAGGTTGATTTCTTCTCCGCTTGCTCGTGCCACATTCATCAAAAACCAAACATCCGCTAGCACCCCATCCACCCCAGCATTTAAGTTTTTTAACACTTGATCTACAATTTCAAAATGTTCCGGATTATCCGAACTATCCGCTAAGACATTGATCTTTTTAAGCACTGCCGCAGCAAGTTCCATTCTTTCTAAGTCTACAAGTAAATTACTATAAAAAGTTTTCATTTTGGCGCCAGTCACTAATCCAAATTCGCCTTTACCATAATGGACATTCAGTTCTGTAAGTGAAAACATTTCTATTCCACCGGCAAGTTTTGATTTTTCTTTTCTCACGCCTCTCGCCATCACAGTTTTTTTGCCAGTTGGTGTAATAATATTCAAAATTCTATCCGCCTCACCATAATTCGTGCGTTTCAGTACATATGCCAAAGTTTTTTCATCCTTACCCTGCATATTTATCTACATATCTCCTAATTTCTTGTGGCGTCATATCGTCTTTGTTCAAAACTCCTACCACGCCATATACGCTCAAATCCTTCCCGCCAAAATCAAGTGATGAAACTATCACTATTGGAATTTTTGCAGTATCAGAATATGAAATCAATTCATTAAGAAATGTAAAACCATCCGGCCCTGTCAACAAAATATCCAAAAAAATCATTTCCGGAAGCTCATCATCCAGCGCTTTCATTGCCTCTATCGCATCGCCAAAAATTCGTGTTTTTTTATTAGTCGCTTTGCTAATGCACTCAGCCATTATTTCATCATCATCAATCACAAAAATCATCTAAACTCCAAACAAACTTGCCTGTTTGCTCACCGGCAACTCCACATAAAAACTCGTTCCGTCGCGATGTCGCACCGCGCCTACTTCGGCGTGCATATAACGTGAAAACTTTGACGCAATATAAAGCCCCAGTCCAGAAGAACCTGGACGCATAGCAATCGACGTTGGCTTTTTTATCCATCCACGTTTCATTTCTTTCCAAATATCTATCGGAAGCGCCGGCCCAAAATCACGAATGTCAATTCTTACTTTACCTTTGTCGTCTTTTACCGTGAGCACCGACTTTGTCTCCATATCAGAATAATGTATTGCGTTCAAAAGAAAATTATAAATCACGCTCCTAAGTAGTTCTCTATTTGCCACCACCAAACGCGAACGATTAGTATATTTTATTTCCAGGTTTTTGCGTGAAGCACTAAAAAGATTTTGGAGCTCTCTCGTTACATCGTCGCAAACAGCTCTCACCGCTACCGGCTCCATTTCAAATAGGCCGTCGTCTAATCTTTTTAATTTTGTAAGGTCATTCACTTGCTTAATTGCGCGCTCGGATACATTTATCATTTGCGTACGAATTCGTTCATTTGGCTGATTCATATCATCAAAAGACAGTGCAAGCTGCCTTAGTACAGCCAGCGGCGCTTTTAGCTCATGCGCAGCCACCAAAATTCCATCAACCTCCACATCCATACCCCCATTATAACACACTAAGCGTTGAACTTCACCGTCTCTAGAAGCCTGTCAAAATCTGCCTTGAATACTTCAGAATCAGTCTGCAAAATCACTGCTTTATCGCGAATTTTAAAAACTACAATGTAGCCACGCAAATCCGTATCTGGAATTTTGCCAGTGTATTTATTTGCCGTAATACCATCCGCAAAAGTAATTGATTCCATTGTGAGATCCGCGTCGCGCGCCTCCATCTTCCTCTGATACTCTGCCGTCACCTTTTCAAAATCATCCGTCCGGATAGTCACACGAAGTGCCATAATTGTATTATCGGACACTTCATTTACTTGTACCGGATTCAAATATGCCCTAAAATCTCCGCCTTTTGCCGCATCAGACGCTACATATACGCTCCAGGTTTTTGGATATTGGAATGTGAGTTCACCATAATCCGCTGGACCAGAAAAAGTCTGGTATGGATATTTTTCGCGTTCCAAAAATTCTGCCTCATCCTGTAAAGCTTGTTCATCTTTAGCCTCTGCTACTGCAATCGCAATCTGCCCATTTACGTCTGTACTTGCTTCGTTATATTGAAGCATCATCCACACAAAAAGCCCAATAAACGTCACCGTGGTAAGAGCCAGTGCTACTATCACGATAATTTTTATCACGTCACCCATATCTTTTTTTGCGGCCGGTTGCGGTGCATTAAGATTTGGCGTGCCAGACTGTGGCGCCATTTGCGGAGCCGTCATTGGCTGTACTGGAGGCATCTGATTATCCATAAGCTCATTATACCACTATTTTGTAAAATCTTGCGCCAAAACTTCAATTTCGTTTTTTAGCTCATCCAAATCTTTGTCAATTTCATTCGCCATTTTTACCACATCTTTATATTTTGCGGTCGCTTCTTCTAGTTTAAAATCATCCGAATAAAACCATTCTATTTTTTCGTCCAAATCTTCAATTTTTTGATTTAAAGTTTTATTTTCGCTCATATATCTCCTTTACTTCAGCATTTATTTCTTTATCATATGTCGTAATCTTTACAATACTCCCAGGCGATACTTTACCAGACAAAATCGCATAGCCTTGTTTTAATACCTTCTCTGGGTTCAAAACTTCTATCAATTTTATCTTTTGGCGAATATCATTGTGAATTTTTTCTAAACTCATTTTAATTTCACGAAATATAGAGTTTATTTTATCTAAAATTTCATCCCTTTTCGCATCTATTCTAGAAATTACCATTGTGCCAGCACGCGTCACAGATAATTTTACACCCGTACGCATTGAATTTTTGTCTGGAGTCAAAATTTCCGCTGCATTAGATGGCGTAGAAGCCCTCACATCCGCCGCAAGATCCGCCAAGCTTTCATCTACTTCGTGCCCAATTCCCGTAATCACTGGTATTTTACTTGCCGCAATCGCTCGCACTAACTCTTCATCATTAAAGCAAGACAGATCGTCCGCACTCCCGCCGCCACGAATTATCGCAATTGCCTGTACTTCGCTATGTTCGTTAAAATACTTTATTGCCCGGATGATTTGGTCTGGCGCATCTATACCCTGCACTTGCGTGTGCGCCACCTGCACTTTTATTCCGCCCCATCTTGCGTTTAAAATTTTAATAAAATCTGCATACCCAGCAGCTTGCGTAGAAGAAATTACGCCAAGTCGCGAAATATCACTTGGCAAAATTCGTTTTTTGTCAAAATCAAACAAACCTTCGTCGGTCAATTTCTTTTTCAAAAGTTCAAAAGCCTTTTTGATGCTCCCCTCACCCACCGGTTTTACAGCATTTACCGTAAACGAAAACTTCCCCCACTTGGTAAGTTTTGGCGTACCTCGCACCACAACTTTCATCCCATCTTCTAGCGGCGCTCTTAGCTGATAAAAAGACATAAAACAAGGCACACTAGTTTCCTCATCTTTGATATCAAAAAACACCCATTTGCCTTGATTTACTTTAAAACTCGCTACCTCACCAGAAATCAAAATAGATGAATAGGCATAGTCTAGTGTCTGGTTTACAGCAAAAGCAAAATCCGTCGGCGTAAAAATGTTATTTTCCATTTTTGCCTCGTATTACTTTGTAATACGGCCCGGTACCTGTCACGATCGTAAATAGCAAAGTAAACACGCGCGTCATCACGGTCACGATTGTAGCAGTCGGAAAATCCACGCCAAGTGCAATCATTACACCTGCCATCCCTAGCTCATACAATCCGTATGGCACAATCCCATCAAATACCGAGCCAATTGCCTCGCCCACTAGAATAAACGGCAAAAGCTCTGGCCGGCCTAGCGAAATTGCCACAATCCAATACGTTGCAATCTCAAAAAAGCTATATATAAGCCCCCACATTGTTGGCGCTACCAAAGCCTTTTTGTCTTTTTTCACAATCAGTACACACTCGTAAATGTCTAGGAAATAATCGTCAATTTTTTGCGGATTTAAAATCTTCTTCTTTTTACCAAATGTCAAAAATCTTACCAAATTATTTACTAGCGCTGAAATTGTCTTGCCAAAGAAATTAATACGTTTTTTGCTACTAGCAACAAACACAATTAGCGCCAGCATCATAAACACACCAAAATTCATCAGAAGCGACACCCAAATAATCCAAGTGGCCTCCGCCGGGATCAACCCTAGCACTGCCAAAATTATAATCGCCACTAGCGCCTGGAAATAATTCACTACCGTAGTTACAGCATAACGGAAAATATAAAGAAATGATGCTTGCCCAGCCGTAATTCCGTATGGATGAAGCCTGTAAGTAAGATAAGCCAACCCGCCCAAACCACCAGCCGGCACCGCATGATTTACGAAATTAAGCTCTGTAGAAATTAAAAACTTATCTTTTTTGCTAAAAACTTTTGCGTACTTTTTGGAAAGATACGAAAAAAATATCTGCCCACAAGCATAGTACATAAATAATTGCTCTGGCACAAGTAATAGCAACACAAATAAATTCGCTTCTTGTAGATGATACCAAGTATCTACAATATCTGGCCAATTTTGCCATACGACATACCCCACCAAAAAAACAGTTGCAACCGACAAAATAGTCCGAAAAGAAATCACGAATTTTTTCTTCGCCATACAGATATTATATCATAATTATGCTATAATCATTATATGAAATATCTTGCCATTCTTGGCCGTCAACCAGAAATTTCTATCGCCGAACTTGAGGCGACTAATTTCTGTACGGATATTGATAGACTAGGTGGCACTCAAAAACTCGCCGTAAAATTAGAGCAAAAACCTTTGGAGTTTTTGCAATCCTTACCAGATGGCAAAATTACTCTTGGCGTCAGCGATTATAGCAAAAACGCCTCTCCTCGTGCGGCAAAAACCGAGGCGCTTAAATTAAAGCAGATTTTAGTCCGCCATAGCCGTTCTGTACGCGTAGTAGAGAGCAAAACCGCCGCATTATCCACTGCTACTTCCCTTCACAATGGCCTATCTGGCAAAAATCCTCGCAAAATTGAGCTAATCAACACTGACGACGGCTGGTATCGCACAATTGGAGTGCAAGATATTGATGCTTACACTAGGCGCGACCAAGCCCGCCCAGCCCGTGATGCCAAAGTTGGCATGCTCCCACCCAAACTCGCTCAAATCCTTATTAACCTTTGCGGTCCACTCCCGGCAGGCTCTCGTATTTTAGACCCATTCTGTGGCACCGGCGTCATCCTCCAGGAGGCACTCCTCATGGGCTACACTGCCTATGGCACCGACCTTAGCGAACGTATGATAGAATATACGAGAAGAAACCTAAAATGGTTTTCCGACGAACATCGCGACCAACGGGGAGCTGGCGCAGCGAGCCCCGTAACGACGGGCGCGAGCGTCGCGCGTTCGGAAGAAAACCATTTTACGGTTTCCACTGGTGACGCTACCAAGTATCAATGGGATCAGCCGATTGATGCTGTAGCCTGCGAAGGGTATCTCGGCGCCCCTATGTCGCAAATCCCTACAGAAATAAAACTTAAAGAGCAAAAACAAGAATGCTCCTCTATTATTTTGGGATTTCTCAAGAATTTATTGCCGCAAATCAAGAAAAACACCCCAGTTATTATTGCCGCCCCTGCTTGGCTCAGAGAGAATGGCCAGTATGAACGCCTCAATATTATTGACGAAATTGAAAATATGGGGTATAATGTTAAAGATATATCGCGCGAGGGTCTTCTTTATCATCGAGACGATCAAATCGTAGCGAGAGATATAATAATATTAAGGAAGAAATAAATGTCACACGTAAAAGCTGGCGGTACCGCCAAAAACGTCCATAACAATGCTGGCCAGCGCCTTGGCGTTAAACGCTTCGGTGGCCAAAAGGTCAAAAACGGCGAAGTCCTAGTCCGCCAAACTGGCGCCACTAAAATTGCCGGTCCTGGCACCTATATGTCTCGTAACTTTACGATTCACGCTGCCAAGGACGGTGTAGTCACCTTCGTAAAGACCAAGAAAACTCACTTCTCTGGCAAGTCTTTGCCACGCATCCGCGTAGAAGTCCGCTAAATCAGCAAATAACCCTTCGGGGTTATTTTTTATCCCAAGGCAGAGACCAAGGACTATTTATTGCTCCTTTATACTTCAACCGGGCGGGCAACGTGAACTCGGATACTTTGAGCAACCCAGGCATCAATGGTTACTTCTGGTCTAGTACTGTGGGCAGTAGTTCCAGCGCTTACCTCCTGCTCTTCAGCAGCACAGGTGTCTATCCTGCCAACTACGACGGCAGTAGGCACAGCAGTCGGGCCGTCCGTTGCATGGTCCTGGCAGTTCTATCCCAATACCGAAGATAAAGGTTTTGTCTATAGCTCACTATTCTTCGTCCGCGGAGGCCGCATCTACAGTCGCACTTTGTACTACGCAGGTTACAATGGCGGCTATTGTTCTAGCACCGTGCAGTCCGGTACCCTCGCCCGTAGCTTGGATTTCGGTAGTGGTGGTTCCAATCCGCAGAATAGCAACAACCGGAGCTACGGTTTTTCTCTCCGCTGCCTGGCCCTCTACCCTGCCACCGGAGATAAGGGTTTTACTGCTAGGCCCCTATTCTTTGTGCGTGGAGGAAGGGTGGGTGGCAGCATTTCGCTAGTTTATGCAGGCTACGGTGGTCGTTATTGGTCTAGCGTCATTAAGTCCAGCATGGATATTTATAATTTAGGAATTAATGGCATAGAGATTTATCTGGAAGATACACATGAAAAGTATCGTGGTTTTTCTCTCCGCTGCGTAACCTATATTATATATACCGAAGATAAAGGTTTTGTCTATAGCCCACTATTCTTCGTCCGCGGAGGCCGCATCCTCTATCGCACTTTGGACTACGCAGGTTACGGTGGCGGCTATTGGTCTAGCACCGTGCAGTCCGATACCGTCGCCCGTCTCTTGAATTTCTCTAGTGGTGGTTCCAATACGCAGTATAACTACAACCGGTACCTCGGATTTTTTCTCCGCTGCGTAGCCAGCAATAGATTTTGCCACCGGAGATAATGGTTTTACTGCTAGGCCCCTATTCTTTGTGCGTGGAGGAGATTTTTAAATAATGCTTTGTTTTACGCAGGCTACGACGGGCATTATTAGCCTAACGCTGTCCAGTCTGCCATCGATGCCAGGTTTCTGTATTCCATCAGTCTTGGCACTGAAGCGCAAGGCAACATCGGTCGATTCTATGGTTTCTCTCTCCGCTGGCTAGTTCATATACCCAAGGCAGAGACCAAGGACTATTTATTGCTCCTTTATACTTCAACCGGGCGGGCAACGTGAGCTCGGATGCTTTGGATAACCCAGGCCGCAGCGGGAGCTTCTGGTCTAGTACTGTGGGCAGTAGCTCCAGCGCTTACTTCCTGTACTTCAGCAGCACCTACGTCTATCCTGCCAACTACAATTTCAATAGGTACTACGGAAGGTCCGTCCGCTGGCTAGATCCAGCTTGGATCAGTAGATGTTAAGATGGAAGAAAGCCTAAGACAATTGGCTACGCAGCGGAGAGAAAATCCGTTGTGCCGGTTGTTGCTATACTGCGTAGAGAAACTACCACTACCGAAATACAAGTCACGGGCGCTGGTATCGGACTGCACGGTACTAGACCAATAGTAGCCACCGTAACCTGCGTAGTTCAAAGTGCTACCGTTGATGCGGCCTCCGCGGACGAAGAATAGTGGGCTATAGACAAAACCTTTATCTTCGGTATTGGGATAGGCTGTTTTATGTACACCAAGGCAGAGACCAAGGACTATTTGTTGCTCCTTTATACTTCAACCGGGCGGGCCACGTGCGCTCGGATGCTTTGTACTACCCAGGCAACTACGGGTACTTCTGTTCTAGTACTGTGTCCAGTAGCTCCGACGCCTACTGCCTACTCTTCAGCAGCACGTACGTCTATCCTGCCTACAACAGCATTAGGCACAACGGAAGGTCCGTCCGCTGGCTAACCCGAACAGCTACTTCACCACCGCAAATTTATTTTTACCTTTTTTAATAATCGCAACCTGCGAAATTTCAGTTTCTTCTGTTGCCTTTACGCCGTTAATAGAAATTGCTCCACCAGCAATAAATTCGCGCGCCTTTTTCTTGGAATCTGCAAGGCCGGTCTCCACCAAAATATCTACTAGCTGTTCGCCGCGCTTTGCCACTGGCAGATAATGTGCAAATTCGCTTATCTCATCTTCCGAAAAACTTGTAAAATCAGTAGTTTTATCAAAAAGCATATTAGTAAGATTTTCTATTGCTTCCGTTTCTTTAGCTCCATGCACTACGAGCGTTACGCCGTGTGCCAAGGCTTTTTGTGCCAACCGTTGCTCTGGCGCCTCAAAATGTTTCTTCAAAATTTCTTCAATCTCTTCTGGCTCGTACAAAGTATAGATTTTTAGCAAATATTCTACTGCTGTATCTGGTTGGTTCAGCCAAAATTGATAAAAATCAAATAGCGAAGTATAATTCCCACTGCCATTATCATTTGCGGCCAACCAAATTGCATTCCCCTCAGACTTGCCAAACTTACGGCCAGTCACTGGGTCTATCACGAGCGGCGTAGACCATACGTCAGCAGTCGCGTCTTCTAATCTTTTTATTAAATGTATACCAGAGGTACAGTTACCATATTGGTCTGCTCCACAAAGTTGCAATTTTATACCATATTCACGGTAAAGATGCAAAAAATCATAACCTTGAATTAATGTATAAGAAAATTCCGCATAACTGATGCCGGAGCCGCCTTCGCCAATACGTTTTTGCACAAATTGCCGATCTAAAAGTTGCGTCATTGAAAACGCTTTGCCAACTTCACGCAAAAAATCAAGATAATTTATCTTTGAAAACCAATCCAAATTATCCACCATCACGACGTCTTTGGCGCTAACAATTTTTTCAATCTGCTCTTTGATACATTTTTTATTGTGGTTTACTTCGTCTAAAGTCTTTAGATCACGCTCGCCATTTTCTTTTGGATCACCAATCTGGCCAGTCGCTCCACCAACCAATAAATATGGCTGATAACCATGGCGCACAAAACAAGCGCACATCATAAGCGCAGCAAGATTACCAATCGTAAGAGAATCTGCGCTTGGATCCGCCCCAAAATAAAACTTTTTGGACTCACGATTGTCTAACTCTTCTGGATTTTTTATTGTAGTCTCGGCTGTAAAGCCACGGTAAATTAATTCCTCTGATAATTTCATAACTTTATATTATCACATTTCTGGCAACTTTTCACCCTTGCGCGCACGATTTGCCCACTCGTCTGCCAACTCATTTAATTCTGTGCCCATGTGTCCACGTACCCACACCAAATCCACGTCATTATCGCAATACAATTTATATAGTTCTTTTACAATATCAAGATTTTTAATCTCACCTTTTGATTTCGTCCAATTGCGTCTTTCCCAGCTTGGCGCCCATTTTGTAAGTACATTAATCCAAAATTCCGAATCCGAATGAATTTCGCAACTTTCTCCGCCTGCATATTTTATAGCTGCAATTAATGCCTTGCCTTCCATACGAATATTGGTAGTATTTTTGTCACAGCCCAACGCTACTGGCCTTCCACCTTCGAGAGTTTCTTCTATCACCGCAAAACCACCCGGGCCAGGATTTGGCTCTGCACTTCCATCTGTCCATAGAATTTTCATATATCCATTATAGCATAAGATATTGCACGATAAGCTAGGCAGCGGAGAGAAAATCCGTAGTACCGGTTGAGGTTAAGCTGCGTATTGGAACCACCACTATCGAAACCCAAGTAACGGGCGTCGGTATCGGACTGCACAGTGCTAGACCAATAGCGGCCATTGTAACCTGCGCCGTACAAAGTGCGACTGCCGATGAGGCCTCCGCGGACGAAGAATAGTGGGCTATAGACAAAACCTTTATCTTCGGTATTGGGATAGTATTGCCATATATAATATATATGTTAAAATAAAATCATAAGAGCGCACTCTAGGTGCACGCTCATGGGTTGTTTAAATCTAGTCGCTTCTAGCGGCTAGATTTTCTTCGGCTTCTTCTCGCAAATGAGAATGTTATGTTGATACAGACTTTCCATATAGAAAACTTTATCGCCATAATGCTCTTCTCCTTTCCAAGCTTCTAATCATGCCTAGAATAGATTGTTTTAATGAAGCTCCACACCCGCACGAACCACACATATCATGCTGTGAATACCAAACCTCACTAAACCCCAAAGCTCCAACCCGCTGATAATCTAGCATAATGTATATACAATTACAACCCCTGATTATTCTAAAAGTATGCGTAAGACTTATAACAGAGAAATAATGCTCTGGTTATTTTCTATAGTGCTATGCTTATATTTTATAATGCTACGGTTATTATAGGCAATAATAATGCTACTTGTTTATAGGCTAGGCAGCGGACGGTCCTTCCAATGTACCTATTGTAGCTGTCGGCAGGATTGACGTTTGCGCTACTGAAGCTCAGGTAGTAAGCGTAGGAGCTATTGTACACAGTACTAGACCAGAAGTTCCCGTTGTAGCCTGGGTAATTCAAAGCATCCGAGACCACGATGCCCGCCCGGTTGAAGTATAAAGGAGCAACAAATAGTCCTTGGTCTCTGCCTTGAGATACAAAACAGCCTATCCCAATACCGAAGATAAAGGTTTTGTCTATAGCCCACTATTCTTCGTCCGCGGAGGCGCCATCAGCGGCCACACCTTGAGTAATGCAGGTTACCTTGGCCGCTATTGGTCTAGTACTGTGCATTCCGATACCTACGCCCGTTACTTGGGTTTCGATAGTGGTGGTTCTTATACGCAGGGTAGCAACGGCCGGGTCTATGGATTTTCTCTCCGCTGGCTAGCGCACTACCACCCATACACCGGCAAATCGTCTGGAAAATCGTCATCGGTAAAACCATCTCCATCTTGATCTTTATAGCTAGACGACCCAGCCGAGCCATACGGATTATATCCAAGCTCCGTAAGGAACCTGGATGGCATATTATAACTCCTACTGCCAAAAGAATACCTAGACGCCGCATACGTAAGAAATAGTCTCTTCATGGCCCGTGTCATCCCCACATACGCGAGCCTTCTTTCCTCTTCCAAATCCGCCTGCGTGTCTATCCGGCCACTCGGAAAAAGCCCTTCTTCCATCCCCACAATAAATACCACCGGAAATTCCAATCCCTTAGCCGCATGTAGCGTCATTAACGTCACCGCATTTTTTGCAGACTTCTCATCCGCGCTAGACATTAGTGCCGCATCTGCCAAAAATTCATCAAGGCTGGTATAATTCTCTGCATTTCCCACCATCACCTCTAGGTTTTTCATTCTATCTTCTGCGCTTGGCGTTCCATCATCTGTAAGTGTTCTAAAATCAAAATACGAAATCACCTTTTTTATGACATCACCAGGATTATCTTCCTTTTTTACACTTTTTAGAAAATCAATTAGTTTAGAAAGTCCTGCCTTAGATTTTGTGGTTGTCAAAACTTCCACAAAATCCGGGTTTATCAAAGGATTTTCATCTTTTATTACATCTATCGCGTCCAGCAATTTTTTCACAGATACTTCGCCCACACCACTCAAAACATTCTTTGCTACCCTTTCAAAACTCACTTTATCACGACCATTCATCACAAGATGCAAAATCGCTAGCACATCCTTTACTTCCTTACGATCATAAAATCTTACACCACCCACAATCTTATACGGAATGTGCATATCAATAAACGCTTTTTCAAAAGTATACGACTGCGCATTTGTGCGATAAAGCACCGCAAAATCACTATAATCATCATATTCGCGCTTCATATTTATAATCTTCATTGCCACAAAATTTGCTTCAGCAGTTTCATCATTAAGCGATTCTATATCTACCGGCTCACCATCTTCTGCTTCCGTAAACAAAGTTTTACTTGTCCTGGTCTCATTTTTGTTTATCACTTTTTGCGAAGCCGTCAAAATATTACCAGTAGAACGATAATTCTGTTCCAACTTTATTACCTTCGCCCCCGGAAAATCCCGTTCAAAATTAAGAATATTCGTAAAATCTGCCCCACGCCAAGAATAAATTGATTGCCAATCATCACCCACCACACAAATATTTCGTTTCTCATTTACAAGCAACTTCACTAGTTGATATTGAATTGTGTTCGTATCTTGATACTCATCAATTAAAATATGTTCAAATTTGTGTCGCCATTTTTCACGTACCTCTGGGTTATTCGTGAATAATTCCAAAGTTTTAAGTAGCAAATCATCAAAATCTAGTGCCCCAGCTTTTTGTTTCTCCTTCTCATACCCCGCAAAAACTTTTGCAATTTGTTGCTGGTTTGGATAAAACGCATTTGCTGCATATTCCTCTGGGCCGCTCCCCTGGTTCTTTTCACTAGAAATAATAGATTGTATAGATTTTGGCTTCAAATTTTTGTTATCAGTCAGGCTAAGGCTTTTCATTACTCTGCGAATCAAAGACACTTGGTCATCTGCATCATAAATCACAAAATCTTTCGTAAGCCCTGCCGCTTCCGCCTCAATCCTCAAGATTTTAACACAAACTCCATGAAACGTACCCATATAAGGAAGATTTATGTTTTGGCCAATAATCTTCTTTAGGCGTTCTTTCATTTCATTCGCGGCTTTATTTGTAAAGGTTACCGCCAAAATACTAGATGGCACCACGCCGTGAATCAATAAATTCGCAATTCTATGCGTCAAAGTTTTAGTCTTGCCGCTTCCCGCTCCCGCCAAAATCAACAGCGGTCCTTCAAGCGTATCTACAGCTTCTTGTTGCGCAGGATTCAATTTGTCCATTAGACTATTATATACCAGTTAGTGGCACAATGTCAGCCCCTAAATGCCTGAGCCTCGCCGCAAAATCTTGATATCCACGATTAATCGGATAAACATTGCGTAGTATCGAGGTACCAGATGCTGCAAGCATGCCTATCAATACTACTACTGCTGGGCGAAGCGCTTGTGGCGCTACCAATTCCGCCGACCGCCAATTTGTCGGGCCCTCAATATATACACGGTGCGCGTCCAAAAGCTCTACTTTTACGTTCAAATTAGCAAGCTCCGTAATATACACCGCACGATTTTCAAAAACCCAGTCGTGAATCAAAGTTCTACCCTCCGCTACGGCTGCAATTACCGAGAAAAATGGCAAATTATCAATATTGAGCCCTGGGAACGGCATTGGGTGGATTTTATCTACCGGTGCCACCAAATCAGATTTCTTTATAATTAAATCTACTAGCCTAGTTCTACCATTAGCCGAAAAATATTCTTCAGACTTTTCAAAATTCATATTCATACTTCTAAGGACCTCAAGCTCAACCTCCAAAAATTCAATTGGTGCACGCATAATTTTAATTTTTGAATGCGTCACTAACGCTGCCGCAATAAACGACATCGCTTCTATTGGATCTTCAGACAAATTGTATTCCACATCCTCATCAATTTTTGGTCTTCCCCAAATCCTTAGTGTAGTAGTACCAATCCCATCAATCTTCACGCCAAGTTTTTCCAGGAAAAAACAAACATCCTGCACCATATAATTTGGTGACGCGCCCACAATTGTAGTTTTGCCCGGAAAAAGTGCCGCTGCCATCAAAACATTTTCTGTCACCGTATCGCCACGTTCAGTCAGTACGATATACCTATCTTTTTTGTCATTTAAAATATCTTCGTCCACTTCAACTTCATAAAAACCGCTATTTTTAGTGGCATCTACCTTAAGACCAAAAGAAGAGAGTGCATTTAGGTGTGGCTCAATCGTCCTCACACCCAGCGAGCATCCACCAGCATAAGGCAATTCAAATTTACCGGCGCGATGAAGAAGAGGCCCTAAAAACATAATAATAGAACGAGTTTTTCTGGCCGCTTCAATATCCATTTCGTCTAATTTTAATTCACGTGGTGATATAATCTCTAGGTCACGGTGACGATTCTGCCAATGACATTTTACGCCAATAGACTCCAAAACTTCGATAATACGAAACACTTCTTCGATACGTGCCACACGGTGAAGCACCGTCCTGCCAGTATTTAGAAGCGCCGCACAGAGCAAGCCCACAGCAGCATTTTTGGACGTATTCACAGTAATTTCGCCAGCAAGCTCCTTGCCGCCACGAATCCTAAAACTCTGCGATGCAGAATCATTTATAGAGAGAATTTGATTCCCAAGAGCCTCAGAAAGCTTCTTAATCATCTCAAGCGATACATTCTGGCGTCCCTTTTCTATACGGTGAATTGCAGATTGGCTAGAGCCTACGGCACGCGCCAAATCCTCTTGCGTCCAACTTTTTTCAAGACGCATTTGTTCAATTGTTTCGCCAATTACTTCCTGATATGTCTTTGCTTTTTTCATAGCAAAATTATATCACTAGATGCATAAAATGTAAATACTACTGCTCTACACATTCAAGGCCTGGCAAAGTTTTACCAGAAAGAAATTCCAGCGCCGCTCCACCGCCAGTAGACACCAAAGAATACTTTAGTTCTGGCTTTTCTGCCATCAGATTTTCTACAAATCCAGTCGTATCACCACCACAAATCACAGAAACAATATCATGTTTTTTGCCAATCTCTTCTGCAATAATCGTAGAAGCAGTCGCATAGGCCGGATCTTCTACCTTGCCAAGCACACCATTCCAGATAATCGTCTTTGCATTCGCCACATATCCAGCAATTTCACCAGTTGCAACCGGTCCAATATCAAGTTTGGCCCCACTTTCATCTTCGTCAAAATCTTCTGCTACATATACTTTTTCGCTTGCTGGGTATCCATCCGCTGCGATCTTTCCTCCCACCGCAATTTTATCCGCCGCGCCAGAAAAAGCATCAATAAGCGGTTTCTTGTCATCTACTTTCGAGCCGCCAAGTATAAGAAGCAGTGGTTTTGCTGGATTTTTCATCACCTTTTCAAGATTAGTGATTTCCTTTTCTAGTAGTAGCCCTGCATAAACCGGCAAAAACTCAGCAATTGCACTAGTTGATGCATGCGCCCTATGAATTACAGCAAAACCATCCTGCACAAAAATTTCCGCTCCAGTAGAATCCACAATCTCACGGATAAATTCGCTGGAATTTTTTTCTTCTCCTGCAAAAAATCGCAAGTTTTGAAGAAGCAAAATCCCACCTTTTGGCATCTTGCTCACCGCTTCTTCCACATCCGGACCAGACACGTCATCCACAAACGCAACATTTGAAATCATTTTAGAAAGTGCCTTTGCTGCTGGCTCAAGCGACAAAGTTTTGTCTTTTCCTTCTGGCCTACCAAGATGCGAAATCACGATAATCTTCTTTGCACCATTTTCTCGCAAATACTCAAGCGTTGGCAAACTCGCTCTAATCCTAAGGTCATCCGTAATCTTGCCGTCTTCTATCGGCACATTAAAATCAGTTCTTACCAGCACCACCTTCCCTTTTACATTGACGTCACGAATCGTTTTCATCTTGCTCCTTATATATATCTTATCTGAATAGTATCAGTGCCCATCTTGTCTTTATCGCCAGAAACAATTACTGCGAGTAAATCTTTTTCACCATCCTTTAATTGCAAGTAACCAGATTTTTTTAATTCTGCTCCTAAGTCAAACCCAAACGTCGCCGAATATGGTCTCACAAATGCCGAGTTTGCATAAGTAAGAGCCAGCTGATTTGCCACACGAGCATTCGCCGTTACAGAAATAATTGGTACATTCGGACGTTGCGCAGCCATTGTGACAGCCGTCGTGCCAGAAGCAGTTTGGCAGATAATCACATCCGCATCAATCCGCTCTGCGAGCCGTGCGGCCGTATCCGAAATCGCATCATAAACTTCGTATTTACCAGTAGGAAGTTCAGAAATATGTGCCACACGCGAATGATTTTGTGTATACAAAATCACTTTCTTCATTTCTTTTACCGCTTCCAAAGGATATTTGCCATTGGCAGTCTCGTCCGAAAGCATCACTACATCAGCGCCCTGGATTACCGCACTGGCTACATCCGAAACTTCAGCCCTAGATGGCTCCGGTGATTCCACCATAGACCCCATCATCTGCGTTGCCACGATGCAAAGTTTGGAACTTTTACGGCAAAGCGCAATTAATTTGCGTTGTACAATTGGCACCACTTCCGCTCCAGCTTCTACCGCCATATCGCCACGAGCCACCATTATACCATCCGCCGCCTTTACAATCGCTTCCAAGTTTTCATCAGACGAAATCGCTTTTTTGGTTTCAATTTTTGCAATTACTTTTGCCGTAGAACCATAAGAAAGCAGAAGTTGCTTTAGTTTTTCAATATCACTTGCGGTTTGTACAAACGAAAGTGCCACATAATCGTAATCTTGGCCCGCGCCATATTCAATATCTTCCAAATCTTTTGGTGTCAAAATATCGCCGCCAAAATCCGTTTCTGGCAAATTCAGGCCTTTTTTAGACATAATAAAGCCGTCGTTTTTAATTTCAACCCTAATCGCCGTGTCGGAAACGATTTCAACAACCTCACTTTTGATCTTGCCATCAAACATTGAAATCGGCTCACCAACTTTCACTTTTTCAGCTAAATTATACTGCACTGGTACAGTCTTGCCACCATCATGTTCAAAATCTTCTTTTGCCTCCAAAATCAGTTCATCACCAGCCACCACATCCAAATGGTTATCTTTAAGCGTGCCCAAACGAATTTTTGGCCCTTGCAAATCTTGAAGTATTGCCACGCTACGACCTTTTTTAGCTGCCGCATCACGAATCCATTTAATTTGTTCATCACGTTCTTCATTGGTGCCATGCGAACAGTTTAGCCTACAGCCATTTACTCCAGCCATTATAATTTCTTCAACCTTATCTGCACCAAACACAGACGGGCCAATTGTTGCTAAAATTTTTGTGCGTTTAAAAAGTTTGCTCATATAAATATATTACCATAAGATTGTTTTTATGGTAATATAGAGTTATGGCAAAGCCCAAAAATAAAAACGTAAATAGCAAAAATATCCACAAAAAACGAACCGGTTCTAGCACTGTCCGTCATTCTCGACTTAAAAAACCAGATTTTTCCCGCACCGCCAGAAAAATTATTATCGTTGTAATTATTATTACTATGCTTGCAGTTATTTTATTTTTGCTTTTCAAATCTTTTTCTACACCAGAACATATCATCAAAGCAAAAATTGAAACCGCCGCTACTGACTATTACGAAAATTTCTTTTATACCGACATCACCAAATATGGTACCACCGAAAAATCCCTCGCCGAAATTATGGATCGCTACAAAGACAAAGGTTTCTCTACAGTCTCTTTACGACAATTATTATTATATGATAGTAAAAAATATGCAGACGCCAGAGATGTCGTCACTAGCTATTGTGACGAAAACAAATCCTACGTAAAATTTTATCCCGAACCACCATACGAGCAAAAAAATTATCGCATTGAATATCACTATTCTTGCGATTTCTAAAAAATGGTGATCGACGCGGGAATTTGGTGATCTCGGCGGGAGTCGAACCCGCATTGTCGGGATGAAAACCCGATGTACTAACCGCTATACTACGAGACCATATAGCTATTATAGCAACTTTTTAGCAAAAATCAAGATCAACCTTTCGGCTAAAAATTAATTCTACGATATGCATTCACTTTTCGAATAATGCAACCAAACACTACGGCAAATATAGCAATCATAGAAACACCAATCAAATACCCACCATAAGAACCATTATTATCTGTACCAGGAGCACCACCAGTATCTGGTACAATTATATCTCCTTTATCGCCAGAATCAGGCTCTGGAGCTGGATCAACATGAGCCTCTTCAACTGTAAATGTGCTATTTATAATAGTATCTCCAACAAATACCGCAGTTATAGTATGTTCACCGATAGCAAGCGTATCTATATAGTTATAATTGATGGACAGAACTGTGCCGCCAGCAGTTACGGTATAGTGTTCACTTGATACATCAACACCATCAATCTGAAGCTTAATAAAGCTTTCAACATTATAATCAATTCTGATAATTAGGTTTGTCTCGTCATCTTTTATATGAGTCTGGCCTTGCACCCAAGTAATGTCACCAGTCCCTTCTGGAGTCGGCTCTGGTTCTGGCGGGGTTATTACTTCTTGCCATACAGCATAGAGAATCTTACTGCCAGAAAGTGTTACACGTTGCCCTGGATAATAGCTTGCGACGGTAGCGGCATTATTTTCACTCCAACCCAAGAAGCGGTAATCTGCCCTGCTTGGTGTTCTATTTGGAATAGTAACCGTACATGAACTACCAGCAGTTGAACACTGCTGCGAGCCAACACTGCCAGTTCCACCATTAGTATCAAAAGATAGAGTAAAAGTTGTTTCAAAAGAAACATTAGTATGATCATAGTTAATTGTCGTACAGTTATTGTAATTATCACAAATTGACACATCAGAACCAGAAATAGAACCAGAATTAACAGTCCTAGATATAGTATACCCATCATCCGACAAAACCCAATTACTGCTCTTTGGTTTTAGCTGGACATCATTACTGGTTACTTTCACAGTAGTAGACGACTTGCCATCCACATAGCTAATACTCGGCTGTGGCAAAGCTTGTTCGATATGGCTTTGGTTAAAACTGGTAAATTTAGAAACATTACCTCTATTCGAACCGTTAGAAAATCCAAGATACGCTTTATTATTACGAAAAGAAATCGATTCTATCTCACCGAGGTTCAGTGCATCAATATAGTACACTGCCACTAGTGAGCCAAATCCTCTGTCAGGAGTCCCATCTGTTTTAAGTTTTGCCTTATAAACATTTATATATGCCACTTCACCGCCAGTGCTACCATCATAATTATCAAACATACTATATATATACCCATTATGAAAATCTGCGCCCTGGTCAATATTATCATTCCCGTCATGTTGACCTATCTGTTCTGGAATTGCATCAACTTCACTTAATCTATTAAAACTGCTATCATAAAACCAAAACTGATGTATTGAGTCTTTACTAACACGCATAATGTAATTGTCATTGAACTCATCATAGGCAATAGCAGATGCTCCTCGAGGAAGGTTTATGACCGATTCCTGTGCTAAAGTAGAGCTATTTAATACAGCCGCATCATGACTTCCATTTGGACCAATCACCAAAATTTTATCAGTTTTAGTGTTGTAAGTCATATCATTGCCGTGCTCATAACTTCTAGAAAATGGTATACCAGATATCGGCGTAGTAAAACTTGCGCCAGTATATCCACTAAGATTCCCGAAAGTATAATTGTCATCTTGAAATTCATCTGGGATAGTATAAAAAACCAAGCCATCACCTGTAGTTGTAAAACCTTCTAACTGATTGCATAAATAGCTCCCACAGTTTTCAGCATTAAAAGTGATTAATCCCCTAGATGCATAAGTAGTTATATCAATCGGGTCAGGCATAGCTGAACCTTTAGCGTTCACGTTAAACAGAAAAACTACCGCAGCCACTAGCACTAACGGCAAAATCAATAAAGCAGGCGAGATTCTTTTGTTTTTCATTTTTGTGTTTGACCTTTTATAGTTTTAGTGTAAACCGTTTACGCTAAAAAGTCAAGCACTACTTTATCAATTTCAAAAACTCCGCCTCATTAATACGCGGAATTCCTAGCTTGTCTGCTTTATCGGTTTTTCCTTTGCCCGGTTTTTCGCCCACAATTAGAGCCGTGGTATTCTTTGTTACAGACGAAGTCACCGTAGCGCCTAGCGCGCGTAATTTGTCTTCCGCTTCTTCACGTCCCATAGAAGATAACGTGCCGGTCACAATATATGATTTTCCAGTCAACGGCAAATCAGTGGTCTTTTCTTCTTTCGGCCATGCGCCAAGCTCACGCATTTCTTCAAGCAATTTTATATTTTCCTCATCTGCAAAATATGCCAAAATAGACTCCGCCACCGTGTCACCAATATCCGAAATTTCTAAAAGCTCGTCTTCCGAGGCGTTCATTAATTTATCAAGCGAACCAAACTTCCTAGCAAGCGCCGTAGCAGTCTGTGCACCCACATGCCGAATCCCAAGCGCCGTAATAAACTTATTTAGTGGCGCACCCTTAGATTTTTCTATTGCTTCCACCAAATTATTCGCCGATAATTCCCCAAATCTCTCCAATTTTGCTACTTCCGTAGCCTTCAAACGATAAAGATCAGCAATCGACTTCACCATTCCCGCGTCCACTAGTGCCGCTACATTTTTCTCTCCCAAACCCTCAATATTTAGCGCCGACTTCGAAGCGTAATATTCAATCGCACGTTTCAGGATATAATCAGAAGATTCGCCCTTCACACGATAAACTACTTCCCCGCTTGGTCTTTCAAATTCAAGATCTGGATATTGTTTTTTCAATGCTTTTTCAAAATCATAGGGTTCTACCCCCTCCGGCCGTAGAGAAAACAAAACTTCTTTTACTTGCGGGATAATATCACCTGCCTTATAAATAATCACTGTATCGCCAATCCTCACATCAAGTCTCGCAATCTCATCCGCATTATGTAGCGAAGCATGTCGCACTGTCGAGCCAGCCACCTCCACTGGATCCAGAATTGCTACCGGCGTAGCCGCACCGGTACGTCCAATTGATATCACGATATCGCGCACCTTGGTAGTAGATTCCTCAGCTGGGAATTTAAATGCCACTGCACCACGCGGAGTTTTGCCCACAATTCCTAATTTATCATAAACCGCACGGTCATTAATTTTTATCACCATACCATCCGTATTAAACGGTAAGCCCTTGCGATAATCGTCTAGTCTATCAATATATTCAAATAACTCTTTTCTATTTTTAGCATCAAAGACTTTATCCTCGTTTGAAGTCTGGAATCCCATTTTGCGAAGCGCTTCATACGCCTCGTGCCAAGTTGGCAAATTTGGCTTTACCAAATCATACGCTATAAACCTAAGTGGGCGGCTAGCCGCAATCTTTGGATCGAGCTGGCGAATAGATCCAGCCGCAAGATTCCTCGGATTTGCAAACTCGTGAGAAAGTTTCTCAAAATCTTTCTTGAATATAATGATTTCTCCCCTCACTTCAACCTCATCCAAATTATCAATCCGAAGTGGAATGTTTTGTATCGTTTTCACATTTTGCGTTACGTCCTCACCCACTAGCCCATCCCCACGCGTCACCGCTTGATAAAACACGCCATCACGATATTTTAGTGCACAAGCCAGCCCATCCATTTTTATATCAGTAAAAAATTCTTCAATTTTTCCGCCTGGTACTAATTTTTCATTTCTAGAAATCCAATCCAAAATTTCCTCTCGCGAAAATACATCTGCAAGACTAATCATTCTTTTTTCGTGCGCTACTTTTTCAAATTTATCCAAAGGCTTACCCGCCACACGTTGCGTTGGCGAATCTGGTGTAATTAGCTCTGGATATTCCGCCTCCAAATTTACAAGTTCATGCTTGAGGGAATCTGCCGCCGCTTCACTCATTATTGACTCATCCAACACGTGATAATGATATCTATAATCATTTATGAGTTCGCGCAATTTCAAAATTCGTTCTTCTACTTTTTTCTTGTCCATTTTTTATCTTCCTTATATCCCAACATCCAACGATAATATAAATACAAATATACTGAAATATAAATTCCCGTAAAACACGTCATTGTAAGCAAACATATCGGCACAAACGGCACATTTGCCGTCCACTCAAACCCTCTCAACGATAGATCAATTAATATAAGTGGCAACATTACAATCACCCACACGATAGCCAGTGCTAACATTAGCGCTACCAAACGAATAATAAACCTCACCCTCCTCCCCATCATAAGATCGGATGCTGCATGGAGCGCTTTGAGCGGATACATCCCCGGTGCCGTCACCGCTACCAGCGCAATCAGCGAGCTAGAAAGCAGGTACCCAGAAATAATTATCATCACCATAGCAAAAATAAAAAACACCAACGCATAAAATGGCGTTGCTAGAAAATTAGTTTGTACCGCCGCCGAGTAAGCGATAATCAGCAAAAACAACGGGATACATTGAATTACCGCAATTGCAAAAACCACAAAAGTAGAAATTAATGGCGTCATAGCATTATAAAGTCCATCACGAAGTTTCACTTTATGTCCAGCCAATCTATGACGAATCAAAAAGATCGTCGTAAGCCAAATTATCAAGAAAATAATCACCGCAAAAACCGTCGCCGACTCACTCGATCCTCCAGAAAGCCCGCCGGTAGTCACAGTAGAAATCAAAAGTAGCCCAGATTTTGCAAAATTACCAATATCGCCTACGCCCATGCTTTCTGTAGTCTGGTCTAAAATATCCTGAAACTGGCGATAATTACTCTCGCTCATTAGCCCCACAAACACCACCGCCATAATCACAGAAATTATAAGAAGCGGCAAAAACAATTTCCAGTTTTTAAAAATAATCCGAAACGTAGCAAAAATGTGATACATTATTCCCGGCACTTCAAGCTCACGCTTGTAATCTTCGCGATAAGACCTCCTAAAAGACTTGTGTAAGCGGACTCGTTTAGAACGTGTTTTTGCCATTTTCCAGCCTTTCGATACGTTTCTCAATCGGTGGATGCGTACTAAACAAATCGCTAAAAAAACCCTTGCGTAGTGGATTATTAATATACATTGCTGCAGTTGCCGAATTTTGGCATTTCATTGGCTGCGAATGTGTCTGCAATTTTTTTAGTGCAGAAATCATCCCCTCCGGATAACGCGTAATATTTACCGCTGAAGCATCTGCCAAATATTCACGTTGTCTAGACACCGCCATCTGCGCAATTGCCGCGCAAATCGGCGAAAGTATCGCCGCCACTATAATCAACACGTACCCTACTGGGCTACCTTCGTCATCACGTCGCCTACTGCCATAAAACACCATCCTAAATGCAATATCAGAAATAAGCCCCATCATACATACCAGCCCAAACACAATCATAGACACTCTAATGTCGTAATTTTTTACGTGCGACATTTCATGCGCCATCACCGCCGTCAATTCCTTATCATCCATAATGTCAATCAACCCCGTCGTAGCGGCCACGATTGAATGTTTTGGATCGCGCCCCGTCGCAAAAGCATTTGGCGCTGGATCATCTACAATATAAACCTTTGGCATAGGCAATCCCGTTGTAATACTAAGATTTTCTACAATATTATAAAACCTTGGATTATCCTTTTTCTGAATTTCCTTTGCACCGGTCATTGTCGTAGCAATAGATGCCGCCATAAAATATTGGAACACAGCATAACCTATTGCTACGATAGTAACCCATACAGCAATCCATGGATCTTTATAAACCCAGGCAAAAAGCCCAGCCAGCGCCGCAATCATCAAAACAAATACCATCATGATAATTACAGTCTTACGCTTGTTCTGGGCTATTTGCTTGTACATTTTACTTATCAAATTTTACGTCCGGAGCTTTTTCAACACGATCATATTCCTTGTCGTCTACATTATAAAACTCACGTTTCTTAAAGCTATGGAACAAAACATTATATGGGAAAATACTAATTTTAGTATTAAGATCTTTCACACCAGCGTTATAAAAACGACGAGATGCTTGAACTTTGTCTTCTGTATCGGTAAGCTCAGAACTTAGCTGTTGGAAGTTTTTATCAGCCTTGAGTTCTGGATATGATTCAGAAACAGCCATAATACGAGAAAGCGCACCAAGCATAGAACGATCCGCTTCTGCCGTACTTGCAACACTTCTTGCACCCATCATCTTAGCACGAGCATCAGAAACTTGTTTGATAGCCTCAGATTCATGTTTTGCATAGCCTTTAACAGTTTCTACTAAGTTTGGAATAAGATCTGCACGACGTTTAAGCTGCACAGTAATATCAGACCATGCTTCGTCTACGCGTGTATTAAGTTTTACTAATGAATTATACATACCTGCAATAATAATGGCAATCAACAGAATGACACCCACTATTATCAGGATAATCGCCCATACTGGCATTTTATTTCTCCTTATGTTATATAACCATTATAGCATATGTGACCAAATGGTGCCATACCATCGTAGGAGCCGAACGAAAAGAAAGCTTGCTTTCTTTTCTGAGGCGACGCCCGATGGAAGGCGCCTCCATTTTTTTTGCAAAAAAATGGAGGTGCCTACCGGAATTGAACCGGTGTACGCGGTTTTGCAGACCGCTGCGTAACCACTCCGCCAAAGCACCATGTCTCTATTTATTATAACACATAATTAAAACTGCAAAAGCACAATACCTACCACCACCAAAACCGTAGCCACTAGATGCACTATCACAGTTTTGCGATTAAGCTTCTCGCGACCAAACTTCGGCCAAATCAACGTAAGCAAAATCCCCATAAAGAAAATCACTACTGGCGTGACAGAATCTGATGCCGCCGAAGCAATCGCCACCGCTGGTGCCAAAATTAGCCCTGCACGATAAGTAATTTCCTTAAATACCCCAATCGTCCCGTTTATCGCAAGTGGCACCAAAACCTTTTTGCGACTAGTCTCAGCCACATATTTAAATCTTTTGCGCAATTTTGGTTGAGAATAAACAATAATAAGGTTTGCTACACCTTTGCCAAGAAACACCATAGCAATTTTTGGAATGATACTTAACGCGCCGGCATCCGTTTTTGCAAAAATCAAATTAGCGATCACCGCAATTGTTACGTAAATAATAGAATAAAACACCGCCCGCATCCGAATTTTACGACTACGTTTTCTAGTAGTAGCTACAATCAAAATCGGCGCCAAAAGAATTACCGCAATCGCAATCAGCTGAAGCAACGAAAAAGTCTCGCCTAAAAACATCCATCCCAAAGCTAGGTATAGCACTGGCGCAAGCTGAATAAAAATCCCAAGATCCGTCGAATCGTCTAATTCTAGCGCCCGAAAATATGGGATTCCTGCCAAACCGTGCATCAACCCTGCAACAAACAATATAAAAAGCGGCAAAAAAGGCGTAGCGACATATTCTTGCCAGAAAAAACAAACAATCGGAATTGTTACAACAATCCAACCCCACCCATAAAATAACTTTTGCGAAACTGCACCCTTGCCCTTAAAATAATAATCCGAAACGTAATTATCCGTAAAAATATTAATACAATATAAAATAGTTGAAATTGAAACCAAAACTAGCCAATTCACAAAAACGCCTCGTAAATAATAAAACCATAATATACCAAGAATACCAATAGCATTAATGCCCCCTCGCGTCGCGTAACTTTACTATCACGCCTAGTCATAATAAACAAAAGTAGCGCCGACAATATCAACATCACGATATCTATCATCTGAAAACTGCTTGGCGTAATTGTGCCAAAAATCGCCACCGGTAGCCCCATCACAATACATATATTAAATATGTTTGAACCAATAATATTTCCCACAATAAGGTCTGTTTCTTTTTTGCGCGCAGCAACAATCGTAGTTACAAGCTCTGGCAAAGATGTGCCAAGCGCGATAATTGTAAGTGCAATAATACGATCAGACACACCCAAGCTCTGAGCAATCGTAGTCGCATTATTCACTACAAGTTGCGACCCACCGACTAGCCCCACCAACCCTACCATGGTCATCAAAATCGCCACACCCATTTTGTACTTTGGCTTCTCTTTTTTCTTGGAAGCAGTTTCGCGATTTCGTATCGCCATTGCAACCAAATAATAAAGGAAAATCGCAAACAACAACAAACAAATAATAGCATCGCCTCTAGTAATAGAATTTGTAATTGCTTGGTTCAAGGATGTGTCCAAAAACAAAACTACCAGCGCCGTAGAAATCAAAAGCAAAATTGGTATTTCCTTTTTTACGGTTTCTCTGCTAACCTTTATCGGGCAGATCAAAGCACCTACGCCAATCAAAAGCAACACGTTGATGATGTTGCTGCCAATCACATTTCCAAGCAACATATCCGTAGAACCACTCGCAAGCGACGAAATCGACACTGCAAGTTCTGGTGCACTTGTACCAAATGCTACGATGGTTAATCCGATTAAAGTCTTGGATACTCTAAAATGGGTTGCAATAGATGAGGCACCGTCCACCATCCAGTCTGCGCCCTTAATGAGTATTACAAAGCCTACTATTAATAATATGATTGGGAGAATTAAATCCATAATTTTATGTTTTTATTTTTAATTATTATGTTTATATTATATTAAATATTTGCAAAATTGCAAGATGTGCGATATAATAGACTCATTAATGTGCGAATGTAGCTCAGTTGTTTAGAGCGCTTCCTTGCCAAGGAAGAGGTCGAGAGTTAGAGTCTCTTCATTCGCACCATTTTTTTGTTCCAGAATTCTTCATCTAGCTGGAACTCTCGGGCTGCGCCAACGAGAGTTAGAGGCGCTTCTTGGCACCATTTTTTTTGTTCCAGAAAACTAAATTATTTTCCTATAAATACAACATTCATTCGTAATATCTCGGACCTTTTCAAATTTCAAATCTTCAAGCACCCTAAACTCAAGCGGACTCACCGCAAAACAACAAAGTTCCTGGATATAATATCGATTCTTTCGCATAGTACGAATGTACCTTTTGATTGCATTTTCAATTTTATAAATTGTGTCAGAATTAAAATAGTCATCATTTAAAACAATTGCATTCAAATTTAAATAAGCTTTACGATTTTTGGTAAATTCCGCAATATCTTCTTTTGCAAAATCATCATAAAGGTCATAAGAATTTAACATTTTTTCATAAACATCTTCTTTTAAATTCAAAAAATTCACATAGCCAATCACCTTATTTTCATCTTTTACCAAAATATAAGAATATTTATGATCTTTTGTTAGCTCTTTTATTGTTTCCTCGTCCCATCTATATTCCCCATCCAAAGCCTTTCTATCCAACTTATCAATTTCATGCACAGTGCTCATTGAGATTCTAAGCGATTTCACAGTATAAATATTTGAACGGTGCAAATATTTATTGTAACCTCTCACCAAAATAGAAACATTAGAAACCACTATAAACATATCTGAAACGGCATTAGCAAAATCGAAGAAGCACAAATCATAAACCACCCAAAGCGCATAAGAAACAATCCCGCCCACCACCATCGTGCGCTTGCTTTTTAGCATCACATAACCATCAACTACGCTGCCAAGCACCGCCAGTAAAGAAACCGCATCAAAACCTATAAAACAAAGAATCGCAAGGTATATCGGCAACGTAAAATAAAAAATATATTTATCTTTATCGGTCTTATAATATCCAATAGATTTAATTAACTCAAAAATACTAATCCACAACCCGGCCGTCGCACCAACACAATAATAATTAATGATATAAAGCACAGACGATATAATCTGCAAAAAGATAACTTTGTTCTCGCGTTTCGCATGATAGCTAATGAGGAGCATAATCCATGCCGCTACCGCGCAAACCTGACCTACATAATAAATCGGTAGCATAACAGTATTATAGCATAGCCAAATAGATTATGTTTGTGCTTTTTGTACACTGACTCTAGGACCTACGGTGCAAGAGCTAGAAGCGCTTCTACAAACCACACCAAGAAGCTCCAGTCGGAGTTTCTTGTGTTTTGAGAGAAAATATATTATAATATGGATAGTTTTAGGAAGCACATTACAAAAAAAAGGGGGGGTGATATATTTGGAGCAATTTTGCATAGCAAGTATTTCTGAAAAAGCAACCGAATTAACAAATAAGATCGAAAACTACCAAACAATATTGAACGAGGCCGATGCGACCCGAGAAAAACTTTTTAAAGTAAAATCAGTCTATAATGATTTATATAGGCAGTTTTGTCGTGATTTACCAATCGAAGCGCTAAAGCTGTCAGAAAAGATTAAGACTGATCAAGCCAACAAAAATGAACTGGCAAATGTGTTTTGCCGTCAAAAAACATTCCCCAATGGCATTGATTACGCCAACGGCAAACCCAGCTCTTATCGATACAGTAATGCCTTTACAGCATACGGGAAAGAGAGAGAGCATGGATTTTTCGAGGGTGACGAGGTTTATTATATCAATTGTAACGATAGTGCAGCAATTATTAATTATGAGCAACAAAACTACACACTGAAACACAGAATACTAATTAAAGTCAACGACAAAACTCACGAACTTACGCCCGATATCTTCGCAATTGCATTCACGTTCTTTTACTATAAATACGACGCAAACATAATATCAGCAGTAGAAGAAACAAAAAATTTTTTTGAAGAATACAGAGAAATCGGAACGCGACAACCTCAAGAGGACTTATCCAAGATCTTATTCAAAAACTATATTTTGCCATCCTAAAACAAAAACCGGCTCTTCGGAGCCGGCTTTTTATTTAACTTTTAATAGTGGCTTCTTTACTTTGGATAGCTTAGCAGCCTTCTCAATCAATGCTTTAATTTTCATAACTCTAGGACCTACGGTGCAAGAGCTAGAAGCGCTTCTACAAACCACACCAAGAAGCTCCAGTCGGAGTTTCTTGTGTTTTGAGAGAAAATATATTATAATATGGATAGTTTTAGGAAGTAGTATTAAAAATTCAGAAAGAAGGTGATTAAATGCCTACTAAGGAAAAGGGAACGCGAGTGATGAACAGATTGAAAAAAGCTGAAAACGAACTCAAAGAAGCCAAAAAGAAACTTAAAGAAACTAAAAAAGAACTTACGAAGTGTGAAACAGAAGTTGAAATAAGAGAAGAAAAAGTTGCACAAGTACTCGCAGAATACAATTCATTGTATAAAGACTTCGCTTCGAAACTAGACAACGATACCTATGAGCTAATGAAAGAGTGGCATGATGGTCAAACTGCACCAAAAGCCATACTCCGTAAGAAGCAACAAATTACCGTTCTTCATAAAAGCGAGAATCCTATTTACAGTTGGAATAACGAATATGAAATCTACTGCTATTACCAAGCATTTAACATCGTTCAACAGGAACCATCAAATTTCTGCAAAAATTATCACACGAAACCATCCATCATTACTGCAAGCGATCCAAACCTAGAAATCATGGAAAAAGCTCTAGTAAATGACAATGTGTTGATTAAAGTAGATGATCGATTTGAATCCTACAACATAGCCGACATAATTCCACTAATCTTCACGTTCTTTTATCGTGGCAATAGAAACTATGATGAAGCAATCAATAGCACAAAAGAGACACTTGAAAAAGAACTCATAATCGATAATTTAGAACGCTTAGAATACAACACTATGCAATTACTCTTCAAAAAGTTCCTACTAGCCAATTCCTAAAACAAAAACCGGCTCTTCGGAGCCGGCTTTTTATTTAACTTTTAACAACGGCTTTTTAACTTTAGACAATTTTGCAGCCTTCTCAATCAAGGCCTTAATTTTTGATGCAGCCTGGGCCTCATCGTCGGCAGTATATTTTTCTTTGCCGCGCATCAGGTCGCCATAAAACCCTGTTCCCTTCGCAGCATTCCAAAATTCTTCACCACAATTTACATCTTCGTGAAACCATGGTTTTTTAGACAAATTAAAATGTAACAGCTTTGCACCTTTTGGATCTTCACCTTCCGGTTGGCAGTTCCACTCCTTGCCCAGATGCATAATTTTACCTTTCAAAATTACGTTGAGATAATCTTGATCTGGCGCCACGAGATCTGCATCTTCTTTAATTAAGTCAGTCATCTTTGTAATATAGTGAAGTCCGCGAAGTTTCTTTAAATCCATCAAAAGCACACCAGAATTAATATATTCTTTATGTGGCACATCTAGCGCTTTTTCTACATACTCTACAAACTCTGGCACCATCGCAACTTTTGGATCCACGCGACCCGCAATCGCATTTTCACCAAGGTCTATGTCGTACAGTTCACCAATATCACCCATCAAAATCGTATCACTATCAACATAGATTCCCTTGTCGTAGCGCATAAAAATTCTAGGAATAAACGCACGATAATAATATACTACATTAGCAAAGAAATCACCAGACCCACTACGCTTCGCACAGTACCGCACAATAATTTGCATGTACAGATTATATTTCATCTTATGAAATTCAATCGAACAGTTATGGGTCACCATATTGCGAAGACGCAAACGATTTCTAATACTCAATTTATCATACATGATAATAATACGATAATATCGATTTGGATTTGCGTGCTTCATTACAGAATTGATCGAAGCGGCTGCATATTTTGCATAATCATTTGTAATCGTGTAAAAAACCGGCACCACCTTGGTTTCTTTTACTTTTAATATATTTATACCCGTATTAAATATACTCATTTCTTTTTGTCTTTCTTGATATATTCAAAATAATTATACGTATTCTTCTTACTATATTTTATCATACTATCATAGGCCTCTTTTGCTAGCTTTGCACGATTTTCTTCATCAGATAATTTTGCGTCTGGCCAAAATGGACCATCAATATAAACATCCATGCGTGGCAAATCGCCATGTTTTTTATCTTTGCGTTTGTGATAAGTAGTAGTCATCGTAAAAATCGGCACATTGTTGCGAACAGCATATTTAAAAGACTTGTCCCCGGCTGGAAATTTCTTGATCCCGGTATAATACGGCCAAAGATGTGCTTCTGGATAAATCACAACTACGCGTTTTTGCGAAAGCCTTTTATCCACCGCATCATTAAATGCCTTTTTCTCTTCTGAGGTCTTACCAAGTGGCAAACCACCAATAAGTGGAAGCATCTTACCAATTTTAGGAATTTTCAAATTAACCGGACTAATCACGGTGTATATTTTGCGGTCTGCAGCGAGAGCCGGCCCAAACACATCATGGAAAGGATTGGTATGATTGCAATAAAGCACATAACCTTTCCCTTTTGCCGCCTTTAACTTTTCTCGGCCGTGAAACTTCGCTTGCCAATATCTACGTTCATACCACTGCCCGAATACGTAAAACCCAGAGAACACAATCGATGCCCACATTCTTTTGAATGGATTCTTAAAAATAAACTCATATCCTTCTGGTAACCCTACTTCTATTTTCTTTTCTTGCTCGTCCGTCTTAATCGGATCGTCTTCTTCGGATTCATAATAGAATACACGCTCTTCTTTTGGTATGTCTTTCTGGAATAGTTCGGCCTTCGCCATCACAAATTCTCCTTAAGCTTACTGTACTCTTCTAGTATATCATCATACTCCGTAATTTTCAAAACCGAATGTACCCGCTCAATATCAAAAGGCTTTACTTTTTGCACTTTGAAATATGGAAAGAACTTAAAATTATTCGAAAAATGATGTAAAACCGTATCGTTTCGTGGGCGCTCATCTTGCTCGTTATATTTTCTTGGCATCAGCTTTCTTTTGTTAATACACTTATTTAGCGCCGCCTGATCTGCCAGCATCATGCGCTTTTCTGCACATAGCGCTGCCGCACGCTCAAACATTTTCGTTTTAATACATTCTGGCATATTAAACAAAAGTACACCAGAATTCATATAATCTTGTTTTAGAAAACTAAAATCTTTTTTGTCACGCACATCTACCACAGCCGTATCATTTTTGCGTTTAAGAAGACCGTGATATTTATACCAACGTCGCCCATAAATATCTAGCACGCCCGCCGCCTCGATGCCGTCTAAATCAGTATTATAAAATTCACTTAGATCACCACGACAAACCACATCGTAATCTAGATAAAGTACGCGGTCTAACTTTGCAATCTCTGGCACCTTATCTATGTATAGCCGAAGCATTGAACATGGCGTAAAATACGAACCCATGTTCTTTTTTGGTAGGTTCTCCACGAAAACTTTTGTTGCATCTATTAATTTTACAAAGCTTTTTGGGTTGGTATTTTTTACAAGGCCGTCTAGAAACTGTGCGGACTTTTCCGTAAACGCCACAGTATCCTTGTAATTAATTGTAATAATATAAAAATGTATTTCCCCGTGGTTGTGTTTTAAGATCGACAAAATCGACACCAGCGCCCCACGCGCAATCCCCTTGTCCCCACAGTACAAAATATTCATGTATATATTATATAATAAAACTCGTTATTTTATCTTTTAGTGTAACTCTTTTCTCTTTGTCGCCTGCAACTATAGTTATTTCCTGCGGCTCGCCAGAAAGATTTGCAATTACAATTTTGTGCCCATCTTTTTCTTTTCTAGCAATCACCACGAAATCTTTTGAACTATACTCACATCTCACCACTTCACTGCCAACCGGGAAAACTTTTGCAAATTCCTTTAGCGCATCGTAAATCGGCGTCACGATAAAATCATCGCCTTTTTCGTTTAATATAATCGGCGCTTTCAAATTGTTATCGCAATATGTCGGCCCACCATAAAAATCTAGCAACATGTTCCAATCGATAAACGCTCTCGCACCATTATTGATATCCAAAAACAATTCTTTCAAATAATAATTCGCATCCTTTTGCCACACTTCCTCATCATATGGCGAAAACCCGCAAGACATTTCACTACTCACTAACATTTTATCCGGATACTTTTGTTTCGCCTTCCACATTTCATCCGCAAATGTTCCATCATACCAATGGAAACAAAGCCCAGCTACTTTTTTGTTATCACGAATTAACTCATCTGCTACACGCGATAAATGTTTTTTGTTGTGATCCCACATCAAAATCTGTACATTATCTATACTGGCCAAATATTTATACGCCAGCTTTCTTTGCGCACGATACGAATAAATGCAAGATTCCCAAATCTGGCTTGCAAATGGTTCGTTTTGCGGCGTGATATATTTTATATTTACACCCTCGTCTGCATACGCATCCAACCATTCATTAATATAGTTCGCATATTTTTTGTAACACCAAGGTTTTAAATGCTTTCCGATTTTAAAACATTTTGGCGGCGACCACGGGCTGGCCATTAACTCCAAATCTTTCTTTTTAAGAATTTGCTTCAATAAAGGCAAAACATATTTTTTGTCGTGCTCTATCGAAAAATCTTTTAGATCCGTTCGCTCGCAATATTCAAACGGCTCCAAACAAAAATCATTACTGCCAATACTAATTCTCCCCCACCCGTAATCTAGCCCATTTTTGCCATAGTATAAATCTAATAGTTTTTTCTGTTTTTCGGAATCTAGTTTCGCAAAATTATAAGCCGTTGCTTCCGTAATCGCCCCACCTAGCCCCTGCCAAACCCCCAAACTCTTGTCAGTAATTATAATTCTATTCATTAATAAAATTATAACGCTAAAAAACTATTTCTTCCTTTGTTTCTCGTGATCGAAATCAGAGCATTTTTAAATATAAACATTTTTACCTTTCACTTATATAAAGATATATTAAAATCTGAAGCTGAAATAAACCTAAAACGAAAGCACGAATTTTGTAAATTTTTCATCGCTTTCGCAGGCAATGTTCCAATTGTTCTTTTCGGAAATTGCTTTCGCAATCGCAAGCCCAAGTCCAGAGCCTTCGCGAGTTTTGTCCGTTTGATAAAATCTATCAAACACTTTTGTTCTGTCTTCTTTAGAAATCTTTGCGCCATCATTCATTACTTCTATACCATTTGGCTTCAATACTACTGCAATTTTCTTGTCGCCATATTTAGTTGCATTATCCATCAAAATATCTAGAACCTGTAAGAAATCTTGTTTTGCGATTAGTTGTTCAGTTTTATCTGCTTCGCATTTTAAACTAATCTTTCCTTCAAATTTTGGCGAAAACATTTCCACGTGCTCATTTAACAGCTCTTTTAGATCTACTTTTTCTGGCAACATTTTGTCTTCGCTACCCGCGTCCATTTTGGCAAGCTGCAAAAGATCTAGTACTAACTTATTTGCATACGTAATTTCTGTTTCTATATTATTCACCCATTTTTCGTTTTCTTTATCTACATCCAAAGCTTCCATATTTGCTTGTATTACAGCCAGCGGAGTTTTTAGCTCATGCGACGCATTCGCAATAAACATTTTCTGTTTTTCAAAAGAATCTTTTACTGGCTCTACCATTTTCCTAGAAGCATAATATGTAATGAGGAACACGAGTATTTCAATTACCGCGCCTACGCAAATCAAAATTCCCAGCAAAAACGAGTTGCCATCATTACGGTCTTTCTTCACGAAATCACGAATCTCTACTTCGCTAAACCCTTCCGGCATACCCGGAAACGGTCTTGGGTCTGGACGAGCCGTAGACGAAACCCCCATAATCGTACCGCCAGCAATCAGAAGTACCACCGTGGTAATCGTCATCGTGATAATTATTATTCTATGGCGTAGTTTCGAAAACATATTATTTATCCGTCAATTTATAGCCCAACCCACGCACCGTTTTGATTTGACACGCACTGCCAAGCTTCTTTAACATTTTACGAATCCTGGAGACATAAGTTTCAATATAATTATCATCGCCCATGCTATCTTCGCCCCAAATTTTCGCAAGCAAATGTTCCTTAGAAATTAGCTTCTCAGGATTTTGAATTAATACCGTCAAAATCTCAGATTCTTTTATGGTCATTTGTTCATCATTTAATGTCATTTGAGTTTCATCAAACACAAGATCGCCATATTTTATCTTTGTAAGATCTACGCCTTTTGGTCTGCGAAGAAGCGCCTTAATTCGGGCCACTAGCTCCGCCGTCTTAAATGGCTTTGCAAGATAATCGTCAGCACCACGGTCTAGGTGCTCTATTTTAGATTCCACTTCGCATAGAGCCGACAGCATTATCACTGGCGTCTGCACATTTTTCTCTCGCATACGTTTCAAAATATCCGTACCTGAAAATTTCGGGAGCATAATATCAAGTACTACACAATCATAAATCGGCTTTACCGCCTGCTCCAAACCAATCTCACCATCCTCAGCCAAATCCACAGCAAAACCCGCCTTTTCAAGATTGTGCTTCACCGCATCAGCCAAGAATTTTTCATCTTCCACATATAATATTCGCATAGTTTCTCCTATTATTATGATACCATCATATCCCCCCAAAATAAAACGAAACTGAAAAAACAAACTTTGCTAAAATTTATTCTTATGTTTTGTAATTTTTACAACACATGCTACAATGCAAGAATGAAATCAAAAGGAGAGGTAATTATTCCAGCTGGATGTAAGCCGTGGCCACACGAATTACGCGTAGCCAGCATTTTAGCCGCCGCAGGCCACCACGTAGAATTCGTGCCAGAAGCAAACCTACATACTGCAGATATTGCACTAAACGGAATTAAATACGAAATAAAATCTCCAAAGTCATCCTTATCAAACTCTCTAGAACATATATTAAAGAAAGCTTTAAAACAATCGCCAAACATAATAATTGATACATCTCGTATGAAATACGTAAGAGATAACAGTACACGCAATTTTTTAATTACCCAAGCCAAATCCAGAAAACAAATTAAGAGTCTATTGATGATTTCAAAACAAAACCAAATAATTGACATCAAATCACTTATTTGATAAAATAAGCATAACGAAGCATTCGCACGGCGCCGAAGGTACCTACCGCGAAAGCTTCATTTTTTTGATATAGGCTCTTTGCGTTTCTATGAATTTTTCTTTATCAAATAATAATTTTCGTATTTCCGACAAAAACTCCTCATATTCATCGTCCTTAAAGAAAAACTTCGCGTAGCCGTTTTCTCCAAATTTAAGTTTAAGATGTTCGTAAGCTCTATCGAATAATTCATCGTCGCTATATTCTGGATATAATCGCTTACCATAAAAATAACTTCGCTCAAGACAAGACTCGACACTATTATTCCTGTCTGCTGTTGATACGATTTTCCCGTAAATACTGCGTGGTTCATGGTCCGAAGAAGCCCGATGGTCCTCGATAGCCTCTCGTATCGTTTTTAACTCATCTTTAGAAAAATAATCGTTCAACTTTTTATCTTTTTGCATGATTTCTGCCGATATTATTTCGTGTCTTTTTGGATCAATATGATGTCCAATGTCGTGATATGCGGCGACAACATACACAATGTCATAATTAATATCTGGAATGCCTTTAGCAAATTTAAAACTCCTATCGATAACGTATTTTATATGGCCTAAACTGTGCGCTGGTTCATTTTTTTCGTATTCTGGGAAAACCATAGTTTCTATATGTTTCTTTAACTCATTATTAATTTTAAACACATTAAAATCTGCTACGATTTGCCTGAATGGCTCGATTAAATCGTTCGGAGAATCATAAAAGATTACTTTTGTTGCAAGATTCGATATTGTAGTTGATATATCGCTACCAGTTTTAGCAATTATAAAAATTGGTTTGCCAATGGCATAACAGTACCCGGCGTTAATACCGAGCCCAACGCCTTTCTCGCTAAATTCGATTATATTGCAATCACATTGCTGCATGGCAGGAAAAGCATAATCTACCATTAAGGTTTTACCTTTTGGAATTTCTGCCTTTCCCCATTTTTCTACATCGCGAGCCATAACCGTAATAGTAATACCGGCTTTGTTCAAAGCCTTTTCGATCGACTCAACTTTAGCTCTATCTTCGTCTCCATCGTGAAACTTCAAC
>JAFWMO010000001.1 GCA_017510705.1 Candidatus Saccharimonadota bacterium
AGTAAGGCCAGTATCAGCATCAAAACCACCTTGGTTCCAGTCGCCAGCAGGATTAATATGAAGTTCTAGTTTGCCTTCTAGATTGTTTGCCGCAATAAACTCTTTGACCATAGCTTCAAGCTCAGCTTTTGGCACATTTTGGAAGCTGGCCACGATTGAGTCAATAGTGCCATCTGGAGCAATAGTAACCTGAGTCTTACCATCGTAAGGATACTTATCATAAATAAATTCGTTAAGATTGCGTGAGATGACTACTTCTTTTGGCAACATTTCAGGCGTTTCGTCTGTAGCGTAGCCGATCATGATACCTTGGTCTCCAGCTCCACCAGTGTCTACGCCCTGAGCGATTTCGGGAGATTGCTTGACGATCTTGGTATGGACTTCGACGTCGTTGCCAGCGATACGTTTAACGATTTCTTCAATATTGATGTCGTCGGCAGTGGATGTGATTTCGCCAGTGACGAAAACTACGCCATGACCACCACAAGCTTCTGCGGCGACGCGTGCATTAGGATCTTTTGCTAAATATGCGTCCAAAATCGCATCGCTAATTTGGTCGCAAAGTTTGTCTGGGTGTTTTGGAGAAACGCTCTCCGCTGTTCTGTAGAACATATCTTTCCTTTCTGGTCGGAATTACCACCTTGCATTGGCAGGTTGGCAGGAGGTCAATGGGCCGTTCCCTCACTCCTTCTTGATATTATATTAATGTAGCTTAATTTTAGCATAAAAAATGTCCCGGTACTAGGCCGGGGCATAAAAATCACACATTTTGTTTTAATTTTTTGATAATGATGAGCCCGAGTGGTAAGAAGATGATGAATGTCGCAAAGAGCCCATACTCCAGTTTAATATCTGACACAAAACCAATAATCCAAACTACTGGGATATAAAGTAGTTGAGATAAGGTTTTTGTGATAGAGAGGACTGAAGTTTGCTCAGACGGCTTAGCATATCTTTGAACCATCGGAGTAAGTGTAGCAGCGGTCCAACCCTGAGTAATACCCATAGCACTATAAAGCCATACCGTAAATATGTTTAGGTGCAGCCCCATGGTAAGCATGCTGATAGACATCAGCAAAATAGGTACCACCATGACCTGGACATCTGAGAGGTTTTTGCTAAATCTTACGGCAAGTCTGGCACCCAAAATACACATGAAAGCATTAAAAGCCCAAGCAAAAGACACTATCTCGATTGGAATGCCGGCTTTTAGGAAAAGTGGCGTAACGATCCAGATGATGCCATGAGTTATTTCGCGACCAATCGCATAGGCAAAGATTCTAGTCCTAAGCGGTCGGTTCCTCATAGCGCCTTTAGCTATATGGAATATGTCTTTGAAGGGATTTTTATGCTTAGGCAGAAATTTTTCACTGTCATCCTCGATAAAAATACTAACGATGCCACCGACGATGTGGTTTACTGCTGACAAGCCGATTGCAAGACGCAAGCTAACGGCGCCAATAGGCCCGCCAAGGGCTAGAAGTATTAGGTTGCAAGATTGCTTATAGACTTCTAGCTTGGCGGTTTTGGATTTTAGGAGTTTAGTTTTTGATTCTCCTGTTTCCTGGCTAATTTTATCTACAAAATGCTTAATGAGGCTTTGGTCTACCCCGTCCGATAAGGCGGAGAAAATTCCACACATACATTCATAGATAACAGCTCCAGCAAAGCCCGCAACTTGAGAATAGATTATCAAAGTAATCGCATGACCAAAATCGCCAATGATATTCGCCCATTTACGACTAACACGATCTGCAATATATCCCATAGGGATGTTGAGCAAAACTACGACGATCGTAAAATAGATCTGCACTTCAGAAATTTGTTGGTTGTTTAAACCTATAGAATTAAAAAATGGAGTAAAAACAGACATGGCAAGCAAGCCAGCCGTAACAGCAGACTCCGCCATTGTGAGGCGGAGATTTCTATAAGTAGATTTGATAGATCTTTGAAGATAATTTTTCTTCATAATATCTGCTCCTTTCCTCAAATGTGTGATTTTTTAATTTACTAGCCGCTTTCCTGTTGATGTGTGCGGCTAGATAAATCCCGAAACGCTTGGCTTCGGGACTTATCTAGTGATGAATTGTAAGTAAAGTTTTAGACATTTCCCGCGCACGCAGTAAGATATGCAGAAATAAAACCCATATTGGTTTTACCTTGCCACAACTGGTACACTGGATAATATCTTCCCATACTTATTATTATAGCATGGTTTTAAAAATAAGCAATAGTTTATTATGTGTTCGCTAGGCTATCAAATTCTTCCATGGAGGTAATCAGCAGATCACGGGGTTTGTTGCCGTTTTGAGGGCCGATAACACCAATTTCTTCAAACCAAATGGCGAGACCAGAAACAAAGCCATGGCCTTTGCCTAGATAAGTCTGGAGCATTGCGGTAGAAAATTTGCCTTTGCTAAGAGAAATTTCAACAGCTTTCCTAACGATGGGATCGTTTGGATCAAAACGTCGACCAAGGTCACCGAGAGAACCGCCACCGTCCATGCCCATACCTTTAATTGCGACTGTTTGAGCAATAACTTCATCATTGTACTCTGGTGGACGTTGCGCACGAAGGAAATCTGTAACTTTGTTAATGTCTTCATCTGAAGCCCAAGCGCCCTGGATACGACGTGGCTTACCCATCATTTCGGTGGTAAGGAGTAGCATGTCGCCCTTGCCAAGAAGTTTTTCAGCGCCACCCTGATCAAGCATAATACGGGAATCCATTTGTGAACCAACGGCGAAAGCGATACGGCCTGGAATATTTGCTTTGATAAGGCCAGTAATAACTTTAACTTCCGGACGCTGGGTAGCGAGCACGAGATGGATACCAGCGGCGCGGCCTTTTTGAGCGACGCGGACGATAAGCATCTCAAGATCTTTGCCGGCCATCATCATGAGATCTGCCATTTCATCTATAACTATCACGATATATGGCATTTTACTTTCTTTTTCTGGATCAGTGGATTTGGACATTTTGGCATTGTAGTCGGCAATATTCTTGACTTTTTCTTCGGCCATGAGAGAGTAGCGCTTCTCCATTTCGCCTACAGCCCATTTCATAGCAGAGAGAGCCTTGTCAGTCTGCGTGATAATCGGGGTAAGAAGATGAGGGATGTCTTGATATTGCGCCATTTCTACTTGTTTTGGATCCACGATGATAAGCTTCATATCAGATGGAGCATTATGATAAAGCAGTGAGGTAATTAATGCGTTGGTCATAACTGATTTACCAGAACCAGTAGTACCGGCGATAAGAAGGTGTGGCATTTTGGCAAGATTAGCGACAACTGCACGACCGGAAATATCTTTACCAACAGCAAAAGTGAGTGGATCGGTAGACCTTTTCCATTCATTTGATTCGAGGACGCCACGGAGACGAACATCTGCAGAGCGTGAGTTTGGAATCTCAACACCTACTGACCTGGTGCCAGGAATTGGGGCTTCGATACGAATCTTATCAACGGCAAGATTGAGGGCTAGCTCTTTATCGCGAGCGAGAATTTTTGACAAATTCACACCGGCAGGCGGGCGCATAGTGTATTGGGTAACACGCGGGCCAACATTGGCGCCTTCCATTTCTACTTCTATACCAAACTCAGCGAGGGTAGATTTGATAACAAAGGCGTTTTGTTGGATATTGCCAGCATCGGCAGGAGACTGTTTTTTCTCTAGCAAATCTGTAGTAGGCATTTTCCAGTCTAAATCGGTGACAGCAACAAGGGCTTTGTCTTCGGCAGGCTTTTCTGGTGTGGGCTTGGCAATGTTTTCTGGTTTAATAGGAGCTTTGTGGCCAAATAAACTTTTGGTGTTTTTGGCTGTAGGCTCAGCTGGAGTAATATTCGAGTTGACTTTGATTTCGAGCTGACCAAGTTTTTTGCCATCTTCTGTCTTTTGAACAGTTTTTTTACCAGGTTTGACTAAATTTTTAGTGTCTTTGAAGAGGGTAATTGGAGAGATCTGGAGAATGAAAGCCGTAGTGATAAAGACTAACACAATGTAGATAAAGATAACAACGCCCTGATCGAGGACATTAGTCATAATTTTGTTTAACCAATCACCAACAATTCCACCATTGCCCCAGATTGCCGTGATGCCAGAAATCCAAAATAGCATAAGAACACTGGCAATATAAACCGGAGCGGCCACACGGTTGTTTTCAGAACGAAAAATCTTGACGGCTAGATAAATTAGGAGTGCTGGAATAAAGTAAGCTCCAAAGCCGAGACCATTGTATATAAATTGATGAACGCTATTTAGCACCGTACCGCCGTGGCCAAACCAGGTGATAACGAAAAATAGCGCTAAAGCAATCATTAGTACGGCGATAGTCTGACGCCAAAAGCCACCGGGCAATTCGTGCTCTGGCTTTACCTCCTTAGTATTTTTACGACGCTTGGTCGTTTTACGC
>JAFWMO010000007.1 GCA_017510705.1 Candidatus Saccharimonadota bacterium
GTTTTGAGTATAGATAGCATCAGCGATTAAAAATGGAGAGATAGCCTTAACTAATTTTGGCAAGTTTTCCTTAAGGATTTCAAATTCTGTTTCACTAATGCTTGGAGCTTGACCAAGCTTAGTCTCGTAATCATCATATTGCCCCATATAATCGGTAAGAATTCCGATTAGCTCATCGATCTCACTATCAGTTGCAGTACCTTTTAAGACCTTAACTAAATCAAGGTAAGCCGGAAAGCTAGCTAAATCACCAGCATAGTTTGCTAATAAGTCATAGAAAGCGTTTCCTGCCACCATGCCAGCAAGGCCCTTACTAGTATCACTGATAAATCCAGTAAAATCACTTTGTTCATCAAGTTTTCTTATTTGATATAGTTTCATTATAGCCGATAATGGTTCTTTAACATTAGTATCAAAATACTCACGAGTCAGCCCATTATCTACCACGAATTGCATCCAAGCATCCATGAATCCACGTCCGTTCATAGCGTCAACCTGTTCAGTAAGACCCTCATTATCGGATAGAATATTAGCAGCAGTAGCAGGATCAGCGAGTTCGGCTATGTTAACAACAGAAGTCGCAATCTCCAAATCTGCAGGATGTATTTCTTCATAGGTACCAGTATTATAGAAACCCCATAATTCTGGAAAGACATAACCAAGAAGCAAATCATTGCCATCTTTGACATCATGGATATTGGTATAACCTGGCTCGGTGAGGCTAGCTCGAGGTGCACCAAATGTATAAACGTAAAAATCATCAGCTTTCATGTCATAATCTGATAGGTTTTCATTAATCTTTTTGGCAGTGAGATCAACTACTGCACCGCCACGAGAATAACCAACCATCCAAATTTTATAATCCGAAAGGTGATTTGCATTAATATATTCGTCAAGTCTATTCTTGATATACCCAGCCGATTCACTGAAGCCGGCATGATCACCGCTAGTGCCAACGTTAAAATTTGAAAGCCATTCGGTCATATAATTATAATTTCTAGGAGCAACGACAATTAAAGTTTGTCCGTCCGGGAGAGTCTTCTTCGCAATGGTTGTCCCCATGGAATGTCCATCTTCGTCAGATTTTGTATCCCAGCTTTGATAATCACTAAAACCAAGTTGGTCTAGAAAAAGATGAAGTTTTGGATTTGGTATAGAACTATCAGATGGATAACCGTCGGCCTCATTTTCAAATCCAGCAAGGGCTAATGCATAAGAAACAGCACGAAGCTCTGGATGATCACCAGGAGAAGGCACGTCAAAATAACTGTCACTGTAATTAATGGTGCCAGTTGAATCTAGAGCATCCCAAACCGTTTCCCATGGGTGATCCGGGTTCTCTACGAAACCATAATATGGGTATGTAGCCGTAATAGAGTCCGACAATCCAGAGACATCATCGTGGTTATCCGGACCAATTGCAAATGAAACTGCCGGAGTAAAACACGATAACATAAAGCCGAAAACCAGAAGTATCACTGAAAAATATCGTCGCCTATTATGTCCTCTTTCTTTTATTCCTAGTTTATTCATGACAATTATTATCTACTACGATTATTCCCGTTTCGTTTTCTTCACCAAAACGCCTGCCACTACGACGATCCCGGCAACCGCAATGGTAGCCACAAAATTGTTGGTAATCTCTGCACTACCACCTTCGCCAGTAAACACACCGGTATTAGGAACCGGAACATTCTCTTCCTCGTCATCGCTCTCTTCTACTATTTTGAAACTAGCTCTAGCAGTTCCCGATTCTGGCTCTGAGAACCATGCCTCAAAGGAGTGTTCGCCTATTGCAAGTGTATTCAGGATATTAGCTGGAAGAATAATAGTCTGGTTGTCTGGATCTACTTCACAATCTGTACGCATATCTTGATACTCGCCATCAATTGCGAGAACACCTGTACTACAGAATTCTGTTACATCGTTGTCGATTTTAAAGGATAATGTTTCCTCGCTGCCTTTAACATACTCACCACCGTCACCTTCTAATACTGGATAAACTCGGAGGAAGGTTGCGTAAAAGGTTAAAGACTCTGTACCGGGTGTTACTCTGAAAACATTGTCTTGTATCTGATCGGTGACTTCTTGGCCGTCTAATTCTAGATATACTAGTTCATTGCCAGGCTCTGGCACGATTCCTACTTCTACGTCGGTACCGCCGATGACGATGTTTGGTGCATCGAGAGTACCGTTACCCGTGACGTATTTATAGACGGAAAGTTCGTGGCCGGCTCTCACGTAGGCGTCCATGGTGATGTCTCGGATCTCTTTGCTAGTTTCGGTACCTTCGTCGATAACGGCAAGCTCGAGGGTGACCGGCGTGTTGCGCTTCATGACTTCGACCCCTGGTTTTACATCATAGGCAACTTCAAAAACAGCATCGCCAGCTTGAACATGAATTCCCTCGCTACTTACAGATGGGTCCATATATTCTTCAGCACTCCAATAAAACCAGCCGTCACTTAGAGAACAACTATTTCCACCCATGCCAGGGAAAACCGCACTAATATCTCCAAAACCGTACTCTAGCTCTTCGTCGTTTTCAACGGGCGTAAAATACCCTTCTAAATAATGTATCGTCATTTCACGTGCCGCTTTTAATTTTACCCAGATTGTATGATGATCCGGGTCGGTGTTGTCAAGCTCGAGCGTACCACCATCTGCGGTGAAATAACTTTCAGCGGCGGATGCCTTAGGAATATAAACATTTGATAATGTTAAAATTGCCACTGCAAAACACATTGCTATTCTTAAAAATTTATCTTTTTGTTTAATCCGACTCATAAAAACTCCCTCAAATAATTTAGCTTTGTTAGTTACAATTATAGCACAAAATACTTATGTTTTATACACACCACAAAAACCGCGCCTTACAGCGGGTTATTTTTTCATTTAGTGAGGGGCGACCAGACGTTGGCTCTACTGGAACCGTAGGGACTAAAAACAATGACAATGGAGAAAATAAAAGAAATACAATGTCAATGGCAGACTTGCACCCGATGATATAATTAAAGTAGTAAACAAGGACTTATTTATGCCAAGACCACGAAACAAACAGGACTTATTAAAGGCTGGTGAAGAATATTACACTAAGCTAATCGAAATGGCCGGCGGAATGAGCGAGAAAGAAATGAACACCGAATTCGATTTCTCCGGCGATCCATCAAAGAAAGAACGCCACTGGGGACGCGACAAGAACCTACGCGATATTTGGGTACATTTATACGAATGGCACCGAATGCTACTTGAATTTGTAGATACGAATCTGAATAAAGGCGGTAATGCACCATTCTTGCCGGAACCATACACTTGGAAGACTTACGGCGATATGAACGTCGAATACTGGAAGAAACATCAAAAGACTTCGCTCAAAGACGCAAGAAAAATGTTTGAAAAATCCCACAAAGACGTCATGAAACTAGCCGAAAGTCTTAGCGAAGAGCAACTATTCACTAAAGGCATGTATCCTTGGGTTGGCGGTTCAGTGCTCGGCTCATATTTCGTGAGTGTTCTCTCATCTCATTACGACTGGGCAATGAAGAAACTCAAAGCTCATAAAAAGAACTGCGAGAAATAAAATGGCAAGCACAAAAGAATATCGCGATTTTATCCTAGAACAACTATCAGAAGCGCCGAATATTACTTGCCGGCCGATGATGGGCGAATTCTTGCTATATTCAAATAGTGTCTTATTTGGCGGCATTTATGATGACCGTCTACTTGTAAAAATAGTTCCAGAAAACGAACAATACAAAATGACCGAAGAGATTCCGTACGACGGCGCAAAGCCAATGTATTTTGTAGAAGATGTCGACAATAAAGAAAAGCTAGCAGAAATAGTGAACACAACCGTAAAAGGACTAAAGCAATATGAATCTAAAAAAGATTGAAAGATTTATCGATAAACAAAAAGTAAGCATTATTTGCTCTATCGATGACCAAGAATATCCAAACGTTAAGGCAATGTTAAAACCTAGAAAAAGAGTTAGACTGAAAGAGTTTTATTTCTCTACCAATACTTCGTCCATGAGAGTTGCGCAGTATAAGAAAAACCCAAAGGCAAGTATCTATTTTTATCACAAAGGCCTAATCAAGTACGTTGGTGTTATGTTAAAAGGCAAAATGGAAGTTTTAACGGATCAGAAGACAAAGGACATGATTTGGAGGCGTGGCGACACGATGTTCTATAAGAAAGGCGTTACAGATCCGGATTACTGTGTGCTAAAATTCACCGCAACAAGCGGTCGGTATTATTGCGACCTAAAAACAGAGGATTTTGGAGTGTAAATATTATGAAAATTTTAGTTACTTATAAAAGCAAAACTGGATTTACGAAAAAGTATGCAAAATGGATTGCCGAAGAACTAAACTGTGAGATGAAAGATATAAAGAATGTTTCCTCTAAAGATGTCGCAAAATACGATCTCGTGATTCATGGCGGGTGGATATTTGGTGGGGTAATTAGTGGGTACAAAAAAATTAAAAGCTTCGCTCCAAAGCAATTAATCGTATTTGGTGTTGGTTTTACACCGAAAGCCAAAGTAGACTTAAAGAAAATGGCCGAAGATAATAAACTAGGCGACACTCCACTATACTATTTTGAAGGTGGCACCAACCCGCCAAAAATGGGTTTTGTTGGCCGTAAAGTAGTTGAAATGGTCACCAAAGAGAAAGTAACATATCAAGACAACACAGACAGAAAAGCTACTGCAGAGTTGCTGAAAGTGGTCAAAGCGCTTAAATAAAACGCCGCCTTGCGGCGGGTTTAATAATTTCTTCATGTGGTGATCCGGGTGGGACTCGTTGGCGAAGCCCGAGTCCCCAAACAAAAAAGCTCCAACTGGAGCAATAAGGCAAAATGGTGATCCGGGTGGGACTCGAACCCACGACACCAAGCTTAAGAGGCTCGTGCTCTAACCAGCTGAGCTACCGGACCGAATGAATATCATAATCAAAAGCTCGCTTTTGATTATAATGCGAATGACCGACGGAAAGCGCGAAGTGCTTACCGGACCAAACCTACATATAATTATATCACAGACCACCGCTTAGGTCAAATACTTAAATCCTAACCCTCTGTAAAACTCCATCGCATCCGGCCAACCAAATATATGTGAAGCGAGCATATTATATACTTCATCTACCATCACTACCGAAAACAGTGAAATTGCCAAAATTAGAAACGCCCGCTTGCTCATTTTCCGCGAAAGCCAAACGCAAAACGGCACAATCCAGTACGTCAGAATCAGTGCCGACACGCCAAAAAAAAGCACGCTCCTAAGGCATACAAAACCTTCGATATTCCCAAAGTTCAAAATCTCCGTATTATAATCCCAATACCTCGTGCCATTACCAATCGTATAAACTAGCCATCCACCCACAAACTCCACAATGCCAGTTGTCACCACAGAAATCAAAAACACCGCCCACGGATATTTGCGAAGTCGCCACGTCGTCAAAAGAATCACTAACGCACCAATCGCATAAATATTAATCCACGGCAAAAAGTTTCCGCCCTGCATATAAAGCCCCGTCATCCCACCATCGAAAAAATAAAAAATCATTTCGTACGCCCACCCAAAAAATCCCGCAATCACCACTACCAAAAGCAAAATCCCAATCTTCTGATATTTTTCCAACGATTTTGGCTTTTGCACTTTTTTCATTTTTGCCCAAACCCTTTTATCTTTCTAAAATCTACCGCTTCCACCGCCGCACGCAATTTCTTTTCGTTACCATAATGAGTTCTCTGCCCCGGGCTGTCACTTAGCATATGCTGCGCAAACGGAAAAGTTGCCGCGCGCTCTAGCACGCCACCAACTTTACCTACACTACAAAACACATCAGCCATTCGCACATCTTCTAACGGCACTTCTAGAGCTTGTTTCATTTCCTCCGGGAAAAATGTAAGAGAGAATAAATCGCCATCCGCCTCACCACTTGTTCGTCCATAAGCAATCGAGGTATTCCCCTCTATCCAAAGCCTCTGATTTAAAGGCTTCATTTTTGCTTTCATCAAATTCATTTCGCACTTGGCATATTTCTTGCCGTCATGGTTCTTCATGTCGCAAACAAAATCACCTTCACAAGTCGTAGTCATTACGGCCTTTGAGGCATCCGGCGATTTTAGCCCATGTTTTTCATCATACGAAATTGTATCGCTAATATAATCACACATTATCCAAGACAAAAGCCCAGTCTCAGAATTTTCCGCCACCAAATAAAACTCCGTCCTCGCACCCCAAAACACACTTGTATGGATACGAAACATTGTCACAATTCCATAATACTTTTCCGGCCCACCCTCAAACACAGCAGTTTTTGCCGGCACAAATCCATCCGGCAAATATTTTTGGATTTTCTCCGGCGTGGTAATTTCATAAAAAAGAAATGTGCAATACGGTTCCACCACGAAAGGCATTTTACTAGCCTTTTTTGATGCACTCGTTACAAGTTTTCGTTGCAACCACAGCGGCACATATTTCATTTTAGTTTGCAAATGATGGACTTTCCCCACTTCCATTGGATCCACCAGTCGCTCTACGCCTTTTGAAAAATCTAAAATATTCATAACTCCATTTTATCATAAATGGAGTTGGTTATGCTTTTATCAAAACCTCTGCTTAGCGCTCAGTTATAATCACTTTACTGGCCGCGCCATTTATCTCGATATAGTTCTCGGATTTTTCATCACTTTCTGCATCCACAAATTGATTCTTAATTCCCTTCACCACAGTTTTGTATTCTGCACCGTATGGCAAAGATACTCGTGCCGTAGAATGAATCGTATTAATCTCAAGCCCGCCTTCTAGCTTGTCGTACTTTGCTTCTACATCACACTTAGTTGCATTTAGCACAATCAAACCCTTACATTCTTCCACATTTAGATATTTTAGCGCGCCATCAAACTCAAGTTTTTCAAACTCAAATCCACGCACGTTCAAAGTTTTGATCTTGGCGCCCAGCTCAATTTCGTCCATATATTTTTTTGGCATATATATATTAATAGTAGCCTCTGGATTTTTGCACTTCACCGTAATATCAAGACGATTATAATGATCGTCAAATTTTACTTTAGCATCGTTTGATGATACTTCCACGCGCACTTTTTCTTCATCTGTGGCAAGCAGATTAATTTCGTTTGCCTTGCCAGCGTTGATGTCGTAATGCTTGGAGTGTTCAATCGCGAGCTCCTTCGAAAACATCTCTGGAGCCCTAGGCTCTACTTCTTTTTCGTCCGCCACTAGGTCATCGATGGTTGTTCCAAAAAGTTCTGCGATTTGCTTGAGGTTGTCGATATCCGGCATCCCCTCGCCACTTTCCCATTTGGTGATAGCTTGGCGAGATACATCTAGCCTTTCTGCCATTTCCTCTTGGGTGAGGTTAAATTGTTTCCTTAGTACTTTTAGCTTATTATTAAATTTCATAGGTTTTTCTCCTTATGCCCCTAGTTTACTATTTTGTGAGAAAATCACCAGCAAACTTTGTATACATTATACAAAAATCCTGCCACGTTTAGTAGCATTTTGCCGTTCTACCCCTGTAAATTAATCTTCTTTTTTCTTGTCTTTTTTTCGAAAAAGTTTGCCAAGATGCATAGCATAGCCAGCTTTCTGGTTAATATCCATCGCGTCACCTACCACCGGCACATCGCGAAGCGCATCAGTTGCCTTTTGGTGCACGGCGGCACGAGTTGGTACCACGCGGCGAGTCATGTCGTCTAGAGCACTTTCAGCTACACCAGCCGCCACACCACCGGCGATGGTTTTGCCGATTTTTGGTTTTTCTACCTTTGGCATATTTGCTGGTTGCGAATTCGTTGCAATTTCTGTAAACAAATCCAAATATTGCTGATTGAGCGGGCTCGCGGCGAACTTCGCCTCAAAATCCCCAGCGTCTTTTGCTTCCTTGCCGAGTTTCTCGATTTCAGAAAACAACGCTTCAATTTTTTTGTTCATCGCATCGTCTACATTGTATGCTGCAAAAATCGCATTTTTCCTAGCATCAATGCTTTGTTTTACATATTCATCCATAGTCTTATATTACCATATTCTTAGCCCATTCAGGCGGGTCCATATCGAAAGTAATCTTTGGTGTGTGGAAGTTTACCACGTCAGGGTCTACGCCATAATAGTGTTTATATGTGGTATCTACGGAGCCAAATTTTGCAGTAGACTTATCTAAGCCTAGCTTTTCTGCGGTGTTCCATACGGAATCTTCGCTCGGCCCTTCAATTTCTAGAAATGTCGGAATCCACGGCCAAGTATCAATACAGATTTCTACATCGCCATAAGTCCAAGTTTCGCGGTAAGATTCCTGCTCGGCCTTTGGTTTTAACCCGCAGCTTTTTAGAAATAGCACACCGTTTTCGTAGTTATCAATTGTAAGGTTTACTTCCTTGGTGCCAAGGATAGAATTGTCATCCATCACGTTTTTGTAAGTCATTACGATCTTGCCACCGCCCTCATCACGCACTCTCGCAAAACGTTTTGGCTCGATATCAAAAACCACACGTTGCATCAAGACCTCTGGCTTCTTGCACTTCGCGCCAATGCTGGCCAGCTTCTCCCTGATTTCGTCTTTATTGATATCTAAGAATTGTGCTTCGATCTCGTTATTCATATATATATTATATCAACTCAAACCTAATCCCCACCACTCCAAGTTCTGCTTGCTCTTCGGCAGGATAAAACTTGTTCAGTTCTTTAAGCAAATCCTCTTTCGTCATAGACTTGTCCATCAAAATCTCAATATCATAATCAGCAACTAGCTCCGCAAAATTATTGTAAAACAACAGCCCAATCACCTTAGCGCGCACCCGGTCATCATCATCCGCCCGATTAATAAAAATGATTTCATCACCAAGCCGCACACCTTTGCGCTTCTCATCAAGAAGTCTCACTTCAATCCGCTTGGTCCCATTTTTTATCAGCTGATAAACTCGTTCATTTAAATGCATTTCAATCGTATTCATATATATATTATAGTATATTTAGTCTAAACAAAAATACCACCGTCCAACTCGGCCAAAGCTCCGCTGGATCCTCTGGGGGTATTCCTTAATACCCTGGGTGGTTTCAAAGCACCGTCTTCCGATATCTCTGAAGATACCGGCATGCCAGCGAGAATCTCTGCTCTACAGGGTACTGACCCTATTATACCACAAAACATTTACAATATAAACGATTTATTATATAATACATATTGTCGCAAGGTTGTTTAGTGGCTTCAGACGGCTTGACGTAGCGACCCAGGTTGTGGCCTGAAGAGTCACCACTTTATAACCGCACCCCCACACTTTCCCGAGTGTTGGGGGATTTTTCTTCCCCACTTTTTTGCATTATAATAATCTTATGAACATCCGCCAAGCAAAAGAGTTTTACAAAGACAAAGAAAACACTCCGTGCCCGCTCACGGACAAACTCATTAGTTCTGGTTATAAACAAACTAGCGGCGGCTATATCAAAATCACCAAAGAAAAAGGCATTAAGAACCCAACTCAATATTGGCACCTGATGAACTATTGCGATATGGTGGACGAAAACAAAACGTTTTCAAAATCCATCGTTTGCGGCGAACTCATCTTTTGGATGGCCGAAGTCTCTGGTGCCGTCCCAAAACAAGAACTAGAATCCCTCCTAAACGAAATCCTCGCCGGCGATGTCAAAGACAGGAAGAAGTGGAACAAAAAGATTCAGGAAGTATGCTTCGACAAGCTGATAAAAGCCAACTATTAGTTACGACCTCTTATCAATCCCTTGGTTCCCTATATTCTAAAATCTTTTTCTTAGAATAATTAACGTGCTTACCAGATAGTAGCGTAGTATACATATACCACTCATCCTGGCCGTTCACTAAAACGCGTCGCCATACATATTCATTATTAAAACGCGTAGTTTTATAGCGAAACTCAATCTCCTTACCTATATGCTTTTCTATGAACAGGCCTAACACATCTTTTCTCCCACCCCTTCCTTCTTTGGCATTGCCCCTACGCTCATAATTCTTCCTTCTTTCATCTGATAGCATTTTACAAATTACATCATAATTGTATTTCGAAGTAACATAACCACTTCTTTCGAATATACCGTCTAAAGCAACAGCCATTTTTTTGCTTATTTGATACCTTTGTTCAATTTCATCAAACGATAATGGCTTAAAGTTATACCGCAAATCATCCATCAAGCATTCTATCCGGTTTTCAATATCAGACCCCTTTTCAACAAACCACGCCCCATGTAACTTCTTACTCTCAACAACCCTGTAGCGCTCCGGGAACATCGCTGCAAATAAATAAGCAATCCCCGAACTCGTAAACACTTCGTCATTGATCCCCAAAGAATTTACCTCAGTTTGGTTATCAGCAGCAAGTTGGATTTTAGATAACAAATTCTTATCTACAAAATCGCAACCTACTAGTATTTTTAACTCATTTGTTCCATTGTCGATAATCTGTCGCACTCTTTCTCGCGATAGCGTGTAATGTTCTCCAAGTAGTCGTAAAGTCATCCGCCCAAAATTGTTGTAATAATTAGCTAATATACTATAATTCCTTTGCAACTTACTATTCTCTTTCCACAACATCCCGATTGGCATATTAGATTTTAGCTTAAGGTCATCATCTTTTTGTTGGGGGTCAGATTCAAAAGCATTATTCTTCAATCCATTTGCGTCAACAAGCTTCTCGCATATTTCTTGTAATTCTATACGACAATCCTTATTATAGTCATCCAAAATCAGCAAGCCCAAATCGTATTGTATTCTCAACTCTTGCAAAGTATTAATCCCACTTTTTCTTAAAAGCGTTTTTAAGTTGCCTGACATTTTTAAAGCGTCAAAACTGCTGTCAATACTCTCTTCTAGACCGGAATGGCCCTTTACCATACTATACCCATTATCCCTTTCATTTACCGATTATTCTATAATAAAAATCAAATCACCACAACGGCAAACTATAATCTGTCATCTTATACTATACAAAAATGGTATAATAAATACATGTTTAATGAAGACACGCGCGTAAAGATCCCAGCCCTTGTTCACCTTACACGGCTAGGGTACAAATACATCTCTCGCCAAGATGCCAAAAAACAGTCTGACCCAGAGACAAATATCCTCACAGAAATTTTCACGGGGCAGATCAAAAAACTCAACCCCGGCATCAAAGACGATTCACAAATCAACCGACTTCTCCAAGATATTAAGCTCGAACTAGACTACGATGACCTTGGACGCGAATTCTTCAAACGCCTCACTAATAAAAGCAGTGAGATTAAACTAATTGATCTCGACAATTTCAACAATAATATCTTCCATATAACTACCGAACAAACCTGCAAAAACAACGAAGATGAATTTCGTCCGGACATCACCTTTTTCGTCAATGGCATCCCACTAGGTTTTATAGAGGTAAAAAAGCCAAACAACAAGGACGGTATTAAAGCAGAGCGCGACCGCATGAATCAGCGCATCTCGAATCGCAAATTCCGCCGATTCTTTAATGAATTCCAAATCCTCATGTTTTCCAACAACATGCCGTATGAGGATGACGACAATAATCATCTAATCGGAGCTTACTATACCACAAGTAGCAAAACTAAACTTCACTACAACCATTTCTATGAACAAAAAGAAAGCGAGATAGTTGAAGAAGTCAAAGAAATCAACGAAACTACCGAAGACACCATCCTGAAAGACAATAACCATGTCATCATTAAAAACAGCCCAGAATATATTACCAACAAGAATCCCAATTCTCCTACTAACAAAATCATCACTAGCCTTCTTTCCAAACCTCGCCTCCATTTCTTACTTAAATACGGTCTAGTATATGTCAATGAAATAGACGAAAAAACCGGAGATATCGAAATCCAAAAACACATCATGCGCTACCCCCAACTTTTCGCCACAAAAGCAATCATGCAGAAACTAGACGAAGGTAAAAAGCGAGGCATCATTTGGCACACTCAAGGCTCGGGCAAAACCGCCCTCGCATATTTTAGTACCAATATCTTAAACGATTATTATGCAAAACAAGGCATCATCACCAAGTTTTACTTCATCGTTGATCGCATTGACTTGGCCATTCAAGCAGCCAATGAGTTTAACAAGCGCGGCCTCAAAGTCCGTACAGTCAATAGTCGCGAAGAGTTAAATCAAGAATTCGCTAATAATGCCGCTACAGTTTCCGGTCAAAATGAAATTTGCGTGGTTAACATCCAGAAATTCAAAGATGATACAACTGCCTTCGATAACAGTGGTTACGATATTAAAGTCCAACGCATTTTCTTCTTAGACGAAGCGCATCGCTCTTATAATCCAAAAGGTTCTTTCCTTGCCAACCTGTATAGCTCAGACAAAGACTCGGTAAAAATCGCCTTGACCGGTACCCCGCTAATTATTCGCGAGTCAGAAGACGGCAAAAAGCTGAGCCATCACGCCACTAAAGACATCTTCGGCGACTATATCCATAAATACTATTACAACGAATCCATTCGCGATGGATACACTTTAAGGCTTCTTCGCGAAGAAATCGAGACCACCTACCGCGAAAAAATCAACGATATTTACAAAAAAATCGAAGTAGAACTTGGCGATGTCGACAAACGCCTCATCTATGCTCACCCAAAGTATGTTTCCGGTATGCTAGATTTTATCATGGAAGATTTCATCAAGAGTCGCATTCAATACGGCGACAACACTATTGGTGCCATGGTAGTTTGCAATTCTGCTATCGAAGCCGAAGGCAAACCTAATCAAGCCCGCGAACTATTCAACCAATTCAACGAAAAATACGGAGACAAGTTTAAGGCCGCACTTATCACAAACGAAGAAGGCGACAAAGAATCTCGCAAGAATAATATCCGCGACTTCAAGGACGGCAAAATTGATATTATATTTGTGTACAACATGCTCCTCACCGGCTTTGACTGCCCTCGTCTCAAAAAACTATATCTAGGCAGAATAGTCAAAGCCCATAACCTTCTCCAAACCCTCACTCGCGTCAACCGTCCATACAAAAACTTTCGCATGGGCTATGTTGTGGATTTTGTTAACATCCAATACGAATTTGACCTCACCAACAAAGCCTATCTTGACGAACTCAAAGGCGAGTATAGCGATGGCATGGATGATGATCCAGACAATGTATTTGGCTCCATCTTTATGAGCAAAAAAGAAATCGAAGAAGAAATCCGTCGTGTCAAAGAAGCCGTTTTCGATTATGCACTAGATAACTTAGAAACATTCAGTAGCCAAGTCTCTCAAATCCAAGACCCCGAACTTCTCAATAATCTCCGCAAAGCCCTAGAAACTTCCCGCGAACTATCCAATCTCATTCGTCTGTTTGGCCATGAAGAATTACTCAAAGAATTAGACTTCAAAAAAATGGGTAAGGCTCTAAATATTGTCAATGATAGAATAGCGCTTATCAATGCCCAAGAAGCACTCAATAGTTATGCAGACATATCAGGAATAGTAAATATCGCAATCGAAGATGTTATGTTTAATTTCGAGAAAATCCACGAAGAAGAACTCCGTCTCGCTGCCGAAGACTGCCAAGCCCTCGTAGGCAAAATCCGCAAAGAAATCGGTGAAAACTGGGATCCAAAAGACCCAGAATATACTTCACTCTACGAGGCATTCCTCGATGTCATGCGAAAACAAAACATCTCTCAGCAAGAATCAGGCTTCAATAACGAAACTCAAAGAGAGCTTAATAAAAAATACGAAGCAATCCTCAAAAAAATAACTGAATTGAATCGTAAAAACAATCTCCTAGCAGATAAATATCATGGCAATCACAAAGCCGCTCGTGTAGACAAACGTTTAGTCTCATTTGATAACAACATTAGCCCTATGGAACGCTATGCCATTCTAAGTGGAGCAGTTGATTCCCTAGACGAACAGATCCTTCATAATTCCGGTATTCTTAGCTCCGAAAGCTATTTTATGGGTCAAGTCATGAAAGTGGTGCTAGACTCTTTCGATAAAGCTGAGACCAAAATCACCTTCCCTGCTCTGAACTACGCATCCACCCAACTATTTGATGAATATATTAAAGAATACAAAGGCGAGGAGTAACTATGGAATTAAACTATACCACAAAAATCAAAGAATTAATCGACAATCTAAAGGCACGCTGTAATAGTGCTGGATTAGGTGGCGATGGCAACGAATACAAAGTCATTACGCAAAGTTTTCTCTACAAGTTTTTAAATGATAAGTTCCTGCACGATGTTGTCAATGTAGAGCCAAAACTAGAAAACGTCTCAAATATTACCGAAGCCCTAGAATCAATGAGCGAAGATGGTTACAATCTCATGCTCGCAAGGCTCGGTGGCAATTCGGCAAAGCTCAAGCCCGAACATTTAATTACGACTCTATTCAACCGCCAAAACGAAAGCGAGTTCCACAAACTATTTAATGATACGCTCCACGACATCGCTGTTATGAATACAGGTACATTTTCCGTCCATACCGACGAAGGCACCGATGTTCTCCTGTTCGACAACGAACTCTTTAGCTCTGTAAGTGATAGTAGTAAGCGTAACTCCCTTGCTCGCGCAGTTATCAACCTACTTGCTAACGAAAAGCTAGACTTCTCGATGGCTTTTGACCAAGGTTTCGACTTCTTCTCTACCATCTTTGAATATATGATTAAGGACTACAACGCAAACGGTGGCGGCGTCTATGCTGAATACTACACACCTCGTTCTGTCGCTCGTATTATGGCGGACATCCTTGTAGGTGATGAGAAGCCAGAAAACGTGAAGATTCTCGACCCAAGTGCTGGCTCAGGCACACTCCTTATGAGTATCGCCCACAAGATTGGCTCGGAAAATTGTAGTATCTACTCGCAGGATATTTCCCAGAAATCTTCAAACTTACTCCGCCTAAATCTTATTTTGAATAACCTCGCGCACTCAATCTCCCACGTAGTAGAGGGTAATACAATTACTCATCCGGCTCACCAAAATATCGTCAAAGACGAGGGCTTCGACTACATCGTAAGCAACCCGCCTTTTAAACTAGACTTCTCCGAGTATCGTGATGAAGTAGCGAATAATGAAGCTAACGCTGAAAGATTCTTCGCAGGAGTACCGACTATCCCGAATAAGAAAAAGGAGTCGATGGCGATTTATCTGTTGTTTATTCAGCACATCATGCACTCGCTAGGTGAACATGGCAAAGCTGCCGTAGTTGTACCAACAGGCTTTATTACCGCGCAAAGTGGTATTGAAAAAGCTATCCGCGAAAGACTAGTCGAAAGACATTGGCTAAAGGGCGTCGTATCTATGCCATCAAACATCTTCGCTACTACTGGCACAAATGTTTCGGTAGTGTTCATCGACAAAGATGGTGGCGACAAAATCACGCTCGTTGACGCGTCTAAGCTCGGCGAAAAGATTAAAGAGGGTAAGAATCAGCGCACGATTCTATCGCCAGATGAAGAGCGACAGATAATAGAGGCATTTGCCAGCGACGAAGACATTGAAGATTTTTCCGTCCATCCAAGCATTGGCGAAGTCAAAGAGAAGGGTTTCTCTTTGTCTGCTGGCCAATATTTTAAAATCAGAATAACGATTCCAAATATTACCGAAGATGAGTTCAAAAGTCAAATTTCAAATTATCAAACCAGCCTAAACGGGCTCTTTAATGAATCCGAATTATTAAATAAAAAAATACAAGAGAGTCTCAAGGATTTAAAATATGGACTGTAGCCAAAGCTTCCTAACAAATATTATATGTATAGTAGTTGGTGGCGTCTTGGCCTTAATTCCTACCATCATCAATTTATTCAGCAGCTTTAGGCAACACAAAAAACAAACCATATATAATAAACAAATCGAAAAACTATCAACCTTATACGAAAAAGTTACAATCTCATCAATGGACATAGAAACATACATGAACCCACTTTCTCGCACCGACAAAGAAGAACTCAAGAAGAAAAGTGAATTAGCTCAAGAAAGTTTTCGGGATATGGCCTCTTTCTTCTATAAAAATAAAATTTTTTTCCCGAACAATATAGCAAAAGATGTTGAAAAACTGATTAATTCTATGTGGAAGAAAGCTGCTTCATTTGAATTTGCCTATAACTATGATGGCAAACAAGAAATGAACAAATTATGGGAGGAGCAAAAAAATTGGCATATCGCAGTAATTCTTAAGGCGATTGAAGCGGAAATTAAATCTCATATTGGTTTAAAGGATAAGGATGACCATGGAGAAGATTAGAATAGGCGACATTTGTATATTCGAAAATGGCGATCGCGGAGAAAACTATCCGTCAAAGAAAGACTTCGTCGGTAGAGGTATCCCTTTTATTAATTCTGGCAACATCTCGAATGGAAAAATCGAGGATGCTGATTTGAATTACATAACAGAGGAGAAATATAATAAGTTACGAGCTGGCAAAACTTCTAAGGGTGATTTCGTTTTTACTCTGCGCGGTTCATTGGGCAAAAATGCTATTATAGAATTTGATAAGTGCGCAATCGCTTCCATGCTAGTGATAATGCGACCAGATGAAACTAAAATAGATAAGACGTTCTTCAGGTATGCTATGAATTCGCCGTGGTTAGAAAAACAGGTAGCAAATGTAGATAACGGCAGCATACAAGGCAATTTGGGCGTTTCTAATGTTAAAGATTTCTTTATTCCTTTTCCTAATATTATAGAGCAGAAGAAGATCGCTTCAATTTTAGCTACCTTAGACAACAAAATTTCGACTAATAATAAGATTATTGAGACCTCGGAAAAACTCATGCGCGAGATTTACAATTATTGGTTTGTGCAGTTTGATTTTCCTGACGAGAACGGTCGCCCATACAAATCTTCTGGCGGAGAGATGGTATATGACGAGAAACTCAAGCGAGAAATCCCGAAAAGGTGGAGAGTGCAAAATCTCCTTAAGAACGATTTATGCAAGGATATAAAGCCAGGAATTGATAAGTTTGATGGCGTTAAAACATATTATGCAACCGCAGATGTAATAAATGGCGAGATGGGCGTTGGTGCGCAAATCGATTACGACAATAGGGAGAGTAGAGCAAATATGCAACCGAAGCCGAATAGTGTTTGGTTTGCGAAGATGAAAAACAGCATAAAGCATATAACGGTTGTGCCGACATCTGATGATTTGATTGAAAGTTCAGTCTTTTCGACTGGCTTCTTTGGGCTTAAATGTGAGCCTGAAACGCTTCCGTATATTAGGAGTTTTATATATAGCGATTACTTCGAAAAGGTCAAAGACCTCAACTCCAATGGAGCTACAATGGAAGCGATTAACAACGATGGCGTAAGGAATGTTAAGCTGTTAATCCCAGATGGAATAATCCTTAAGAAATACTCTGAAGCCGTTGGTGCATGCCTTTCCCAAAATGACACACTTAGGAAAGAAAACGCAAAACTCATCTCTCTTCGCGACTGGCTACTACCAATGCTAATGAATGGGCAGATTGTCATCTCCCAATGAGCCTATCCAGCAATGCTTTCAAAAAGAAAGCCCAAGATATAGAATCCTTTATCGCGACTAGAAAAGACGCAATTGCATTTTTAGATGAAATAGTCAATACGGATATCGCTCAAGTTCACAAAAAAGTTAACAAGTTTAAAGCCATTTCAAGAAAAGAACTAGGATTCTTAATAGGGTTGTTGTTAAAACAAAAGAATCTTTCACAATACTTGTCACCTCTAGACGCCCAATACAATAAAGACATAAAAATACTGAGAACAAAACTCGAAAACCTACACTACGAAATCTTCAGAAGACAAAACGGAAAAATAGTCGACAAAAACGAAGAATATTTTACCAGCGAATCTCTAGTAGAAACCACCTTCTACGAAGAATCCGGTTTCTACAATGACCAGCCCTTAATCCTCTCAAAATACCTATATAAAAATAGCGAGCAATGGATTTTTAAAAATAAAGGGTTCAAGCTAGAGTCACTCACACATTTTTATTTTGCAACATGCAAAGTGTTAGAAAGAAAACGATTGGAGTATTTCCAAAGTGGCAAGCATTACGATATAAACAATGTTTTCTTTTCACCCGAAGAAATAGTAAATGAAGGAATAAGTATACTTGGCAAAAATGCAAAACTGACAAAACGAGAAACCATCAATATTATTAAAAGCTTCTCATGTAAAGCCGGATCGCAACTTCCTAGTTTTCATCGTCCCGGAGATGAAAATTACTTAACATATTGCCCAATAATAGAAATCGACGAAAAGCACTTCTGGCTTCCACTTCCAGACATGTTAGCAATTGCAATTTATTTATCTCCACTTCACTGGATGCGAGAAGATACCAATTATAAAAATATAGCAAATCAGAATATAGGTATAGCATTAGAAGACATCTGCGACGAAATAATTAGCAGAGTTTTCGACAAACACTATAAAACCGTAAAAATATACAAAGGCAAAGACACATATACAGATATTGACTCGTTGGCCATAATAGGAAATACCGCAATAATATTGCAAGCAAAAAACAAAAGAATGACACCAAATACCTTTGCTGGCGATATTAACTCTTTAAAACATGATTTTAGTATAGTTGTCCAAGAAGCATACAATCAAGGCGTAAGATCCTCAGAGGCTATAAAACAAAAGAACATCTATACTTTTAGAGATAGAAACGGTAAAAAAATCATAATCCCCAACATTAATAAAACTATTATTCTATGTATCTCCAGTGGAGTTTATTATGCTGGAGCAATTCAAGTAAATGAATACCTTAAGCAAAAACATCCAGATGCACAATTACCAGTTTTATTGAGCGCTTTTGATCTTGACCTACTTACTAGATATATAACAAATCCTTACGAGTTGATTTTTTATTTAGAGTTACGGATCAACCAATATAAAAACATCACCAGTAATAACGAAATAGCTCCGCTATCAGCATACCTATTTTCAGATATTCTACATAACAATAACTCAAATTATACATTATTAACCGATGATATCATCTCCTGTCTCGATGAAGATTATTACGAAAACCAAAGTTATCGCAATCCAAAACCCAGTAAGCATTACAGCATGAGATTCAAAAATGCCCCATATTTCACAAACTTACTTGCTAATCTAGAAAAATCGAAACAAAAAGAAAAAGATATTATAATCCGCAAACTATTATCGCTCGCTATCGACGAAGCTATACATCTCTCAGATAAACTACAACAACAATCTTTAAGCGTATTAAATAATAAACAACCAGAATTCTCTATCCTCTTTACCGATTTTGGTTTTAGCTATTTAGAAGAGTCAAATGACACTTTACCAAACTTATTGCAAAGAATCAAAAAAAGTTACAATGGATTTCCTTGGATTATTATTCTACAGAATAACACTAATCGGATAGATAACTTCATCTATTTGGATAACTAAAACTAGTTATCCTGCATAAACTTTGAAATTGGGTAAGCGCAAAAATCCTCTTGCTCCTTTTTAGATAAATCCCTAAAAATTTTCCGTGCCTCTACCTTAGAATCTAAAAGCAAACAGCAACAAAGCTTCGCCATAGGAACAGAAGTTTTATCTTTTATGGCAATTATCTCCTCAAAATCAGTCTCCTCCATCATCCCGAGCCTTTTTTTAATTTGCTGCTTATTAATAAAGTATATATCATGGTTACTTTTATCATATTTAATTAAATTATTTAGCAACCAATCGGCATACAGTAGCAATTCGTCATTGTTATTTTCATCATATGCTTTTATCACATTAAGAGCTTGCAAATTTGCCAACCCATATTCCCCATCGGATAATTCGTCCCATCTTATACTGTTTCTCGCATCATCCAAGTTGATATCATCTGCAAGAAAAACAATGGATGGTAAAACAAGAAAAGCATTCTTAGTATCAATATAGCTACCATTATTAAAGTTACATCTAAATTCACCATCCCAGGAATTATCATTATTCCAAATACTCTTTATGTCATATAAACCATCTTCTCTTTTAATAGAAAAAGTGGACAGTTTTAATGTCCCAATTTGCACGCATCCAAAAATATTATCACTTAAACTAATTGGCTTTCTATTTTCCACTGCGTTCAGCCATTTACCAAGCACATTTAAGTCGTCTTCAGACCAATTATCTATAATAATATCAGTGTCAATACTATGTTTTTCTAAAGCACCAACAGTATTACTATATACCCCATATGCCTCGGTGAAATAGTCAGCGATTTTAGGATCAAAATCAAGACTCAAAGAAGAATCATTAATATATACTTTTCCTGTTTTTATGACATCTTGCAAGTACGTCAATTCTCGTAATCTTGACCTGAATGAACCTCTAAGTCTAATTGTTAATTCATTTCTTGTTAAATTAATTGAGAACGAATTACCAAAGCGAAATAATTCCTCATGCTCAGAGTTTAATTCAGAAATATTACCATTTGAAAAAATAATTCTTCCAGAAGAATCCTTAACTACGGCCGAATTCAACATCTCTACACTCATCATTTTTCCACGTGATACATTAACGGTATGTCCAAGTTCGTCCAAAGTGTAAAAATAATTATCCTTATCCAACAAATTATTTATTGCATCAAATACGCTATTGCCATAACTCCTGAATTCGATTGACTTACCATATTTCGCTTGATAAATCGGATTGTCAAAGAAATTGCTACTCAACCCGCCCTGCATTTTTTTGTCATAATTAAACTGTTCGCAAATACGATAAAAAGTAGGAATGTTCTCAATAGATTGTACTTTTATAGAAGGATTTTTCTTTTTTGATCTATGCTGTTTATCCAGTATTTTATCTATTTCATACGGCATCAAAGACGCATAATAAAGCTTCTTCTCAGTATAGCCATTTCTGAACAGGCAGACTATAAGTATAGTACCATTTTTAGCTTTATAATTTTCCAATTGCCATTCTTTAATCTCATTAAAGCTAAAACCATCCATAAATCTTTTATTCCCTATAGAACGACCTTTAACTTGAAAATCTATACTATATTTAATTTTCCTTTTATCCCTTTCATAAAAATCAACATTACCATCCCAAATTGGTCCTCTATCCCCTTCTTTAATATCGTACCGCAATGGCACGTTCAACGTCATTTCGTCCAAAATGCCACGAAACTGCGTAATCGCCATACTTTCAACTCTATCGCTCGGCAATCTAGTCATTTATGTCTATTCCCTTTATTACTTTTATAATCTCCTCCACCGAAAAACGATACGCCCAATACAATCATCTACTTAAACAACTCCAAATACTCACTATACTCATATAACCGATTCCTCGAAAATCCAGTTATCTCTTTCAAAATTCCCAGCTTTACCAATTCGCTAATCAACATATTCGTTGCAGTAGAAGAAAGTCCCACAATCTCCGAAGCCTTTTTTGAATCCACAATCGGAAATCCATACATCATGTTGAGCAGCTTAGAAGCACTTTGTGCCCTCTTCCCTAACGATAATATTTTCTGATCATTCTTGGCTTTCAAATCTATTATTTTTTGCAACGTTTCGCAAGACTGTCTCGCAGTTCTAGCCACCGCTACCAAAAAGAACTTCACCCAACGCTCCAAATCATTATTAAATCTCACAGCATCCAAAGCGTCATAATACTGCGTCCTATTCTTTGCAAAGTAATCCGACAAGTATAATACTGGTTTCGATAGTTTCTTCTTCTCAATCAAAAACAAAACAATCACCAACCTGCCCAATCTACCATTTCCATCCAAAAACGGATGGACTGTCTCAAATTGATAATGGCTCACCGCAGCTTTAATTAGAAGCGGCGTCGTTAGTGCTTTGTCATTCCAATAATGGTCCAAATCCCCCATCAACCCATCTACTTCTTCAGGAATTGGTGGCACAAAATGCGCATCTCTAATAGTTGCTCCACCAATCCAGTTCTGAGTCTTCCGAATCTCGCCAGGCGTTTTATACTCACCTCTCGCTCCAGCAATCAACACCTTATGCGTAGATTTCAGCAAATTTGTTGCCAAAGGGTATTTTTCTAATTCGCCAATTGCAAAACGCATCGCCTTGATATAATTCTGCACTTCCAGCCAATCATCTCTGCGTTCAGGATCAATGTTTTCTTCGTCCATCATTGCTTCGTCAATCTCTGTCTTTGTACCCTCAATCTTGCTTGATGCTGTAGCTTCCTTCGCTTCGTGCATCTTGATAAAGAACTCCACATTGGGAACCAACTTAGAATAAGCACTCAACTCACCCAGATTCTGAGTGGCTTCTTCCAATAGTAAACTCATATTCGGATCATTAAATGTTATTTTGTCTGGCAAAAAATTGGGCATAAAATATTTATACTCAAAATCAGTCCCAGACGACGCAGTCATAAACTTACCAGCCTCAAAATTATAGTTTTCCATGCCTATATTGTATCAAAATATTAAATATTAGTCAAGTTTACAATAGAAAGTTGGATTATAAAATACAGTATTCCAACTTAAACACTTAACCTTGAATATAAAAAATCATAATACAACTTTTATTTAACTCAAGCACCCACCAATCCTTTCACTCCTCCTCCCCACAAACTCCACCTCCCTCTCCAAAAATTCCAAATATCCCTCCGCCGTCTGCGGGATCGGATTATCCGAAAAATCCTTCCATCCATCCCAAAACCTATCCCAATACCCCGGCGAATCAGAAGTAAAATCAAACCCTACGTCTATCATACTTCCATCAAATTGATGTTCTTTCATAATACTATTATATCAACAACATATCCAACACTACTTTTTCGACTTCAGCTTTGCTATAAAATTACCGAAAAATAGCCAAAGGCAAACATAAAGCACTATCCCAGCCGGAATGCCAAGCCAAAGTGCTTGTAGCAATATACCAACTAGAAGCAAGACACCAGAAACAACGGTTACTATTACTAACCTGGTCGTTTCTTTTTTATCGAACGGTTCAGTGCTTCGCCTCCAATCATCCATGGTATCTCCTTTCCACCATTATACTTTACTTCCGCATCTTCCTCAGCAAATCCTTTGTCTCCGCATCCACCCGGTACGAATCACAAATTTTTGAAATGGTTTTGTTATAAGTCCATTTTGGTAACTTCGAGCTAAGTATAAAAGAAGTCGTAGCTGTTGGATATTTTATAAAACAATCGCAAAGCAGCCATGCTATTCCCATCCGTATATAATACTCTTCCCGACTAGCCAACCCAGACACTCTATCAAAAATCACCTGCAAATATTCTTCGTTTATATAGGCAACTTTAAGAAGCACCAGGCCCACCCGCACCGCAAACTCGCGCGAATCATTAAGCAGCTCATCCATCTTTGCGTCAAAAAACTTCGTCTTATTCTTTTTTACTACCTTCCCCACCGCCGAACAAAACGTATCACATGTACTCCAGTCATCAATGCAGTCTATCTGCGAACCAAACCACTGCATCATCTCGTCAAAAGAAAGTCTAGAAATCAAAAACCCACGCGCCAGCACTTCTTCATATCCCACTGGCTGCACTTTCAAAAATTCAGAAATCTCCAAAGAAGGCACCTGGCGCGCAATTTCCCGAATCTGCGGCACTCTCACACCCAGAAAAGGTCGCTCGCTCGGGCAAATCTTCATCACAAATTCACGATATTCATCGTCCGCTAATTTAGATAGTTCAGTTTTTAGCTCTTCGTAGTCTAAAATCATTTCTACCTCGACGACAAATGCCAATGGTCGCCATACTCGCATTTATAAACAGAAAGTTCTGGCGCACCATGATCAAACTGCGCAACCTTTGCTGCTACTTCCGCTTCCTCACGCGTAGCATAACAAATCTTTTGAATATCACCTACCCAACATTTCTTCGGCTCGTATGCCGCCCCGGCAGGCACCGGGTGTTTACTTCGCATATTCCACCGCGCGAGTTTCGCGGATCACATTAACTTTAATCACACCAGGATAGCTCATCGTTGCCTCAATCTTGTTTGCAATATCGCGAGCAAGTTTAAGCGCAGACAGATCATCAATTTGCTTTGGCTCTACAATCACACGAATCTCACGACCTGCACTAATTGCATAGGCCTTGTCAATGCCAGGAAAGCTCGTTGCAATATTTTCAAGATCCTTCATACGTTCCGCAAAGTTCTCTGCAGAAATGTTGCGTGCACCTGGGCGAGCAGCGGATACTGCATCCACAATCTTTACAATAATTGCTTCTGGAGTGGTTGGCTCAATATCATCATGATGGGCAGCAATTGCATGTACCACCTCATCCGGAAGACCATACTTTTTAGCAAGCTCTGCGCCAATCTCTGCATGCTTACCTTCAATCTTGTGAGTTACAGCTTTGCCCACGTCATGAAGAAGCGTCGCCATCTTAGTAATACGTTTGTCGGCACCAATCTCCTCAGCAATCATGCCAGCCATATGCGCAGCCTCAATAGAATGTAGCAATACATTCTGCCCATAAGAAGTACGGAATTTAAGTTCACCAAGTAAGTGTAGCATTTCGCGTGGTATTCCCACCACGCCAACCTCGCGAGCTGCGTCTTCACCAGCACGCACTACTTCCTTTTCAATTTCACGTTCCGCCTTTGCCACAGCTTCTTCAATAGAAGACGGATTAATACGGCCATCCTTCATAAGGCGCTCAAGCGCATATCTCGCAACTTGGCGGCGAATTGGATCAAAGGAAGACAAAACTACCATGCCAGGAGTGTCGTCCACCATAATGTCTACGCCAGTTGCACGCTGAAGTGCTTGAATATTTCTACCTTCCTTACCAATGATACGGCCTTTCATATCATCATCAGGAAGCTTCAATGCCGTAATAGTACGATCCGCCGTCACCTCAGAACTCATGCGTTCCATCGCGGTCACAAGGATTGCCTGTGCAGTTTCGTCAATATCATTTTTAATCTCTTTCTGTTCTTTCACAATCAACCCAACCAAATCTTGCTTGATGTCATTTTCGGTCATTTTCATCAACTTTTCACGCGCATCCGCCTTAGAAAGCCCAGCAATCTTTTCTAGCTTCTCGTGTTGCTTTTCGCGAATCTCGCGAATCTCACCCTTAAGAGATTCAATCTCCTTTTCTTCGCGCGTCAATTTTTCAGACTTTTTCTCAAGCTGATCCAATTTAGAATCAAGAGTAGTCTCACGTTCAGCTAGGCGGTTTTCAGTTTTCTTCCATTCCTTGCGGCGTTCGTTTTCTTCGGCTTGGTTCTTCTCGGTAATAGATGCCGCTTCTTTCTTGGCATTAAGCACAATCTCAGACGCCTCATGTTTAGCCTTGCGCACGAGATCATCGGCCTTATTCTTCCCACCGTTCTCTTTTTTCTTGTTATATGCAAAAATCCCGCCGGCACCAACAGAGAGGCCTGCGATGGCAGCAATAATTGGGATTACAATTTCCATATTTCCCTTTCTAATTGTTTTTGCTAGTATTTTTCTCTATACTAGCGGGTTAACAAATAACATCAAATTATAAATTTCCACTTCTATTATACCACAAAAATAGCGAATATGCTTGCTTTTCAATTTCAAAAGGCGTAAACTAGAAAAAATTAAGTGGAGGTAAAATGGCATATCTAGAAGAAATGCTTTTGAGAAATGGAATGATCTACCACTCGCCGGATGGTTCCAGTTCTCACATAGAAGGAAGTCTAATATCAAATACATTGGTCGTACGAAATTCTTCCGGTTGGGTTACCCACCGTATCGAGCGCGCATCAAATGGCGTAGATTTAGTCGTTAGAAACACTTCTACCGGCTTAGTAGAAATGAGAATCGCAGCTTAGCGTGCTACAATTTTAGCCCCAAAACCCACGTTTTTTGGCTGTCTTAAATTCTTCCAAAAGTTCTTTCTGTTTCTTAGAAAGATTTTTTGGTGTCTCTACAATAATAGTTACAATATGTGGGCCACGATCCCCATCCGCTCTCATTGGCACACCATGCCCAGAAAGTTTAAATGGCGTTCCACTTTGTGTGCCCGCCGGCACTTTCATAGTAATTGGACCATCCACAGTTTCAACTTCTATTTCTGCACCAAGTGCCGCATCCACCATATCAATATGTTCCTCAGACAGTATGATCGCACCTTCGCGAGTCAAGTGCTTATGCGGTTTCACGCGAATACGAACATACAAATCACCTCGCTCCGTACTGCCTTCTGGCGCCGGGCCACCTTTACCAGCTAGCCTAATACTCATACCATCATCAATTCCGGCTGGAATTTTTACTTTTGTACTTTTACCATCAATATCAATATTCTTGGTCGTGCCAAAAATTGCTTCTTCAAAAGAGAGTGTCACATTCGTCTGGTAATCCGCGCCTCTGCGTGGTCTCCGCGCACCACCATATCCAAATATGCTGCCCAAAATATCATCAAGCGGCGAACCAGTCCCACCACCAAAATCAAAATTAAACGTTTGCCCATTGAAATTAAACGCGCCACCCTGGCCAAACGGATTTCCAGCACCACCGCCAAAACCATTGCCACCTACTCCAGCGTGGCCAAATTGATCATACCTAGCACGTTTTTGTTTGTCAGAAAGCACATCGTGTGCTTCGTTAATCTCTTTAAATTTAGCTTCTGCTTCTTTATCTCCAGGATTTTTGTCTGGATGATACTTAATTGCAAGTTTACGGTAAGCCTTCTTTATTTCGTCATCAGATGCGTTTTTGGAAACGCCAAGAATTTCATAATAATCACGTTTTGCCATATCAATTATTATACTCTTCTAGCACTCAAAAAGCAAGAGTGCTAAATTACAAATTATTAGCAACATCCAAAACTTCTATCGGTACATCTATGGTATTATATAAAGTCATAATCTGGCTCGGCGTAGAAACAAACTTCCACTTTCCATCTTCTTTTTTGATAATCATCAGATATGTCGCCACAGACGCCATTTGAATGTCGCCAGTCTTTACTTTTGCAATATAATAATCTCCGTCAGCTGTGCCATTCATAAACTCAAAGCCCAATACATTGCCAAAACCATTTTTTATATAATCTTCAGAACTGGCCGCATTATTCTCCACAAAACTACCAGCCAATACATTATCAAAACCACTAATTTTAATATCATATTTTGCTAAATCATCTACGTTGCTTGCGGCATTTTTTAATTTCTCTACCGCTACATCTACATATGTATTAATTGTATCTATTGTCAAAACAATACTATTATCACTACTCACTTCATAGCCAACCTTGTAGAGCGAATTCGTAATTGGTAGAATCGAAACAATCGGAAATTTTTTCACAATATCTTCTCCTTCAGCCGATAATTCCTGTGCAAAATATCCTTCTATTATCAAATAATCATCGATATGCTCACTTGCAATTTTTTCCGCTTCTTCAGTCTGTGCCACAATGTTCCCATATATCGCGGACGTATCTTTAGTTACAGTTACCACGCCGCTATAAGGTTCAAAACCTTCATAAGAAACCTCTACACTATAGTCGCCCTCTTCTAGATATATCTTGGAATTATTTTTTACAGTCTCACCATCCATTTTTACATCAGCTACAAATGGCGCATATCCTACATAAACTTCCACTTTGCCAATTTTTGGAATTATATTTACCAAAGCTATTACAATTATTACGACTATCGCCGAAACTATACCGGCCATTATCATTATTATTTTTTTCTTATCATATCCATCCATATTATATTATCTCACTTTCCTATACCATCTTGCACCAGCCACAGCTTCGACACCAGACATTGGCGCGCGACCATTAGATGCACTACCATATGATGCAGACGCAATCTTCGTCTGAAACCCATTAATTTCACCAATAAACATATATGTATGTCCTCCACCCGCCGTGCAACCACCAGTATAGCCACCAGTAAATGCTACGTCACCCAATTGCAAATCAGCAGCATTCATACTATTACCGCCTGGATTCAACCATACCCATTTATCAGAACCGCCGCCCTCCCTCAGCCAATATTCCTGCGGACCAGTATTCGAAACGCATCCATTATAAGTAGGGTCATATCCGCTTTCTTGCATAATTGTCGTCACAAAACCACCACAGTCAATCCCAGGAACACCACCGACAGTACCACCAACATATTTAGAAGCAGCCACACGCCTACCCACCGCATCAGCATATGCTGGCATTCTATCCAAAAATCCAGCGCCGTGATATGTTGGCCACACATACGCTTTAACATAATCCGCTAGACCTTGTAAATTCGTTTGGCATGCCCCAACACTATAGCTAGAAGATGAAGATGAAGACGATGACGATGAAGAAGAAGATGAGCCACCATAACCACCGGCAAAACGATCATAAAATGCTTGTGCTTGTCCCGCACGAGTCGCCGTATCCGGATTTAGAGGTCTCTCAACATGCCTCAAAAAATAATCCGCCGCCTCATACACAGTTGTCGTATTATATATACCTCTATAATCTGCGTTATTATCCAACTCGTCCTTCAGATATTGCAGTTCCAACGACGCTAATGCATCAAATGCTTCTCCGCCAGCTGCTTGTATAAATCTTTCACCATCCCAATAAGTCGGGCTATATGTACTATAATCATCAAAAAATCTTACTAAAGATTCATCCACGCTCTTCACATAATTATACATACCAATCCTTCGCCCAAAAGACCACTGAATCAATCCCAAGCCATACGATACATTTGAATGCCCATCCAAATTAAACCCTGGCTGATATCTACGCATTAAGCTTATTTCGTGCTGTGCCGGATTAAAATGTGATTCGGATTGCATGTTCCCCATCACGCCAGCAGCCTGCTCCGGTGTCAAAAACGTAACAAGCCCCGACCATATTTTTTCTTCTGCCGTGCTACCACTTAATGCTATCGGACCATCAAGGTAAGACCCAGAAGGACAAGCATACTGATTATCGCACGGATTATAAAACAAATTATTCATATCTGCAAAACGATCCATTGTGCTCCCCACCGGACGGCCGTTTTCGCATTGAACTTGCATTGCTGCATTAGCATAAGGAACCGAAGAAAACACAGAAAGAAATACCATCAAAAACGCCATCATCCCCATTGTCGTTTTCTTTAGCCAACTCCTCATTTTCATATCTATATTATACAATATTTTACCTTTAATGTCTATTGCGCAGCTCTGTTCGGACTCGTCGTAATCAAACCTTCCTCAGTTTCAGATGCAATCACCTGAATATGTACATGATTTTGCCCAGCAAAGAATAGCCCCTGTCCTACCGGGAAATTCGCTAAACGCCTCTTCTCTTCTTCAGTTAATTTAAACACATCAGAGAGAACATCCACTGCCGACGCAGATTGTTTCAAGAGTAACTGCATAGACGAGTTTGCCACAATCGCACGACCCATCTTTGACCCCATAAAATCTTCCACATCCTGCGTAATCGTTGTAAGCCCGAGATAATACTTACGTGCACGTTTTGCGAGCGAAAACATAAAGTTCGCCGAATCTTCATATTGCATTAGTTGCCATGCCTCATCCACTATTAGCAAGCGTTTCTTTTGCTCCGCCCTTACAATATTCCAAATATGCGAAAGTACAATATACATCGCTACTGGCCTTAGCTCATCCTCTAGGTCGCGTATATTAAACACCACCATTTGGTTATTTATATCCACATTGGATTGTTGTGAAAAAATACCAGCAAAAGTCCCCGTAGTATACTTGCGAAGTCTCTGCGCTAGCTGCGGCCCGCTCCCCTCCATGTGAAGAAGCGTATCATAAAGATTCAAAATCGTTGGCGGCGTAGACTGGTGCGTCAAAGGATCAGAAGTAATACCCGCACGCGCATACGTATCAATCAAAGCTTGGTCAAGATCTGCTTCTTCGTTGGCAGAAAGAGCTGGCACCACTTGTCCACTCGCAGACACTTGGTTACCACCGAGCATCAATCTAAACAACCCATGGAGCGTCACCAAATTTGCCCGGAGCGCATCATTCGCATCTTCAGAGTCTACTACTTTCGGAAGATCAAATGGATTAATTCTTACATCAGAATTTAGAGACAATCTAATATACGATCCACCCACCGCATCACAAAGTTTTTGATACTCATTTTCTGGGTCGATAATAATAATTTCACTTCCGATCATCATTGATCTCAGCGCCTCTAATTTTACCGCAAAAGATTTACCTGCACCAGATTTTGCAAATACCACCATATTGGCATTTTCCAGTGAAAACCTGTCAAAGATCACCAAGCCATTGTTGTGCATATTGATACCATACAAAATCCCTTTGTCTTGCGTAAGATCAGCAGAAGTAAACGGAAATGATGTTGAAATCGCACCCGTGTTCATATTGCGACGAATCTGTAATTGGTCTGTACACTGCGGCATTATAGAATTTAACCCTTGTTCTTGCTGTGACGCTGCCACCTTCGAGAAAATCATTTGCTGTCCAAAAATCGTCTCAATCTTTTGCTGTACAAACTTAAGTTCATCCAAAGAATCTGCCCAGAGCGTCACATAAAGGCCAAAACGGAAGAATCTCTCCGCACCCACCTGTAGTTGATCGCGAAGTTCCTCAGCATCAGTAATTGCCGCTTCAAGTTCCGGATCACGCACCTTACCTTTTTCTGCGTTCAAGTTCATTGATGCCTCAAGCTGCGTCACCTTGGTACGCAAATTTTTCATCACCACTGCCGACTCTACCGGATAAATATACATTGATACGTCAATCACCTCATCCATATTAATAATCGGCGAAATCCACCCGGTATAAAGTGAACGCGGATAGCCATATATATATAATGTGCGGCCATATTTAGTACCAAGCCTAAAATAATCCGAATGAATTTCTATCGCAGATGGCGAAATCAAATCGCGAAGCGTATTAGTACCTTGCTCAAATGCACGTTGTATTTCTGCCGCTTCCATTGCTTCAGCTTGCGCCGCAATTTCTGCCGGAGTAAGTTGCCTCTTTTTAGCCATTTTGCTTCTCTCCTTTCTTCACATACATTGTTGCAAGTTTTGAAAAATCTACTAATGGTTCCCTCACAGCCGTATCCGGGTTATTAAAGTTATAATAAAGCTCCGCTAGCTCCTTGGTCTTTAGACGTACAGATTGAATCCCAATCTGGAAAAGCCCAGACATCACCGAATCTACACGGTTTGTCAACTCATCTAGTGCCTTATCATAAGTAGCCCTATCTATCCTTGTCACTTCCGGCCCCTTAGATTTTGAAAACGACTTAAAGAAATTCTTCGTCTGATTCAAAACTTTTTCCGCATCCGGCGAACTATAATATGGAATTATAATAAAGAAAGATTTATCCATAATGTTTGCCTCTTGCGACAAAATATCAATAAAGTTGATATAATCATCCATCAGCACACCAAGTAGCATGTTGTCGTTGTTGCGACGAATTTCCGAAAGTTTCTCTATATATGGGCCAATATCTACCCTCTGGCTTCTTACCAAAATTTGTGTAGTAAATTTAAGCGAGTTCAAGAATTGTTGATAAGAAAATTCCACACCCTCACGCTCTGCATCAGACATGAGATCAAAGTTAATAGACTTGCAAGCCACCACCGCGCGAAAAGACCCATCTTTCATAATCACCACATTATCACGAAGCTCAGATATTAGGAGCGTGGATTGTGTAGAAGTAGGCACGTCGCGATTTGGAGACACCGGTGCTGCCATTTGTGCGTTCATCGCCGCCACGCCAAGAGCCTGCTGCCCTGGCTGGCCTTGCAACATCGGCTGCCCCATCTGTTGCCCAGGCAAAATCACGCTTGGCTGCGTCGGCTGCATTGGCTGGCCCATTGGTTGCATTGGTTGTGGTTGCGTCTGTTGTGGATTCATAATCTAATGTAGCGATATAAAAACTTCGCCCTCGTCCTTTCTATTTATACGGTTAGCTTCTTTCGCGATGGTCGCAACAGAAAAATCAGGATTATTTGCTAATTCCATTATACTAGGTTTCGGTGGAGTTTGCACCGGCTTTTGCTCTGGTTTTACCACTACATTATTAAGGTTTTCCACAGGCCTTACCGCCGGTTCAGGCGATTTAAGCACTGGAGATTCTGGTGCTTCCAGCGCTTCTCCTCTGCTATTTTGGATAGTAGCACCCGCCATGCTGAAATTTGTGTTTTTTTCTATCGCATCTCGCATTTCTTTTATCACTTCCTGGCGACGCTCCGTTGTATCCTCGGCAATTGCTTTATCAATCACTTCAGAATGATAACTATCAAACATGTCTTTTGCAGTATTTGCCTCTGCCGCAAGATCGTCGCGCATCACGCTATCATTTACATTTTTAATTGCTTGGCCTTCAGTATCCACAATATTTGCAAGAAACGACAACCTATGTGTAGCCTCTTCTTCAGACAAATCACGTTTTCTAGTCTCTTCCACTATCTTCGGCGCAGTAATCAAAATCGTGGATTCTCTCTGCCCCGGCACCCAAACACGCTTTCTCGGTTTCAAATAATAAGATACTAACGCCGCTAGATATGTTTCCATTGGCTGGTCCTTTTTTAATGGCAAAGCTAGCGCCAGCATCAAAAGCACCGGCGGAAGTGGTATTATCGCCAGAAGCGGGAAAATCTGAAAAAGCCCCACCGCAAGCGCAATTAATGCACCAGCAATCAAAAGATATACGAACTGCCGAAAACTAAACGGCCCGATTAACTTGTCGTCCGCCTCAACGTCTTGAGGCACTTTATATTGCGCCATACATATATATTATAGCATAATCTTAATATTTCTTTAGCAAGAAAAACCGCCGTTTTACACCGGCGGTCCATAGTCCATAGCTAATCTATCAAAAACGAATTTAGTGCATCAACTGCAAAATCATGCAATTCATCCTCCGTAGGGAAACGTCCCCTACCGCTCTGTCCACTAATATACGCATCAAAAGCTTCTGCTACCCTAGCAAGTTCAGAATGTTGGCCACAATATTCCATAAATTCTGATGCAAATTTATCTGGATCATTGCCGCTATTAATATGCAAAGATTCCACTACTTCCGCATGATTAACGCCGCTAAATTCTGGCGTATGTATTTGTTGCTGTACACCACGTGCAATTTTTCTCATATCCCCACTCTGCAAATATGGGTCTATATTCGCTTGCCCACGACCAACACCCCACTTCGTATCAAATACTTTCTTCAAATTCTTCCATTTTTCTGCAGCACCAGCTTTCTGGTTATCTGCTGTATTTGGCGTTTGTCGAGACATCATCATAGTAATCTTACGAGCCGCTGGGAAAATAAATTTCTCTTTCACACGCTCCATTAGATCTTCGTAAGAAACATTCTCGGTATCAGTTGCTGGAAATTCTTTCAAAACAAGCTCACCATTTTCCAAAACTTCCTTTTTCACGGTCAAAGGTTTACCATTTACATTTCTATATCCACGAATCAAATCTTCTGGGAAAGCCTTGTTCCATTGATCCGGATCCATCATCATGGCCATCAGGTCAATAGCGTCACCATCTTGGGTATTAAACGCACCTGGCTTAGTTGCTTTATTCAAGCTATCAAGATAAGCCAAGTTCAACTGAGCATAATTCTTAATATATCCTCTCTTTACCATTTCTGCTACCATCGGACTAAACGCTGCGTTCTTTTCTTTAAACGGAGCGCTAAGAAGCGCGCGCCCAACAGTAGTACGGTAATCGTCCAAACCTATGTTCTTCAATAATTTATCTTTCTCCGGATCACCAGTTGACGGTATCAAGTTGCCCTTATTAATACCAGCCAAGAAAGCATAGTTATTATTGATTGGATCATTAATCGGAGCATCAATATTTGATAATATTTCTTTTACCATAGATTTATCATTTCTATACACCCTTTGCACGAATGTATCGCCATCGTACCAATCAAAATAGGCCTCTCCATTTTCATCTACCTTATCCCACAGCCACAACTTTCCTGGATCTCTTACCAACAATTCGCCACGTACTTTTTCAATCACTTTACCATTTTTGTCAATTGCATAACCATCATCATCCGTATGATAGCCCACCACCATTGCCCTAAACTGATGTTTATCAATTGGATATTTCGCTAACAATATAGCATCATCTCTACGCTGACTATTTTCCACTGCTGCTGCCCTAGCAATGATCTTACCCATTACGCGGCCAGTGCCCATCAAGCCTAATTCGCCAGCAGAAGACTCTATATAATGCCTATATTTCGGCATCATCCCAAGTTTATCGCGATTCATATTTGCATCCACAAACTCACTCACCATAAACTTAAAGTCAGCTTCTTCATCATTCTCCGCCGTCATTTGTGCACGACTAAGTTCAAGATAATTCTTGGCGCCAATAGCAGCACGAGCTTGTTCTTCATCAATTCTACTTAGACGTTCCAATTCCTTCGCATCCTTGATTTTGTTAGCGGCCTTCACTCTATTACGTATCTCTTCGCTCGTAAAATAACTACCATATGCACTTAACACATGTGTCGTATCTTTAGTTGCTGTCTCGCTGGCAAGACTAGTATTAGCCGCATCTTTGGCAGCATGCGTATACTTGTTTGCTTTCAAGAAATCGCTCGTACCCTCCGCTTTCGTCCCATCATACCCACCAGATATCTTCTTTTGCGCATAGATATTCGCTTCGTTTTTTCTGATCTTTAGTAGATTAGCTGTATTCTGTTCACGAAGCTCTTTACGATTAGACAAATACCTTCTCAAATGGCTATACGGAGTTTTGCCATACTGCAAATAATACGCACTAGTCTCTGCTTTGCGCGATTCTGCCCAAGCCCTGTTCGTAGCAAGTGGCACCGCAAAGAAACCTGTAATCTTTGCATTGATAGTCCCAAGGAATGTTCCAGACATTTTCATCAGCGACCAAGAGAAGAAAAGTGGGAATATCTGTACCGCCACGCCCAGAATCATCATAAATCCATTACTTGCGCTCGCAATAATTGCCCAACCCGCCAAAGACGACGCGCCAAAAAGTAGCGAATACATCGGGTAAAACACCAACATCTTCGTCAGCAAATCTTTCCACTTTTTAAACAAATGCTCTGTATTTGGCAAAATATATGACACTATTGCAAGCGGCGCAATCATCACTAAAAGTACCACTACCACCTGACGAAGCGCAATTGTAATAAGCCCCACCACTACCGCCACTAATGCGCCTAATACCGCCGGTATTAGCATCCAAATTTCACCACCCTCAAACGCAATCACCCCACCACCAATTGCTAGCGCCGTTCCGCCAGAAAGCGAGCTATACATTTCAGACATTTTTATACTCGTCTCCTCTGTCGCATAACCTTCTTCAGACAATATCAATGGCACCGTGGATTCCTCCACTGATGTGAATATCCCCCTCACCCCATTGCCAATGATATTGGAAAGATCCACCGCTAGCGAACACACTAGAAAGCTGAGGTTCACCATTATTGCCGCAATAATCAGCTTTGGCAATGCCTTTTTGATTCCATAATTCGAGATTCCCACCCCTGTTATTTGCGAATAAATCGCAATCAAAAGAAATATCACAAACGCAATGTTTGCAATTCCTAGACAATACTTCCATATCTGATAGATCGGAGATTCTTCTTCTGCCTTTAACGGATTTATTTCTAGAAGCTCCTTATTCTTATCATAAAGCCAGTCCACCGCCTCCGAAATCTTACCAGTCGTCGGGCAAACTAGCCAACCAATCGAGCCAAGCGTATCGTCGCAAGTCCTCGTTTCTACTTTTGTTTCCTCAGTTTCCGCCGTTTGCACCGTCGTAGATGCATTCCCATCTTCTTCGTCAGCAAAAACATTATTCCCTATCATAACAGGGGAAATTATACTTAAGATACCCAAAAAACAACCAAAAATGGCCTTTACAAACCTACTTTTTGATGGTTTTTTCATTACCATAATAAAAATTGCCTCCCTTTAAGGCATGCCCTAATTATAGCACGCATAAGCGTTTTTGTCAAGAGGTATATCACACATTTTCGCACTAGACAATTCAAAATACTATGTTATGATTAAATTATGTTAAAGAAATTACTTTTGCCCTTGCTAGCAATTCTTACGCTAGGCACAGCACTCATTGTTACTCCTGTTTATGCAGATTATGAAGGCACGGATTGCTCCAAATTACCAGCTGGCGAAAAACAAAAGTGTCTAGATGGCGGCGGATACGATAGCAGCATATCAAGTATCTCTGGCAACTGTAGCTATTTCCTCGGTATGCCATCTTGGAACTGTGGTGTCGGAGACATAAACGATGAAAGCTCTCTCAAAGCCGGCATCTGGAAAATTGTCGCCAATATCTTTGCGGACATCACCGCTATTGCCACCTATTTAGTTTTGGGCTACGTAATCTACGGTGGTTACCAATATATCTTCTCTGGTGGAGAAGTTGGCAAAGTTGCTACCGGCAAAAAGACTCTAAATCAAGCCTTTATTGGCCTCGCCATCGTCATGCTGGCCAACGTCATCGTTAATGCCATTCGTATCGCCCTTATTGGCAGCGACCCGCTCATTGCAAACACCTCCCAACAACCATATATGGTTAGCGAAATGGTCATGAACGCTATTGGCTGGATTATTGGCATCAGTGGCCTTGTCTCCACTGTCTTTGTAGTTGGTGGCGGTATCTTCTATATGACTTCTTCTGGCGACCCAACCAAGCTCCAAAAAGCCAAAAATATGATTAAATACGCTCTCATTGGCCTAGCTATCACTGCCCTCGCCGAGGCTATACTTGTCTTCATGTACAACACGATTGAAAAAGCTCAAAGCGATGCCGAATATGGCATCATAGAAAGGTCTCAAAATGAAACTACAAAAATCTCTTAAAACTATAGCTATTTCTATCGCATGTCTCTTCAGCTTCGCTACTATTTTTACCACTCCTACATTCGCAACAGGCAATTGTGACTCTAGCCTCCCGCCAGAAATCCTTGTAGCGAATGGTTGCGGAGGAGATATTTCTAGTGACGAAAACTATTTCCGCGATACCCTCACCGGCATCCTAAACGGCATCATCGGCGCCTCTAGCCTTGTGGCAGTTATTTTCATCCTAATCGGCGGCATCAATTACATGACCTCCGCTGGCGATGCGTCTAAACTCCAAAAAGCCAAATCCACCATTCTCTATGCTGTTATTGGCCTTGTCATCTGCGTATTATCATTCGCTATAGTCAACTGGGCCATCTCCACCTTCTCTCCTCCAGCCGAAAGCTCCAAAGCAGGAATGCCTAGTGACGTACCAGCTAAATACCAAGAATAATCCTATTGCATTTTTAATAAAATCGTTATAAAATATCATTAAGTAAATCAAAGGAATTATAAATGAAAAATATTCTTCTCACTCTCGCTGATACCAAACTACCAGACAAGGTAGACGGTAGCACCGATCTCACTGGCAACATCACCACCATTATCAACGCAGTTATTGGTATTCTTGGTCTAGTCTGTGTTATCGTGATGATTATCGGTGGCGTCAACTATATGACTTCTGCTGGTGATGCTGGCAAAGTCAAAAAAGGCAAAGACACCATTCTTTACGGCCTTATCGGTCTTGTCATCTGCGTACTCGCCTTTGCTCTAGTGAACTGGGTCATCTCCGGCGTATTAAATGGCGTAAAATAGCATATAGCAATCTAAATCTCCCTCCGGGGAGATTTTTTGTGCCCCCTGCAAAGTAGCAAAGAAAAACTGCCTCGTTAGCCGAGGCAGTTCCACCGTACAACCCGAAAACCAATTCTATTGGATTTCAATTTTCTTTGGCGCTTCTACTTTTTCCTTCTCAAAGGTAATCGTAAGCACGCCATCTTTCAGCTCTGCTTTTACGCTATTTTCGTCTTCACGAACCTGCACAGGAAGTGCAATTGTCCTAGAAAATTCACCCCAATAACATTCCTGAATATGCCAGCGAGTCGTCTGCTCATCTTCACCACCAGACAATACACCCGAAATCGTCAAAATATTGTCAGAAATACTGACATCGAGATCTGACTTTGAGATGCCAGCGGTGCGAGCTTTTACTACTAATTTGTCGGCGGTTTCATAGACATCTACTGCAAGCTGTCCAGGAAAATCGTCGGCCGGTTCCCACTCCTCATCTTCAACGGTTTCGCCAGAATCAGATGCGGCCACTTCCTCTGCTTCTGCTGGTGTAGATACCTCACTATCATCACCCATAAATGCAGCGGCCAACTCATCGTCAATTAGCAAATCGTCACTATTTGTACGAGCCATATTTCCTCCACTTATATTGTTATGCTTTATTATAAAGCACTTTGGTAGTAAAATCAAGAGAAATATGAGTTTTATTGTAAAAAACACAACGTTATTAAACCCTCTGGACCTTATTGCGCCTCACTCTTGTAGGGGTTGTGGGGCTATCGGTTCAGCCTTATGCGATTGTTGTAAAAATAACATAATCGCAAACCGAAAGGCCATCAAACTAAAATCCACCGGTCGTAATTTTCCATCAGCTTTCGTGGTAGATCATCGTAGCAAACTCATTGGTACTCTTATCCACGACTACAAATATAATTCCGTTCGCGCATTAGCCACTCCACTTGCAAAACTCCTAGGCCAAACCATCCCAGCCATAGATGGGCAAGTCGTTATTGTACCTCTCCCGACCATTTCCAAACATATTCGCGAGCGCGGTTTTGACCATACACTTTTAATTGCCAAAAAATTCACTCGCCTCCGCGGCAAAAATTATAAAGTTAAGAAAGTCCTTCTTCGCAACAAAAACACTATTCAAGTTGGGGCCAACAAATCTTCTCGCATCAAACAAGCCGAAATGGCTTACATTAAAAACAACAAAATTTCCATAGACAAAAACACCACCTATATTCTTTTCGACGACGTTTGGACTACTGGTGCCAGCATGAAATCTGCCGTCAAAAAGCTCCGAGAGGCCGGAGCTAAGAAAATCATAGTAGCACTACTAGCAATGAGCTAAATCGGAAACTAGACTAGCCGTTTGTTCACTAGATGGAAGTGCCGTAATCACAAAGTTCACAATTGCAAACGCTAAGAATGCAATAATAAGACCAATAATTGCATAAAGCACGGTGTTTTTTGCATCAGTCACTTTCTTGGCATCACCGCCAGAAATTACGTAACGAATACCGCCTATAATAAGCATGATTACAGCAATAATACCTACAATATAAAGAATAGTGTTTGTGACTTGCTTAAATACACCAGTATCACCAAAAAGATCCGAAGGGCAACCATCACATTGTGCGGCCTGTGCGCCCTCTTGCAAAGTAAGCGCAGATGCGTTCGCCACAGTAGCAACCGCCATCACACCGATTAATAAAACTGGTAGAATCAATTTCACAAACTTTTTCATAGCCTAATTATAACACATATTCCAAGAAAGTTCCAGAGTCAAATTCTTGGCGGAGGGTGGGAGATTCGCATCGAGCGCGAAGCGCGAGATCCGAGTCTCGTTTTTTGTGCATGCTCGTTAGAGCATGGCGGAGGGTGGGAGATTCGAACTCCCGCTCCAGATCACTCCAGACTAACGATTTAGCAAACCGTCCCCTTCAGCCACTTGGGTAACCCTCCGTTCTCTATATTCTACCACACTTTTTAGTTTTTTCCGATACGTTTTCAAAATATGCTATAATTTACTTATGGTAAAGAAAATCGAAGATGTTTCGTGGGAAGCCACCGAATACATAGCCAGAGAACACAACGCTTGGTGGTATTTGGGGCTTATCATTGTTACCGCTGGTTTTTCAACACTAGCCGTTTTCCTCAAAGGTTGGACTTTTCTTATTCTTATCATCCTTAGCGCTATCACACTCATTGTTTACACCGTCCGCCCACCGCGCAAAATCAAATATCGCCTCGACTCTACTGGTCTCACAGAAGACAACAAGCTCCACAAATACGACGAATTCCGCGCTTTCGGCATCCTCAAAGAAGGCAGCAATTTTTCCGCTGTTCTCATCCCCAAAAAACGTTTTGGCCTTTCCGTAAAAGTTTATTTCCCAGAAGGCAGTGGCGAAGCTATCGTGGATGCACTTGGCGCTAGACTTCCAATGGAAGAAGTCAAACTAGACATCCTCGACAAAATCGTTAATTTCTTGCGCATTTAGGCGTAGTATGATATCATAAACATAAGTTTAATAAAAAGGTGGGCAAAATGGACCAAAATCAACCAGTAGACAATGATCTACAAAAAGCTATAGACGACATTACTCAAACTACAAATATCGACCCTGTTTTTTCAGACCCAGTAGCAGCACCATCTTCTGTTCCAGAAGGTGACACTGGCGAACTCGGTGAGCCTGTTGGCCCATTCCCAGAGCCAAAAGTAGAAATCGAGCCAACTCCTACTGCCCCAGAAATGGCACCACTCACCGAACTCCAAGTTCCTGATCTAATGGCCTCCATCCCTGCACCAGAACCAGCCGCTCCAGCACCAGAACCAGCCGCTCCAGCTCCAGAGCCAATTGTTCCACCGCTAGACACAGCCCCAGCTGCACCTGTTGCAGAAAATCTCAATATGCACCAAGTCAAAGAAGCCGCTCTCCGCGACCTCGTTCCACTTCTAGATCGTGTTAATATGGATGCCACCCAGCGTTTCAATATCTATCGTGACATCTTTGAAAATCTCAAAGATTACACCGTATTAGAGCCTGCTTACAAAGCCGCCAAGGAAATCCCAGATGAAACCAAACGCGCTGAAGCCCTTCTCTACCTCGTCGAATCTATTGACAAAATGTAAGAGCACAAAAAAAATAGCCCCGAAAAGGGGCTATTTTTTAATACATCTCAGGCATATTGCCAGCTGGTTTCTCCTCTGGTATTTCGCAGATTAGTGCGCCCATTGTAATCGCCGTTGCCGCAATCGAAGTAGCATTCTTTACCGCTTCCTTCGTAACTTTAGCAGGGTCAATCACACCGGCTTTCTTTAAGTCTACCAAACCTTTTTCTGGTGTCATTACATTTACGCCATACCCTAGTTTCGTAGACTTCTCTACTTCAGAAAGTAGCGCCTGTGCATTTAATCCAGCATTTTCTACGATATGAACAAATGGAGCCTTGAGCGCATTCTTCACGATCCTAGTTCCATCATCTGTACCAGTAAGTTTTGCGGCTAGATTTACGAGCGTCACGCCACCGCCGACCACAATTCCTTCAGCAAGTGCTGCCTTAGTTGCAGCCACTGCATCATCCACGCGGAATTTCTTTTCCTCAATTTCAGTTTCAGTAGCACCGCCAACTTTAATCACAGCTACCTTACCGCAAAGTGCTGCAGCGCGTTTTTCAAATTCACCACGTTCATAATCGGTTTTAGCCATTGCAGCTTGTGCATTGATTAGCTCAATACGTGCCTTCACTGCAGTATTAGAACCAGCGCCCTTAATAATCGTAGTCTCATCCTTAGTGGCGATTACCTTGTTTGCCGAGCCAAGCACTTCCATACCCACTTCTTCCAGCTTCAAACCTTTATCAGCCGTTACTACTGTGGCGTTAGTAAGAATTGCAATGTCTTCCATAATTTCTTTACGACGATCACCAAAGGATGGAGCCTTAAGCACTAACGAATTAAATACACCCTTTAATTTATTTAGGACTAGCAAAGACAATGCTTCGCCACTTACTTCTTCTGCTACAATTACCAAATCTTTCTTCCCGGCCTGTGCACATTTTTCCAGAAGTGGCAAAATATCATTTGCTGCCGAAATCTTTTTATCTGTTACAAGAATCAAAGGCTTTTCAAAAATCGCTTCCTGGCGATTAACATCCGTTACAAAGAATGGTGATGCATAACCCTTGTCATAGCTAAAGCCCTCTACAATCTCGTCTTCCATTTCAAGCCCTTGGCCTGGCTCCACCGTTACTACACCATCTTTGCCAATCTTTGAAATTACTGATGCAATTAACTTACCAATCTCAGTATCACCTGCAGAAATAGAAGCCACTTCTGCTACCTTCTTATCATCTCCATCAATCTTCTCTGCTTCGTTATCAATTTCTTTTACAATCGTAGCACCAGCTTTTTCAATCCCACGGCGTAGTTCCATTGGATTTACGCCAGCCGCAATCAATTTGTTGGCCTCATTCAATATATTATATGTGAGCACCGTTACAGTAGTCGTGCCATCACCAGCTACTTTGTTAAGCTTTTGTGCAGCAGTTTTAATGAGTTTTGCGCCTACCGCTTCACCAAGCTTATCATCTTTATTGTCAAGCTCCACTGCCTCAGCCACCGTCACGCCATCATGTGTAATCACTGGCGCGCCGTATTCTTTTTCAATAATTACGTTTTTGCCCTTTGGACCAAAAGTTACTTTCACCGCATCATAAAGTTGTTTTGCGCCCGAAAGCACCTTTTTTCTTGCTTCTGCTTCGTAATAAATCTTCTTTGCCATTTTGCCTCCTTACATTGTCGCGAGGACATCTTCCTCTTTTAAGATAATATAGTCTGTACCGTCCACCTTTAGATCGGTCGTAGAATATTCTTTGTAAACAATCTTGTCGCCCTTCTTTACGGCTTTTACGTCTGGGCCTACAGATTCTACTACAGCATACGCCGGTTTTTCTTTTGCCTCACCAAGCAAAATCCCGGAAGCAGTTTTTTCTAGTGGTTTTTCTATTTTTGCCACAATTTTGTCAAAAAGTGGTTTCAAAGTCATAATATTAACTCCTTTTCTGCATCTAATTATAGCACAAAAATTAGCACTTACAATACCAGAGTGCTAATTATTCACTTATCGGCATCAGCCTCTCTCGCATTGTTGTCGTAAGATACATAATATCAGTCAGCAGCTTTTTTACTTTCGCCTCATCAAAATCTTCCACCACCCATCTTTTTATTAATTCCATTACCTCCCCCATATAGACTATATAAATCTTATCAGAATTTTTTGGCAACCTCTCAGTCATCTCTATCTTTCCCCTCAAAACTTTCAACATTTCCGTCAATACTTCGCAATCTTTACCCTTCGCTAACACCATAAACTCTTTTTTATGCCGGATCATAAAATATATCATATATTCATACAAAGTCTGAACTCGCACATTTTTCTTCACCAAAATCCTCGCCACACCTCTCTTAAAATTCCTCAGAATATATTCTCTATAATCTGGCACAATTTCTCTCACTGCCCTGTGGTGGTGATATACAGTAGATCTCGCCACGCCAGCTTTTTCCGCCATTTTCCCAATTCCAATATAAATATCTTCCTCAAAAAACACTTTAAGTATCGCTTCTTCTGTTCTTCTAAATCGCCTATTCCTTAACTTTTTCTCAGTAATACCATGCCCACTCATTATTTCTATTTTACACTATAATCGCCATGCTCTGGTATACCGTAATCTCTTTTGATTTATCTTTTGCCCACTCATCTACAGCTTTTCTCACACCCGGAAGCGCTAAGTTATTATAATCATGCACAATTATCACTCCTTTGTTAGCCATTTTGCTTTCTACTAATTTCAAAGAGTCTCTAATTGATTCATAAAAATCTCCATCCAAAAATGCAAACGCAATTCTCTCTGGCAAATCTTCTGTCGTAAGTTCGTTAAACCAAGCTTTCTTTATTACCGGCACTGGCAAATTCGCGCGCAGGAACCTTTCTTTCACTTCCCGTTTTGTTACGCATAGTTCTCCACCCTTAAATTCTTTCCCTATAGTAGATTCGTCTTTATTGCTTTTCTCTGGCAACCCTTCAAAAGAATCATAAATAAATAATTTCTTTTCTGTGTCTTTTAAAATCTCTGCAAGAAGCAGCGACGTATCACCCTTGTAACATCCCAACTCTACAAAATCTCCCCCACACTCCAAGCACCCCCGCGCAATCTCCAGAATCTTATCCGTTTCCTCTCCGGAAACTTGATCATTCTTCCACGACATTTACAGCACTTGCCTCAAATATTCCCCAGTTGGTGTCTTGGCGGACTTTGCCAAATCTTCCGGTGTACCCTCAGCACAAATCTCACCACCCTTTAATCCACCTTCTGGCCCCATATCTATCACCCAGTCCGCAGATTTTATTACATGCAAGTTATGCTCAATAATAATCATTGAATTCCCACCATCTACGAGCTTGTTTAGAATTGCAAGCAGTCTCTTTACGTCATCCGTATGAAGCCCAGTAGTTGGCTCATCAAGAATATACAAAGTTTTGCCCGTAGACCTACGCGCTAACTCCGTAGCCAATTTTATTCTCTGCGCCTCACCACCAGAAAATGTCGTAGCCGGCTGTCCAAGTCTAATGTATCCCAGCCCCACTTCTTGTATCGTCCTTAATTTCGGTGCAATCGACGGAATATTTTTAAAGAATTCCACTGCCTCATCAATCGTCATATCTAAAACTTCCGAAATATCTTTACCTTTGTATTTAATCTCGAGTGCTTCATTATTATAACGTTTACCATGGCAAGCTGGACAAGTTACATACACGTCTGGTAGAAAATGCATTTCAATCTTATTTACACCATCACCCTGGCAATGTTCACACCTACCACCTTTTACATTGAATGAAAATCTTCCTGCTTTATATCCACGCACCTCCGCCTCTGGCTGCTGCGCAAACAGTTCACGAATTTGATTAAACACACCAGTATAAGTAGCCGGGTTAGATCTAGGTGTCCTACCAATTGGCGACTGGTCTATCACAATCACCTTGTTGATATTTTCGATTCCATCAATTCTCTCGTGTGTGCCAGCCACCGTCTGTGCACGGTGAAGCCTTGCCAGAAGTTCATTAGCAAGAATTGAGTTTACCAAAGTAGATTTGCCAGAACCACTTACTCCAGACACTACCGTCATCACACCAAGTGGAAAATGCGCATCAATGTTTTTGAGATTATTTTCACGTGCACCCACCACTACCAACTCGTGACCTTTGCGAACTTTGCGACGTTTCTTCGGCGTAGGAATAGAAAGTTCGCCCGATAGATATTTGCCCGTTATAGAATTTGGATTCTTACAAATCTCTTCTGGAGTGCCTGCTGCCACGAGCTTGCCACCTAGTGCACCAGCACCCGGGCCAATATCAATAATATAGTCCGATGCTCTCATCGTGTCTTCATCGTGCTCCACTACGAGTACAGTGTTTTTTAAATCACGCAGGTGTTTAAGCGTTGCGATAAGTTTGTCGTTGTCGCGTTGGTGTAGGCCAATGGATGGCTCATCCAGTACGTATAACACGCCCTGAAGCCCAGATCCAATTTGTGTGGCTAGCCTAATCCTCTGCGCCTCACCACCGGAAAGCGTATTAGCTGCTCGCCCTAGTTCCAAGTATCCTAGCCCCACATCCTGCATAAATTTCACCCGTTCGCGAATTTCTTTTAAAATCGGTTTTGCAATTAACTCTTCAGATTCTGTAAACCCAAGATCCTGGTTTAATACTTCAAGCGTTGCATCCACATCCAAATTGCAAATATCCACAATATTAAGATCATGTACCGTCACCGCCAAAACCGCTGGCTTCAATCTCGCCCCATGGCAAGCCTGGCATTCATGCACACGCATAAATCTTTCAATATCATGCTTCATGAATTCCGAAATCTTTGGATCGTTATAGCGGCGTTCAAGTGTAGGAATCACACCCTCATAAGTCGTCTCGTATTTAGTGCCATCCGCAAACCTGCCAGACCCCGTAATTTTCATTTCATATTTTTCGTCACCCGTACCATACAATATAATATGCTGTGCCTCATCAGACAATTCGCCAATTGGCACGTGAAGTGAGAAATTATGTCTCAACCCAACTTGCGCTAATCTTTTCAGCCACCAAGAATCTTGTTGCACCCTATTAAATGGCCTAATCCCACCTTCGGCAATTGTCAGATTTTTATTAAACACTAGCCCTGGATCCACTTCCATTCTAGAACCAAGCCCAGTACATTCCGGACAAGCCCCTTCAGGAGCGTTAAATGAAAACAGCCTAGGCGTTAGTTCTGGGATTAATTCTTCTGGATGATCCGGACAAGCATACCTTTGCGAATAAGTTAATACCTCGGTGTTTTCTGCACCGATTTTCTTTTCTCCCACCGCCGTAGAAGTATCATTAATTTTTAGAATTTTAATAATCCCTTGCCCAAGATCCAAAGCCTGCTCGATTGAACCACTAATACGCGTGTGAAGCTCTGGATTCAGCACAAATCTATCCACTACAATTTCTATATCGTGGCGCTCATTTTTATTTAGTTCTGGAAATTCATCTAGTGCATAAATAATTCCATCCACACGGACTCTAGAAAACCCCTTTGCTGAATATTGCTCTGGGATATGTAAAAACTCACCTTTTTTTGCAGACACAATCGGCGCAAGTAGCATTAGTTTAGAGCCCAGCTGCAATTTCATCACTTCATTTACAATATCATCCACCGTACGACGGCTTACTTCTTTATGGCAAATCGGACAATGTGGCACACCCACACGTGCAAAAAGTAGACGCAAATAATCATATACTTCAGTCACCGTAGCCACCGTAGAACGCGGATTTCTAGAAGTAGATTTTTGGTCTATTGAAATCGCCGGCGAAAGTCCCGTGATAGAATCCACATCTGGCTTGTCCATAATACCAAGGAACATTCTGGCATAAGAAGACAGCGATTCCACGTATCGCCTCTGTCCTTCGGCGTAAATCGTATCAAAAGCAAGACTAGACTTACCAGATCCAGAAAGCCCCGTAATAATCACCAGCTTATCACGCGGAATATCCACGTCTAGATCTTTTAGGTTATTTTGCCTCGCCCCACGAACTCTAATAAAATCTTCCATAAACGCGTATATTATATCAAAAAACACAAGTTTTGTCCAGATGCTAGTGGCGTAAAAAGCGTCGCCTAGGAGGATTTTTGATCAACGCATCTATCTCGCTATAATCTCTTTTCCAAAATTCCCCGCTCACACTAAGTTTTACACTCGCGCCCTCTGGTATTATTATATTTGGATTACTGACGTTAAATATTACACTGCCATCATTAATCGTCGCGTCAATCGGTTCGTACTCTACTTTCTTTCCATCAACCAGAATCTCTAAATTTTTCAAAATACAATACACCCCGTGCGCAGGATCAAACCTAAGTCTACAAATATTTTTTATTTTAGATAAATCATATTCAACATAAAACCTATGAGAACTATTCACGTAAACATTTTTGCTAATTGCAAGCTCTGGTTTAAATCCATCTCCGGTATCATAGTGGACTATAGTAGTTAAAGTATTTGTGGTATCCTGCACGCCAAATATATCAATACTGCCAGACAATTCTATAAAATCTTTATGAGAAAAGCCATACAACTTTTCTATTTCTTCTCTTTCCTTTGGATTTTGCAACATATCCCAAACCAATTTAAGTCCATAAATCCGACAAGGTCTGATATCTTTCATATCAATGAGTATTCTGCCAAAAACATATTTAAAATTATTTTTGCCAGTTTTATTTAAAAACTTCCTTGCAGTTGGAAAAATCTTCACAAAATCCTCTTCTTTATATGAAAGCGTTTCCAGATAGCAATCAAGCAAAGCAAGTCTCTCAAAATTTAATCTCAAAATATTATCTAGCCTATCTCCACTGGTGTTCATCTCATTCTTGCGCACTCTAAACAAAGTTAATTTTTCTTGAAGTACATAAATATTATCATGCAGACAAAGCTTTATCCACCTATATTCATCTGGCAAAGCCGCACAACCATATGCATATAAATTATATTTCTTTTGCGCATCTACGCGCATCATCATACTAGGATGGCAAAGCACATTCCCATCATAGAAAAACTGTCTCAACCATTCTAGTCTTGTACGATTTTTTTGTTCAAAAACGCCAAAATACCTATGACTCTCATCATCAAAATCATTACCGTCCTCATTTATTGGCTTCACTAAAGTAAAACACGCTGCATATTCCAAATTTTTGTCCAAAAACTTTACCTGCTTTTCTAGTTTTGTTTTATCCCACTTATCATCACAATGCGCCATTGCAAAATATTCGCCTCTTAACATGTCAATAATTTCTGGCCTTACCACCACACCAAGATTTTTCTCATTCCTTATTGTAATAATACGTGGGTCTTTATATCTCTTTATTACCTCCCAACTATTATCACTCGAATGATCATCCACAATTATTAATTCAAAATCCGAAAAAGTCTGGCTCAAAATACTTTCTATACTCTCGCCGATAAAATCAGCATGATTATATGAAGACAAGATAATACTAACTTTTGGTTTATTCATTTTTAAAATTCTCCAATAAATCACAAACTTCATTAAGTTCATCCATTGCCATACCATTAAACAGTGGCAAACACAAAACTTTCTTGCTCACTTCTTTTGCAACCGAAAGCGCTACGCCCTCAAACTCTTTTTTGTAGCAACCAAGTTCAGTCACAATCGGATAAAAATATTTTCTAGCATAAATACCATTTTCTAGTAAATAATCATAAAGTTCATCCCTAGTCTTGCCATATTTCTCATCCACCAAAATTGGAAAATATGAATAATTATATTCATAATCATCATACACCTTTTCTGGCTCAAAAAATCCAATTCCTTCAACCCCACTCAACCTTTGACGATACAAATCCGTAAGCCATTTGCGCTCTTCAATCGCTTTCTTAATAATCGATAAATTCGCAAGCCCCATCGCCGCCTGGAATTCGTTCATCTTGGCATTACCACCAACATATTCCGTAATCTCTGGCCCTTCAATACCAAAATTCTTATAGGCATCAAAAACTCGTGTCAATTTTTCATCTTGGTACACAAGAGCACCACCTTCAATTGTGTTAAAAACTTTTGTAGCATGAAAACTAATCATCGAAACGTCGCCAAAGTCCGCCAAAGCCTTGCCTTTATATTTCACGCCAAAAGCATGAGCAGCATCGTAAATTACTTTCAAATTATGTCGCTTTGCAATCTCCTCAATCTTTTCTACGTTACACCTATATCCATAAACATGTACTGGCATAATCGCCGTCGTATTTGGTGTAATCAATTCCTCAATCTTATCCTCATCAATCGTAAAATCTGTCGATTTGATATCACAAAACACTGGCTTGATTCCATTCAACGTCAGCGCGTGCGTTGTAGATACGAAAGTGAATGGTGTAGTTATCACTTCACCTTTTATATTCAAGGCCTTTAGCGCAATATCCAGTGCTGAATGACCATTTACCATTAAAGTAAGATTACGAACTCCCAAATACTCTTTCAACCTTTCCCTAAGCTCATTATGGAGCGGCCCATTATTTGCAATATACCCACTTTCATATATTTTATCTAAATATTTTTCAAATTCGCTCTTCAAGGGTAAGAGCGGTTTTGTCACCGGTATCCTATAATTAGCCATTTTGTTCTCCAATAGATTTCATGATAAAAATTGGCCTATTCAAAAACTCGCCCAATGAATCATCACGCCCCAAATTACCCTCATTCGCTTCTTCATATTTCACACCACCATTCTCACTCCTTACCGCAATGCCAATATTCAAAATCTCCCAATAATTCTTGGTACCATTTTTGATATAATCTATCATTTCCGTTTTCTCACCCTTTTCAAAAAGACATTCATCACGATTGCCCTTCCAATTAAACCCAAGTTGAAACACCATCATATCAGTATTTTTTGCCATATTGTTAATACACGAAATAATATTCTCCCTTGCAAACTCTTTGTCCTTACCGGCATCAAAATCATCGCCCATATGATGTAGTACATTTAAATTATAAATTACATCATATTTTTTATTGTCAGATTCAAAATCATAATATTCCGAATAAACCTTGATCTGTTTTTGAAAACCAAGGATCTTACTCGCACCTTCTACAAAATCGGCATGATTTCTATTCCCCTCATAATAGTCCACATGTCCTGCTCCATCTACTACCGATTGGATTGTAAAGAAACCAGTATTACCACCAATATCAAGTAATGACTTTTCAGTAATATCTATATGATCTTCGATATATTTTAATCTCTCTTTTTCATGCCTAGATTTTATAGACAAACCATCGCCTATAATATCCTCAAGGATATTCGGCAAAATTTGATAATTAGAATGTTTGCTAGTCTGAGAATAAAGCCACTTTAAGTGTTCCGCGTCATTGATTTTTTTCGTATCGTCATGATTATAAATTTCAGCTTTCACCGCCATCTCCTCATTTTCCTTAAAAACTATTTTACCATCATTATAAAATACTGACTCACTATCTAATATTTTATCAGCCGGTATCCCACTGCTCCAAAAATAACAAGCATCTTTTTGAATCCTTTTTGGCGCTTCATTTATTATTTCATAATCACACAAGAAATATTCAAAAAAGTTACACCCCATATCATAAAACAGTTGCGAAGGCCCCCAAAATCTTGGGTTTGCCTCTATCATATAATCACCATCTTCATTCCTTATCACCTCCACCATCACAAGCCCACGAAAACCATTCTTTAAAAACAATCTAGCATAAGGTAGCACTAACTCATTGTCGTTATAATCGTTTGAGCTCTTAGCAAACATTATAGATTTGCCATTCGGCTGCTGAATATAATTTTCTTGTGACCTTACGTAATAATTACCATTCTTATCAAAGTAAAACAAAAGATATACGTGCCTACCCTTATCCACAAACTCCTGGTAGATAAAATCTTCTTTATTATGGTCTTTTATAAAATGATCTAAATTCCCTTGACTCGTCAAGAAAATTGGCGTATGCACACTATTATCACTAGAAAAATACGTCTTGGGTTTCGCCACAAGTGGTCGTTCAAACTTTTCTGGCAAAGAACATTCACTCGGCACACGGATACCTTGCTGCTCGCACAGCTCTACGAATTTTTCTTTATCCGAAATTTTTTCATACAGTTCTTCATTCACTAACGGCAATATAAAACCCATCTTTTCAAAATACTCTCTATGCTTTAGGAGAAACCTATTCAATGCCTCCGTAGAAGGAGCAATTAAATTAACTCCGCTTTTCTCAATTTTATTTAGTGCGACATCAATATCTTCTAAATCCAAAGCTTCTTTTTTTCTGGTATATACTACTTTACTCGCATAATCTGTCAAAAAAATTGTATCTTTTTCTCCAGCCGCAATAATTTGATAATCCAAATTATTATCTTCGAGCGTCCTAAGAAAAGTAATCACGCTTCTTTGATTATATCCAGAAAAAACAACTATCATTAAAAGTTATTTTATCACACCCACAAGATACATTAAAGCCGCACTATAATTCGACACTAAAATATTTTCTAGCATCAGCCCTCACCACATTATTCCTCTCCGACACTGCTTTCTTTAGAAGCTCAATCCAACCTTGCCATTCTTCATACTCTTCATCGGTATAAAACAGTTGCATTTGTTTATCAATTTTTGCCGCTTCCTCATCCACAATTTTTAATACATTCTCAGTCTCAAACGGCCCATTTATCAAATTCCTCAAAATTCCAACAAACCTGTTTCTATAATAATCAGATTTCACCACATTTTTAAATACCGAATCTTCAGCTCGTAACACTCCATTCATCAAAGTTGCAAACTGATCACCAACTGCCCCATCAAACATCAAGGCATTCCCTTCGGTATAATAAACCATATCAGTATCATAAACCAAAAATCTCAACCTACCGTCAGTATACTTATTAATATCATTTCTATCACCAACATACTTCCAGCCCTCATAATTATTATTCGGCCAATCCGTATTATTCCATAAAATTTGCAAGGCGTAATATGTCAGAAAATCATCCATGTCTACAATATCCTCAAGCAATTCTATATTTTTTTCATTATTCAAATCACTTAGCAACAATTCTCTGGCCCCCATTTCTCTAAGCACATGTGGCTCATTATCCTTTTCCGTAATCACAAAATCCGAATTTGGCAACCCAAATTTTTTCGTCAAATAAGAACTTGAATAATTTTGCTGCGCATCAAATATCCCATAAAAATCCCCGTTCAAGAAACACACTACTCGCTTCGTATCTGGAGCCCCGTCAAAATTACTTTCTTTTGAAAGCCTGCTTACGATACTAGACCTAATATTGCCAAAATATTGATCCTGCGCTCCGCTCCTTAATCTTATCGTATTATAGACCTCTAGGCCATCACCAAAATCAAAAGGTATTTTATCAAAACCATATTTTTTATTCCCCAATATCTTCAAAGACTTAACGCCAAAAGCCGCTGATGTCCCACCAGAAATTTGTATACCCAAATCTTTATCAAATAAAATGCTACCATCCGCAGAAAAACCCGTAACATGGCTATTTCTTATCCACTCATCACTTCTTTGATTGTAATTCCCCGGCACATAATCCAAACCTTTTCCAGAATTATCATCAAAAGTTTTTCCACCTACCATAATTCCATACTCATAATCATACAAATTTTTTTGTGAACTCGTAATGCTAATAATATCAAGGTCCACGTCCTCATCCAAATTTTTTCCTAGCACATATGTCTTATGCTCAGTTTTTCTGCATTCTTCCGCCTCTTCACACAAAGCCGCTCCTAGCGTATAAACTTTATACCCCTCTTCCGGCACTTCTAATTTTATTGTATCGCCATATTTCTCGCTCGTATTGTTTATATCATCACCATTTAAATTAAACCTGATCTCGCCCGACTTTTTTGCTACAATTTCCACTTCCAAATCTCCACCATAAAACCCGCTATCTTTACTAAAAGACAAATCTTCTGCCACTATAGTTTGCGGTCTTGGAGAACTCATCCCCACCGCCACCACAGTTATAAGCACCACCACGAAAAGGAAACTAAAAAAAACATAATCCCTGTCTAGTGCCCAGTTTTTTATCCTTCTCCCAAATTTTTCTTTTTTTCTCTTCTCTGCCACCTTGTTATATATTATATACTATTTTTGTGCTACAATTAAGTATATGGCAATTCCAAATTTTTTGTACAAGAATAATCGCGTCCTCTTGAAAGAACTTACTATTACAGACTTCAAATTGCGCTATCAAGGCTCAGTGCTTGGTTATCTTTGGGCACTCCTCCGCCCACTCATGATGTTTGCTATATTATATATAGTATTTGCTAAGCTCCTCAAAATCGGAGGCGATATCCCTCACTATCCTGTTTATCTTCTAGCCGGCACGACCCTATGGAGCTTTTTTACGGAATGCACCTCGCAAGGTATCCAGGCTATTATCCAACGCGGCGAGCTTCTTCGCAAAATTTGTTTTCCAAAATATATCGTAGTAGTTTCTTCTACTCTCACCGCAGTGATTAACCTACTCATCAATCTAGCCGTAGTAATTGTCTTCGCGCTTATCAACGGCGTCACACCTAGCCTTACCTGGCTAATCGTCCCCGTTCTTGTCTTCGAGCTTTACACTTTGGCTCTCGGCATTTCATTCCTACTTGGTGCTATTAATGTAAAATACCGCGACATCACTTCAATCTGGGAAGTCTTAACTCAGGCTCTCTTCTACGCAATTCCTATCATCTACCCAATTGCAATGGTTGCTGCTACCTCCACTACCGCTGCCAAAATTATTCTTTTGAACCCAATTTCCCAAATCATCCAAGATGTTCGCTACTGTCTTATCACCAAAGAAACTATCACTACATGGAATTTCATCAACAACCCATTTGTTAAAATAATTCCGTTCATCATTGTTATTATTTTCCTTATTTGGGGTTCTTGGTATTTCCGCAAAAAATCTAAACGTTTCGCGGAGGAAATCTAATGGAAAACGATATCGCCATCTCAGTCAAAAACCTACATAAGAGCTTCCATCTCCCTACCGAACGTGCTTGGGGATTAAAGCAAGCCATCTTTAATCGTTTAAAAGGTATCAAAGGCTACAAAGAGCAAAAAGTATTAAACGGTATCAGTTTCGACATCCACAAAAACGAGTTTGTCGGTATTGTTGGTCGCAACGGCTCTGGTAAATCTACCCTTCTCAAAACTCTTGCCAAAATCTACTTTCCAGAAAAAGGCTCCGTAGAAATCAATGGCAATCTCATTCCATTTATCGAGCTCGGCGTTGGCTTTAACCCAGACCTCACCGGCCGCGAAAACATCTACCTAAATGGTGCTTTGCTCGGTTTTTCCAATAAAGAAATGCGCGCTATGTACGACGAAATCGTTGATTTTGCCGAACTTCGCCCATTCATGGACCAAAAACTCAAAAATTTCTCATCCGGCATGCAAGTCCGCCTCGCCTTTTCTATAGCCATCCGCGCTCGTGGCGACATTCTACTTTTAGACGAAGTCCTCGCCGTTGGTGATGCTGCCTTCCAGCAAAAATGCAATAATTACTTCAACGAAATCAAAGGCAAACAAACCGTTATCCTAGTAACACATTCCATGGAAAACGTTCGCAAATATTGTTCCCGTGCCATATTATTAGAAGATGGCAAAATTAAATTAGACGGCGATCCAAAGAAAGTTGCAGACGCGTATGAAAAACTTTGGGACTAAGCTAAAGGCTTTCATTAAAAATAATGCCTTATATATTATATGTGCTAGTTTTTTATTACTTGCAAATATACTTTTGATTTTTGCTTTTTTCATTAATGGTCACGGTTACATAGATGGTACTTTTCCCGTCATCATAATCCTCGGAATTATTCTAGAAATACTCTTCTGCACTATTCTATTCTTTGCAAAAAAACACCACTGGCATATTGAAAAACTTTTCCTAATAATGGGTCTTAGCGTTGGCTCTCTTTATGTTTTTGCAATTCCTTTAAGCTGTGCACCTGATGAAATTGCCCACTTTTTCAGAATCTACGAGATTTCCGACGGTTATCTTTCTACTACGGTTAGAGAAGATGGCCTATTCACTGGCAGCGTTCAGCCTAGCAATCTTCAGTTCACAGTTTCAAATCTAGTCCAGGGCAAAGTCAAATACTCCGAAATCATAGAAAATCTCAAATATTATGATGAAGGCCCAGAAGATTTTGCTGCCAATTCTGCCGGCGGCTATAGTATAATTAGCTATTTACCACACACGGCTGGGATGTTCATTGGCAAAACTCTTAATCTCCCCATTATTGCATCCGCTTACATTTCTAGAATGTTCCACCTTATCACCTGCATAATCATACTATATTTTTGTATCAAATATATTCCATTCCTAAAATTCTTTATATTTTTCCTTGCCTTCTTACCAATGAGTATGCAATCCATGGCTTCCCTCTCCGCTGATGGTTTCCTTATTTGTTCAACCTTTAGTCTAATTACATTTATCCTATATGCCACATTTAATGTAGATTTCAAAGTTAAGCCAAAACATTTACTTCTTCTTTTGCTATTATGCCTTATCGTCTCGCTCGGCAAATCTATTTATTCGCCAGTCTGTTTGCTACTATTTACCATTCCAAAAGAACGTTTCGGGGGCATGTCCCGCAAACTAATTTCAATATTTTCACTTGGTATTATTACACTCGTCACACTACTATTATGGCTAAGAAGTGTACCAGCATTATCCAGCGTGACCGACGCCAGCACTCAATTAGATACATTAATTCATCATCCTTTCACATTCATACGTATGCTTGGTAAAACCCTAATCGTTAAATCACCGGCCTACCTAGGGCAAATCTTTGGTAGATTTCTCGAATGGTTTACGCTCGTTCTTACAATGGTTTACGTTGTTCCATCTGGCCTATGCTTCGTTTACCTTACCATCAAAGAGCGAAAAAATGTTTTTATCTCAAAATGGTTCCGCATCCTTTCCATATTTGCCATCTGTTTTGCTGCTCTTGCTTCTTTCATCGTAATGTATATCCAATGGACGCCAGTGGACTCAACTATTATCCAGGGCGTTCAAGGTCGCTACTTTATGCCCTTGCTCTTACTCGTACCAATTATCTTTTTCCCAAAAGACAAAGGCAAAAAAATCACCAAAAAAACATTTTTCCCAGTCTACCAAAACAATTATATCTACCTATTTATCATCTTTGAATCAGTCTATGCCTTGTCCGCGGCAGTTTGCTTCCATATCTAGCCAGTGTTATAATATATACTAATGAAACCAAAAGTTTTATTAATTATCCCTGCTTTTAATGAAGAAAAATCTCTCATTAGTACTCTTTCTGTTGTTTCAAATTCTGGCTACGATTATGTTGTCATCAATGATGGCTCCACTGATTCTACTGAAGAAATCTTAAACAACGGCAATTACAATCATATCTCCCTCATTTCTAATCTTGGTATTGGCGGCGCCGTCCAAACCGGCTACAAATATGCCTACGAAAACAGCTATGATATTGCTATCCAATTTGATGCAGACGGCCAACACGATATCTCTTTTGTACCAGACCTCATAAAACCAATCGTAAACCAAAAAGCCAACTTAGCCATCGGTTCCTGTTTTATTGACAAAAAATTCAGCGGCAAACGCTCATCCATAGTTCGCAGCTTTGGCATCAAATTCTTATCCGGTATTATTTTCCTACTTTCTCATAAACATATCTATGATCCAACTTCAGGTTTTCGTGCTGCCGATCGTAAAATTATCGAGCTTTTTGCCGAAGATTACCCACAAGAATACCCAGAACCAGTTTCAAATTACGAATTACTTCGCTCCAAACATTTTAAAATCAAAGAAGTTCCCGTCAAAATGAACAGACGTACTGGTGGCAAATCCAGCATCCATTCATGGAAAAGCGCCTATGCTGCTATCAATGTCGTAATATCAATTTTAATATTAAGTTTAGGAAGGAAAAAATATGACTAGGCTCCAACTTGAAATGTCCCTCGCGGCAATTTTTACTTTTGCTCTAATTCTTATTTTTCTAAAAAAGAATTCTCTATCCGTCAAAAACTCTATTGCTTGGCTACTTTTGCCGCTAGCTTGTCTTCTAATTGCTATCTTTCCGGATCCGCTGGCCAAGTTTTCCGGTTGGCTCGGCTTTCAGGCCCCATCGAATTTCTTCTTCGTCATCCTCATCGGCATTCTATTCCTTATTTGTTTTTTTCTCACTATTTCTATCAGCCATCAACAAGCCAAAATCAACAAACTCATTCAAGAGCTATCAATTCTAAAGCAAAAAGACGCCAAAAATGATAAGAAAAAATAACACCAAAAATTTCATCTGGAATGCAATTGGTCTTACGTTCAATTCTTTTAACTCCTTATTCTTTTTAATCGCCGTTCGCTACATCAATGGTGTTGACGTCGCTGGTATTTTCACTTATGCTTTTGCGCTCTGCGCCTTATTTTATATTATTTCCATTTATTACAACCGCTCTTTCCAAGTTTCAGATGCCAAGGATAAATTTTCTTTCAGCGATTACCTTTCTTGTCGTATTCTTACATCTATTCTTAGTTTTGCACTCATTATAATTTTTGCTCTTATCAACCAATTCAGTTTTTTCGAGGTCGCAGTCATTGCGCTCCTTATGATTTTTCGCATTGTTGAAGCTATCAGTGATTGTTTTTACGGTGCTATTCACAAAAAATCCCACCTTTACCAAACTGGCATTTCCCTCACACTAAAAGCTATTATTGGCCTCTGCGTCTTTTCCGTTGTAGATTTTCTCACCAAAAACCTTTGTCTCAGTATTACTGCCCTCGTCGCCATCAATATTATCATCTTTTTATTTTACGACCTCAAAAATTACAAAAACCTATACAAAGAAAAACTCAAAATTAATTTTAAAAATATCAAGCTTATACTCAAAACTTGTTTTCCGGTTTTTCTATTTTCTATTCTTTCGCTCTACCTCGCCAACTGCCAAAAATACATCCTACCATATTTTGATACCTATGATGCACAAACCATCTTTGGCATTCTCATCATGCCAGCCACCATTTTAAGTCTTATTGGTTCTTATCTTATCAACCCAGTTCTGGATATCCTCACCAGCCACCATGAAAACAAAAATTTTTCAGCCTTTATCAAACTATCCAAAAAAATACTACTCCTGCTTCTTGGCGTTGGTATACTTGCAATTACCGCAGCTTACTTCCTTGGCGTTCCGGTATTAGAGTTAATTTATCAATTAGATTTATCAGATTACCGTTTGGCTCTAGTTATCATAGTCATTGCTTCAATTTTCTTTGCTGTTGCCATGATTATTTCCAGCCTCCTCACTGTTCTCAAAGAAAACCGCCGCCAAACCTATATTTATATAATTACTGCTGCTACAGCCACAATCATTTCCATTTTCTTTATCCAGTCATCCGGAGTTACAGGCGCTGCTTGGTCATTCTTTATTTCTAGCATCATTCTCGTAGTTCTATATATTGCGTTACTACAAATCAAACTTCATTCACTAAGGAGTAGATATGGAAAGTAATTTGCACACTTTTGTAGTACTAGCATACAAAGAAAGCCCACACTTAGAAGATTGCATTAAATCAGTCTTAGGCCAGTCGTATAAAAGTAGCGTCGTCATCGCTACTACCACCAAAAATAAATTTATTGAAAATCTCGCCAAAAAGTATAACCTAAAAATTGTCGACAGTAAGCATACTAGTATAGGCGGCGATTTTGACTTTGCATTAAACTCTAGTGTTACACCACTCGTCACTATCGCCCACCAAGACGACATTTACGACAGTGATTATTCTTCGGAAGTCATCAAAGCATATCAAAAACACCCAAAATCCTCCATCATTTTTACAGACTATTACGAAATCCGTGGAAGCAAAAAAGTTTATTCCAATAAAAATCTAAAAATCAAACGCATCCTATTATTTTCAGCTAAAATCAAAAACAGCCTAAACTCCAAATTTGCTAAAAGAAATCTTATCAAATTTGGCGACGCCATCTCTTGCCCTACCGTCACTTTTGTCACCAAAAACTGTCCAAAAACTATTTTTGCTTCACATTTTCAATGCAATGTAGACTGGCATGCATGGGAAAAACTCAGCAAAGAAAAAGGTGCTTTTACTTTTATACCAAAACCACTGATGGGACACCGCATCTCCGCAGAGTCCAAAACTTCCGAAATTATCAACGCCGGTATTCGCACTAAAGAAGATTATGAGATTCTCTGTCGTTTCTGGCCAAAACCAATTGCCAAATTTCTCACCAAACTTTATAAAAACAGCGAAAAATCTAATTCTTTAGAAGATCAATAAATCTTTTGGTAGCGTCCTGCCATTCTGGCAAAGGTGTAAACCCATTCTCTACTAGTTTCGTTTTATCTAGTCTAGAATTAAATGGTCTTTTTGCTACGGCCTTCCCTGCGATTTTTTCATACTCATCCGTAGACACATGTTTCACCTTCACATCCATGCCAGCTTGCTTGTAAATTTCTTCCGCAAAATCTGCCCAAGAAATATATCCGCCCTCATTAGTAGCATGGTAATATCCATACTTATCAGTTTCAATCATATCCACCAGAAGTCTAGCTAGATCCACAGTATAAGTAGGTGTACCAATTTGGTCTGCCACTACGGATACTTCCGGATGAGTCTTACCCACTTCAATCATAGTCTTGATAAAGTTCTTGCCATTTCTGCCAAATACCCAAGCAATACGTACGATAAAATATTTATCTAGCGTTTCAGCTACGGCCAACTCGCCGTCTAATTTAGATTGTCCATATACATTGAGCGGAGCATAGTTCTTGTCATCCGGTTGCCACGGGCGCTCACCCTGTCCATCAAACACATAATCGGTTGAAATATAAACAAACTTAGCCCCTACTTCTTTGGCAGCTTCAGCAAGATTACGAGTACCATCTACATTTACTGCACGCACTACATTCAAATTCTCTGGAGCTTCTGCACCATCTACGTTGGTCCATGCCGCACAGTGCACAATTACATCAGGATTAACTTCTTTTACGACTTCCATCACGCGAGCTTTATCGGTAATATCTAGAATTACATGTTCAAAATCCGCATTAGACTCAGACCTATCAGCCCCCACGCCAGTATACCCACGACGTGCAAGCTCTTCCATCACATCAAAACCAAGTTGTCCGCTTGTGCCAGTTACGAGTACTTTCATTTATTTATCTCCATACATTTTTTCATAATAATTTTTATAGTCACCAGAAATAATTTCTTCCCACCAATCTTTGTGGTCTAGATACCATTTGATAGTCTTTACAATGCCATTTTCAAACTTAGTTTCCGGCTCCCATCCCAATTGCTCACGAATCTTAGTCGGATCGATAGCATAGCGTCTGTCATGCCCCTTCCTATCTTCCACAAATTCAATTAGGCTCTCAGGTTTGCCAAGTTCTTTCAAAATCAATTTCACAATTTCAATATTAGACTTTTCGTTGTGTCCACCCACATTATATACTTCACCCACACAATCTGCATGAATAATCATATCAATCGCCTTACAGTGATCTTCCACATACAACCAATCGCGCACATTAAGCCCATCACCATACACAGGCAAAGGTTTATCATTAAGCGCATTAATAATCATGAGGGGAATTAGTTTTTCTGGGAAATGATACGGACCATAATTATTAGAGCAACGAGAAATCGTAACCGGAAGTCCATAAGTTCTATGATATGCCATTACTACGAGATCCGCTGAGGCTTTAGATGCAGAATATGGACTAGAAGCGTGCAATGGAGTTTTTTCGGTAAAGAACAAATCCGGTCTATCTAGTGGCAAATCACCATATACTTCGTCTGTAGAAACTTGGTGATAGCGCTTTACGCCATATTTTCTACAAGCATCCATTAATACTTCTGGACCAAGAATATTAGTTTCAAGGAATAATTTTGGATCGCGGATTGAACGGTCTACGTGTGATTCTGCCGCAAAATTCACTACAATATCTGGATGCTCCTCTTCAAATAATTGCTCCACCGCATCCTTGTCACGAATATCCGCTTTTACAAATCTAAAATTCGGATTTTCCATCGCTTTTTTGAGAGTAGAAAGATTGCCCGCATAAGTAAGTGCATCAAGACACGCTATCCTGTAATTAGGATATTTATCTAACATATAATAGACAAAATTTGAGCCAATAAACCCAGCGCCACCAGTTACAATAATAGTTTTCTTATCCATTAAACCTCCTTAAATTTAAAATCTAATTTTTCGAGAGTTGGGTGTTTCAAATCTTTATCAGAAAGCGTAAATTCTACATCTATTTCCGGCCACTTTATACCAGCCGAATCATACATTACGCCACCTTCATCCTCTGGATGATAAAATTCATCACACTTATAAGCAAATTCAGCCTTGTCACTTACCACTAAAAAGCCGTGTGCAAACCCACGCGGAATCATCAATTGTTTTTTATTCTCAGCAGAAAGCAATGCTCCTACCCACTTGCCATAAGTTGGCGAATTCTCACGAAGATCTACTGCTACGTCAAACACTTCACCAGAAAGTACGCGCACAAGTTTTGCTTGTGGATGATTTTTCTGAAAATGAAGTCCACGAAGCACACCCTTAAAAGAGGAAGATTGGTTGTCTTGTACGAACTTATAGTTAAGCCCAGCTTCTTTAAAATCAGTCTCACTATAAGTTTCCATAAAATACCCACGCTCATCACCAAACACAGTTGGCTCTATAATATACACACCTTCAATATCGGTTTTATTAAATACAAATTTGCCCATTATAATTTGATTTTCCCTTCCGCTACTTTCAAAAGATGCTGCCCATAAGCTGTCTTCTTGTATTTTTCACCAGAAACCATAATATCTTCCTTAGAAATCCAGCCGTTATGATAAGCAATTTCTTCTGGTGCCGAAATCTGAATCCCCTGACGCTTCTGGATCGCCCTCACAAAATCCGAAGCCTCAGCCAGCGAATCAATCGTACCGGTATCAAGCCAAGCAAAACCACGATCTAGAAGCTGCACATCCAAATTTTGCTCGCTCAAGTACATCTCATTAAGGGTGGTAATCTCTAGCTCGCCCCTAGCAGATGGCTGAATAACTTTTGCTTTCTCGGATACACCAGCTGGATAGAAATAAAGTCCAGTCACTGCGTAATTACTTTTTGGGCTCTCTGGTTTTTCTTCAATCGAAATCGCATGCCAATTTTCATCAAACTCCACCACGCCAAACCTCTCCGGATCATTCACATAATACCCAAACACTGTAGCTCTGCCATTATTTGCAGCCGCCGCTGCACTACGAAGTATATCTGTGAACCCAGAACCATAGAAAATATTATCACCAAGCACCATTGCGCACGGCTCGCCAGCAATAAACTCTTCTCCGAGTATAAATGCCTGCGCCAACCCATCTGGTGATGGCTGTACTTTATATGAAAGGTTTATTCCCATTGTGCTTCCATCTCCAAGTAGCCTCTCAAAATTCGGGAGATCATCAGGCGTGGAAATAATCAAAATGTCACGAATCCCCGCAAGCATCAAAGTAGACAACGGATAATAAATCATTGGCTTGTCATATACTGACAACATCTGTTTAGATGTACCAAGTGTTAATGGATAAAGGCGCGTCCCCGACCCACCGGCCAAAATAATTCCTTTCATAAAACTCCTTTTTTCTATTTTACCATATTTTACATCTTTGAGTATAGCCACACACTTTTGTCACCAAGATGTAATTTACTCAAAACTCCAAAAGTCTTATAAACTTGTCTAGTGGATTTTATTTCACCCGGTAGATTACCCTTCAACAATTTATTCTTTTTATAATCTGGGAACCTTTCTTCTAACCAGTCAAACAGTTCTCTTTCCTTATTTTTTATTTCTCTCAAACTCGCTCCTTTGCTAGAAAATAGCAAAAACCACACCAAGTATCTATAATAAAACAACTCCAACTCTTGATAATTCTTTTCTATCAAATCTCTTTTTTGTAGTTCGTCATAACTATCGTTAAGTAGCTTCATTACATCAAGATTTTTAAAACTTTTCTGTTTTGTGTTTGAAACGCTTCCTTCATTAAAATACCAATTATACCCTACATAATTTGTAATTCTAATCTTTTCCGTACTTAGCATTGCTATTAAATTAAAATATACATCCTCACCAATATTGTTATCTAGAAATTCAATTTTATTATTTATCAAAAAATCCTTGCTATAAATTTTTGCCCACGGCGCTGGCACCACAAATCTAGCAAAACTCGCATTATCAAGTTTTACTTCTTTTATAATTTTACCTTTGCTGTTCGGCCTTTTATACCCACCCAGCACTATATCTTCCCCGTCCGGTAGTAACTTTTCTAAATAATCTTTATCTACAAAGTCATCACAATCTACAAAAGCCACATATTTCCCTTCTGCCATCTTTATTGCTTTGTTGCGAGTTTTTGCCACACCTATATTTTCTTGTTCTACGTATTTTATCTTCTTGGGATACTTTTTTGCATACTCCACCAAAATCTTGCCTGTTCCGTCTTTGGACCCATCATTTATCACTAAGATATCAAAATCCTGATATGTCTGGCACAAAATGCTATCAAGACACCTGCCTATCCATTTTTCACAATTATATGCCGGTACTATTACGGTAATTCTGCCCATTTCTACCCCAATTTATTTGCTATTCGCTCTTTTTCTTTTGCCATCATCTTTCGTACTCTCTCTGGTACATCAAAATCTCGCACAATCATCTCTTGCATTTCTTTCACTTCATCAAAATGCTTCTCTAGGCTAATCGTTCTCGTCACGCTCCCACGGTGTAGTCTAAACTTATTTAATGATTTTTTATTATATGCAATTTTCCCATTTTCAAGTACTTTCACATAAAAATACCAATCACCAACTTGTGAGAACTTTAGCGCCTCATCAATATACTTAGTGAGGTATGGAGCATTTTTAAATACCACTGCTGATACATTTGGGATCGAACACCTTATTGCTAATATTTCCTCCACCTCAGTTTTCCCATCTTTTATATAGCTTTCTTTATATCTCCCAGTTTTTTCTTTGTCCCTAGACCATCTAAAATTTGGCGTTATCATTAGCCCCATCGTGCTTATCACCGCCGATTCCGCATACGAAAGCACTACGTCCTTATTATCAAATGCCCCCATCACTTCTTCTAGGAAAGTCTTTTTAGATAAATCATCCGCCTCCGCAATCCAAATGTAATCACCCGTAGCCTCTTCTATACCCTTTTTCCACTGCAACATTGCCTTACCGGAATTTTTTTCATTTTTTATAAACTTTACATTGAGTTCCGGCAGCAGCAATTTTAATTGATGCAATTTAGTTTCAATCACATCCACACTTCTATCCCGCGAACAATCATCCAAAATAATTAATTCATATATAGGATAAGTTTGATTTACTATCGAATCAATTCTTTTGTCTATGTATTCTGCATAATTATAGTTCGGAACTATTACAGATACTTTCTTAAACCCTTCCATTAACCATATTATACCATGCCAAGCGGTTGTTGAGGCTGACCAGTAATATTCGTGATATCATTTTTATTTTGTTTCTTTTTTACAATCACAATTCCAGTCGCAACCATTATCACCATTAAAACCACCGTCGCAGATATCGCGATTATCATAGGTATCCTGTCGCCCTCGCCATTTAACACATATTTTGGATCAATTCTCTCCGTAGTCATTACATAATTTGAATTATGCGCCATATAAAATTCATAAAATCCTTTATCATTATAAGCCGAATCAAATTCTACCGGCTCAAACATCCCAGATTCTTCATTATAATAATATATATTTACGTTATCGCGATGCAAAATATCAGCAATATACTTAGTATTATATATTTTTATCAAGCATTTGCCTGGGAGTTCACCATTCTCTGGAAAATCGAGCACTAGGCCGTTCACAAGCTTCCCTTCCGCAAAATCCGCATCATTCACATTATATATCTTTGCGCTCACATCTATCTGTTTTGCATCATTTACATCTAGCCCGTTAAATGTCCATTCATAATCGGCGTAAGTTACAACTAGCGTTTTATTTACGCCTTTAATCGCATCAAAGGTCTCTTTTCTAATAATCGGATTTTTATTGGCATCAATTTCAATCACGATATTGTCATCTAATTCTTTTATCTTATTAATGACTTCATCCGTTATCTTGTTATTATCAAAAGTCAACAAATCGCCACCAGAAATTGAATTGCTCACACTAATAGTAGAATCAAAATCAAAGTGCTTTATTCCGTAGTAATCACTTCCTTTTCTAAATTGATATTTTTCACCATCCACGTCTTTCAAAATTGCATAGTCTAGTTCGTAAGTGCCTTCGGCTGTAGTGAAAGGAATTATAAAATACGGCGTACCACTATCTAGACTCTTCAAATTTACAGTCATGCTTTCATCGCCTTTATTAAAAATCAATGTAGCGGCAGATATCTTTTTTGTCGTATCAAGCTCCACATTAACTTTTCCATTTAGGCCGACAGTTTCAGGAGAAAGGCTCACTTTGCTTAAAATATTCTCGGTAAAAGAATTTTCGCTAGTACCGCTTGAACTATTATTGCTATTAATAATACTAAATTCTATGTTATAATTAAGTTTTTTCGTCGTTTGATCCTCTGGAGTTAAACTATAGTGTACATATTTACTCGCATCGCTAGGATCAAGAAAAACATCTTTTATCTGGTACTCTCCAGGAGTCAAACTTTGCCCACCTTTTAATGGTAATTGGATTACAGAATCGGCATTAACGTTCACACTTACCAATGCCTTTATCGATGGAAAATCCTTATTTTGAATCCATACTGTAGCAAGAGATACATCCCGGTCCGTTGATAATCTGAGTTTTATCTCGCCATCATATGGTATTTCCTTCCCGCCAAGTAACTCCAGCCCAGTAATAGCCGTTTGGCCTTTTATGTGCACAACATTCTTCCCCAACGGATTCATATATGTCGCGTCCCCATCACTATTCAGGGTATATGTAATTTTACCCTTAGAATCCGCAACATCCAAAATATTCATTCTGTATGTTGTACCAGCCTGCATCGTACTTGGTATTTCAAAATACGGATTATTCGAATTAATATCTTTAAGCGCCAACGATACATAACTAAAATTATCATTTAAAAAATAGCCAACAATACTAGTTGAGCCGTTTTTCTCCAACATATGCAAGTCTACATAAAGTTTACCACCAATTTCAGCTTCATCACTTCTCAAATACAAACCCGTAATATTATAAAATGGTTCCACGCCGCGAACAGTCCCAGCAAACAAAAAAGTAGTTGCCATTAGCATAAAAGCTGTCACGACCGCCATTATTTTCTTTTTCATCTTCCTCCTTGATGCTTATAGTTATATTGTCTCATACTACATATGATAATATATA
>JAFWMO010000008.1 GCA_017510705.1 Candidatus Saccharimonadota bacterium
GGCGTAGATAGCGGACTGCACAGTACTAGACCAATAGAAGCCATAGTAACCTGCGTAGTACAAAGTGCGACTGCTGATGCGGCCTCCGCGGACGAAGAATAGTGGACTATAGACAAAACCTTTATCTTCGGTATTGGGATAGGCTGTTTTTAATGCAGTGAACTCGTCGGTGGATGCGGCAGTGGAGATGGTTGGGAGGCGCCAGTGGGCGGGACACTTATAATAAGCTAACCGCGCGTTGGTACTTCTCACCCCTGTCGTACACGTTTTCAAACATATCAAAACTCGCCGCCGATGGCGACATCAGTACCACCGCGCGCCCAAGTTTTGCGGCAATTTTAGACGCGCTTTTTACCGCCTCTTCCAGAGATTCTACCGTGAGAAACCTCTCGTCTTTATACCGACGCGCAATTTCATGCCCAGACTCACCCATTAGCACCACATTCGTCACATTTGGCGCCGAAATCACATCATAAATTTCCGGAATATCTTCGTTATCAGTCTTATCGCGCCCACCCACAATCAGTACCACATTTTCCTCTGGAAAAGCCTCCACCGCCACCCTAGTAGATGCTGGGTTGGTTGAAAAATTATCATCATAGTATTTTACGCCGCCTACCTCACGCACAAATTCCAGCCTATGCGGCAGCCCCTTAAAGCTAGCCAGCCCTTTGCAAATCTCCGCCTCATATTCCAACATAAAATCGTCTACTTTCATGCCTTTGTGCGCCGCCACTGCCGCGATTGCCGCCTCGGCATTGCGTACATTGTGCTCCCCTGGGAGTTTGATAGATTTTCTTATTTTTTCGGGAATTTCAAACGGGTATTCCAGGCGGTGCGAATCTAATTTTACCGGACTTTTTGCGGCAATTCTGGACGCGCCTACATCATCACTATAATACACAATATAATCCCCTGGTTTTTGGTATCTACAGATATTAGCCTTGGCATTTACATAATCGTCAAAATCCTTGTGTACGTTAAGATGATCTGGCTCAATCGTCCCCACCACTGCAATCCGTGGAGATTTTTTCATATCCCAAAGTTGAAAACTTGACATTTCATACACCACCACCGATTCTGGCGTCAAATCATCCAGCGCTTCTATTGCCGGCGTGCCAATATTACCCACCAAGTGCGCATCTTCGCCCAAAGCCTCTAGTAGCGTCTGAATAAACGAACAGGTCGTGCCTTTGCCCTTAGTCGCTGTCACCCCTATAATTTCACATGGGGCATGGTCAAAAAAGTATTTCGTAAGACTAGTCTCATTCTCCAGCAAAAGTGGTGGCACCGACGGGCTACGAAACACCATATCATATCCCGAAAAATCGCGCCCTGCTATCTCTTCTCTCGTAAAATCCGTAAAAATATCCACTTCCGCATCAAAATGCGACTTAAAATATGTTTCTGCGGCCTGCCCCTCCTTGCCGTACCCAAGTAATGCTATCTTCATGCCCCTATTATAGCACAAAACGTCTCTAGAAATTCAATCTCGCACCAAGCGCTGTGATTATCGCTTTTTCTGCCGACGATACCGCCGCAAACCCTTTGATTCCCGAACCAGAAAACTCTCGCGCTAGCTCTATCATCTTGGCCTTATCAATACCTTTGATCAAATTCGGCATATTGTCATATTTTTCTACTGTTTCATTTGTAAAATAATTTTCCGCATAATAATCTGCAATCTGCCCCACCGTCTGCGCACCCATCTGAAATCTTCCTAACGCATAAGATTTTGCCGCCTCAAAATCTGCATCCGATATCTCACCATTGAGTGCCTTTACCATCTCTGTCTGGATCAAACCAAATAATTCGTCCGCATTTTCTATATTTACTTCTCCGTCAAAATCCCAATACGAACTATTTGCGTTTGACGCAATTGAACTCCCCATTCCATACACAAGCCCACGTTTCCTTGCCGCCCCAAAAATCTTGGAGTTCATTGTGCCATTTAATATATGATTCAGACAATTCATGGCAAAAACTTCATTTGGTTCCAAATGCCGCGGCGTTACCAAAGAAAAACCAAAAGTGATATTGCTAGCATCCTTTCTACGAATAGACACCGGCTCCGTAGTGTGAAGATTCGCCATCGGAATTTCAAATTTTTCACCCTCACGCAGGTTCCAACTGTCCAGCGCCTTGATAATCTTGTGTTTACGCCCATGAATCTTACCGGCAATAATAAAAAGCATATTTTTGGCTGTGTGCGTACGGCGATAATGTTCGCGAATATCTTTTAGCTCAATATTCGCAATCGTTTCTCTACGTTCAGACAAATCCAAAATATCTTCACCTACCGCTTGCTGTACGCGTGGCCATAACAAACGATAATAATCGTTCATATACCCAGTCAGCTCGCTTCTTACGTTGGATTTTTCGGCTTTCAATTCTTCGTCATTAAATTTTGGCTCACAAATTGACACCCGCTGAAGTTCCATAATGCGTTCCCACTCAAAATCTGCACATTCCGTCTCATAGCATACCGAAATATCACTCGTCCAAGCATTGTGATAAGCACCGTTCTTGGTAAATTCCGCCTCGAATGCTTGTTCGTCTTTGAATTTTGCATTTGCACCAAAAGCCAAATGTTCTACCACATGCGGAATCTCATATACATAATGATTTTTTGCATACATCATCCCCGCGCGAAATTCTATCCGCGTCGCCATCACACTAGCGCCAGGAATGTCGATAAGAAGCCCTTTCGCACCATTTTTAAGGGTAATCTCTTCTACAGAATGTTTCATTTCTTGCGTTTACTTGTTTTCTTACGTTTAGAACTAGATTTTTTCGTAGCAGATTTTTTACCACCGCTAGACTTTTTCTTAAACTCATCATCTAAATTTTTATCACCCTTAGAGATCTCGTTTACGCCTTTTTCGGTCTGTGATTCGGCCATCTTGGTAAGTTCGGATTCGTATTCTTCGCCATCAGTTACATTGTCTGCCGCTGCTTCCGCCGGAGTAATAGAAAGTAAAATCTTTAGCACTTCTTCGCGCAAATTCCTTTGCAAACCATCAAAGAGTTTTTGTGACTCACTCCTATATTCTACTAGCGGATCACGCTGCCCCACACTACGCCAGTGAATGCCTTCACGCAAATGTTGCATATTTTCTAGATGTTGCATCCAAAGCATATCTAGCACCTTTAGATATACCTCACGTTCAACTTTGCGCATTGTCTCCGCGCCAAATTCTTCTTCTTTTTTGTGATAAGCTTCCTCTACAGCCTCAAGCGCCAATTTTTCACGCTCTTTTTCCTTACGCATCAGCCCAATACCATGAATAAGGTCGTCGTCAAGGTCAAACACCGCCTTAAAGTTTTCATCAAAATCTTTGTTTACCCTAGAAGAAAACTCCGTAAGCATCTTTGCTTCGTCGCGCATCAATCTCTTGATCTCTGGGTAGATATCATCACCCATCAAAATCTTGCGACGCATCATATACACCACTTTGCGGTGGCGGTTTATCACATTATCGTATTGCACCACATTTTTACGAGAATCAAAGTTAAATCCTTCAATACGTTTTTGCGCTGCTTCTAGCGTACGTGAAATTGCCCGAGTCTGAATCGGCGTATCTTCGTCTACACCAAGTCTCGTCATCAGCATCTTTACCCTGTTACCCTGGAAAATACGCATGAGATCATCTTCGCAACTTACAAAGAATTGAGTCGTACCTGGATCTCCCTGACGGCCACCACGACCACGAAGCTGATTATCTACACGACGAGAATCATGACGTTCCGAGCCAATCACCACTAGACCACCTAGCTCTTTTACGCCTTCACCAAGTTTGATATCAGTACCACGCCCCGCCATATTGGTAGCAAGCGTAATCGCGCCTTTTTCACCAGCCTTAGCGATAATCGCCGCCTCGCGCTCATTATTCTTTGCGTTCAAAATCTCGTATGGCAGACCAAAACCATCTAGATATCTAGCAATTTCCTCGTTGTTTGCAATTGAACCAGAGCCCACCAAGACCGGCTGACCTTTTTCGTGGTATTTTTTTACTTCCTCGGCAATAGCTTTTAGCTTACCAGCCTTAGTCTTGTAAATCAAATCATCTTTATCTACACGCGCAATCGGCTTGTTTGGTGGAATTTGAATCACATCCAGTGCATAAATCTGTTGAAATTCCTCCGCTTCGGTAAATGCCGTACCCGTCATACCAGAAAGCTTCTTGTACAGTCTAAAGAAGTTTTGGAACGAAATCGTCGCAAGAGTCATAGACTCTTGTTTTACCGCTACACCTTCTTTAGCCTCGATCGCCTGGTGCAAGCCCTCATTATAGCGACGTCCTTGCATGAGGCGCCCAGTGTGTTCATCCACGATAATTACTTCGCCAGAATTTGTTACTACATAATCTTTGTCACGCTTAAACACGATCTCTGCACGAATCGCCTGCTCCAAATGATATACTAACCTCGTGTTCTTGGTAGAATACAAATTATCTACACCCAAAATACCTTGCACTTTTTCAATGCCGGCATCAGTCAGCGTTACGCTGCGGCGTTTTTCATCAAATATATAATCTTCTGGTGTAAGTCTAGCCGCCACCTTTGCAAATTGATAATAACTTTCTGGATTATCACCCGCTGGCGCACTAATAATAAGCGGCGTCCTCGCTTCATCAATCAAGATTGAATCTACCTCATCCACAATTGCAAAATTTAACTCCCTTTGGCGGAGATATTGCACTTCGCTTGCCATATTGTCACGCAAATAGTCAAAACCAAACTCATTATTTGTGCCATAAGTAATATCTGCATTATAAGCCTCTTTTCTAGTGCAAGGCTTGAGATGGCGGAATCTCTCGTCGTCGTGCTCTTCGTTTTCATATTCTTTATCATAGATAAACGAAGCGTTGTTTATGATTACACCTACACTCATGCCAAGAAAATCATACACCGGACCATTCCAGCCCGCATCACGTTGTGCAAGATAATCATTTACCGTCACTACATGCACGCCCTCGCCCGTAAGAGCATTGAGGTATGCTGGGAGCATTGCTACGAGCGTCTTGCCTTCACCGGTTTTCATCTCGGCTACCGCACCCATATTTAGTACCATGCCGCCGATTAACTGTACATCATACGGACGCATCCCCAGAATGCGCTTGCTAGCCTCTCTTACCACTGCAAATACATCTGGCAATATCTCATCCAGACTTTTCTTCTTTTCTAGCTGTTTTTTGAACTCCTCCGTCCGACTGGCTAGCTCTTTATCGCTCAATTTTTCGTATTTTGGCTCTAGCTTGGTAATTTCTTGTGCGCGCTTCCACAGCTTTTTTAATACCTTCTTTTGCGCATCACCAAACACACCCTGCAAAAACTTCGTAAGTGCGGTTTTGTCCGCCAACTTATCAGTAGGCTTCTTCTCTTTTTTAACTTTTATCGTCTTTTTAGCCATAAAACTCCTCTCTTCTGACGATGCGGTTGCACTTCTAGTTTATAACGACGAATTTGTCCAATTAGCTTAGCCTCCACCAAATCTACGCCCGCAAAGACATTACTGCATTCATCTTTTGCGGCGATCACCTTACCACCCGGAATATCCATTGCTACTGTAATCTCATATTTTTCACCCTTATTTTTACCAATTTCTGCCACCACCATTCTAGCCACTACATCTTTTTTGTATCCTCTTGGCAAATATCTATCTAGGCGCCCAATTTTTTTCTCAGCATATTTTTTAAAACTATCCGAAAGCTCATAATCGTTTCCGGTCATTTCAATTTTATCAATCATTTATAGTTCCTCCTTGCCACCTAGATATGGCCTTAATACTTCCGGCACCTTTAATTTGCCATCCTCAGTAGCATAATTTTCAATCACCGCCACCATCGTGCGAGCCATTGAGATTGCTGTACCATTGAGCGTATGCACAAATTCTACCTTGCCATCTTTTCTACGCACGCGGCAATTCACGGCTCTTGCCTGAAAATCCGTACAGTTGGAACAGCTGGTAATTTCCTGATATTTTTGGTTTACTGGCGACCAATACTCTACATCATATTTTTTTGCTGCCGGCGCACCAAGGTCTCCCGCCGCGATATTGATTACATGATACGGAATATTCAAAGCTTGCCAAATTTCTTCTTCAATTGCCAAAATTTTTTCATGAATATCTTTGCTGTCTTCTGGCAAACAAAATACATACATCTCTAGCTTATTAAACTGATGCACACGGAAAAGCCCACGCGTGTACTTACCGTAAGTTCCAGCTTCTTTTCTAAAACAAGCCGAATAACCAGCATACATCAGTGGCAATTTATCCTCATCAATAATCTCGTCCATGTGAAAACCGGTAAGCGGCATTTCGGCCGTAGCAATCATTGCAAGATCTTCACCCTCTATGTAGTATTCGTCAGACTGTTCGCTGGTCCTAGGGTTAAATCCACATCCCTCCAGCACACGAGAACTCACCATATCTGGCACCGTCATAAAACTAAATCCGTGCTCTAGAACTTTGGAAAGCCCAAACTGCAAAAGCGCATTTTCTAGGAGCGCCAAGCCATCCTTTAGATAGTAAAACTTTGCGCCCGCCACCTTGGCACCACGTTCAAAATCTAGCCAACCACGGCTTGTTGCAAAATCCAGATGATCTACACCGGTCTTGTGATTTTCGCCCCATTTTTTCACCTCTACTGAACATTCTTCACCGCCTAAAGGCACATCATCAAAAATCACATTTGGCACTGTCTTTAGAATATCTTTTATCTTGCCCTCTGCCTCGGCCATTCTAGCTTCTGCAGTAGCAAGCTCTTCCTTTACGGCACGACCCTCAATAATCATGTCTTCTGTCGGCTTTTTGCCTTTCATCTCAGCAGCAATTTCATTGCGGCGTTGCCTCAAAAGCTCTACTTTTGATAGTTCCATTCTGCGCTTGTCATCCAAGCGTAAAAGTTTTTCAAAATCTACCGTATAACCTTTTTCTTTGGTAGATTTTTTTACTAATGCAAGATTCTCTCGGATAAATTTTACGTCTAACATACATACATTATAACACCAATTTGGGAAAACTTGTTATAATAGGTGTATGAAAAGTGCTTTTACCGTTTTACCTATGAGTCAACGGTTTTCACTTGTGGCAGGTGGTACCTATGAAGGATCTGTTACAGTGGCAAATCCTGTTGATGCAGAGTCCGATTTTTCTTTTACTGTCACTGCTACACCATATAATGTAGTCGGCGATAATTACGAAGCAGACCTTGCAAATATCACCACTCACTCCCAGATTGCTAATTGGATCACCATCGAAAATCCTTCCGGCACTCTAAAGCCCAACGAACACACCACGATCAAATACACTATTCATGTTCCAGAAAACGTCCCGTCTGGCGGCCAATATGCCACCATTCTAGTTAGCCAAGACAATTCCGCGCAATCTGCCGGCGAAGGTTTTTCTGTGGCAACTACGCTTCAGCTCGCCAGTGTTATTTACGGCGATATTTCCGGCTCATTGGTCCGCGAAGGCACCGTTATCGAAAACAACGTTCCTGGTTTTTCTTTTGACCCATCTATCGCACTCACTGCTATCGTTAAAAATGATGGCAACACCCATTCCGACGCCATTTTCAACATCACCATCACCAATAAATTCACTGGTGAAGAAATAGTAAACGAAAGCCGCGGCGGCAATTTTAGCGAAATTATCATGCCAGAAACTTCTCGCTTTATTGCACACCGTATTAGCAATCTTCCGCTGCTTAGTTTCGTCCACGTAAATCAGACAATCTATTTCAACGACGTCGCCTACACTTCCGAAAAAGATCTACTCATCTGTCCAATTTGGTTTATTTTTCTTTCCATCATTACAATTATTTCACTAGTTGCTTTTATCGTTAGCCGAGTACGCAAACACCGTTACAAAAAATCCGCCAGAAAAATATAAGATATATAATATATATGTGGCATGGACGACGACGGTAAAGCGTTCTCACCTACAAATGCCACAATTTAGGGAGCCGGGTAAACTCACCCTTATTTAGGGTCCTATAAATAAGCACTTGGGACTACGGTCCCAAAATGTGAATAGCAGTTTACGTAACCGCTCGCCAGTAGGGCTAACCTACGAGTTGGGTTATTCTTCGTCCGCGGAGGCAACATCAACAGTCGCACTTTGAACAACGCAGGTTACAATGGCAACTATTGGTCTAGCACTGTGCAGTCCGATACCAACGCCCGTAACTTGAATTTCAATAGTGGCGGTTCCAATACGCAGAATAACAACAACCGGAACAACGGATTTTCTCTCCGCTGCCTAGCCCGCTAGTTAGCATCCCCAGTTTTTCTACCTATCTTTTCCCGCGGCTCCCCACCATGGTTCTTGATAATCCCATCCCATATCGTCAAAAACTTCTTTTATAAATTTCCCTGCATCCATATGTGTCATAATCCCCATATGTGACACCAAGCTATCTATCCCAACATAGCCGTAAGCCACATCCATAGCTGCTTTTCTGAAATGTTTCTGCGCGCGATCAGATGGATAAATTACGTTTGGATAAATCCTAGCACCAATAAATTCTACGCCTTTTTCTACTGACGCAAAATAACGCTTCTTGGGATGAAGCACCAAGCCTAATTCATCTTTCAAAAAACTTTCAATTTTATAAATATCACGTTTGGCCTGTTTATATTTTTCTTCTGGTACAATAATTATAAAATCATCCACATATCTACCATAATACTTATAACCTAGCACATACTTTATATAACGATCCAGCTGGTCCAAATAAATATTAGAAATTAATTGCGAAGTGAGATTACCGATCACAATCCCAAACCCTACTCTTTGCCAATACAGGCTTTTGCGTTTTGGCAAAATACTTGGATCCCAATTTTTTAGTGGGCCACGGCGGTGTGCCTTTTTTACCGGATCATCCAGAAGCACTCTGCGCCACAAAAAATCACAAATCCGATAGAGTTGCCATCCAGCAGGATCAGATTTATATCTCGCAAACTGCTGATCCAAACCTTTCTTCACCAAGCGGTATAATTTAGCGCGTGGCAAAGACATAAAATACCCGCTAATATCTAGTTTGATAATATAGGCCTTTTTAGTACCACCCGCAGTAGCTTGCCGCATCATCTTTTGTACACGTTTAATACCGTAAAGTGTACCCTTGCCTGGCCTACAACTATATGAATCGTTGATAAAACGCTTGTCCCACCAGTTAGCACTAATAAGATAAAGAAAATGATGCACTACACGGTCTACAAAGGGTGCTGCAAAAATTTCTCGTATCATAGGATCAGAAATCACAAATGCTACAGAAGCACTAGGAAAATAACGTTTTTCCAAAATTTGGTCACGTAGCCTTATCAGATTCTCTAGCCAATGTACTTCCAGGTGATGCTCGTCGTGAGTTTTGAGCTTACCGCGCCTGGCTTCAGTAAAAGAAAACACCAATGCGTCAAAAAGCCACTTTGAAATACCTTTTTCTTTGATGCCATTAATTGCATCTTCAATTTTAATTTCCTTTGGCGCACTTTTTGCCATCAATAATTCTCCGTCTTATCCCAATCAATTCCTCACCAAAACTCGAAGCAATGCTGTGGCCCCATATTCCACTTCCGCAAAGTATATTTATTTCATAAATCACAGATTGCACATCACCAAGAATCTCATCCCATTCTTCGCTGGATGGTGCATTCTTTTTATCACAAAAACGCATATATAGAAACAACGCATGGTCTATCTTGGTCAAAATCCTAGCACCGTTAGTTTGGCTAGTTACGCGGTTCATTTTATTGTTGCACGCTTTGTGAAGACGTTCTGTCACTAGACAAAGCATCCGGTAAAGTGTTGGATCCGAATATTCTACATGTATAATCTTGCGATTCTTTTCACGCCGCTCTTCTTCAGTTTTCAAAAATCCTGCTATTTTATCTTGGCTAAACTTCGTATTCAAATTAATAATGATTAAGCCATTTTTCTTGACTGTATTTTTATATAATTTTGCTTCCTTTACGCGCGAAATTATCAGCTCTGGATTACGCGTCCGGATTCTCCCGATTTCATACGGATAATAATAGCTGTCACTATCATTTTCAAAATTTGGTTTGCTTGCTAGCTTGTCACAAACTTTATAATAATAAAATAATGCAGAGTGTTCCGCTATTTCATACCATTCGCCAGTACCCTTGTAGCGAAGCAACATAATTTTGTCTTGGTTGCTTAGCTCCAAACTTTTTAAATTTTTCTTTGCCTCCTTGTATCGTTCCGGTGTCACCGGAATATTGCTTACGCTTTCAACCATACTATATATTATACACAAAAATAACCCCTTTCGGGGTTATTTTGAAGACCTATTGCATACAATAAAGTATCTTTGGCATCTTATTGCTATGAGTGGGGTTGACTTTCTAATTAGCGTATGGTAGAATCAAATTAGGTTAGTTTAATTGCTCTTCTTACGAGGAGCAATTTTTAGTCTGATCGTAACTTTTATGTTTTCGACTTCAACTTCCATAACCCTCCTTTCTTCTGACCACGTTTAATTATCAATTTGCCAACCCCACAAAATCACCTTAGCATATTGTTGTAGTAATTACAACCCCCCACTACACAAAAATAACCCCGAAAGGGGTTATTTTATGAGGAGTTGCGGGATATCTATCACTGCACAGTACTTCAGCTCCAGATATCCGAATGAAGTTTTCCACAAGCTCCCAGGTTTACCTTTTTTACCTTAGGGAGCCGCGGGAAAAGATAGGTAGAAAAACTGGGGATGCTAACTAGCGGGCTAGGCAGCGGAGAGAAAATCCGAAGTACCGGTAGTTATTACCCTGCGTATTGGAACCACCACTATTGAAATACAAGTAACGGGCGTAGGTATCGGACTGCACGGTGCTAGACCAATAGTTGCCACCGTAACCTGCGCCGCCCAAAGTGCGAATGGTGATGTAGCCTCCGCGGACGAAGAATAGTGGGCTATAGACAAAACCTTTATCTTCAGTATTGGGATAGGCTGTTTTTA
>JAFWMO010000009.1 GCA_017510705.1 Candidatus Saccharimonadota bacterium
CCTCTGGAATTACCCCTCCGTATTCTGCAAAAATATCAATCTGACTCACCACCACATTGGATAAAATCTTACGGCCATCCTCTACCACGGCGGCCGCCGTCTCATCACAACTCGTTTCAATCCCTAGAATTTTCATCTCTTAATTATATCACACCACGCATAATTATTCGTGGTGATATTTACTTCCTCTCGCTATTTCTTCGGCCCGGTAAGTTTGTTCCATCACCATCACTCTAGCTAGAGCATGAGGGAATACCAACTTCGAAAAACTCCATACAAAATTCGCTTTTTCACGCACTTCATCGGAAAATCCATACGCGCCACCTATCAAAATTACGACCTCTTTTCCGTCTAAAAAAGCCTTTGAAATTAAATCAGAATATTCACGTGATGATATATTTTTGCCACGTTCATCACAACAAATCACAAAATCGGAGCCAGAAAACGGCCATTTCTCAAGATGCCGCGCTAGCTTATCTTCGTCCATAAATTGCCAAGAAATATCATATGGTTTTCTTAGCCTCTTCTCATATTCGGCGCAAGCTTCCGCCCACCAGTCACTATTTTTCTTGCCACCGGCGATAATTTTAATCATAATTTTATTATACAACAAAACAATGATAAATGCAAAAATTGACAGGGGTAACCCCTAATGTTATAATATGATATATGGTAAAACCAGGTACATTAATTTTGAAAGGAAGTGAAAAAAATGCATGAAGATGTAAAAAAAGTACTCTTTACTGCGGCAGAAATTAACTCAAGGGTTCGCGAAATCGGGTGTGATATTAGCACAGATTTTCAAGACAAAAACCCATTGATTATCGGCATTCTAAACGGCTCCTTTGTATTTGTTGCTGATTTGGTTCGGCAAATAGAGGGGCGCTGTCAGGTCGATTTCATGGCGGTTTCTTCTTACGGTAGCGGCACAGAGTCTTCTGGGCGCGTCAAAATCATCAAAGATCTTTCCATCTCAGTCAAAGACAGGGATATCATACTCGTTGATGATATTTTGGATAGCGGGAATACTCTCTATTATCTATGCCAGGTACTAGAAGCGCGCGGCCCAGCCTCCATCAGCATCGCGGTTTTGCTGGATAAACCATCCAGAAGAGCAAAGCCAATCACTGCAAATTACACCGGATTTGAAATTCCCGACGAATTTGTAGTTGGCTACGGCCTAGATTATGATGATAAATACCGCAACCTGGACTTCATCGGTGTTTTAAAACCCGAAATTTACAACAAATGATCACTTCAAAAGCAAAAAAGGCGCCTCTCGGCGTCTTTTCTTTAAGGTTCAAAAGGGAAGCATTGGCATTTTTGTCTCAAAGCGATCGCCCACTTCCAAGAACATGTACTTACTTATCGCCTGCCCACCCGCAAAGGCGCATTTTAAATCATCTTCTTCATCGGCTCCAGATACGCTAATATAAATTCTTGCAAAATCTTCGCCAAGTGAGTCTTTGATTTCAACGCACAGCGCGCCATAACACGTGGACCATCCGTTTTCTTCCGTTAAGTCACTATTGTCAACTCCAGGCAACATACTGCCAGAGCATAGACCAGCACCTTGCTTTCTTGCAAGTGAGCATTGAGCTACTTTTAGGGCGGAGTATCCATAGGTATTAATTCTTTCGCCATTAAATATGGCAGTATGGGTGCCGCCTGGGACGATAGAAAATACGTGTTCGTACTCTGTGCGGTCAGAATGATAAAAATCGCTTAGTCCGCCCAGCCATATGTCGGCTGCCTTTTTGCACGGCACGGCCGTTACTCGTATGCAACCTCTGCCTTGGAATTTCGGAATTTCCTCTGCCTTTGTTCTCACCGCATCCCGGATATTTTTTAATAAGTCGCTGTATGCCATATACATACATCCCCCTTTCTGTACCAGCCCTCCAATTTTGTGCCAAGGCACAAGAGCTATACTTTAATTATAGCACAAATATGTTAAAAAAGTCAAATTAGCAAGAAAAAGGGGGCCCCAAATGGGCCCCCTTAGGGATTTTTAATATTCACCGAGGTATTCCTCGAGCGTCAAACCCTCTTTCGCTATTTTTTTGGCAATTTTGGGGGAATCAATATAACGTAAATGCCAAGGCTCATAAGTGTGCCCCGTGATATCTTCTTTTCCCTCTGGATAGCGTAAAATAAAACCATATTTTGGCAAAAGTCCATATATGATTTTAACGAAATCCTGCTTGTCTTCGTCACTAACGCGAACCACTCTCGAACCAATAAGCTTCCCCTCTTTAAGGACATGGATATCGATTGCTAAACCAGTTTGATGTTCGGAATATCCCGGTGCAGCACAATGGCCCGCGGCGTACTCTTCGCCATATTTGTTTAGATACTCTTCCCAAAGTTGTTGACATACGCCCGTCGAGCAGTAAGCCGAACCAAAACCTATATTTATACCCCTTCCATTCAAGTCTTCTCTCAAAAGTTGAAATTGCTCGTGTGTCTTGCGCTCAATCTGTACTTCCTCGCCAAAAAAATTTGTCACGGCGTCAATCTGTACCTTATCTTCCCAATTATCAGGTAATTTATGTGTCTTATTGACCAGGGTCAAATATACGCTTCTAAATAATGGCCCTTCGTCATCTCTGGTCCCAGCTAAACCTACGGCTGTTAGCGCCAAAATTACAAAAAATACGACCTTTAACATGAAATGTACACTCCTCTCAATTTTTTTCACGAACCGGAGATGTTCGTGATCTTATGGCCATTATAACATATAAGAAACTCTCTTAAAAAGCTCAACCAAAAATATCGATTGCTTCTTGTGATATAATAACGGTAGATTAATAAAGGACTTTTTATGGAGCAAAAAATTTGCCAAAGCTGCGCAATGCCACTAACTTCAGAGGATTTGTATGCCACAGAGAAAGATGGTAGCATTAATGAAGATTATTGCAAATGGTGCTATAAAGACGGTGAGTTTCTCGATAAATGTTCAATGGAAGAATATATCGAAAAATGCTCTCAGTTCGGCGAGCAAGCTGGCATGACCAACGAACAGATGAAAGAATATTGCACGAAAATTTTCCCCACACTCAAGCGCTGGAAAAAAGCTTAACACCATCAGAATCAAAATAAGACTCCTACGGAGTCTTCTTCTGATTCTGGCTGGACCGGCAGGATTCGAACCTGCGAATGCTGGGA
>JAFWMO010000010.1 GCA_017510705.1 Candidatus Saccharimonadota bacterium
CATCCTGAGCCAGGATCAAACTCTCCATTAAAGTAATGTCAAATTTGAAAACTCAACATAAAAATAAACTGACGATGATTAATTGCACAACTAAATTGTTAAAAATCTTCAAGACTACTAAAATAAGTTCTCGCAGCTTTAAGACTGATACCATCTTATCAAATAGGGGCTGATATGTCAACCCCTTTTTTCAAGATTTTTGAACTTTTTTAGACTTTTTGCGATTTTTTGTATATTTGTTCGGCAAAAACCACCAAAACAGCAAAAGAGTACCGGATACTAGCAAGGTACTAAGCCACCATGGCATCTCTGAAGCAGTTGCTTCTTCCCTGGTTTGACGGCCGGTATCTGGAGCGATAATGACAGGTGCAACTGTAGGCGTATTGGAAATTCCATTTTGTGTGCCATCAGTTGACATCCCGTAACCTTCGTCGGGGGTGTCCCCCGAAGTATCTGCTACGTCAGTGGTAGGATCATCATTATTGTCTGGGGTGGTATTTTGTCCAGCATCTGAACTATTTTCTACATCAAATGGGATATAAAAGGCATTACCATCGCTATTGTACATGATGCGACATTCCATGCCGTCGTGGTAGTCGCTAGAGTTGATACAGCTATTAAAGTCATAGGGGTCGAGCCAACTTCCATTTTCGCTATCGATATAATACCAAAATGAATTTGAAATAGTATCAGAAAAAGTTGGATCTTCCATAACAAATGTGTGCTCAGTATTTGGTTGTAGCCACCCTGAACCATTTTTTGATTCGTTTTGGTTGATAGCAACGTGCATATACGGGCTGCCGGTGCGTCTAAGCCGATCAATATTGCTACCAGACTGCCCCTTATCAAATCTCGCCACAAACAGCTCGGTTATGTCGGCCTTATTTGGTATGCCCATGTGCGCCATCATTTTGTCTTCGTCATAATAGATAATTCTGAGTGCGCCTTGGCTGGGGTTAACGGCGGTGATAATAAAAGGCGAGGCTTCAAATCTATCAATTGCCCTATAGATGCCGCCCCTGTCGTAACGCATCATGTAGGCCTCATCCTTGCACATAAAGTCGCCCTGGCACTCGTTTTCTACAGCCTCATCAAATTCTCGACTTGCGACTTCCATTTCTTTGACAGACCAATATTCCTTGCCGCCAATCATCATAGACGCATGAGCCGATTGTGGTAAGGCTGCAGATAATATTAAAGTTGATATTAATAGAAGATTTTTTCTCTTCATAAATACTCCTTCTTAAATTGTTTTGGGAGTATAGGCACTTTTTAACAAAAAATACAACCCCCGAAGTGCCAAAAGTTATGCATAAGTTTTTTGCTCAAAAAGCCTAGGCTTATCCCCCATCCCGCCTAGGCTTAATTCTCTACTCTGTTTTTTCGTCTTCTGATTCCGCTTCCGGTAAAACGATGCCAATAGAGGCTACGGTGTCACCATCGCTCATACGCATAATGCGGACGCCTTGGGTAGCACGGCCAAGAGTTGGAATCTCTTTCATGGCCACACGGATAGCTTGGCCCTTGGTAGACATCATGATGACTTCTTTGGCCTCTGGGTCTAGAGTATGGACAGCCACGATAGGGCCAGTCTTCTCTGTGACGGCAGCTACCTTGATACCTACGCCACCACGTTTATGCGGTGGGAAGTTAGATACAAGACAAGCTTTGCCGTAACCATTGGCGGAGACAGCGATGAGCTTTTGGCCTGGGTCGGTGATTACATCCATACCTACGATTTCATCCTTTGGACGAAGACGCATACCACGCACCCCCATAGCAGAGCGGCCCATAGCGCGAACTTCTTTTTCGTTGAAGCGGGTAGCCTGACCAGCAGAGGTAGAGATAACGATGTCGTTTTCTCCGGTGGTCTCTTTGACCCACTTGAGTTCATCCCCGGTGTCTAGTTTGATAGCGATGAGACCGTTTGAACGGACATTGAAGAAGTCTTTGATAGCGGATTTCTTGATGGTGCCCTTCTTGGTGGCCATAAAGAGGTAGCCATCGGCACCAGCATCACCTTGTTTGATGATGGCGGTAATCTTTTCCTCTGGGTGCATATTGAGAAGGTTGACGGCGGCAGTACCCTTGGCAGTTAGAGATGCCTGCGGTACTTCGTAAGCCTTCATGCGGAAGAGACGACCTTGGTTGGTAAAGAATAGGAGGAAGTCGTGTGAGTTTGCAGTCATAATCTGCGCAATCACATCTTCTTCCTTGGTGGTCATACCACGCTTGCCTTTACCACCTCTGTTTTGACGACGGAAATCGTTTTGAGGAACACGCTTCATGTAGTTCTCGGTGGTGAGAAGAATGACACTTTCTTCCTCTGGAATGAGCTCTTCTTCGGAGAATTTACCGACCTCGTGATTAATAATCTTGGAGCGGCGAGGATCATCGTATTTCTCTTTGATAGCGATGAGCTCTTCTTTAACTACGCGGAGGACTTCTTTTTCGTCTGCAAGGATAGCTTCGAGTTTTTTGATAAGCTCGTGGAGTTCTTTGAGTTCTTCTTCAATCTTGTCGCGCTCTAGGCCTTGGAGACGGCGAAGTTGCATCTGAAGAATGGCATTGGCCTGGATTTCAGAGAGACCAAAGCGAATCATGAGCTGTTTGTCCGCGTCGTCATAAGAGGAGCGGATGACTTTGATTACCTCGTCAATGTTATCAAGGGCGATTTTTAAACCTTCCAAGATGTGCGCACGCTCTTTGGCTTTCCTTAAATCAAACTCAGTACGGCGGCGAATCACTTTTTGGCGGTGTTTGATAAACTCTGCCAAGATTTCCTTGAGGCCAAGGATGCGTGGTTGGATACCGTCTACGAGTGCGAGCATATTATAATGGAACGAAGTCTGGAGTGGGGTGAGCTTATAAAGTTGGTTCAAGATTTTCTTTGGGAAAGCATCTTTCTTTAGCTCTACCACTACACGAACCTTGCCACGAGCTGACTCATCACGCGCATCGGCGATATGGTCCAACTTCTTTGCAAGTACGAGGTCGCGAACTTTGTCGATGAAGTCTTCCTTGCTCATACCATATGGGACCTCTGTAATCACGATGTTGTAGCGACCGTTCTTGCGCTCTTCAATATTGGCAACGGCACGGATCACTACAGAACCTTTACCCGTGGCATAGGCCTGTTTCATTGGTGCACCACCATAAACTTCTGCGCCAGTCGGAAAATCTGGGCCTTTGACGTATTTCATGAGACCTTCAAGAGAAATTTCTGGGTCATCAATCTGGGCTACGGTAGCATCAACAAGTTCACCAAGGTTGTGTGGTGGGATGTTGGTAGCCATACCTACCGCAATGCCCATCTGGCCATTCAAAAGAATATTTGGCACAGCGGCTGGGAGCACGGATGGCTCTTTTTCTGTGCCGTCAAAGTTGTCACGAAAATCTACAGTTTCCTTCTCGATATCTGCTAGAAGTTCGGCGCCAACCTTGTCTAGGCGAGCCTCAGTATAACGGGAGGCAGCGGCTTCATCGCCGTCCATGGAACCGAAGTTACCTTGGCCTTCTACGAGGGTGTAGCGCATTTTCCATGGCTGAGCTAGGTTTACCATAGCATCATAGATAGATGAGTCGCCGTGCGGGTGATATTTGCCCATTACTTCACCGACGATACGAGCGGATTTTACCGTGGCATGTGGAGCTTTCCAACCGTTTTTATTCATTGCATATAATATACGGCGGTTGACTGGTTTCAAACCATCACGTACATCTGGGAGAGCGCGGTCCACAATTACAGAGAGCGAATAGCGAAGGAAGTAATCTTCCATGGTGTTCTCTACTGTGCGAAGCTCAACACCATCTTCTGCTACAACTTCACCATCGGTAGCTTTGACAGCCTCAACCTGTTCTACATCGCCACCGAAATCAATGTGTTTTCCGGTATCATCTGTTTCTGGAGTATTTTTAATCTTATCTTCTGCCATAGTTCCTCCTTAAAAGTCTAGGTCATCAAGATCCACAGATGCGGCTCTTGCCTGAATAAAGTTTTTACGAAGTTCAGCTTGGTCACCCATGAGCTTAGAGAAGATGGCATCGGCATTCTCGGCATCTTCTATGTTCACCCTGATGAGGATACGGTTTTCTGGGTTCATAGTCGTTTCCCAAAGTTGAGCGGCGTCCATTTCACCAAGACCTTTAAAACGCTGTTGAGCGGTGTAGCCAGCCTGTTTGAAACGTTCGGCTTCTTCGTCAATCTTGACGCCTTGGGCTTTTCTCTCGGCGATTTTATCTGTTAGGGCTTTTTCGAGAGCCTCTTCGTCGTAGATGTAGTCTATCTTGCGGCCGTTCCCTGTACCCTTAATTAGGCCAAATAGAGGTGGTTTAGCAAGATAAACATGGCCAGCCTTGATTACGTCTGGCATATAGCGGAAAAAGAATGTAAGAAGAAGTGTAGAGATGTGAGAACCATCAACATCAGCATCGGTCATGAACACAATCTTGTGATAGCGAAGACCATCGATATTAAATTGGTCACCAATCCCTACGCCGAGACCTTTAATAAGGGAGACAAGCTCGGCGTTGGCGAGCATTTTGTCTAGGCGGGCACGTTCGGTGTTTAGAACTTTACCGCGGAGAGGCAAGATAGCCTGAATGCGAGAGTCGCGGCCTTCCTTGGCGGAGCCGGCGGCGGAGTTACCCTCTACGATAAAGAGCTCACATTCTTCGGCATTTCTAGAGGAACAATCAGCGAGCTTGCTTGGAAGATTCAACCCTTCAAAGGCGCCTTTTCTGATTACGTTGTCTCTAGCAGCGCGGGCAGCTTTGCGGGCACGGGCGGCAAGAGTGGCTTTACCGACGATTTTCTTGGCAATAGCAGGGTTCTCCTCGAGGTAGTAGCCAAAGTATTCGGTCATAACCTTGTCTACATAGCCACGTACCTCTGGGTTACCAAGCTTGTTTTTGGTCTGGCCTTCAAATTGTGGATCTGGGAGTTTTACCAAGATAACAGCGGTGAGACCTTCCTTGATGTCATCACCAGTAAGATTGTCTTCCTTTTCTTTCAAAAGACCGTTTTTGCGAGCATAGTCATTAATGGTGCGATTTAGCCCGGTGCGGAAACCAACTACATGCATACCACCATCAGGGGTGAGAACGTTATTCGCGAATGGCTTCATAATCTCGGCAAAGGTATCATTATATTGAAGCGCAATTTCAATACCGGTGTCGTTAACCTGCTTTTCTACGTAGAAGATATCATCAGAGAGGACTTCCTTGCCATTATTTAGACGCTTGACGTAGCTCTTGATGCCACCCTCAAAGTAGAAGGACTCATGAGCACCAGTACGTTCATCTGTGACCGTAATTAGGATACCTTTCGTAAGATAGGCTTGGTGACGAGCATAGCTAGATACCCAGTTGTAATCAAAAGTGGTAGTCTCTTTAAAAATAGATGGATCTGGGTAAAAGGTGATTGAGGTACCAGAATCGCGTGGAGTACCTTTGGTAACGATTAGCTCCGTAGTAGGTTTGCCAGTGTCAAACTCGATATGGTGAGTCTTGCCATCTCTATAAACTTCGGCCACCATATGAGTAGAAAGCGCATTCACTACAGATGAACCTACGCCATGAAGACCGGATGAAACTTTATAGCCACCGTCGCCGAATTTACCACCAGCGTGAAGAACGGTGAGAACGGTCTCTAAGGTTGATTTTTTTGTCTTTGGGTGAATATCTACAGGGATACCACGCCCGTTATCGTCCACACGAACGCCGCCATCTTTTAAGATAGTAATGTCGATACGATTCGCATAACCCGCGATAGCTTCATCTATAGAGTTGTCGGCAATCTCTTTAATAAGATGATGTAAGCCATCATAACCGGTGGAACCGATATACATACCTGGGCGAAGCCTCACAGGCTCTAGCCCCTCGAGCACGCGAATCTCAGACGAGTCATAAGCTTCAGCTTTGTCAGCCATTTTTATACCTCTTCTTAATATACCTTTCTAGTATACACCTTAGAGGCTTTTTTATCAAGGTTTTAGGGCCAATCTAGCTATTTTTGGCCATCCAATCGTCCAAAAAGCCCTTTGTGGGCTCACTGGAGGCCGCAGGAGCCGCCTTTGCCGCGTTCCAGCGTTCTTCTATCTCTTTTTCGACTTCAGGCCTTGTTTTGGCGTATTTTGTGGCAGAATAAGTTTTTAGGCTTTCCATCAGCTCATCACTTGGTTCGCCCATTGGTGCTGGGAGGTTCATGGTGAATGGTGCTGACGGCATGCCAAACATCATAACCTTACAGACAGCAGCATGATTTGGCGTCTTGGTAAGATCTTCGGCTGTAAAGGTAGGAGTGAAAGCTTTTACCATGAGATCTGCGTCAGTGACACCTACGCGGCCACAAATGATAGTGCCAACGTTCCCTAGTAGTGCTTCCCTGATTTTGTCGGTAAGCTGAGTCATAAACTGGTTTGCGACAATAAGATTGAGGCGGTACTTGCGTGCTTCAGAGAGAATAGATTCAAAGCTATCTGTGGCAAAGTTTTGGAACTCATCCACGTAAAGGCAGAAGTCCTTACGCTGATCTTCTGGGATATCTTGGCGACTCATAGCGGCCTGTTGGAACTTCATCACGAAAATCATACCGAGAAGGTTTGCGTTGATATCACCGAGGCGCCCCTTAGAGAGGTTCACGAGGAAAATCTTTTTATTATCCATAATTTCGCGAATATTAAAACCGGATTTTACTTGGCCAAGAGTATTTCTCATGATCGTGTTGGAGATGAATGGGCCCCATTTACTAGAGAACCAAGTGATAACTTCGCCAGCGTCATTTGATTTTTGTGAAGCTGGGAATTCTTTGGTCCAGTAATCATAGACTGCTTTGTCTGTAACATATTTAAGCTTGGATTTGACAAACTCTGGATCGGTGAAACACTGAGGAATGTCAATAAAAGTAGCTCCAGCTGGATCTGCCATCAATAGAAGTGCGGCATTTCTAAACATATGCTGGCCACGTGGGCCAAAGAAGCCCTGATTGTTTGGGTCAAAGAGAGACTGGAGCATACTAATTCCCTCTTGGACGATAAAGTCTTTTTGGTCTTCGGTGGTGTGCTCAAACATATTCATACCCACTGGGTGCTCTATGTCGGCAGGGTCAAAATAAATGATGTCATCTATGCGCTCTTCTGGGACGCGCTTTAAAAGTGCTTCCACGGCATCACCGTGCGGGTCAATAAAGGCAAAACCACGCCCATCACACATATCTTGAAAAGCTAAGTTTTCAAGGAAGACGGATTTACCCATACCGGTTTGGCCTATTACATACATATGGCGACGTCTGTCATCGTCGTCAAGATAGATAGGCTTTTTGGCCCCACGAAATTCATTGGTGCCCAAGAATAGCCCCTCGGTGACTAACTTGGCTGGGCCATCAACCTGTTTGGTAAGTTGGCGCTCTACGCTAGAAGTAGGGATAGAACTTTGCTCTGGTAGATGGAAAATAGAAGCTAGTTCTACGCTGTTTAGAATATTGGAGGAAACTTTTAATGGGAAGAAACGGAAAGCGTAATCTATAACAAGTTTTCTTGTATCTTTAAAGGTATTTACCTTGAAACCATTAAATTCTGTGGAGTTGAACTGAGAAAATGCAGATACCACGCTACCTACAAGCGCCTCTGAGCGTGGTTTACTCTCTGAGCTGGCTACTATACGGATAAGCGTCTCAAAGGCCGGGTAGCGCATTTTATTGGCCACTGCAGCCATTTCGTCTTGCTTTACCTGGGTGATAGTGGTGGTTTCTTCGTGTTTTTCGTGCATTTCCGGCACTTCAAAAGGTGCCCTTAAGATATCCATTGCTATAACTCCGATACCGTCACCCACCATTTTGGTTTTTTTGCCACTTTGGATGTTTTCAATATACGTTTTGGATTTTTCGGACCAATTTTTTTGTGCAGGGCGGAATAAAATTTGTACAGCCACGCCTTCATTTTGTCCAACATTAGAGAGCGCGGTAAGAATGGCCGTAGAAGCGTCACGTTTGGTATCTTCGTAAGTAGCGATAGGGAGGATATACTCTTTATTTAGGGTAAGTTCTGCCCCGGCAACACCATTAATACCATTACCACCGACGAAGATATTGTCTTCACGTTTCTCTTCTACTCTAGCAGTGGTATAAGCAGATTGAATAGCTTGCTTCACTACCTCCGTGAGAGCGCCCGGAACAATAGCATAATATTTGATAAAACCATCTTTGGCGATAATCTCCAGAGAGAAATGACGCTGCCCGTAGAGCTTAGATTTAATGCCTTTAGTAAGGGTAGAGGAAAGTATAGAATACATAACCTGAGCTTTGGATATAGCCTCATTGGTGATGTCGCGCACATCACGACTGCCGCCTTCAATATCGTCGGTGGTAGGTGGGAGATGAATAAGGAGTGGCACCATCTTGAGACCACGCTCGTATTTTTTGGCTTTTCTAAGTTTAACGACGCGGGAAGAAATAATCACTGCAGCTAGCGCCGCCATTGCTACTACCACTATTAAAATCACCACCCAAGGTTCCATTAGGCCGCCTTTCCTGGGGCAGACCTGCCATATACTTTATTCAGAAATGTTTCTCTGCTTGTCATAATAGTCTCAACTGCTGAGGATGGATCAAGTTCTCCGCTCTCAACTTTTCTCTCTACCTTTTGCATTTCTTTAATAACGGTTTTCGGAACGGTCTTGTCTCTTCCTTCCCCTCTGAGAATACTAAAATCAATAACATTAGGTTGTGGCTCTTCTTGCGCTGTATGACTGGCCTGAGAAAAATCAATAATTTCAATAGGGTTTATCTGGCTGTCGTCAGTCGGTTCAGCCTCTTTAAAGCGTAGAGCCTCGCTGCCAATCTTGCGATTATCGGAATTATTAACCTCACTGTTTAGGCTATTATCTGCCTCTGGGTTGATAACTTCGTCTTTTTCGCCTACACCAGGAGTAATAGCGACATCAAAAATATCATCTGTTCTCTTTGGCGAGTTAGTATGACCATAGTCCATATGCTTATTTTACCACATTATGCGCGTTTATAGACCAAAAATTCTGCCAAAAATAAGAAAAGGATGATTAAAGTGATGGTCCAGAGGTTGATTGCCCCGAACGAACGTGCCATCATTATCATAATAGGGCCGAATGACATAACTGCAGTATAGAGGTAATCTTTGTTCGTGAAGGTGTCTTTACGAAAAGCAAGACGATAGAATATCTGAAGCGCCAAAGATAAGATGCCAAATAAGGTAATGTAAAGTGTTGTAAAAAATAATAAAACCCCGAACGGGCCAATTGCCGTCGGAGATGTGGTAGCCAGCATAACGGCTAGGACAATAAGCCCTATGAGACTTATGCTGAACATTAATCGGTTATGCTTCATAACCTGATTATATCATAACTGGTCGTTTCCCCCAAGATTATTTCTGCGAGTTTTTTGATTTTTTATGGAGGAAGGCGGGGGTTATCCGGCTCTTAAAACAATAACTATTGACCGCAACCTGATCCGCCTATTTCCTCTTTTGACCGCTTCACATTAGGTGAAGCATTGTCCTTATTAGCCTTTTTCTTTCGCTCTTGTTTATGTCTTTAGAAGGTGCTAACGAAAGATTTGCTAATGCGCTCTACGCCATTTAGCGGAGCTCTAGGTAATTCCTATTTGTAATTTATGGCTAGAAATTACCTTTTCGCCCGCTAAATTTTATGGTTTCCTCTTCATATTGTCCTCTTTTGTTTTTAGTTTTTGTTTTAGTCATCTCGACTACTTTCATATTAGCATAAACAAGATAAAAAATCAATAGATTTGTTCAATGTTTTATTGTGTTTTTTACAACAAACAATTTATTTTATATCTGTTTTAACATTTTTTTGTGTTGTTGTCCTTTTTACAACAAGTGTGTAGTTTTGCGGTATTTTTTGGGGCCTTTTTGGCATGTTTTTCCTGAACAATTTTCTTTCCCCTTGCGTTTTTCTGCTACCTCTGATATAATAGATACAGTTGGGGCTGACAAAGCTTAGACGGGATATTAACAGCTGTGATGCGTGCCGATTGAATACCGTAAGTATTAAATAAGTGCTAAAAACACTAAGACTGCGCATGTTGCTTACATGCCAGCATACGCCTAGTTTGATTTTATAGGCTGGTTTCGGCTCAAGGTTCCGTAGGGTCGAAATTATCATACTACGGGAATAGGATTATTTAGCTGGCGTGAAATAATTAGAAAATTTTGCCACGGCTTTTGTTAGTTTCGTTTTCTGCAGCTAACAATTTCTGCCAAAATGAAACAGAAAACTATGCACGTAGACTCATAGCCACGTGGTGTTTCGGACCCGGAGGCAGTATCCGGCAGCTCCACCATTATTTTTTTTGACTTTGAAACATAGAAAAAGACCGGTAACTGCGAGGAAAACCGGTCTTTTGTAGAGTGTGGAGTTATTTTGGCTAAATTTTTGTTTTGACCTTCTGAACAATTTTATTGTTCGGAAGCTATCTCTATAATATCGCGAAAAAATGCTAATGTCAATATATTTTCTGAACAATTTTTTTACTTTTTTTGTTAGTTTTCCACAAGCATTTTCTGAACAAGTTTGTGCTTTTATTTTTTTTAAAATGCGTGGGCGATATTTTTGAAAATGAAATTGCTAAAATCTTGCTGCAAAAAGTAGCAAATGAATAGGTGGGGGGTTGTAATTTTGTTTTGACTATGCTAAGTAGGTGGGCATGATAAGTAAAATACATTCAATAGTACCCTGCGGCTTTGATGGAAGGCTGGTAGAAGTCGAGGGCGATATGAACCGTGGGCTACCGGCCTTTAATATCGTGGGGATGGCTAATAAGACTGTGAGCGAAGCCAAAGAACGAGTGCGGAGCGCAATGGTAAATTCAGATTTTACATTCCCAGACAAAAAAGTAACTATAAATCTGGCCCCAGCAGAGCTCCAAAAGGACGGAACTTACCTGGATTTGCCAATAGCATTAGCAATTTTAGTGCTCTCTGGACAACTTTTGGAGAACGACATAAAAGAAAGGATCTTTGTAGGTGAACTGTCGTTAAATGGCGAGCTTAGGCCTATAAAAGGCATTATCAACATCGTAGAAGCTGCAAAAGAAAACGGCTTTAAAGAGATCTTTGTACCAGAGAAAAATCTGTCGCAGGCGGCATTAATATCCGGCATAACTGTTTACGGCGTAACGACTTTACAGGCTCTATATCTACATTTAAAACAACAGCTGGTACTGAAGGTGTCTTCAGGCCAAGAAGCTCCGCAAATGGCCAATACTAAAGAATCTGGGGTATTTTTAGACCATATACGAGGACAAGAGCTCGCCAAAAGGGCTATTGAGGTGGCAATTGCTGGGCACCATAATATTCTAATCTCTGGGCCGCCAGGGGCCGGCAAAACTCTTTTAGCCAAGGCAGCAACCAATCTATTGCCAACCCTCACTCCTGGTGAGATAGTGGATATCACGAAGATTTATTCGCTCGCTGGGCTCGCAACAGATGAAATAGTGACAAACCGCCCGTTTCGTAGCCCCCATCATACAGCTAGCGCTACATCTATAATTGGTGGAGGAGCTGGGGCGGCACCTGGAGAAATTTCATTAGCACACAAAGGCGTATTATTTCTAGATGAGATTCCAGAGTTTACGCGGTCGGTGCTAGAATCGTTGCGTCAACCTTTAGAAGATAAAGAGATCACTATCTCGCGAGCAAACAACAAAACTACTTATCCAGCGGATTTTATGCTGATTGCCACGATGAACCCATGTCCTTGTGGATACCTTGGGGATCCAACCCATGAGTGTAAATGCACGGAGACGCAGATCCAAAATTATCAGAAGAAGCTATCTGGCCCACTATTTGACCGCATAGATATGTATGTAGAAGCGGAGAAAGTTAGCAATAAAGAGCTAAGAGTGCCAAACATCAATGGTAGCAATACCCATACTGTTGTAAAAAATAATATAACAGAGGCCATAGCACGCCAAAAGGCCCGCTATGGACGTGATGGTGCCTATAATAGTTCCCTTTCTTCATTTCAAGTTTCCCAGCTAATTAAACTAGAACCAGGGGCAGAACAACTGCTTGCTAGTGCCTCTGAAAAGCTAAACCTATCCGCCCGTTCTTATTTTAAGACCATCAAGGTTGCGCGAACTATCGCCGATCTTGATAAATCGGAAGTTGTCAAGGTAAAGCATCTTGCTGAAGCATTAACCTACAGAAAACGCTAATTACCCCTTGTTTTTTCTAGTGCTATTTGGTATAATTGATAACAGGTTAATTCAAGAGAAGAAAGGACTACCATAAAAACTACATCACATACACGTATAAATTCCGAAATTCGTTATCCGGAGGTACGTGTTATCGGTGCAAGTGGTGAACAGCTTGGCATTATGTCTAGCCGTGACGCCCAACTTCTTGCGAAGGAACAGGGAGTAGACTTGGTAGAAATTGCTGCCAATGCTAATCCTCCGGTCGTAAAAGTCATCGATTGGGGTAAATACCAATACCAAAAGATGAAGGAAGAAGCTAAGAATCGTAAGAAAGCTCGCGAAAAGCAATCAGAGCTGAAGCAAATGAAGATTGGCCTCAAGATTTCCGACAACGACCTTAACATCAAAGTCCGCAAAATGCGTGGTTTCCTAGACGACGGAGATAGAGTAAAAATTTTAATCATCTTTCGTGGTCGTGAAATGGCCCACAAAGAGATTGGTGAAGAACTGTTAAATAAAGTTGTTTCCCTTCTCGGCGAAGATGCCATAGTAGAAGGCAAGCCTCAAATGAGTGGACGCAACCTATCAGTCCAGGTTCGGAAGAAGTAATTTCCTACTTCCACGGCCCCTGATCGTACATTGAATAATAACTATAACTAAAAGGAAAACCTATTATGCCAAAGTTAAAAACGCATAAAGGCACCGCAAAGCGTATTAAAATTACCGGTTCTGGTAAGATTACACGCGAGCGTGCATTCGGCAATCATATTCTTGCCAAAAAATCTAAAGCTAGAAAGCGCAACATGAAGACTGCTGCTGCTATCAACGGCAAAATCAAGAAAAACGTTAAGACAGCATTAGGAGTTTAATCATGAGAGTAAAACGCGGCGTGGCTGCACACGCAAAACACAAGAAGATTTTAAACGCTGCGAAGGGCATGCAACATGCACGCACCCGCAGTTTCCGCCTAGGTAATCAAGGCGTAATCAAGGCTCTTCGCTATTCTTATCGCGATCGTCGCAATAAAAAGCGCGACCTTAGAGCTCTTTGGATTACTCGCATCAACAATGCATCAAGAGAACTTGGTCTTTCCTACTCTCAGCTTATCGCTGGCATGAAGGCAAAGAATATCAATCTCGATCGCAAAGTTCTTGCTGACCTTGCTGTAAACAATCCTGAGGCATTCAAAGCAATCGTTAATACGGTAAAGGAGAAATAAGATGGCTATCTGTGAAGTATCTGGAAAAGGCAAAATGTATGGCCACAATGTTTCTTTCTCCCAACGCCATACACGCAAAGTTTTCAAACCAAACGTATCTAAGCGCACTTTGATCATCAATGGTCAAAAGGTAAAGTGCAACATCTCTACCTCTGCTCTTAGGACTTTGAAGAAAAAAGGCTTAATCGAGTCTCCAAAGGCTCGTGCCGAAAAGAAAGCTTAAATACCGATCAAAAAGCCACCCGCTGAGGGTGGTTTTTTGATAATGAGTCTTCGGTAAGCCGGGTTCTGTAACTCCCGAGGGAGCCGATGATCATCTATCTAGGTGCCGTATTGCTACAAGCACTCGAGCGGTGAGCGTGCGTCCCCGAGCCGGGGCTGATAGCACTCCTTGCAACAGGTAGGGTTTGCCTCCGCGCTATATCGCTACCGCGCGCTGTGAGCTCTTACCTCACTCTTTTCACCCTTACCCCAAAAGGGCGGTATATGTTTCTGTGGTACTTTCCCTATCCTTACAGACGGTCGCCGTTAGCGACTACCCTGCTCTGTGTTGCCCGGACTTTCCTCTTGGATTACACCAAGCGATCATCTTTCGGACTCTCTAGTATTGTATCATTTTTTTAGAATTTTGTCGATGGCCTCATTAGCCTCGTGGTCTGCAATATAATTTTGAGACCTAGGAATATGAGTGAATGAGACTGCATCGAATTGTTTGATTTTTTCCTGTATGTCATTATAAATAGGTATTATGTCTTGGTTTTTGATATGAAAAATGCCATTTAATTGATTTACCACCATCAGACTATCAGAAAAGAAACGAACAGATTTGTAGCCAAGTTCTATGGCGCGATCTAGGCCCTTTCGCATTGCAAGATACTCTGCCACTCTGGAAGTAGCAAAACCAATGAATTCGCCGTTTTGTTCAACAATCCGACCTCCACTATCACTGACACAATAGCCAATGCCTGCTGGGCCAGGATTGCCACGAGAAGCGCCATCTACATTAATGGAGACTGAATTTGCAGTGTCGCGTGGAGATATGCGGCTAGGTGTAATTTTTTCGTTGATAATTTCTACGACAGTGGCACTGGTTTCATTTAATCTAATACCAGATTGACTAAAATCCTTGACATACTTATATGCAGTATATCTTTCTCTAGGCTCTGGCTTGGTGTTACCAGCGACGCCGACTTCGTATACGATGTATAGATTACTAAGCTGACTTGCGCCCTCTGGAGCAAGAAAAGTGATAACGTCTCTTAGTTTAATAGAGCTAGCTACAAGACTAGTGTATTCCGTGAGTGAACGTGCAAGGGCTTCCTCTGGCTGTTCGCCAAATTTTATTTTGCCGGTAGGGAGTTCCCAAAAAACCGGGGCTTCTCCGCGCCCGTGAGAGCGTTTTAAAACTAGCACCCCGTCTTCATTTTTAATTATAGCGACTACACGAATTCTTTGTTTCATGCCCACCTTTTTTTAAAAGCCCTACCGACCTGTTTTCCCCGTAGTAAATACAAGGTGGGTAAAATCTTATGCGATACATCCACGGATGTAAGCCACGAAATCCCTAAAACATGATTATTCAGGAAAATCATGTTGCCGATAGGGCTAATTTAATTATAGCACGTCACCCGCCTACCACAAAATAAAAGAATTGGAGTATCCCATTCATGCCATTTACCATAATGTTGGAAAATACTGGGCCGAGGAGGAGGATGAGTATATATATTATAATAATGCCGTATTTTTCCATTGCAGCTAGATATGGGCGGACGCCATCAGGAGAAATAGCATATAACAATCTAGAGCCATCTAGTGGCGGGATTGGGATAATGTTGAAAATCGTAAAACCTATATTAACAATTACGAATTCGGAAACAATGAACATTGGTAGTTCTCCGGCTGAACCGTATAGTAGGCCAGTGAAGTGGCCGATAAGAAAAGCTACAAAAGCCAATACTAAATTTGTAAGTGGGCCAGCGATAGCGACGAGTGCCATTCCCCATTCGCCCCATTTAAGATTACGGCTGTCTACCGGAACTGGCTTAGCACCACCAAATACAGGTGCGTTCATCATATATAATAGTACTGGCACAATAATAGACATAAATGGATCTATGTGTTTTATCGGGTTTAGCGTGAGCCTACCGGCATATTTAGCAGTCTTATCACCCAAAAAATAGGCAACCACGCCATGCATAAGCTCGTGGAGAATAACCGAAACAAGAACAATGGTTAAGATAATAAAAATAGAAAGGATATTCATTAGCTTAGCACCACTACTTCTTTAGTAGCTGGCAAGCTCTCAAGATTTTTGACTTTGAGTTTCTTCTCACTGCGAGCAGACAACTTGAGATCTGCAACCATAGCATCTACATTGCCCATAGAAATAACAAGCTTTGGCTCGATTTCGCGAACTGCACGAACAGATGAAGTGCAAAGGATGTCTGCCACGATATCATCTAGGCCTTCTTCAATACCGCCTAGGATGCCGGTGTGAACTCCACCAATTTCTACATCATAAATGGTTTTGCCACTTTCTGTAGCAATACCACGAATAGCAGCTTCGCCGATTTCAAATTCGCCAGGGCCAGTGATTTTGCCAACGGCGAGGCCGGCATCAATTACGGCATCAGCTATATTGAACTTAATAGATGTGGTTTTGGTGCTAATGATAATTTCGTCTTGATTTTTGCTCTCGATTTCAAACATCTCTACTCCTTATTTTATGATTTTTTCTGGGTCGATTATATCAGTGATCTCCATTTCAAAAATATCTAGGATAAAACGATCACGAACATTTTTGCGATAGATAAAGTCATCAGCAGACATGATAACGTAATTGATAGGTTTGCCCATTTTTTTCTCAATAACCTCGGCCCAGCGAGTAAGTTTTTTGGTTTTGTCATTGCCGATAATGAGCATATCGATACCGTCTTGCCCTGGTAAGCGATTCGTGATGATCAAGCCCTTCAAATAATTTTTGACTGGGCGGCAGTAATCTTCCCAGGTATTTTCTTTGACATCTTTGTCACGGCTTGTATCAACTTTTTTGGAAAAAATATCAATCATTGGACGATAAAAAGGATGCTTATTATTGGCTGAATAATAAACTTTGTTGTCAAAAGCCTCAGTCTTGATGATGCCAATGCTTTCTAGATTCAACAACTCACGACGGACGGAATTTATTTGCTCGTCAATCACGCGGGTCATTTCGCGGACATAAAAAGATTTTTCTGGATTTTCGTAAAAGAGTTGCAACAACTTGGCTCGAGTCTTGGAACCAAACAATTTTTCAATTGGTGTACTTGCAACTTTACTCATTCTGTATATATTTTAGCACAAAAGAATAAATTTTTTCAAGCGGGAGCCAATTTATTTCCGAGTTGCGTTTAAACCACGTCATCTGGCGTTTTGCTAGATGCCAATCTTCGTAAAAACATTGTTCTTTGGCTTCGTCTAATGTAAGTTCACCATTGATATATTTCCACGCATACCAATAAATATTGCTTTTCATGGCTCCGCTATCAAAACTATATTTGCTTGCAAGCGCTTTTGTTTCTGCATATAGCTCACTGCAAAACATTTGGTCAATGCGCTTTTTGAGGCGAGCACGGAGTTCCTCTGTTTCCCATTTTACACCAATCAACAAATAATCGCCTTTTACCCCTGTTCTGTCTGTACAAGTTTTTTGTTCAAAGTCACCAATTTTGGCTCCGGTAGGGCCTTTGAATTTGTAATCGTAAATTAGTGCGTCAATGTAGAGCCCGGTACCACCAACGACGATTGGGGCCTTGCCGCAAGCCTTAATTTCTGCAATTTTTTCTTCGGCATAAGTTTTCCAATCCGAAACGGTAAACCTTTTTCCTGGTTCTACTAAATCTAGGCCATAGTGGGGCACTCCGTCCATTTCTTCTTTGGTAGGTTTGGCGGTGCCAATATCCATGCCTTTATAAATAGCACGGGAGTCAGCAGAGATAATCTCGCCACCAATTGCTTTGGCGATTTTGATAGAAATGCCTGTTTTGCCAGACCCTGTAGGGCCTAGAATAACTATAGTTTGCATATATAATCGGCAAGTTCGGTGAGAGAGACTTTTTCTTCTTTATCGCGCAAGCGTACAGACACGATCCCCTCTTCGGCATCTTTTGGCCCAACGATAATTACGCAAGGTATTTTCATTTCGGTGGCGCGGCGAATCTTTTTGCCAAGAGAATCGGCAGAATCATCTACAAACACACGAAGCTTGTTGTTTTTAATTGGCTCATCTAATACTATGCCGTTTAGAATATCAGTAATCTTTGAAACATAGTCGGATACTTGGTCGTTTACAGTGAGGATACGGACATTCTCTGGTGCACACCACATTGGGAGCCAACCAGCAGTGTGCTCTAGGTATACACTCATAAAGCGTTCAATAGAGCCAATAAGCGCACAGTGAATCATGACAGGGGTCTTTTTGGAGCCATCTGCATCAGTATACTCGAGGTGGAAACGAGCAGGCATTGCATAGTCTAGCTGTACAGTAGCTAGCTGCCATTCGCGACCCAATGCGTCTACGGCCATAAAATCCATCTTTGGACCATACATGGCGGCTTCGCCTTCGCCGATAAAGTAATCCATCTCGTATTTCTCTGCCATATCTTTGATGGCTTTCTGGGCCTTCTCCCACATTTCTGGGGTACCAATATAGCCATCACCGTCGTCGCGGAAAGAGAGACGGAGGCGGAGTTTCATGTCTATTCTCTTGTAAAGGTCTTTAGCAGATTCAATAAGCTCACCAAAAATATCGCCAATTTGGTCTTCTGTACAAAAGACATGCGAATCGTCCTGCGTAATGGCACGGACGCGGGAGAGGCCACCGAGCTCGCCTTTGCGTTCGTCACGATAAACCATGGTAGTCTCTAGATATTTGATAGGGAGATCCTTGTATGAACGCGGCGAACTGGCAAAGATTTGAGAGTGGTGAGGACAAGATACAGGCTTGATAGCTAGGTGATCGCCAGATTCTTGAGACACAAATTGGAGCATCTCTGGGAACTTCTCATAGTGGCCGGATGTTTTGTAAAGATCTACATTTGCAATATGCGGAATACATACTTTTTTGTAACCGTTTTTCAGACGATAGCTCTGAGTAAAATCATTAAGCAAATCTCGAAGAATGGTGCCTCGTGGAGTAAACAACGGCAAACCTGAACCTACTAAATCTGAAAAACAGAACAAATCTAGCTCTTTGCCGAGCTTGCGGTGGTCGCGAGATTTAGCTTCTTCTTGGCGTTTCAAAAAATCGTTTAATTCTTCTTCGGTGTCAAAAGCCACACCATAAATACGAGTAAGCATTTCGCGTTTTTCATCACCACGCCAGTAGGCGCCGGCCACACGGCTAAGCTTGAATGCACCGATTTCTGAAGTATTTTCTACATGTGGGCCTTTGCAAAGATCCGTAAAGATATTGCCAAGGTCGTAAAAAGAGATTTCTTCCCCGTCTGGCAACTCTTCTATGAGCTCAACTTTGTATTTTTGGTCATTATCCTTGGCCCATTTAAGAGCTTCCTCTTTTTTAACGGTGCGTTTTTTCATTTCTAAGTTTCTAGCAATGATGCCGCGCATCTTTTTCTCTATTTTTGGCAAATCCGCATCAGAGATTTTGGTGTCGCCAAAGTCAATATCGTAATAGAAGCCATTCTCTATGGCTGGGCCAATACCAAATGTTGTTGTAGGATAAAGCTCCCGTACTGCAGCAGCAAGTACATGACTAAGCGTATGACGCATCTTTTCTGTTTTTTCCATGCTTTATCCTTTCTGTGATTATATCTGTTATATTATACCACATTATACAGATAATAACAGTATCATCACGGGCATGGTAGCCACGGAAAGAACCGTGGAAATCGTGACGAGCTCGGAAGCTTCAATATTGTTGCCACCATATTTGGTAGCAAAGAGACCAAGAGAAGTGGCGGTAGGGAGCGCTTGGATGAGCGTGCAGACATTTACAACCTCTATCGGGAAATTGAAGGCTTTTAATATGAAGAACGTCGCGATTGGGCCTAAAATTAATTGGACAAGGGCGACGAGAACTAGGCGCCATTTTTTGATAATAGATTTGAAATCGGCGCGAGATAGCATAAAACCGATACAAATAATGGAGAGTGGTGTAGTGGCATTGCCAACAAACCCGACTGCACCGGTAAGAAAACTCGGGAGTTTGATGCCGGCCAAAAAGACAATCATACCTAAAAGAACCGCAATAATGTTGGGGTTGGTAGCCACACTGATCAAGAGTTTAGCATTTACTTTGTGTTCAAAAAGCCAGATGCCATAAGAGAATAGTGCAATATTAAAAGCAATAATAAACCCGCAATAGGCAATCACCCCTGTAGGTCCAAAAGTATTAACAACTATCGGATAGCCAAGGAATGTAGCATTATTGAAAATAAGTGCAAATTGAGATTCGTAGCGAAGCCCACCCTTAAACCACCATTTATTGAAAAGAATTCTAGAAAGCAAAATCAACATAAACATCACTAATGCCCCGGCAAGAAAACCGGATGAGAAGAGACTAAGAGTTTCTTCATTATATTCGGATGGGAAAGCCATAAAAAGCGACGCCGGCATAAAAACCGTAAGCAAAAGGTTTGTAAGCTCTTTGTTGGTTTCTGTCCCGATCATTTTTCTTTTGCCGAGGAAAAACCCAAGCACCAGAATCAATGCAAGGCTGCCGAGACGAGCATAAAATTCCCCAAGTTCAATCTGCATATGTTTATTATATCATATCCTGTGTGTTATAATACTTGCCAATAGGTGGGAGTACATTAATAGGAGGTGAGAAAAATGAGTGAAATCTACGAACCGAATCTGGAGAAAATGTACACATATCTTAGAGGTAGACTTGATGGAGCTGGTTGGGAACAAAGCATCAAAGCCCTAGCATATGCCAGAAAGGCACACGAAGGACAGTTTCGCGAAGGTAATGGTGCACCGTATATTATCCACCCGATTTCAATGGCTTGTGATGCGATTGCATGCAAAGGTGCAACAGATGATCTGATTGCCGTAATTTTGCTTCACGATGTAGTTGAAGATTGTGGCAAAGAACTTGGTGATTTACCCGTGAATGAAACTGTAAGAAAAGGCGTTCAGTATATGACGGTCGATCCATTGTTCTCTGAAGATAAATCAGATGCAAAAAAGCGTTATTTCCCCGAATTAACGCTCAGCCCGGAAGCTATCATATGCAAAGCGTTCGATCGCAATGCAAATTTAAACGATATGGCAGGTTTTGATGAAGCAAGAATCAAAAGAAATGTCATAGAAACGCACGAAAAGCTCATGCCCGTTTTGAAAGAAGCAAAGTATCTTTATCCTGAGTATTCCGATATGCTCCATACAATTAGGACAAGTTTAAAAAGAACTTTGAACTTATTGGCGAACCAGTACAACATTGACTTAGAATAATGCCACCCCACCTCATGGGCTGCTAAAAGCAGCCCTTATTTTTGTTTACGGATGGCGCCACGAATTCTAAGGGTTTTGCAAGTATCATGATACAGGTCATTAAAACTGTCGTGTATTTTGATGTTGCTGTTAAATATTTCGCGAAGAGCAGGCTTGATGTCGTTAAATTGTGAACAAGCGAGGATAATTTCTTTTGGAAAAAATTTTTTGGTTACGGCTAACTCGAGCATAATATCGCGGATGTCCTCATTTGCCAATTCCCCGTCGTCGATTTTGTTTGGCCAATCGTCTAACGCCATGGTAATGGCTCGGCGGTGAAGTTTGAGCAAATAGGAACGATATTTGGCCGTCTTCGATACAGCGTTGGTAGTGAGAATAATTGTATTGCGATCAATAAATGTACTCGGCAAGACGAGATCAAGGCCGATAAATTTTTGTGAGCGATATTTTCTGCGAAAAAATTTTAAGCTAGTGAGAGTTAAGAAAAAATTCGCAAAAATTATTAGATCAACTTTGCCAATGTAGGGCCGCAAAGCTTTCTCGGCAGTACGGCGTGCCTGGCGCTTTTTGTATAAATATTTGTCTGCATTGCGCCAGTCTATCACTCGGATAATTTCTACTACACCAAGTTCTTCTTCTAGTTTGTCTGCAAAAAGTTCGCCACCATAACCGCTGTCAAAAACAACAATTTTTAGCATTTTAGCCTTTCTCCTCCATGTCGAGATTTTACCACAGCTGTTGGGCGTGAATTTTTCGTTTTCTTTAGAAATGCTACAAATGTAGCATAACTCTCTAAAAACTACAGGGGTGATGTGAGTAGACTTGCAATTTTTGGCAAAATGTGGTATAATTAGAGGATAAAATACTTTATTTCGAAGGAGGGCGAAATATGAAAATTGAAAATAAGGATATGGCGGTAAGTATCATTTCGGCCAGCGGACAGGCTTTTGAAAAAATGCTGGAAGAAGCCGGCGTGGCGATCAGGGCGCATTATGAAAGAAGCGAGGAAGGGTTTTATATGGCTCGCTTCTTGGACTACTCGGTGTTGGCGGAAATGAGCGGAGAACAGTTTGTAAAACTGCTTGCCCAGGACGAGATGCCGGATTTTGTGCCAAGGATAACAATAATGTGTCATATTGGAGGCGAGGAAGTCGTCATTGTTAAGCAGTGCGATCGCTTTGAAAGCGAGGAGCATCTACAAATTGTCAATGAAACAGATGTTACTCGCCTAAAAAACGGCGAACTCTTCACGATGTTAAGGGAACGTAGGCCTTCCCTGTTAAATATTTAGCAAAAAGCCTACAAAAAGGCCCCGCAAGGGGCCTTGATTTATTTCTGAAACTGGTGGGGCTTAATTAATCAGGCTTTAACAGCTTATAAAGAAGTTGGTCGAAAATGGTATAATAAAGGTATGAATGATGGACTATTATTTCCTAAAAATGCAACCAATGAAGAGAGGCAAATAGATTGGCAATTAATAGCTAAAATATCAGACAAAGATTTTGGTTTTAATAATCTAAAGCCGAAAAGTGACGAGATTAGATTTAACGTACGTTGTATATTGCAAAATAGCAATGGCGAAATCTGTGTTATCAGATCTGAAAAGTTTGGCTACATACAGATTCCAGGTGGCGGTATAGAGAATGAAGAAACTATCGTAGATGCTTTACGCAGAGAAGTCCAAGAAGAAACAGGCTTTTTGATTACGGATATAAAACCTATTGGTTATATCTTAGAAATACGCGAAGATGTTCAAAATAAATACGATTGGGGTAAAGCTATTTCTTATGTTTTTAGTGCTTCCCCCAAGAAAGAAATCGGGACAAATTATACAGAATACGAAAACACAGAAGGTTTTAGACCGATTTGGATGACGTTAGACGATTTTATTGCCGAAAAAGAAAAATTAAGAAACAAAGCTATCAGCTATAGTGGTAACTTTTCAGATAAGCGTGATTTAGAAATCGCAAGGTTTTATAAGAATAATACATAGAACAAATTGTTGGGGATTTAACAGCCGAAGTTATAGAGGTAAATTACGATTTTTTTGTGTTTTTACCGCAAAAATGGCATAAAAATAACCCTCTATTTTGACGAGGGATTTAACAGACATTTACAGATTGCGGAATAGTTGAAAACCATTTTATAAACCGAATGGTGGGTGATGAGGGGCTAAGCTTTTGCTATGGCAAAAGCTTTCCGTTCCTCCTTGCTCAAAAAATCTAGAATTTATTCTAGATTTTTATTCGCTTCGTCGTCCGGTCGAACCCTTCGGGTTCTCGCCCTTCTTATCGTGTATCAGAAGATAAAAATAAGTCCCTTTGGGACTTCTTTTTATCTTCTGGTGGGTGATGAGGGGCTCGAACCCCCGACCTTCTCGGTGTAAACGAGACGCTCTAGCCAACTGAGCTAATCACCCGTTCTTTTATTATATCACATCTTTTGATTTTGGGAAAGGCCTCGTGCTATAATAAAATTATGAGCAAAAAATGGAGGCTACTTGCGCTAGCGCCAGCTGCTACGAGCATGGTCTTCCCTTTTTGCGTTGCAAAAGCACTTGATATTGATAAAGAACGTCTGGCCGAGCAGCTCACGGCTGGCGAGATAAATATCCCATTCCCAGAAAGTTTTGAAAGATGGCCAGAGCCGGTGGTATATACTCCCGGCGGGACCAATACTGCAAGTACTGCTGATGCGCGTGGCCATATGGTAGACGGTATGAAAGTGATCTATTACAAAACTATGGTCTGGGGTGACGTAGCTTCTAGCTTTAGTGAGTTCAAAAAGAACGTAGCGGATACTCTAAATGATGCACGAGGTTGGGTGCGGGCGGGGCTTAGATTTGTAGAAGTAAGCCAGGGGCAAGACGTAAATGTAATTTTGTCTGACCCAGCACATCTTGGCATTACGCCTGGGTGTAGTAGCGAGTTATCATGCACGACTTGGGCAAACCAAGTGATCATCAATGACGTGCGTTGGCGCGAAGGCACAGAACCAAGCCGAGCCGCTGGGATGAGTACTAGAGATTATCAGCACATGGTAGTAAACCATGAGGTGGGTCATTGGTTGGGGCATTATGCACATATCGAAGGCTGTACGGCAGAAAATGGTTTTCTCGGTGGTCCGGCGCCGATTATGTTGCAGCAATCTACTGGGTTGCGCGGTTGTACGAGTTTTAATGCGTGGCCGCTAGATAGCGAACTATGGACTTTAAGATAAAGGAGGAATATGAAAAAAATAATCAAAATAATTGGTGGCACCATGATAATTGCCGGTGTGGGCGTGGGCGTATTCTTTGGCGCAAAGGCAATCTATAATAGTGGTGTTAATGATGGGCGTACAGCCGAAGCAAATGATGTATCCAAAAATGTAAAGTCCCTCGGCACTGCAGTTTCAGAAAAAGAGACATTCCGAAAAAATCTAAACGAAAAGTTAGCTGATATACCGACAGAATTAAATTCTGATGGCATTAATAGTTATATTGAAAAATTGAACAATTTAATTAATGAGACTGAAACAGAAAGCGTAAAGGATGCATTAAACGAATACTTAAATAAATGGCAATCTTTTAAAGAAGTTTATGCTGGTGAAAATAATAATGAAATAATGGAAAAGTTTAATGAGCTAAAAACTTCTGCAAATGATACTGCAACAAAAATAAAATCGCTTTATGACGGCGCGATACAAGAGGCAATACAAAAATTATAATACTTATTTTTTGACAAATTTCTTAGTGACGTCAAATTTTTCCATGTAGAGACCAAGCATCAAGCGAGTTTGCGCGTAAAACGCCGCGATAGACTGATAAAGAATTGACGTGATTGGCATTAAAATCCATTGAAGGAGCATAGAGAGAGATTTTCCCTTGCGATATTTGGCTGGACGTGGTGGCAACATCCGGAAAGAGACCAAAACTGTAATAATGAGGCCGATAGATGCAACGGTTTCTATGACGCTAACTATATTTGGGAGATTATAAGCAACCATGTTATGAGAAGAGACATTCATGATCATTGGTACCCAGCCACCAAATGCCACAATTGGCGCCATGATTGCGAGTGTGACATGCCCATCTAGAAGCCGCCAGAACTTTGGCCAGAGTTGCCAAAAAGGCATCATACGGCGAGATTTCCTGACGAAAAGTTTGGTGCCAACATAAGCAACATCAGAGGCGCCATAATCCCAGCGGCGGACCTGAATAAATTGTGCCTTGATAGTTTTCCAAAGGGTTTCATCAATTACAGCGTCTTGATAGATCGGGATACGAATCGGCAAAACATTATAATCCCCGCTAAAGAAGAACAGACTGCGCCAATATTGATGGCCATCTTCCACGATAGTACGCTTACTCCAAAAATCCATTGCCTCTAGCGCTTGGAGAGGCTGGGAATGAGAAGCAAAATTTCTGAGCACATGCGGGCGCATAGTGGTAATAACATTAAAAAACGAATTGGACACAGCAATAATACGCGATGGGGCTGGGGCGTCCCAGATATTATTCATAAATAGCGAAACTGGTTGGTAGCTAAGACGTTGGCGGTTGGAATGCGTGATAAATTCATAGGCAACGGAATCAAGATATTTTGGCGCCATGTGATTATCGCTATCTAGAGACGTGACGATGGTATTTTCTACTGGAAGATGATGTTTTTTAAAATACTCCGCCACCATGTGGCCGGCAAAAGTAAGATTTGGACCTTTGCCAATAACTTCGCTCGTGATATTAGCTGGATGTTTTGACAACAGAAAAGCTTTGAAAGTATCTTTGTATTCCCTAGCGAGATCCTTGGCGAGATTTTCCATCGCCTCACCACCGCGTTCCTCGTATGCTAAAACAAAAATGATGCGTTCGTTTGGAAAAGTAGTAGCCTTTACAGCTTCAATAGACGGAGCCAAAATTTCTCTGCCCTCGTCGTAAGCCGTCATAATGACAACGTGTAAGGTCTTTTTGGGATCCGGGTATTCTTTGCCCATGGCAGCCATGAGTTTAAGGTTTTCAACGTGCTCATTAAAATGATAGCTCTTTGAATCCTCGTCGTGGAGACGCTCAAAGGCATCATGGGGATTTTCTAGATCTTCGTTGCGGGCGCGCCAATCTACACGGCTAGCACGTTTAATCACCTCGTAGCCTTGAACTGTGCGATAAGCAACGCCGATAGCTTTTACCAATGTAGATGCAATAATGATGAATAGATAGATGGCACCAAGTACTGGGCTAAACCAAGACAGGACAAAAAGTAAAATGATAGCACCATAAGATAAAAGTCCTGGTAATATTTCAAAAAAGCGATAAAGCTTGGTGCGTTTACCCTGAGGAATCTCAAGATTACGGCGCATTTAGCCCTCCTTTGACAGTCTAATTAAGACAATGAGTGCGCCCAAAATTAGAATAGTAGTCGTGATGATAAAAAACTTGGTCACACCAGCGCCACGGCGATGATAGACTTTGGCGGCAATAAGATTATGAAAAATACCAAAAATTACAGCCAAAATCGGGAATGCAAGCATGTCCGTCCATGAGCCATCACGATAGCCACCAATATCACCATATCCTACTTTTACGACGGCGCTAGCCGGATCTAACTTGATGATGCTGAAGACAAAAAGACCAATAGAAAGAGCAAGATTTAGAATCATCAAAACTAACATCAGCCGCTCTTCGCTATAAATCTTTTTGAAATCTTCAAGGTAAGTTTTCATTTATTTCTTTTTGCCTGTAAGCTTGTCTACTACCATATTAACGTGTTGGATGAAGACAACATCACCCACAATACCAATGACGCCAGCAGCGATCATTAGCCAACCCGCTAGCATGACTGCGCCACCAGTAGCGAAAGTCACAACAATACCAATAATCATCATGGCGATAGAAATCGCAACAAGTTCTTTCCAGCCGTTAGCATTTGCTGAACGAAGTCTGATGGCGGCATTCAAGCGAACGAGAGATTCGTAGATAATGAATATACCGATAACTATACTAAACACATGCGCTATATCTTGACCAGCCACGAAGGCAATAATGCCAAGAATTATACAAATAACACCAGATAGGAGCTTGTTGCTATAGGATGCTTTTTGGCTAGATTCTACGAAGTAATCAATGAGAGCAATACCACCTCTGATAATAAAGAATGCGCCCACAAGGTAGGCGATAGTCTGAATAATAGTGTCTGGCCAGATCACACAAAGAATACCAAATACCATCACAATAAGCGATTCTAGCACTGCTGACCACGCAGATAGCTTGATGTTTTTGCCCGCTTGTTCAATCGGGTGCTTGATGATTTCCACCTTAGACATAATAACTCCTTTTCTATATTATAGCATAGCTACAAAAAACTAGTGATAAAAAATGGAGCCGTTGGCAGGGATCGAACCTGTGACCTGCTCGTTACGAATGAGCTGCTCTACCGACTGAGCTACAACGGCATTTTATATATTATACCACACTATTTCTTGTCTGCGTTCAAGCGATGCATGAGTTTTTGACGAGCATGGGCGGTAATGATTTTGCCAAGCCAGGAAGATTTTGGAGTCTGGTTTTTGGAGGTTAAAATCTCTACAATGTCACCTTGTTCTAATTTTTTATTCAGATTGCTCATCTTACCATTAATTTTTACGCCAATAACGTGGTCGCCAATTTCGGAGTGAAGGCGGTAGGCAAAATCTAGCGGAAGCGAGCCTTTTGGCAAGTCTATGATATCGCCTTTTGGGGTGTAAACAAAAATTTTATCAGCAAAGAGGTTGAGTTTTAGCTTTTTGTAATCTACCTTTTTGCCTTCGCGGAGTTTGGCGGCAGTCATTTGAAGCTCAGTGATCCAGAGAAGATTGGTAGGAAGATGCTCAATCTTCCCTTTTTTGTAGTTTTCGGTAACTTTTTGTTCGTTGTAATAAAAGCTAGCAGCCAACCCACGTTCAGCATACTCGTGCATTTCTTTGGTGCGAATCTGAAATTCTACTACACGTTTATCTTTGGTAATAACGGTGGTATGAAGTGACTGATAGCCATTTTGCTTTGGCATAGCGATATAATCCTTGATACGGCCGCCCATAGGGGTATAAAGCGAATGGATGATACCGAGAGCCAAATAACAGTCGGTGATGTCATCAACTATGACGCGGAGAGCAATAAGATCGTAGATTTCATTAATATTTTGATTGTGTTTGGCAAGTTTTTTGTGAAGCGAATAAACTGACTTCACGCGGCCAGATAGTTCAAACTTAATCTTTTCTTTTTTGAAAGCAACAGAGATCTCTTCTTCAATTTTTTTGAGAGATTTTGCGGCGGATTTATTGTACTTTTCAATTAAATCTTTAAGATAATCGTAACGTTTTGGATCGACATACTTAAATGACAGGTCTGCCATCTCTACGCGAAGAAGGCCCATATTGAGTCGGTCTGCTAAAGGTGCAAAAACTTCCAGCGTTTCTTTGGCAATCTTTTTCTGTTTGTCTGGAGGCAGTGCGCTGAGCGTCCTAAGATTGTGCAGGCGGTCTGCGAGCTTGATAATAAGTACGCGAATATCATCACCAAGAGCAATCATTAGGCGAAGGAAGTTATCCTTGGTTTCCGGAAGGTATGTATCTATATCACGCATGCCAGTGCGGGCGGTGGAAAGTTTGGTGACGCCATCCACAAGAAATGCCACGGATTCGCCAAATTCGTTTTTGATGTCTGCCAGAGTAAGGTCGGTGTCTTCTACGGTGTCGTGGAGAATGCCAGCTATAATGGTATCTTCATCCATTCCCCATTCTTCAAGAATTTTCTTAACAGCCATTGGATGGATAATGTAAGGCTCGCCAGTTTTTCTAAACTGACCTTCATGAGCCTGCTTGGCCATTTCGACGGCACGTTTAACTCTTTCTGAATCTTTGGTGTTCATAAAACTATTATAACACCGCCTGATATTAACTTAATTTTTTGATGAGTTCTTTCAAAGCGGCATCGTTTTTACATTTAAAGGTAAGGCTGCGGCCACGGATACTGGTAACAACGTTATATTTAGCAGAGAGAGCATCTTCTTCCTTGCGATAGGCGTCACGTTTGATGGCAGTAACACTAGATTTCTTGGTAGTTTCAGCAAAGTAACGTTCAACTTTCCTAGCAGTCCAACCTTCTTCTACGATTTTTGGCAAGACTTTGTGGATGGTTTCCTCATCACGAGAGACAAGCGGGCGCATTACGCCTTCTGTGAGTTTTTCTTTGACCATGGTTTTTTGACGTCGTCTGGGAGATTTAGGAGACGGAGGGTGTTTTGAATGGTCTGTTCGGACTTGCCAACTTTGGCAGCAATATCTTCAGTAGTGAGATTAAACTGGGTTTTTAGCTTGGCATAAGCCGTGGCAAGCTCGATAGCATTCAAATCTTCACGTTGAGCGTTTTCAATAATAGATAATTCGAGACGGTTTTGAGAATCTAGGGTGCGGATAATGGCCGGAATGGTCTTAAGACCAGCAACTTTGGATGCACGCCAACGTCGTTCGCCGGCAACGATTTTGTATTTCCCTTCTTCCTTTGTTACAACGATTGGCTGGAGCACACCATGCTCTTTGATGGATGCGGCGAGGGCGTTCAAAGCTTCTTCGTTAAATTCACGGCGAGGTTGTTCTTCGTCGCGGACAATATCTTCAATCTTTAACTCTTTTAATTTGGAGTCTCTTTTATCTTCTACGGCAGTGAGGTCGAACTCTTCGTCTACTAAATCTGTAGGGATGAGAGCCTCAAATCCTCTGCCTAAACCTTTTCCTATGCTCATTTTGTTCTTGCCTCCACTTCTTTTGTAAAATCTTTGTATGCTTTTGCGCCTTTAGAGAACTTATCGTATGCACCTACCGGCACGCCGTGGCTTGGAGCCTCGGCCAGGCGGACGTTACGCGGAATAGTAGTCTTGAAAGTGAGACTTTTGAAGTACTTCTTGATTTCAGCAAAAACTTGAGAAGAAAGGCTGGTGCGCTTGTCGTACATAGTGGCGACAACGCCAAGAAGCCTAAGGTTTGGGTTGGCCTGTTTCATGACAAGCTTCATGGACTCTAGAAGTTGGGCTACGCCCTCCAAAGCGTAAAATTCAGTCTGAACTGGGAGCAAAAGATAATTTGATGCGATCATACCATTTACGGTGAGAAGTGATAATGATGGTGGAAGATCTATGATGACATAATCGTAGTTTGCTTCTACGGAGCGGATAGCATCACGAAGACGAACAAATTTTTTTTGCATACTTGTAATTTCTACTTCGGCGTTGGCGAGCTCTGGGGTAGCAGGAGCGAGGTCAAAATTCTTATATTTGGTGGCTCGGACGCAGTCGCTCATGGGATTTTTACCAAGAATGACGTCTGTCATAGTAACACCGAGTGACGGATCATTCTTATCAATGCCGAGACCAGAAGTAGCATTACCTTGAGGATCAAAATCCACAAGTAAAGTTCTAAACTTATCTTTAGCTAAATAATAGCAAAGATTGACGGCAGTAGTAGTTTTGCCGACACCTCCCTTTTGATTTGTAATACAAATCACTTTTGCCATAAGTATATAATAACATAAAAAATAAGCTCTTTAAAGAGCTTATTTTTTATTCTTTATTATCCGATTTTTGTAATCTCAATTTCGGAATATTTTTGGCGGTGACCAGTTTCGGTATGAACACGCTTCTTGCTGTGGTAGCGAATGACACGAACTTTGTCACCCTTAACCTCTGCGGTTTTGACTTTGGCTGAAACTTTTACGCCTTTTACCGTAGGGGTACCGACAGTAGTCTTGTCGCCGTCGATTACGAGTAAAGCATCAGTTTCGAGCTCTTTGGTTCCTTCCGGGAGGAGGTCCACCCGTAGGGTCTCTTTTTCCTCAACGAGATATTGTTTCCCGCCAACGAGGATAACTGCTTTCTTCATATTGATCCTTTAATTAACTTGTACTATTTTATCATACTTTGCTATTTTTGCCAAGTATATAGAGATACATAGCCGACAAAATTGCGCCTTCTTCTAGAGTGCCAACTTCTGGGCCAATATAATTCCCAGCCCAAGAAAGTGGCATTGACTCAATTTCGGCAATGGTGTTACTCGCATTAGAAGGATCTTGGTAGGCGGACATTAGTTTCTTGAAGATTGCACCTGTATTATATGTATATTTATCTTCTTTGCCGGCGAATTTCTTTTCGGCTTCTTTCAAGGCTTCTGTTTTGCCAGCCAGAATGTCTTCGTATAGTTTCTGGTCTGTCTTAGAAAGATATTTCTTGCGTTTATCAATATATTTTTTAACGGACTTTTCAATTGGCTCTTCTCTGGCGTCGGCGCGATCTTCTATCCAATCTAAGACTAAATCCGGAATGTTAATCTTGGTGACTGGAGTGAAGTTCATCCAGCCGGCAGCATAATTAGTCTCTAGAATGTATAATTTTTTGGTTTTGGCGTCACGGATAATATCTACGCCGGTATATTCTAGACGGGAGACATCAGCGGCGCGACAAGCAATTTTACTCAAAATTTCAATTGTATCTGGATCGTCTTCGATAAATTTAGAACGCCCAGCGCTCCAAGCCACAAAATCTTCTGGATGATCGGGATCGCCATTTTTACGCATAATACCGATAGCGGCGCCGCCCATAACAAAAACGCGGTAGTCACACTCTGGTTCTATGTATTGCTCAATCAATAAATCATTAAAATCTTTTACCTTTTCAAGATCGGATTCGTCTTTGATAAGTGTAATATCCTTACCGGTGGTACCATAACGATACTTAAGGACAATTGGGAAATGCACACGTCTGCCCTTGATATATGACATAACATTTAGTTTGTTTTTGGCTTCGTAAGTTGGCAAAGCATAATCTTTTAAAAATGGATCCAGAAGAAATAAGCCTTGCTGAAAATGTTTATCAGACGTACTGGCGCGAGCGCCAGTAACATCTGCATTGATGATGATTTTATGATTTTGTTTCAGGAATGTGAGTAAGCGTTCTGATTCGGTATAATTATTTTTGGTGAGATTACGATAGACAACATAATCGAGGGGAATATCGGAAAGATCAAAACGCGCAAGACGATCCGAGTTAAGACCATCGAGCTGCGAAAACCCCCACCCGCGGTCTTCAGCAGCTTTTTTAAAATCGTCAATAACTTTTTTGTTCTCTTGGCGCCCCTCAACTACCGTTAAAGTTCGGTGAGCTTTGGCGGGTTCCATTATTTCTCCGATGGGGTTTCTGGTTTGTCTTCTTTAGCTTTGACTTCTTCGGCAGCATCTTGGCCTTTTGCAACGGCTTCGGTAGTTTTGAGAGTTTTGCGTGTACGATAGAGGTAGTAACCGCCGCCGCCAATACCGAGGACGATGGCAATTGCCATAGCAATTTCTACTGGACCGGTGTTTGGAATTTCCTGACACTCCGGGCGCTCTGGATGGGTTGTACAATCATCTGGTGGAGGTGTACAACCATCTTTTGTGGCCGTAACTTTTGCGGAAGCAGTCTTGTTACCATCATTCGTACTAACCGTTACGGTGTTGACTAGCTCTTCTTTACAATTAGTAGCATCTTTGGCTTTGGCTTGATAAGTAACTTCTGCCCAACCAGTACCGCCAGCGTAGTTGCCGATATTCATACCGTTTTCGGAGATGATGTCGTCGTTTACGGCTACGCCATCAGGGTTATTGTTGTTGTAGAGTTTAGCACTGCCAGCAATGTATTCTAAGTTGGCTGGCAAAGTGTCTTTGATTACAACGTTGTTTTGGTCCATAGTACCGGTATTGGTGTAGCGAACTTTAAAAGTAATGGTATCGCCAACTTTAATATCGCTTACACCTTCTACAATAGTCTTGGAAACATCAAAATCCGGCGCATCAGCGAAAATCTGATAAGTAATGAACCCAGCGTATTCGTTACAGCCTGGCAAAATGCCAGAGAATTTGTTGTAGCCTAGAAGGGCGCCATCACCAAAGAGATAATCTGGGCCAATTGATTGGCCATTTATGGCACCACCGTTATGGATGATGGCAGTACCTGGCACGTAACGAAGATATAAATCTTGAGATGGATTCATATAAGCTTCGTCCCATACTTCTAGTGGGTCGGTATCGGATGCAAAAATGGTGCCAGTGACAACAGCCTCTTCGCCGGCTTTGACCGTGGCTGGGAAGCTAGATTTTACCGCGGCGCCATCGGCAATACCGATAGCGGTTTTGCCTACATCATGCGCGTCTGCATTGTTGTGATAGTAAATGTAGACTTCGTAAGTTTTGCCTCTTTCGAGCGTAACGGAGTCGCTAAAATGCTCGCCATCTTTAACTTCGCGGATGCGAACGAAGTTACGTTCATCACCAAGGTCTGGGTTGTCCGTGATAGAGTTGAATGTAGCATACGGTGCTGGGTCGTTCCAGGTGAAAGTGGTACGTTCTGGGCCCCAAGCACTAGCATTATTTGCTGCCAGTACGCCGCCGGCTAGGCTAGCGATACCAAGAGCTAAAGTTGATAGGTTGATTTTTTTGACGGTGTTTTTCATTTAAAAATCTCCATCTGCGACTCTTTGTTCTTCGGCTTTGTCGCTGTTATTATCGCCGCCCACATCATTATTTACTTGAGCTTCTGCTTGCTTTTCGTTGCCGCCTTTGTCTACTTCTTGGCCTTTGGCAATATCTTCAGCAGGATGATAGGCGTTATCGCCATTCGTTTGTTCACCACCCTGGACTTTACCACCAGGTAATTTTTCTGGGTTAACGGTGCCGCTTTGTTCGCTGCCAGCACCTGGCTTGGCGCCACCATCATCAATGTAGCCTTTGTTGCCGTCGTTGGCATTGTCATCTTCGGTCTGTGGACCAGCTTCTTCTACGTCGACTTGCCACTGACCTTGTTCGGCGTGCGTGTCACCTTCTTTGCCCCATCTAGAACCTTCAATGCCGGTGCCTTCTCCTTCTGAGCCGGTGCCGTCTTCTGAGCCTGTCCCTCCTCCACCTTCGTCTTCTGAGCCAGTGCCGTCTTCCGAACCTGTGCCATCGCCGCCTTCATAACCAGAACCTTCGGCGCCGGCAGAACCAGGGTCGGTCGGGTTGCCTGGGATCTTTGGCACACCTGGTGGGGTTTGATCATCATTTGGTTGATAACCACATTCCATGTTCAAATCGATCATCTTTTTCTTCTTGTAGTAGTCGCCGTTTTTATCGCTATGGTCATAGAATGAACGATAGATGTCTACTTGAGGTGCCTCATTGCGCTCACGAGTGTCATAACCAAGATGAACTTCCGTTGGATCCATCTTGCCATTTTCGTCTTCGTCTACGAAATAGAGGTAGTTGGTTTCTTCTGTATCATTTTCGTTATAAAAGACAAAGGATGTTTTATCGCTGTTCAAAATCTGTTCTAGTTTCTCAAGAAGTTTTTCGCGAAGTCCATTACCGTCTTCGTGGCTACCGATATAATCATCAATGTCCGTCATAGTAACGCCGAGCTTTGCGTCTTTTGGCGTAATATCCTTGATGCCAAATTCTTCTTTTTCTGCATCGGTAAAGAGGTAATATACATAAGAAGCAAGTATCTCTGGAGACTTTGTGGCTTGGGCCATTATATGTTCTGTGGCAGCCTCACGATCTTCAAAATCTTCTGAATAGTCATGGCCGTAGGCATTCCAAGCCTCTTTGCCTGTAACGCCCCAAGGATTACCGTCCTTATCGCGAACAACAATGTAGTCATCGCCCCAACGGCTTTTGGCTTCTTCTTCCCAATCGTCACCGTAATCTGCAATTTCAAAACGGTCAGCATATTCCTCGTAATCGTAGGTCACACCATTTGCTAGTTCGCCGGCATATGGGTTGATTTCCTCTTCTTCGACTTCCCCACCAGCTCCTCCAACAGTAGTGCCAACTGCATATGGATAGTTACTCGGATACCCAGCTCTAGAGCCTTTACTGGTGTTGCTGCCACCTAAGGTCAAGGCGAGTACTGCGGCAAGCGTGATCGCTACGCCAGCGATAATAACTGGCACCAACCATTTGCTTTTCCCTTTGTTATTATTCCATTTATTGATAGTGCTTTCAACTTCTTCCGCGGAAGGCTTATCGGCCTCCTCGGCTTCTTTGATATCGCCTTTAACAACAGCAATTTCCTGATAAAGCTTTTGCATTGCTTCGCGGACGGCTTTGGCTTCTTCAGGATTTTGGTCCTTCATTTCTATATAGGCTTTTTCTAGTTCTGCAAATTTGGATTCCATATCCTCAATGGCTTTTTTGGCTTCCAAAGTTTCTTTACCACGCTCGCCATATTCTTCGTCTATAATTTCTTTGTTTTCAGCTGAGCTATTAGAAAGGTCTTCTGGTTGATCTTGTGGCTGTTGATTTAGGCCAAGATCGTTAAATTCAGTGGAGCCAGTGGAACGAAAATTTTCACTATTCATTGCTGCCTCCTAGAAATTGAGTTTTGAAATTTTCCAAAACTTCGGTAGTTTTTTGCTCTGCGTCTACGCCACATTTTTTGAAAAAATCACCGAACACTTGCGGATCTTCTTCTCCGCGATCAAGAATTTCGTTGATTTCTGCAAGTTGCTCTCTGTTTAGACTGCCAAAGATTGCTCTGTCGATAGCCTTGTCGATAGATGCTATGCTTTTTTCGCGAAAGTCTGCGAAGTTTTCTAGAGGTTGGTCTGGATATTTTTGGGCGATAAGCTTGTCCACAAAATTACCCAAGACTTCGTGCTCGATGTAATTGTTTTCCATAAAAATTATTTTTTAGTGTTGACCTTTCTGGCTCCAGTTTAGCATGACCATTATCTTTTGGCAACAACTTTTTTCACGAAAAAACCGAACATGCTGTTCGGTTTTGTCGGTAATTTATAGCTCGTCTACGGACTTATATCATGGCCATAAGCATAATAGCAAGTTCGTAAAACATATGCATAGTTTGGATATGTTTAGGATTATAGCTTACATTGGCAATCCTTTCCATTATGGTTGATATTTTTTCACTCATCTTATGTTAAGGTTCCTTTCTTTGTGTTTGTTTTATGGATTACGCTACTTTGGCGTCTGGTAGATTTGTGATATTGAAGGCCTTGAACACATTTTTACCGCGGCTTTTAAACCTTTGTTTTAGATCAATAGATTTAATCTTTTCGATACTCTCTTTGCTAACTGCTTCCGGTGGTATGTATTCCGCTTCTTCCTTTTCGTCGTTGCCATAGATGGCGTAGTCTACGTCAACGTCATCTTTCCAGTTTGCTTCCCAAACTTTGTTTGGTAATTTAATTATTTCCGCCATTTTTTGTTTTCCTTTTTTTGTTTTTATTTTTATTTGTTAGAATTTTTATTTTATTTTCTAACTTGATTTTAGTGTAGCACACTTTCGCGATTTTGTCAATAATGTTTATGCTAAAATATTATAGTTTTGTCAAATTAACAGGGGTAGAATACAGTAAAATTTGTTTGCGGTTCGCTGCACGCCACGAACAAAAAAAATAATTTCAGTCAGGTTCTCACCTATATTTCAGTATAGGATTCGAACCTGTGAAATTATTTTCTTGTTCTTGGGCTTGCTCAATGCAAACAAATTTTGCTGTGTTCTACACCTTTTCTAACGAGATTGTGATGTTTTCGCCGTTTACTTTGGCGATTTCATCATAGGCATAATTGCCGTCTAGCTCTATATTGTCTGTGAGCACTTCGGCTTTGATAAAGTCTAGGTGCTCTGAAGGGGCTTCTACTGATAACGAGAGGCGGATTTTGTCGCCTGGGGCAAGGCCGGCCTTTTTGCGGGCGGATTGGATGGCGCGGACAAGCTCGCGGGCATACCCTTCCCTCTTTAAGTCTTCGGTGAGAGTTTTGTCTAATTTTAATTCTTTGCCGTTTGCTACTGATTTGACGTTTACTTCTTCGGCAATGATTTGCTCATAAAAATCATTTAGCTTTTCACCTGGATAAACGAGATTACTAAGTGGCTGGCGAATCTTGATCTGGTCTTCGGTGTCGGACCTCTGCATACGGAGCGCAAGAGCATCCGTAATGATATTCCTGGTGCGGGCCATCTCTTCGAGAATCTTCTCATCTATGTTGCCAGCCTCTGGCCAGTCTAGAAGGTGGACAGATTCTTCTTTGCCAGTCATTTTCTGATATAATTCTTCGGCTAAAAATGGTGTAAATGGCGCTAGGAGCTTGGCTAGATATATTGATATATAATATAGCGTGCTAAAGGCGGCCTTTTTGTCCTCTTTATTTTCGTTTTTACTGAAGCGGCGACGAGAACGACGAACAAACCAGTTGCTCATGTCGTCAATGAACGGCAAAACGGTTTCGAGGGCTTTTGGAAGGTTGTATTCTTCCATACCTGCGGTAATATCGTTTCTTAATTGATATACACGAGACAGAATCCAGATGTCTAGAGGATTTTTCAAAAATGAAACATTTTCTGAAAAATCTTCGGTATTTAGATTTTCTACCTCAGCGTAGGTGGTGAAGAAGTCGTAGACGTTCCAGATCATGGAAAGTTTGCGGGAGATGTCCGAGACATCCTTATCTAGCATGGCGAAATCTTCGCCAGACATGACTGGACTCATAAGTAGCAAAAATCTGTAGGCGTCGGCAGAGTATTGGTCCATTAGGATGTTTGGATCGGTGTAGTTGCCAAGGGATTTGCTCATTTTGCGGCCATCATTACCGGCAAGAGTACCAGTAGTAATCACGTTTTTGTAGGCATTTTTTGCGCCTTTCTTGGCCTTTTCGCCAAAAGCACCAATGGAGGCAAGGGCCGTATTTACAGCGTGAACATAATAGAACCACGCACGGACTTGACCGACGTATTCTACAATGAAATCGGCTGGGTAGTTTTTTTCAAACTTCTCTTTATTCTCAAACGGATAGTGAAGCTGTGCGAATGGCATAGAGCCAGATTCAAACCAACAGTCTAAGACTTTTTCGATACGAGTGAAATGCTCGCCATCAATATCGAATTCAATCTCGTCCACCCATGGGCGGTGGTAATCTTCTAGTTTTTTGCCGGATAGTTCGTATAATTCTTCGTAAGAACCAATGACTTTGATTGAGCCTTTGTCTCCCTTCCAAACAGGCATAGCAGTAGCCCAGAAACGATCACGAGAAAGGTTCCAATCTGGAGCAGCTTCGATATTTTTGGCGAAGCGGCCGTGTTTTAGATATTCTGGGAACCAGTTGATATTCTCATTTTCCTCAAGCATCATCTGTTTTTGGCCGTCTATATCAAAGAACCAAGATGGAAAAGCGCGGTACATAATACGCTCTTTGGAACGTGGGTTAAATGGGTATTCGTGTTGGATATATTCAATCCTGAAGACGATGCCCTTCTCTTCTAGACATTTGGCGATAAACTTGTTGGCGGCCCAAATTTGAATACCATTTTCATCAGTGTCGCGGACACCGAGAGCGTGAAGTTTGTCGGCGTATTCTGGCAAGTAATAACCATTCTCATCTAGAGTATCAATGAAGCCAATTTCGGATTCGTGCTCGCGGTAGAGCCCATAATCATCTTCGCCATAAGCTGGGGCGATATGAACGATACCAGTGCCGTCTTCTTCACCGACGAAATCTGCGGTAAAGACTTTGCATTTGGTCCCGTCCAATGATTCGTATTCTAAACCAGCAAGCTCAGAGCCTTTGACTACTTTTTCTGGTTTCTCTGAACCAAAGATTTGTTCGGCGCGTTTTACTGCTACGACCAACCTTTCACCGTCTATATTATATACACCGTAATCTAAGTCTTTTGATACAGCAAGAGCGCGGTTGGCCATTAGAGTCCAAGGTGTAGTAGTCCAAGCTAAGAGATAAAAATCCGGGGTTTTGAATTTTACATAGGCGGATGGGTCGGTAACCATCTGGTAGGCGTCGTTATCCATGGTGACTTCGGCTTTGGAAACAGGTGTCGCAAACTTGGTGTCATACATAAGAACCTTGCGGCCTTCGTAAATTTTTCCAGCTTCGTATAATTTTTTGAACGCCCACCAAACAGATTCCATAAAATCTTTGTTCATAGTGCGATAGCAATTGTCAAAATCCACCCAGCGACCAACACGATCAATAGTACCGCGCCATGCTTCCGAATTAGCAACCATGGATTCGCGAGCCTTAATTATATAGTCTTCAAGAGACCACTTGGTGCCAATCTCACGGCGATCGGTAATACCAAGCTGTTTTTCAACAAAATTCTCTGCTGGAAGGCCGTGGCAATCCCAACCCCAACGGCGTTCTACGCGGTAGCCATTCATAGTCCAAAAACGCGGGACAGCATCTTTTACCACAGAGCTAAGAAGCGTGCCATGGTGTGGAAGGCCGGTGATAAATGGTGGGCCATCATAAAAAACATAGGATTTGTCTATCGGGCGATTTTCAACCGATTTTTCAAAAGTTTTGTTTTTCTTCCACCACTCAATGAGCGATTTTTCGTATTCTATGGCCTTGCGGCGCTCTCCGGCTCTATATTTCATAGAGTATATTATACCATATATTGGAGTAATAGAGGTTAGGCTTTTGTATGAACGTCTAATTGTGTATATGGGATGGAAATTTTGTAGTCTTCTAGAGTGGTGAGAATAACGCGAAGCGAATCGCGACGAGCCTGGAGCTTGTCCATTGGGTCACAAGTAACAACAACCTGATAATTGATGGAGGAATTAGTGAGATCTGTAACGCCTTGGTAAGCAGCAGATGTAAGCAAGGCTTGTTTTGAAAGGCCTTTGACGATTTCTTTCATGATTTCTTCGGCTTTTTCTACTTTAATGCTGTGTGGCAACGGGATTGGGATATAAATATATCCGGAGACAATCTCTACTTGATCTATATTACGATTAGCAATAGAAACGATATTCATAGTATTCATGTCCTGCATCTTGGTAGTACGGAGATTGATGGAAGTAACTTGTCCCATGTTGTCACCATATTTGATGACATCACCGATATCGTAATAGTCGTCTGCTACGATTTCTAGGCCACGAAAGATATCTTTAAGGGCGTCTTGGAGGGCAAAGCCAATAATAATGCTGGCGATACCAACGCCGGCCAACATAGAGCTAACATTGACTCCAAGAAGCTGGAGCACGGTAAGAACAACAATTATAAGAATAGCGGCGCAAACGAAACTTTTTAGCATTCTGAGGTAAGTTTTGCGTTTTTTGGTGGAAAATACTTTTGCGGTTTTGCTCATGGTTAAATTATATCACATAATACAAAACTTCGTTGATGAGTGGAAGGCTCCGACCTTTCCAGACATTGTGAACTTCACCATTATTACCAATAGCAATAATGGTGGGATATTCTACAATATCGTATGTTTCACAAAAGCTTGGATTTTTATCTGGATCCATGGTCTCTATTTCCCTGCCGGTTTGACGACGAAAATTTTCAAGCCACTCCGTGACAGAACGTGTATAATCTTGGTTGTCTTTGTAAATACAAATTACTCTCACGCGAGATTCTTTCTGGACTTTTGTTCTTTCAAAATATCTTCAAAATCTTCTAAGGTCTTGAACTCACGAAAAACGCTGGCAAAGCGAATATAAGCAACGTCGTTTACTTCGGAAAGAACACTAAGCACCGCATCACCAATCTGCTGAGATGTAATTTGGTCTTTGCCATTGGCATAAAGAATTTCGGTGGCACGATTTACCACATCCTCCACTTCTAGCTCTGAGTTAAAGAATTTGCCGACACTACGACGTACGGCTAGCGCAAGTTTGTCGCGGTCAAACATTTCTTTGTTGCCGCTACGTTTGGTAACTGTGATGGTTGGAATTTCTACGCGCTCATAAGTAGTGAAGCGATGGCCATCAGTGCCTTCACGGCGGCGACGAATCGTGGTGCCGTCTAGACTTTCGCGGCTTTCTAGAACCTTGCTATCTCCTATCCTAAAATTTAGTCCTGCCATCCGCACCTCCTACTTATTAATCCTTTTTCTTTTTGCGGAAACGTTCACGAAGTGAAGGCGGCACGTCCATTTCGTCGTCGTCGGCGATAGGCTCTGGCTCCCTCTCTGGCTCGTTTTTGATAGAATCCCACATGTTGGATTTATTTTCTAGGGCAAATTCTTTGACCTCGGTGGCTGGCTTTTCGTCTGACAAATTAGTCTCTGGAGTAGAAACCGGCTCATCATTGAAATAGTTTGCATCAAATCCAGTAGCCACTACGGTAACTACGATTTCGTCTTCTAGCTCTGGGCGAATTGACGCGCCAAAGATAATGTTGGCATCCGGAGAAACTGCGCCAGTGATAACTTCGGCGGCTTCTTGGATCTCGCTCATGGACATATCGTAACCACCAGCCACGCTAAAGAGAACGCCACGAGCCCCTTCGATTTTGACTTCAATAAGTGGGGATTCAACAGCTTGCTGAGCAGCAATAACGGCGCGGTTTTCGCCAGAAGCACGACCAATGCCCATAAGAGCAGAGCCGGCATTTTTCATGATGGCTTTGACGTCGGCAAAGTCTAGGTTGATAAGTGAGTGCTCGGTAATAAGCTCGGAAATGCCCTGAACGCCTTGGCGGAGAACGTCGTCAGCGATCTTGAAAGTCTCAAGAAGTGGAGTGCGAGGATCAATAGTCTGGAGAAGACGATCATTCGGAATGGTGATAAGCGCATCCACTTGACGAGCAAGTTTGTCGATAGCAAGTTCGGCATTTGCACGACGCTTGGCGCCTTCAAACGTGAATGGCTTTGTGGCAACACCAACCGTGAGAATATCCTTTTTGCGGGCTTCTTCTGCAACGATAGGGCCAGCACCGGAGCCAGTGCCGCCACCAGCACCCAAAGTGATAAATACCATATCTGCACCGTCTAAAGCCTTTTCAATAGCTTCGCGACCTTCCTCGGCAGCTTCGCGACCTTTTTCTGGATCACCGCCAGCACCTAAACCTTTGCCAATATGGACTTTGGTATCGGCACTAGAGTGGTGAAGCGCCTGAGCATCAGTATTGATGGCGACAAATTCTACACCTGTAAGGCCTACTTCTTTCATTCTTTCTACGGCGGAACCTCCAGCACCACCTACGCCCACTACCTTAATGCTTGCTGTACTTTCCACCTCTGTCGGTTTAACTTCTGGCATTTTATTTCCTCGCTTTAATATAATACCAGTATACACCTAAATTAGAATTTTGAGAATAGTTTCTTAAAGATATTACCGCTTGGCTTTTTGATTTTTGGAAGTTTTTTGGACTTCTTGTTTGTAGGGGCCTCTCCGGAGTGGCCATCTTCGGCGGCTAGCATAGCAAGCCCAACGGACGTGGCGAATTCTGGCTTGGATACAGCATCAGCAACACCATCCAATCCTAGAGGTACACCAATTTTTACAGATGCTTCAAGCGCGTTTTTGGCAAATAGATCAATGTCGCGCATTTTGGCGCCACCGCCTGTGAGAATAATTCCCTCTGGAAGGCGTTGATCATACTTAGCAATTTTGAGTTTTTTACGAATCTCACCAAAAATTTCTTCAAGACGAGCTTTTACGACTTCTTCTACTTCTTTGCGTTCAAAATTGCGCTCTTTGCCATTCTCTTTGCCAATTTTGATGATTTGAGATTTTTCGGTATTGAAATTACCAGTGACAAAGCGCTGTTTGATTTCTTCGGCCATGTCTGGGTCAATAGCAAGGACAATAGCCAAATCGTTGGTAATGTTGTTGGAGCCGGCAGGAACCACACCAACATACTGAAGATCACCTTCTTCGTAGACGGCGACTGACGTAGTAGTGGCGCCGAAGTCTATGACGGCGACACCGTTTTCTTTTTGACGCTCAGTAAGAACGGCTTTTGCAGCGGCAACTACGCTTGGGATTAATCTCTCAGCTTTGACGTCGGCAGCAGCGGTGGATTTTCTCAGGTTTTCACAGTTTGGCGTAAGAGCAGAAATAACATTGGCGCGCATTTCTAGCCTGGCACCGGCCATACCGAGTGGGTCCTTGATACCACCTTGGCCATCCAGGGCATATTCTAGGGGAACAACTTCTAGCACATCACGGTTTGCTGGGATACGACCAGAAACAGCCACATCTTCTACGCGATCTAAATCTTCGTCACTAATTTCGTGCTCTACGGTGCCGACAGCAATCATGCCTTCGGTTTTGGTGGAAAGAATTTGAGAACCGTTGATGGAAACATAGGCGGAACGGACGTCGTAGCCGCCCATACGTTCGGCATCACCAAGCATTCTGTCAATAGCACCAGCAGGGCCAGCAAGATTGGCAGGCACGCCCTTTCGCATGCCGGCGGATTTGCCTTCGCTGTAACCAACTATGGCAAGCTGCCCATCTTTCCCTACGGAAGCAATTACGGCACGAACATTTTCGGTGCCAACATCAAGACCTGTAACAAAGCGCTTTTCGTTATCCATAAGCTCATTATAACACAGTTAATCTGGTAAAGTCAAAACTTCATAGCCGTCTTTGGTAACGAGAACTGTGTGCTCACAGTGACAGCCAATAGAACCGTCTTTCATTTTTACGGACCAGTTATCGTCTTTGTCTACATAATTGGCTGGTTTGCCAAGGCAAGACATTGGTTCAATACAAATAGTATCGCCTTCTACGAGTTTATAGCCGTGGCCTTTTTTGCCATAATTTGGGACTTCTGGGGCTTCGTGCATGGTTTTACCGATGCCATGGCCAATATAGTTTTCTATTACGCCAAGGTGACCTTTTCTCAAGACCGTCTCTACGGCATGACCAATATCACCAATATGGGCGCCTGGTTTTACCTGTTCAATTCCCTCCCACAAGGAAGATTCGGTAACTTGGATCATCTTTTTTACTGCTGGAGAGCCTTCGCCACCTACTAGCATGGTAAAAGCGGAGTCTGTATGGTAGCCTTTATAATAGATGACAAGGTCAAAAGAAACTTTGTCGCCTTCTTCGAGTGGCTCATCTTTCGGTGCGCCATGGACAAGTTCATCATTTACTGAGATGCAAATAGCTCCTGGAAAATCTTCGTCCAACATATCGTAAGAGACTTTGGCGCCACGCTTCACAATCTCTTTGCGGACCCAAGCATCTATTTCCTTACCGGTCATGCCTGGTTTTACGTAGCTTTTGAGATCGCGGAGGAGGTTGCCCATGATTTTGCCGCCTTCACGCATAGCGGCGATTTTTTCGTCTACCTCGGCGCGAGTGTTATTCTCAATATTGATCATTTTATTCGCCATAACTTTTTTCAATTTCTCCACCATTTACATCATTTTCTTGGACCGTGGCATTTGGGTTCATGGTTTTGATCACATTTATTAGACGGTCCGTAACGACGTTGATTGGTCCCGTGCCATCAACGCGTTCGTATGGTATATTTTTGGCTTCCAACAGAGGCAAAATTGAATAAATATTTTGTTCAAAGACTTCAAAGCGACGGTCTATAGCTTCTTTGTCTTTGTCGTCATCACGGCCACGAAGGGCGAGGCGCTCGTATAATTCTTCTTTTGGAACCTCTAAAATCACAGCACCGTCGATCTTTTCCGCCATGTTTTCCATCATCCAGCGAGCCTGGTATTCATCACGCGGATAACCATCCAATATCACATCATAGCCTTCGGCTTCGGCTTTTTCAATTTGTTTATTCATGAGACGAATTACGTCGTCATCTGGAATAAGCTTGCCTGCATTTACTGTTTCTGTATATTCACCAGTGTCACGGATAACTTGACCTACAGAAAAAGTACGCCAACCGAAAAGTTCGGCAAGAGCTTTTCCCTGCGTGCCTTTACCTGAGCCTGCTAAACCAAATAGAATTATCATTTATCTTCTCCTTCTATATATATTATAGCACTCTGCAACAAAAATATCCCCCTAGGGGGATATTTTATTTAAGTCCTAGCTTGATACGCTCGGTCTTTTCGGCCTTGCGTGCTTCACGGATGATTGCCTTTAAGCGACGTTCGCGCTTTGAAATTGGTTTAGAAAAGCGCATCTGAGACTTCTTTAGAGGCATAATTCCACTCTGGAGGACTTTGCGGTTGAAACGACGAATAATGTTTTCGTTTGCTTCTCCCTGGTCTTTTCTTGTAACTTTAATAGCCATATTGGTGAGTATTATACCACAGATGAGAAAAGAAAGCAACAAAAAAATGCCGAAGGCATTTATTTATGACGGATCCGTTTGCGATGCTCCGGAGACGACAAAAAAAGCGCCGCTAGGCGTTTTTGTGGCGGATCCGACGAGACTCGAACTCGCGACCTCTGCCGTGACAGGGCAGCGCTCTAACCAACTGAGCTACGAATCCAGCACATATATATTATATATCATTATGATACTAAAATCAAGGGCTACATCCCAGGAATTTTGAAAGCACCAGGATTTGCGGCCTGTTCGGTATAAACCTGATCCTGCATAGCTGGCTGGCCGCCCATAGAAACTGGGCTTGGAACCTCTGGCGCAGCCGGAGCATCCATGGCTGGCATTGATGGCATGGCGGGAGTTTCTGGGGATGGAGCTGGAGCGCCAAAATCTACAGGTGGGGCTGGTGGAGGAGGCAACACTTCGTCGCCAGGAAGAGGCATATAATTAATTTCTGGGACACCATTGATTTCTGGCTCAGATGGTACTGGTGGAGCAAAAGATGCAGCTGGGTTACCTGAAACTTCAGGAGCCTCTGGAGCGGTGACGATTGGCTCTGTTGGGATAGCAGAATTGCCGCCAGCTTCGGACAGAGCGTCTTCTAGCATTTGACCGTATTTGTTAGTTCCCTCTGCTAGAGATTCTGGCTCAAAATCTGCCGACGGAGCAATGACTTTTTCGGTGGTGTTGGCCATCAAAGGCTCTTCTGACGGTGCTTCTGCTGGAACCTCTGCTGGAGCCTCCGGTTGTGGCTCTGGAGAGATAGGGACTTCTGGTAAAGATGGAACTTCTGGGAGAGTAGTAGTATCAGCAGGAGACGCTGGAGCCTCTTCGTTCTCGATACGAAGTGGGGCTTTGGCGGCTTCCGGAGTGGTCTCGGCAGCGGCAGTAGCAAGGGATGCTTCGGCAGCTTTGAGATCGTCTAGGAGGGTGGATTCTTTTTCGGTAACGGTGGCATCAACAATTTTGTTTTCATCTGCACCCTCTTCGTTGCCGTGTTCAATATCAAGTTTGGTCGGATCTTTGTCTACCTTTTCGGAAGCTCCACTGGCAAATGATAGGAGCTCGTTTTCTATATCTGGAGTGATGTTTTTGGAAATAAGCTGCTGATTGGCGCCAGATTCCATGAGACGTGATGCTAATTTCATGGTGTCGGAAGTGGTGCTAGCGCTAGAAAAACGATTGGTGGCAGCTACTATACCAGTAAGAAATGCGGTGGCTTCTTCTTTTTCAATAGGCTCTTTGCCGCTCATACCATAAAGAAGACGTGCAACCATTTCGGAAACGGAGCTAGAGGTCTTGTCGCTCCATTCAATTTCGCCAAGTTTGCCAGGTTTGCCAGTGGTGATATTGATTACTACGGCATCATGCATAATACGGCCATGTTCACGGAGCGCTGCATCGAGGTCTATACCATTGGCCACGTCAAGAGCCAAAACCAAGTCTACATTAAAATCGCCATAAGAGAATTCTAGGTCTTCTTCGGAAATTCTAGTTTTGTATGGAGTAATAAAAATCTTGACGAAGTCACCATCAAGTTTGTAGCGAAGATGGTCTGCTTTTTCTTTGTTTAGGGCAATTACAAAATCCTGCAAAGTATCTGCTGAAGTTTCAAAAGTTTCTTCTGGCTTTAAGAATTCAAGTGCGTTTGGTGTAGAGCCGGAATAAATAGCGGTGGCTCTCTTGCCAAGACGGTCTAAGTAAAGCGAGAGGCCAATAGCTGCTGACATTTCGTCTACAGATGGATCAGAAGAAAGCGCAATTAGGATATTGTGAGATTCAATAATTTTGCTAGCAACATCATTCATGATGTTTTGTGGCTCCTCGCCAGATGAGGTATCGCCAGAAGGCACGTTGCTAGGCGAAACATCATCAGACACCGGTGGGTCCGCCGGAGCGGTAGCATCAGAAACTGGGTCCACTGGAGGCAGTGGTGGCACTATGACATTATTATCTGTAGCAGTTTGTGTGTTTTCGTCAGGCATTTTGACCTTTCTAAAACGAGTTTAGCATAAGCTTCAAGATATTGCAAGGGTAAAAAGTCTTTACTTTTACCGAGAAAAGAGTTATAATAGCGGGAAGTAATTAATTTTTAATGTAATATAGGGAAAAAATGCCAATTATTAAATCTGCTAAAAAGGCCGCTCGCCAAGCTGAAAAACGCACCGAGCACAATGTAGAAATCAAGAAAGCTATCAAAGCTGCTCTTAAGGCTTTCCGTGCAAATCCAAATGCAAAGACTCTTTCTGCTGCACAATCTGAATACGACAAAGCTGTAAAGAAAGACCTAATGAAGAAAAACACTGCTGCACGCCGCAAAGCTGCCCTTCACGCATATGCAAAGAAAGCTGGCGTTAAACTAGAAAAAACTGCAGCCAAAAAAGCTGCTGCTCCTAAGGCTGCCGCTAAGCCAGCTGCAAAGAAGCCAGCTGCTAAAACCGCTGCTAAGGCTACCGCAACAAAGAAACCTGCAGTAAAAAAGACTCAATCAAAAGCCAAGGCTGGCTCGAAGTAGTCTTTAAAAGAATATCAAGTTTGGAGAGTTCTTTCAGAACTCTCTTTTCTTTGGTTCCCTGTTTTTTGGCATAATCTTTAATGGCTTGTGAGGCAAGTAAGCCAAAAAACATCATTGGGTCTTCGTTGGTCTTAATTTTGTCAAGCATAGCAACGGCTTTTTTGCCATCAGTTTTGGCGGTGCGAAAAACATCAAAAGCTACATTAAAGTTAGCAATTTCTGGTAGTTTGAACTCGACAAAATCAACTTTTTTGTTTAGCTCTTTGTAGGCGGCGCTGCGTTTATCTAGGCTTAGTTCGAAAATAATAACATTATGTGGAGTATTTAGATAATCTGGAAGCCTATTAAAGATAGCTTTGTTGGTGGACAAATCTCGGATGAGGATGTTGCGTGTGCTAGCAAAAAGCGAAGTGCCAAAGAAAACGCTAGGCAAATCTTGCTCGGTAAGTTCTGCGCCCTCAATGATTTCGTAATCTTTACCGAGCAATTTCTCAATCTCGGTTTTGGCTTTTATGCGATCATTACCATAAAAAACTTTAACCATTTTTTCTCCTTTGGCAATGCGGGCAAATATGCGTGCCGCGGCCAGCAACACGAATTTTGGCTATTTCGCCACCACATTTTGGGCAAGCTCTTCCCTCGCGACGAAAGACTTGAGCAAATTTTTCTAGATAGTCGCCCTTGGTGCCATCAGCTTTGACGTAAGTTGCCATAGTAGACCCACCAGAAGCAATAGAGCGGTCCATTACGTCGCAAGCAGATTTTAGGAGAGTTTCAGCCTCTTTCCTAGTAAGGCTACCGGACTTTGTCTCTGGATGGATGCCGGCGTCAAACAAGGCTTCGTCAGCATAGATATTCCCTAGCCCGCAAATGATGGTTTGATCTAAAATTATAGCTTTAATAGGAGCAGATTTGTGTTTTTGCAATTTTTGATAAAAATCTTCTGGCGACATGGCCCAAGGCTCTTTGGCAAGTTTTTTAACGAAAGGGTCGTTTGTCACTTCTTCGGTGCTGATAGTTTTGACGAAGCCAAATTTGCGTTGATCGTTGAAATAAAGAGTGCCGTTATCAAAATAAATTACGACTCTGGTTTGTTTATTTGGGAGAGTGGCGGTAAAATTCTCGCTTGGATGGCCGGCAGCATAACGTTCTTTGCCGTCAAAAATCAACTGGCCAGTCATACGAAGATGGATAAGTAAAGATTTGCCATTATCCAGATCTATAACTAGAGCTTTGCCAAAACGGCGAATGTTTTTGACTGTACCGAGCACGGGTTTGCCAACAAAAGATTTGTCACAAAATACATCAATTTTAATAATTTTGCGGTTTGTAATAAAATCTTTTAGCCCACGCCGAATTGTTTCTACTTCTGGTAACTCTGGCATATATCTATATTATAACATAACTACATTTAGTGTAAAAAAGTATTGACAAGCACTATATATAGGGCTTATAATCATAAACATAACGGTAATACTAAACTAACTGGCAAGAGCCAAAGAGGAATAAAATGAAAAAAATTCTTTATCGTAACCCTTATGACGCTGAAAATTTCGACATGAAAAGATATTTGAAATCGCTAAACAAATACGCTAAGATTTCCGAAAAAGAAGCCGAGGAGGCATTGGCAGCGTTTGACCAATATGAAACTATGCATGTTTCCTGCTTGATTGAAGCCGGTATCAAATTGATTGAAGAAAAGACCGACAAGAAAACTGCAAAGGCATATTTTATGGAGCACGAGGAATATTTTGATGAAGGCAAGTTCGAGAGGCTTCGTCGCATTACCGGCTATCTAGTAGGTACCTTGGACCGCTGGAATGACGCAAAGAAAGCTGAGGAAAAAGCACGTGTAAAGCACTCTGTGAATTCTGCAATTGATGACGCTGCTCGTCTTGCGGCACTAGAAACCCAAGCTATGGAACACAACGTAGCCTACGCAACACGTTAGTTCTCTATCAATTTACAGACAAGAGCCGTAAGAAGGCTCTTTTCTGTTGGGTTGGACTCGGCAATTAGGAGCGCAAGGGCGGTAAGAGCGCGGTCGCTGATTTTGGTTTCGCCATTTTCGGTGAGATGATAGTCGTTGACTGTGAGAAAGACCACAAAAAGTAGAGCGCCGATACGTTTGTTGCCGTCGTAAAACGGGTGATCTTTAATAATGAGATAGAGGAGATTGGCAGCTTTTTCGGCGATAGATGGATAGACATCTTTGCCATCAAAAGTCTGCGAGATTGCACCAAGACTAGAAGAAAAAGCATCACCACGTGGTTTGCCAAAAAGCTCGTCGCCTTTTACATTTTTCTTGAGAGACGTAATGATGCTACTGCAGTCAGATTCGGTAAGAAGTTTGATGGAACGCTTCTTGCCTTTAACGAAGGAGATGTGCCCCTCGTCAAATTCTTGCAAGGCCTTAAAACTTGGGGAGTATTTGGTAATAACTTCTAGGATGCCGCCAGCTTCGTCTGCAGAAAGATCAGAAGCGGCAACAAGGCGTTTGACAATGCCAAGCGCACCTTCAATTTCGTGAAGCTTCTTTGAATCAAGTTCTTTCAGGCGGCGATCATTGATAGCTACGCCATCCACTACGTAATGATGCAAAACTTTGGTGGCCCAGATACGAAAGTCGGTGGCTTTTTTGGAATTAACGCGGTAACCAACAGAGATGATGGCGTCGAGATTATACATTTTGACCCGATAAGTCTTTCCGTCTGTGGCAGTATGTGCAAAAAATGCACATACTGAACTTTCGTCCAGCTCACCATCACGAAAAATGTTACGAATGTGGCGCCCAATTACCGTACGGTCTACACCAAAAAGCGCAGATAGTTGCTCTTGCGTCGCCCAGATAGTTTCTTCATCTATGTCAACTTTGAATATAACTTCGCCCTCATGGGCTTTATAGATTTCAACAGCTTTTTCCATTTTTACCCTTTCAGTATGTGCAGCATACACATACTAATAATAACACGGCTTATCCTATTTTGGAACAAGCTGTTATAGTTCGCCCCAATTTTGGCCTTGAGATATTTCTACAACCAATTTGACGTTTAGCTCTGGAGCGACGGGCTCCATTTTGTTTTTAAGAATCTTGGTAACTTCGTCTGCGATATTTTCATCACATTCTACGATAAGAGAGTCGTGAACTTGCATGATTAGCTCGGCTCCATCTGGGAGAGCTTTGTCTACGGCGATCATTGCGCGCTTCATAAGATCCGCCTCGGTGCCCTGAATTGGCATATTGGCGGCGGCACGTTCCGCAGCTTGGCGAATAAGGAAGTTTGGCGAACTTACATCTGGGGTAGGACGGCGGCGACCGTAAAAAGTCTCCACATAGCCTTCGTTTTTGGCCTGAGCCAAAATATCTTCTAGCTTTTTCTTGATAGGGGCGCGGAGCTTGAAATAATCTTCTATAAAGGTCTTGGCTTCCGCCATAGACATACCGGTAGCGTCCGAAAGTCCTTTCATACTCATACCATAGAGTACGCCAAAATTAATAGTCTTGGCGGCGCGACGCTGGTTTTTGGTGACTTCGGTAAGTGGGACATGAAAAGCTTCGGAGGCGGTTTTGGTGTGAATATCTATATCGTTGTTGAAATCGTCAATTAGGGCTTGATCACTAGATAGGACAGCTGCGAGACGGAGTTCAAACTGCGAATAATCAGCAGAGACCAAAACTTTGCCACGAGGAGCAATAAAACCAGTACGAATACGCTTCCCCTCTTCTGTGCGCACTGGGATATTTTGGAGATTTGGGCTAACCGAACTAAGGCGGCCAGTGGCGGTGACATTTTGCGTAAAGGTGGTATGGACACGACCATTCTTGTCTGCCAAGTCTGACATCGGCATAATGTAGGTGGAAAGAAGTTTTGCGGCCTCGCGGTATTCGATAAGCTTTGGAATAATTGGATGTACATCTTTTAGTTTTTCAAGCTCTTTGGCGCCAGTAGAGTAACCACGCGTGGTTTTTTTGATGCCTTTAGTAGGGAGAGCTAAATCTGTAAATAACACTTCGGAAAGTTGTGCTGGGGAGTTGACGTTAAATTCTTTGCCAGCAAGTGCGCAGACTTCTGTTTCTAATTTTTTGACGATACTTTCATATTCTTTTTCTAGTGACTTGAAATAAGCGCGATCTATGAGCATTCCCTTTTCTTCCATTTTGTAGAGGACTGGAATAAGTGGAAGGTCAAAATTTAAAAGTACATCTAGGAGTTTTGGTGTACGTTCTAAAATCGTGAGTTGCTCATGGTAGGCAAAGGCGAAATCTTCTGGAGCTTCGTCGCTCCTAGAAAGAGGGTTGATGAGGAAAGCGGCTTGAGAGAGGTCCCAAAAGGGCACGCCGGACAAAATCTTTTTGGCAACTGTCTCGTCTGAATGCATCAAACTCTTGATGTCCCAATCGATGATGGCTGGCGGGGCCTGGCGCTCACCCGCTATCTCGGACTGCGTCGCCTTGCCAGGCTCCGGAGGCCCGTCGATGGCGGGCTGAGTGCCACCCGCCACACCCTCTTCGCCGCCCGGCACAGATATCTTGCGGATGAGGGAGTTGAATTCAAGTTTTTTGAGGCCGGAGATGGTACGGTCTCGATCAAAAACAAAATCTGGGATTTTGGCAAGGTCTACAGGGGCGTCAAACATAATCTTTGCGAGTTCGCGAGACATGTAGGCGGAATTTTTTCCTGCTTCAAGTTTGGTCCGGACTGAACCAGAAATTTGTTCAATGTGTTCGTAAATGCCATCTAGGGTGCCAAAATCATTTAATAATTTGGCGGCGGTTTTTTCGCCAATGCCTGGAACCCCTGGAATGTTATCGGAAGAATCACCCTTCAAGGCTTTGAGGTCTAAGAACTGAGATTTTTTGATACCATATTTTTCTTCTAGCTCTGGGACATTTATTTGTTCAATATTGGTAAAACCTTTTAAGATGCGCCACATGTGAGTGTTGCTATCTACGATCTGAAGCATATCAAGATCGGAAGAAATGATGAAAGTCTCGTACTCGCAAAATCCGTCTGGGCCTACAGTCTCATCAGCCTCACGACTAAGCGTGCCAATGATGTCATCTGCTTCGTAATTGTCAATTTCTACGAAAGCCCAACCAAGGTTTTTGATTAGCTCTTTTAGTAGTGGAATTTGAGCATAAAAATCATCTCCAGGTTTTACTCTGCCGGCTTTGTAATCTGCATAAATTGCACGACGACGCGAGACGGAAGTTTTGGAATCCCAAGCTACTACAACTTTGGTAGGATTTAATTTTTTGACGATTTCCATGGCAATGGCCGCAAAACCATAAATGCCACCAGTAGGCGTGCCATCTGGCAAACTAAGTGCCCCCATAGCATAATAACCTCTATAGAAAACAGATTTGCCGTCGATAAGAACTAAACGCTTCATTTAATACCCCAATAATTCACGGCCAGGTTTGCGTGAAATTAATTTTTTGATAACTGCTAGAACTTTGGGCTTTTCTCTGCAAGCACCGAGCTCACACAGATCGGTAGTGTCGTTTCCGTTGTATTCAAGGCTACTTGTAGAAATACCGTCATATTCCATTAGAGTGCGGTTGATGCCGTCGTCATCAAAACTTTCGTCTTCTACGATTATTTTGTTGTCGTAGACATAGTAGATAGTTTTTACTTTGCTGTTTTCGGAATAGCGATCTGTAACTGAGAACTTATAGCCCTCTGGTACAGCGGCCGCGCCATCACCGTTCATTATACTAAGAACATTAATGATGAGTATAGCAACACAAGCTGCCCCAAGCACCCAAAGAGTATAACGCAAGAGATTGCCCTTTTTGTAGGCTACTGATGTAAGCTCGGCCGCGCCACTCAAAATCCTATCTCCTTTAGAACTTCATCAACTCTAGAATACATATCTTCAACGCTACTGTTGTTTAACACGTAGTAATCTGCAGCTACGATTGGGCCACCTTTTTCTAGGTTCTCAATTTCGCTACGATCACGTTCGCGAATAGCGGCAGTGTCAAAAGAACGACCTTTACGATTTGCCACACGCTCGTAACGGAGTTTTTTGTCTACCACAATAGCGAGAAAGGTGAGGCATTTTGGAAATTCTTTTTTTAAGGTCTTGTATTCTGTCCAGGAATAAACACCGTCTAATACAATGCGTTTTTGGCCGGCAGTGATAAGGTCTTTTACTTCTTCTATAACTTGCCGAACTACCCAATCTTTGCCCTCGGTCTCACGGATCATCTCGCGAAATTGTTTTTCTGATTCCCCGTCTTCGGTACGCTCGATACCGCGTTTTTCCATTTCTTTGTAAATCATGCCACCAAAATATACCTTTGGATAGCCTTTGTCTGTAAGATAGTCTACTGCAACAGATTTGCCACTGCCGCTCATCCCCACTATAGCTAGAATTTTTACGTTATCCATAGTATAATTGTAGCACATGAGTAATTTTTTTACACCTGATGATCCGCTGGACGAGATCATAAAAAAGACATTTCCTGACAAAAAAATTGAGAAAACCGAACATATTTTGACTGGGTGGACAAATATTGTGATTGAAGTCACCACGGATAAGGGTGCTTATTTTTTTCGCTTCCCTCGCAACCAGTTTTGGTCTAAGATGATCGTAAAGGATGCTACGGTCTGTAATTTTGTAGATGGCAAGACTAGCTTTTATACACCGCAAATGAAACTTTATTACGACGACAAAAAACGACCATTTTCTGTGCACCAAAAAATAGAAGGTTATACTCTGGGCGATAGAATTTATCATTTGTCTCATACTGCCATCACCGGTGTGGCTTATGATATTGCAAAGTTTATCAAGGAGCTTTCTAGCATAGATCTTTCTAAGGCGCCAGAAAAAGTAAAATACCCTTTGTCTGATTTTTTGCACGAACTAGATTACGAACATTACGACAAGCATATTGATAAGGACCACGAATATATAAAAAAGACCGAAATGGACCGGCTGGTGCATGGCGATTTGAACCTCGGTAATATTTTGCTAGATGAGAATGACAAAGTAATTGGCGTAATAGATTTTTGTTTTGCGGGTACTGGCAACCCAAATATGGATGTGGCGAGAATTATTTCTAGGCCAGCACCAAAAGAGTTTGAGGAAGCATTTTTGGCGCAGTTTTCGGATACGGAAGAAATTGAACGGATGAAAACTGCGTGGAATCATATTGATGCAGGATATGCAGACCATATTCGTGCACATTTCCCAGAGATTAATTTGAATCAGTTGTAAAAGATCAAAAGAAGTGCTATAATAGAAACATATTCGGGGATTTCCCGCACCCTAGTCGTTAGGCTAGGGGAAATTTTTTTGTAGAGTTTTAAAAATATAGTCTTCGGAAACCTTTTTTGACTTTTTGCATGTCATCTTCGGCGATTTGCCCTAAACGACTATAAAGTCTAGCTGTACTAAAAGTTCTTGCCTGCGATAGGACTGCGCAAATATCTTTCTCTTGAAATCTAAAACCCACGTACCAAGCCCCGTCATGTTTTTGCGTTGACAATGGAATGCCTAAGAAACCAAGATGTGTTAGTTTTTTATAAATCAACACTGGTCGTGAAAAATATTTACTTTTGCCGTTTATTTCTACGCCAACATTTTCGCCTACTGCTACCCACCAAATTTCGCCATCAGTAATCTTTGGTATTTTATTCGTGCTAATATTATGCTTGCGCTCTTTTACCGGAAACCACATTTCCAAATTTTTATGTTTGTCTTCAAACTCTTTGTCCATAAAACTCCTTTTTGATTAAATTTTATGTGGAATTATAGGCACAATGTGGTAAAAAATACAACCCCCTACCCCGAAAATAAGCTTAGGCGGAATAACTATTTAGCGATGCAACGGACGGAGCGACCGTAGGTACGGTAGTAACTATATTGTGGAAAGATATCGCTAGTATTCATACGAAGACCATACATGTTGTTGCTATTGTAACGTGTAGATGACCAAAAGTAGCCGAAAGATCCCCTATAAAGTACCGTATCATTGAGGAAGTAACCCGAAAGAGGAAAACGACCGGCGTTACGAAAATTAGTATAAGCTGGATTGCCAGCAATGTCGCCAGTAGCACCAGAAATGGCATTAGCCAGTTTCTGGTATTCACCGCCACCCTTATTGGTGCCAGAATTCGCAATGGCCCCGCCAGTAGGCATACGCCAGCCAAATGGGCAAACATCTTCGTCGGCATCTATGGCGGAGCTAGGGCTATCATAATTAGTACCAGATTCTGTCCCGTCGCCATAGCAATATGAGCCAGCACTAGCAGCACAATAATTATAGTATCCACCCGCTTTCCATTGGCCGATATTGTCTAAGCCACCACCATTGGAGCCGGTGTAGATGTAATTCTTATTGGACACATTGATAAGAGGCGCAGAGTAACTAGTAGAACCATTCCAGTTGGTAGAGACTGCAGCTGTGGCATATTTGCCACTAGCATCTGTAGCCGGGTCACGTGGCGGGGTAGTACCAAATAAGTATCCAAGTGAAGTATCTGTGGCATTAGTATTGGTACTGTCCATAATGGATTGGACATTGGAATTGGTGAGGTCTATGGCTAAGTTGTCTAGTAACCAGCAGCGGTTGTCTGCTAATTTGCCTACGTTGTAGACGGCTTCGTCGCGAGTATCAATGAGTTTGATGATAGGAGTTTCGCCATTCAAGCGCGTTACGGAATTACAAATAGACGTACTCATGTCTTGCATTTTGTAATAGCCCTTGAATTTTGTAACACCTTGCACCGCGCTAAAAGCGTCGTGAAAAGAAACTGGAGCGGGATTGGCGACGACTGCAAAATTAATTGTATTAGTGTACTCACCCGGGTCAATATCATCACTGGCCTTGGCGGCAATACGAAAATTAAGCCCTGTGAGAACGGCAGAATCTACGGAAAAGATGGGATTAAGAGTATTGGTAAGACCATTATAATTAGACCACGCACCTGGATCGCCAGCTTTTTCGGTGCTAGTGCCATTGCCAGCAAAAGTGCTAGCTTTGATACTATATCCCCAAGTGTCATCCGTGATTAATGTGCCCAGGTCTGCGTCTGCGGCAATACTAGAAAATTTTGAAGTAGTGCCAGTCTGGGTGAGATCCGAGGTAGTGCTACTAGTGGATGCAGAGACAACATACCCAGAGACATTGTTGCTTTCCACATTAAGAGTTACAATGTTGCTACTACGAGTGGCACCTGGAGTGATATCGTGAATATAAATATCATTGCTGGAAAGTGTGGCGGTGAGGGTGGGATTTAATGTGAACTGAATTTCTACATCAGCAGAGCCACTTTCGCCAGTTGCTCTAGCCTCATTAATATACACACTACTACATAACGTAGGAAAAAGTAGTAGTGTGCATATTGATAGGGCTAGTCTACGCTTCATTTCACCACCTTGTTAGTTTGATATTGGCGGCGCCTCAATAAAAATCGACACCGTGCGGGTGTCTTAAACCATTTATCGTCACTGCATACATAAGTACTTAGTGCGGCACGGTGCCGATTTACAAGTACTTATTTATAAAAAAGTGCAGTGATATTATAAATGATTTAAGACATTTTAATTGTATCACGCTGATGATTAAATAGTCAAGAGATATTCAATCTTGGCGTTGCGACGAGCGTCGTCGTCTGCTTTTGGCAAATCTTCCCTACTGGAATAATCTTCAAAGATTGGAAGGACGTTTTTGATCTCACCGTCATAAATTGGTGGCTTGTCGTAAACGCTCCAGAGGATAATGCGGAGACTTGGTGCGTTTTTGGCATAAAATTCTAGAGCTTTGGAAGTGGCACGGATAAACTCCTGCTCGGTTTCTCTAGAATGGCGCCAAGCGCGGCCAGAAAGATATTTTTCGGTGACTACTGGAGAAATCGCAATCATCAAAATTGTTGCTTCGTAATTCCCTGCTATGAGTAGCTCTAGCAAGATGCCTTCCATTTCTGGATCTAGAAGCGTAACATCTAGGACAATGTCATATCCACCTTTGATGAGCTCGGACAAAGTAAGAAATAGCATGATGGTGCTAAACTCGTCTGTCATTTTGCGAAGGTTTTCGTCGCCGTAGTAATCTTTGATTTCTTGGTAGTGCGGGTGATATTCCACAAAGCGACGTGCAGCCATTAGAATCGGCTCAAAATTATTTTTTTCACAGTAGGCTTCTACGGCTGGGAGAATTTGAGTAGTCTTGCCAGAGCCAGAGAGCCCTGCGATACGGATAAAACGGTGGTTTTTGGTGGCGGCAATCGTAAAATCTTCTACCACCTTTTTGAGAATGGCTGGATATTCGGCAAGCCCAACTTGCCACTCTGGCTTGACCTCGCTTGGCCAGTGAGCTCGCATATATTCTATAACTTTGACTAACCGTGGATCACTTTGAGACATTTGTCACCTTTTTTAATTTCAATAGTTTTGATATTTTTAAACACTCTGTACTCACCTTCGGCCTGGAGCTCTACTGTGGCGGGCTTTAAAAATTCTAACTTGTCGCCAGTGGTTTCTTCTCCTGGCGTACGGACAAAAATCGCTTTTACCATTAGTACGAATAGTCTTGGAAAACTGGTGAGTTTGCGATTCATACTGCGAAAAATTTTTGGTTTCAAATAATCATCTCCACCTTTCATCACACGACACATGGACTTGCCGGAAAGCGCGCAATAATCGCTGGCCTTTTTTTCTGCAGGCTTGCCATTAATGGTAAATGGTGGGATAAAAACTTTTTTGTGGCGGTTTTTGAAATACCATTTTGAAAGAGCAAGATAAGAGCGCCAGGAAGATTTGGAACCTTTTTGCATTTTTTTTCTGAATTTTGGCTCATCAAAAATCTCACAGACTTCGGCGGTCATGCCGATGGTCATGTAGCAGGACGCATAGCGGAAAAACTTGCCATCCACATAAATCTCGAGAGGATATAACCTCTGGACGGGGCCTGCCACACATTTTCCCCCAAATCCGCAGGTCCCAGGGTCCCCCTTATGTGTGTCACCCGTCCATGTTTCTATTATCTTGAAAAGTTTATCTGTACTCATCGTTCCGAGAGTGCGGGCGAGGTCGTTGAAATTGCCGTATGGGAGGACAGCAAGTGTGGCGTCTTTGCCAGATTTCAAAATACCATTGGATGCGATAATGCCAGTAGCATCACCGCCGGCAGAAAGCACCAAATCACCATCTTTTAGGAGCTTGGCAAACTTGGCGGCGTTTTTGTCTACGTCGGTAGGCTCAACTTCGTATTTGCCAATGATAAAACCCTTTAATTCCCTGGCTTTTGACAGAACTTCTTTTTCTACATCAACAAAACGAGACGAGCGGGGATTGTAAACAATGAGAAGACGGCGCATGAGATGTCCTATGATGATGGGTTATATGCAGGCAAAAGCCATTTGAGAATAGCGTAAAGCACAACATAGGCAGCAACACCAATGACGATTTCTAGCATGCGACGCTTGGCTTTGCGAGTTTGCTCCTCGCTGCCACCAGCGGTGAGATATTGAATACCAACGATAGTGATGCCAATAGCGGCAAGGATACCGACACCAACGGTGAGGATGTCAACAACAGTTGTAAGAATATCAGTAATTGAACTGCCTTTACCGTCATCACATACACAGCCATCTTTGCCTAATATTGCTGTCTGTACGCAACCTTCTGGGCATTCAGCAAAAACTGGAGCAGCCATCATAAACCCGCCCATAATAACTGCGATAAGTGATAACAAAAGTTTTTTCATATACCTCCTTACCTTAGATATTCGTGTAGTTTTTTGGTGTCTTTGTTTTTGCGAAGTTTAGAAAGGGCTTTGGCTTCAATCTGACGGATACGCTCACGAGTAACATCAAATTCGTTGCCAACTTCTTCTAGAGTGTGCGGACGACCACCGCCGATGCCAAAGCGAAGGCGGATGATTTTTTGTTCCCTTTCGGTGAGAGTGGCAATAATTTCGGACAATTGTTCCTTCAAAATTTGGTTTGCGGCGGAATCTTCTGGGGAGTCGCGCTCCTCGTCTTCTACGAAATCACCAAGCACGGAATCCTCGTCGTCGCCCTCGCGACCAACAGAAGCATCTAACGAGGCGATATCTTGTTTGATGCGCATCACATAATCCACCTTTTCTGGCTCCATGTCGAGTTCCTTGGCGATTTCTTCGTTGGTAGGCTCACGGTTTAATTCTGAGGTGAGTTTGCGAGTAGTACGAAGGACTTTGTTGATGGTTTCTACCATATGCACTGGAATACGAATGGTGCGGGCTTGATCTGCAATAGCACGAGTAATAGCTTGGCGAACCCACCAAGTAGCATAAGTAGAAAACTTAAAACCTTTGGCTGGATCAAATTTTTCTACGGCGCGGAGGAGACCGGTGTTTCCCTCTTGGATAAGATCAAGAAAATCTAGACCGCGGCCACCATAACGCTTGGCGATAGAAACCACAAGACGCATGTTTGACTCTACCATTTTGTCTTTGGCTTTTTTGTCACCCTTTACGATACGCTGAGCGAGATCGGCTTCTTCTTCTGGGGTAAGAAGTGGGATTTTGCCAATTTCGCGAAGGTATAATCTAACTGAATCATCTGCAAAAGCATCAACGTTTTCGGCGGTGATGGCAAGCTCTTCGTCCGAAAGCTCTTCTTCGCTTTCAAGGTCGTCTGTGCCAGGTTCGTCAAAATCAAAATTCAAGTCTTTTGCATTCAAAATATCATCATCTTTCAAGCTCATTAATGTAGAGTATAGACTAAAAATAGAAATTTTGCAAGAGCGGACTAACGCGCCCGTCTTGGGCTGCGTCGCCTCGGCCCGTCGCCACGGGCGAGGCGCGCTCATCCTCGCCTTGCCAGGCTCCGGAGGCCCTGCGACGGGGCGTTAGCTCCGCTGTAAATCATAGATTTTTTTCATGATTTCTTCGTATTCTTCACTTTCTTCATCAAGTTTAGAAAGTTGCTCGTTTAAGGCGGAGATTTGTTGTTTTTTGGATTCCCTATCATATAGAGCTAGGAGGTCGGAGGCTTCCTTTTCGTAATCTGTGTCTTTGATATTTTCGTGATCGCGATTGAATACCAATTCTAGCTCATCCAATTTAGCATCATCTTCTGGCGGCTCAAAAGGAATTTTAGTTTTGGTGACACCGCCAAAAATCTTGAGGGCCAAGAGACTGTCTTCGTATTTTTTGAGTTTATCGGATTTTAATTCGGTTTTTGGCTTTTTGAGATAACGGTGTGAGACGGCCTGTTCTAGTTTTTTGTTCAGCCTCTCACCTTTTTCGCGCAAAATTTCTACTTCTACATCTAGTTTTTTAGCGACTTTTTTCTCGTAACTAGCGCGTTCTATTTCGTCGTTTACGAAGCTGAGGAGCTTTAAAGCAACGTCGGAATATTGTTTTTTGCCGGTAGCAGTGCGAAGATCTAGATTTTCTTCGTATTTGTTTAAAAGCCAATCCACCGCCGGCACGCGCTCTTCTACGGCCTGTTTCCAGAGATTTGGATCTTTCTGGATGAGCTCGTCTGGATCTTTGGCGCCATGGTAATTGGAAATTACAGAAAGATTAATACCGAGGTCGCCAGCAAGCATAATGGCGCGTTCGGTGGCTTTGACTCCAGCTTCGTCTCCATCATAGGCAAGACGAATATCACTAGTAAGATTGGACAAAATTTTGAGGTGTTGATCTGTCATGGCGGTACCAGAAGTAGCTACGGCCTCTCTGACGCCAGCTTGGTGAGACGATATAACATCCATATTGCCTTCTACAATCACGACAAAACCATTTCTGCGAATGGACTCCTTGGCGTTGCAAAGGCCAAAAATAAAACGAGATTTGTTGAATAAAATCGTATCGGAAGTGTTGAGATATTTTGGCTCACCCTTGCCAATAATACGCGCGGTAAAGCCGATAATATCGCCACCAGTATCAACAAACGGAACCGTCATGCGATCACGAAACATATCGTTGTCGTAGGCACTTAAAAGGCCGGCGGTTTTTAATTCTTCTTTTGTAAAGCCGCGTTTTTTTAAGGCTTCGTAGAGCATCTTTCCCTGCCCGGGGGCATAGCCAATTTTGAATTCAGAAACAGCCCAGCGATTGAGATTGCGTTTATAAAAAACGTATTCACAAACAGTTTTATTACGGACAAGACAAGCTTGATAATATTTGGTAGCGAGGGCTAAAGCTTCCTTGGCACGAGCTTTTTTCTTGGCAACATTAGGATCGCCACCGCGATATTTGGTAATATCTACACCGGCACGAGCGGCAAGTTTTTCTAAAGCCTCTTTAAAACTAATCCCTTCTACTTCCATAAGGAAGGTAAAAATATCACCGCCTTTGCCGGCGGAAAAATCATGCCAAATGCCCTTTTCGGGAGAAACCATGAAACTTGGGGTTTTGTCTACACCCCAAGGAGAACGGCCTTTGAGATTTCGGCCTGCACGTTTTAGCTCCACATACTGCCCCACTACATCTTCCACCGCCAGTCTGGATTTGATTTCCTCCTTCAGATCGTACATTATGCTATAATTATAGCATATGGACGGGCAAACATATCTAAGCCAAATCTCTGGCGACGTGAGGCCAGAGAAAAAAAGTGCTTCTAATATTTTTAAGTCAAAATTTTTTATTGTGGGGGCAATTGGTGTAGGAGGACTACTGCTTCTTATGCTGCTTGGGCTAATTTTGGGCGGTGGTGGGAAAAGCCTAGAAGATCAAGCTGTAACTTTGAAGCTTCGTCTGGATAATACTGCGGAAATGGTTTCTGAATACCAGCCTAGTATCAAATCTTCTGATCTTCGTTCTGTTTCGGCATCTTTTAATGGCATAATTACGAACACTGGCAAGGAGCTAACGGATTATCTTGCTGAAGCATACAACTTCAAAGACAATGCGAAAAAAAGCATCCAAGAAGATGAGGATTTACACAAAGATGGTTTGAACGAAGAATTGTTTAAGGCAAAGATTACGGGTGTGCTAGATAGAATTTATGCGCACAAAATGGCTTACGAAATTTCTTTGATTGTAAATATGGAAAATAAATTAGCGAGTTCTACAAAGAGTGAAACTTTGAAGAACTTGCTAGAAACTTCTGACAAGAGCCTTAGAGTTATTTATGATAAATTTGATAATTTCTCTGAGGCGAATTAAAAGAAAGGATGAAAATGTCTAAAGAAGAAAATAAGGGTGGCAAAAGTGGAAAAGCCAAAGAAGCGTTGGCAAAAGTACACAAAGGCGGCTCAAGTTTTCGCCAAGAATTTATAGAGTTTATTAACCGTGGCTCGGTGGTGGATCTTGCGGTAGGTGTGGCAGTAGGTGGCGCATTTACTACAATCGTTAATTCCCTAGTAAACGATATTGTGATGCCAATCGTGGGGTTGATTGCCGGTGGCGTAGATTTTACCAACCTTGCAATTCGTATTCCAAATTTCTTTGGAACTGGTGACGAAGCCGTGATTGCCTATGGTAACTTTATCCAAAATGTAATTCAATTTTTGATTATTGCGCTTGTGATCTTTATGATTATCAAGGCAATGAATCGCATCAACCGCAAACGTGATGCAAAGAAAGCAAAAGCCGAACTCTAATCTTCTAAAGTAAGGTTGTAGCTAAGCCGGACGAGGTCGTTTACTTCGTCCGGTTTTAGTTGATCGCCAGCCAAAACAATTTCAATGCCGCCACGGCCAAAATAACGCGACTGCATAACGGACTCGTATTTTTCTTCCAATAGTTTTGCGAGCTTGTCGTCTGTGCGAAGTTCAATAGTATTTTTATTTATCACGAGAAAAGCTTTGTCACCCTTATTGTATATAGTGCGTTCTTTTTCTGGTTTTTCTGTGTATTCGCCGATACCGGTTACTTTAGAAATGTCAAATACCATTTGAGCTCCTCTATGCTGCCATTAATATCATCAAGTGCGCGGTGTGCGTCGCGCTTAGTAAACTTTTTGTCCAGGGCGTTTTCAAAATAAATCTTCCAGGCAGAAACATCAAGCATACGATAATGCAGGCGCTTGTTTAATTCTGGCATTTCGCGTTCAATAAACTTGCGATCCTGGTGAATAGAATTGCCGGCAAGATAAATTTCTTTACCAAAATACTTGTCTAAGAATTCTAATAGTTCCCTTTCTACTTCCGCGGCCGGCTTACCATTTTTGTTTTGTGCAACAAGGGCGTCGTAGGACTCTTTGTTTCTTTCCCAAAACTCGCCGACCATGCGCTCTTTTATTAGCTTGTCGTCTACTTTTACTACGGCTTCGTAGGTAGCAATTTCATTTAAGTCCATGTCTGTAGCGATAGCCGCGACTTCTAGAATCTTGTCTTTTACTGGTTCAAGGCCAGTCATTTCTAAATCAATCCAAAGTAGTTTTGCTTTTTTCATTACATTTCCTCCGGGATTTCAATTCCCAAAATATTTAGTCCGTGAGTCATAACGTTCAAATATTTTTCTACAATCTTGGCGCGTTCGGCTTCTTCTGGGGCACCAGCGACTGGGCAATTTTCGTAAAATCTAGAAAATTCTTGGGCGAGTTCGTAGAGGAAATTCGCAACTTTGTGTGGGGCCATCTCATTTACAGCTTCGGACAATACATCTTTATACCCCAAAAGCTTCTTCATTAAATTTCTTTCAAATGGCGTCAGAACATTCGCACGCGAACCGCTTCGCTCACGCCCATCGTTATGGGGTTCGCTTGCTAGAAGCTCCCCGTTGGTCGCTATGTTCGCTTTGCGAATGTTCTCGACGCCTGCGAGGATCTTTTTGGCGCGGACACAGGAGTAGAGGAGGTAAGGGCCGGAGTTGCCGGTCATTTTGACCGATTCTTTTGGATCAAAGATGATGTTGCCGCCCATTTTATATTTCAAAAATGCGTACTTAGTGGCAGCGAGAGAGACTTTTTTGTCCTCGGAATTATATTCGTTTTTTAACTCGTCTTTTACCATATTTAATACATCTACGGCTTTCAAGAAATTGCCTTTTCTGGAAGACATTTTGACATTGCCTGGGAGTTTGACGAGGCCGTGAGTTAGGTGAGTGGTCTTTTTTACAAGTTCTGGCGCATATTGTTCTATGGATTTCAAGACTACCTTCATGTATTCGAGCTGTTCGTTGCCAGTGATGACGACGGATTTATCAAAATGATAATCTTCCCACTTGGTGAAGATAAGACCAACATCCTTTGCCTCGTAAGTTGGGACACCTTCTTTGTTGATAAACACGCGGGTATGGAGGCCGAATTTGTCACCATTGAAAATAACAGCGCCATCGCTCATTTCGTAAACGCCTTTTTCTAATTGTTCTTTTACTGTCTGGAGGCCAAGAGCGGCTACGGTAGATTCTGGGTAATACTTATCAAACTTGATACCAATGGTGGCGTAGAAATTTTTGAAATAATCGTAGGATAGTTCCCTGCCTTTCCAATAAAGGTCTGAGAGCTCGGTGCCATGGATGTCTTCGGCGTTTATCTTGTAAATCTCTTTGTTCAAATCGGTGATTTCGGCTTTGGCCTTATCATCATCTTCGTAAGCGGTGGTGCCCTCAATATAACACTTGGCAATATCTTCGATAGTTAGGTCTTTGATGTCTTTTTGTTTTAAGATATACATGGTTTTGGCGACGTGAAGACCAACATCACCGCCGAAATTGGCACGAATTACGTTGGCGCCGGCGTACTCGTAAAGACGGCTGATGGAGTCACCCATAATGGAAGTGTAGAGATGCCCGACGTGCAGAACTTTGAATGGGTTTGGATCGCTAAATTCACAAATGATAGTCTTGCCCTCAAGGTCGCCGCAGGATAAATCTAGGGTATCTATTGAATTCTTTAATGCATCGTCCGCAATGGTAAAGTTAATAAAACCTGGTGCAGTTGGAGTGCCGATATTCAATTCTTCGGCGATTTGCATCGGGGCTTTGTGAAGCACGCTAGCGAGCTTTAGAGGGGCGTTTGAGGAATAATCCGCGTCGATATTTGCCGGAGCAGCGGTAATTTCGGGATCAAAATCAAGGTTGTATAAATTTTTGATAGCATCTTTTAATTGGTTCTCTATCTCTTGCATAAATTAATTATACCATATTTATAGGGATATGTTATAATGGGGGTGTCGCGGGTATCGTATAACGGCTATTATGTATCCTTCCCAAGGATGAGACTGGAGTTCGACCCTCCATACCCGCACCAACGCCTGAGAGGGCGATTTTTTATTCTTGTTTTTCTGGAGATGGGGTAATAAATTCGGTGATTTTGCCGTCTGTGCGGAGAGCATTGAAACGTTTTTTGAATTCTGTGAATGGAACTTTGATGGAAACAAAATTAACTTCGCTTTCGGACTTTTTAATAAGTTTGACAAAATAGTAACCATCACCATTCATGGAAAGAAATCTGCCGCTTTCCTGGCCCGGCTCTAATTTCATAGCTTCGTTGGCGCGACCACCGTCAATGTTTTGGTTGGAAACCATCCCACCAGTTTCCTCATAATTAATGGCGGAGCCTAGAGCCTCGGCAATAGCTTTGTAGTCGCCACCGTTTGAAGCAAGCATAGATTCTACGCGTGCAGCGATTTTGTTGGCGTTCTCATCTATATTGATTTCAACTTTTGACTTGATGAGCGTGAGATAGAGCATCCGTTCGTATTCGCTTTTTGATAAATCAAAATTTTCGTCGATAATTTTGAGAAAACTCTCTTCGCTACGATCTACGCCGCCGATTTTGATGTGACGTTCAAATTCGGATTTTACTTCTTCGTCTGTGACTTCAATTTCTAATTCTTTGGCGAGTTCTAGGGCGTAGGTGTATTCTTCGGCTTCGTCCAAAGCTGCGCGACGATATTGTGCGCGAAGATCATCTAGGGACCCGCGGCTATCGTTTTGGCTGGATTGGCGTTCAATAGAAATAATACTGCTGCGATAAAGCATTAAATAATCTGAAAACAGAACATTATTACCATCTACTTCTGCGACTGGAACTGGCAAAATTTTGGTAACGCGAAAGAGCATTTCGTCTGTCATGTTGAAGCGGTAAAGGGCAAGCCAACCACTAGTGACAATAATGCCAAGCACAACAATCGTAATAAGAACTGTGTTAACCACTACGCGATGTTTGGTCCATTGAAGAGGATATTTAAACTTGCGGCCGGCGGCCAAGACTTCTTCGCGACGCTCCTCCACTTTCTCTTGTTCGGTTTTTTTGTCGTCTTTTCTCTTGATGAGTTTCATGTTACAATTATAGCATTGTTGGCCCGGTAGCTCAATGGATAGAGCAATTCCGTCCTAAGGAAGAGGTTGCGCGTTCGACTCGCACCCGGGCTACCATTTAGATACAATGCCTCCAGAGGGCATTTTTTAGTTGGGAGTCGGACCTTCGGTGCGACTCGCACCCGGGTCACCATTTTTTTTATGTCTGTGTTATAATAAACTCATGGATAAGCATAAGTGGGTTATTTGGTTGGGAGTGTTTATCGCTACGACGATTGGAATGGGCGTGAGTGTCTATTTTTCAATTCAGGGAGTTAGCGAGGCGGATTATATTGTAGAAACAAATGCGTTTTTTGCGCCTTTTGAATTTTATGAAGATCGCAAAATTGTGGGGGTAGATATGGAAATTATTGACCGTACAGCCGAAAAACTTGGTAAAAAAATCCAAGTAAACAATGTGGAATTTGATGCAATTATCGACAACGTGGAGGCTGGCAAGATTGCAGATGCCGGTGCGGCTGGACTTACAATTACGCCAGCTCGCGAGGCAAAAGTAAACTTTACGATTCCTTATTATACGTCTTTGCAATATGTAATTTATAATGCAGAAAAATCACCGGCACCAAGAAACGGCCATATGGTGTGGGAAGTCCTTGCCGGTAATAGAGTGGGCACGCAAACTGGTAGCACTGGATATATTTTTGTTTCAGAAGAGATTGAGAATGGCGTGCTTGCCGGAACGGGCACAGCACTAAAAGGTTTGGACTCGCATCAACTTGCAGCTGACGCAATATTATCTAATATTATAGATTATGCGATTGCTGATGAGCTGGCAGCTAAATTTATCGTAGAAAAAAATCCAGGCCTTAATGCGATGCCATTATATTATATGGGCGAAACCATAGCTGATGATTATCCGGTAGAAGAATCCTATGCAATCGCCGTAAACAAATCTAGGGGTGATTTACTGGCCGCGTTTAACGAGGTGCTGAGTGAAATGCTTACCGAGGATGAAAATGGCGAGACTGAGATTGATCGTCTAGTATTAAAATATATGGGTTTTAATAACGAGGAGGGAGATTAACATGGATGGATTTTTTAATAAAATTGGCGAGCTCTTTTCTACGCCGGAATACATAAATTCTTTGCTACATGGGTTTTTGCTTACTTTGCAGATTGCGTATTTTGCGATTTTGATGGGGTTATTACTCGGAACAGTCATTGCTTTAATACAAACAGCTAAAAAATCCAAATTGATGATTCTGCCAAAATTTATCTGTAATCTGTATGTCACAATTATCCGCGGAACGCCAATGGCATTGCAACTGTTTATAATGTTTTTTGTGATTTTTGCAGTGAGAGGATTTCCGCAAATTATCATTGCGATAATAGCGTTTGGTTTAAATTCTGGGGCGTATGTGTCTGAGGTAATCCGTGGTGGGATTTTGTCCGTAGACAAAGGCCAGACGGAAGCGGGCCTGGCGCTAGGGCTTTCTAGAACAACAATTTTCTTTAGAATTGTAACACCTCAGGCGATTAAAAATATCATCCCGGCATTAGGCAACGAAATGACGACTGTAATTAAAGAGACCGCGATAGTGAGCATGGTGGGAATGTATGACCTCAACATGGCAGCAAAAGACATTGGCTCGGGGCAAAATATGGCAAGTTATATCGTACCAATGGTGGTGGCGGCGCTATTTTATCTTGCTACAATATATTTAATAACCTTCGCTGTAAAACAAGTTGAAAAAAGTTTGAGAAAGAGTGACCTCAGAGTGGAGAAATAAAATGAGCTTACTATCCGTGGTGAATTTAAGAAAAAATTATGGTGAAAATAAAGTTCTGCGTGGGGTGAATTTCGTGATGGAGGAAGGCGAGCGGGTGGTGGTGCTAGGACCAAGTGGTTCTGGTAAATCTACATTTCTTAGAAGTATAAACCGCCTGGAAGAGCCAACGTCCGGTGATGTATATTTTAATGGCACGCTGATTACGGATAAAAATATCCGCAAAATGAGGCAGGATATCGGGATGGTATTTCAACATTTTAATTTGATAAATAATTTGACTATAATGGATAATTTAATTTTGGCGCCAGTCAAATTAAAATTGATGAAGCGTGACGAAGCCATAAAACGTGCCAAGCAGCTACTCCGGCACATTGGGCTGTCCGACAAAGCTGATGCCTTCCCTGCCAGTTTATCTGGTGGACAAAAACAACGCATTGCGATAATCCGTGCAATGATGATGAGACCAAAACTTTTGCTATTTGATGAACCCACCTCGGCACTTGACCCAGAATCAATTGGTGAAGTGATGTCTCTTATCCGTGAGTTGGCAGATGATGGAATGACCATTATGATAGTGACACACGAAATGAGTTTTGCGCGCGAGATTGCCACGAGGGTGGTATTTATTGATGAGGGTAAAATTATCGAAGAGGGCGAGCCGGAGATTTTCTTCTCTCATCCAAAAACTCCTAGGGTACGAGAATTTCTAGAGAAAGTCTTGTAACGTGATATAATATATATCAATATACAAAGGAGAAAAAATGAAAGTATTATGCGTTAATGCTGGTTCGTCATCTTTAAAGTTCCAACTTTATGACATGCCTGCGGAAATATCTATTATCAGTGGTTATGTTGAAAAAATTGGTGCAAAAGATAGTTTTTATACTATCAAGCATGAAGGCAAGAAAACTGAAACCAAAAAGTTGATTAACGACCATTCCGAAGCCGTGGCAGTAATGCTAGAGGAGCTTGTAAACTATGGTGCCGTAAAAGATTTATCCGAAATTCGTAGCGTAGGCCACCGTGTAGTTCATGGCGGTGAAAAATATGCAAAATCTGTACTTATCGACGACGAAGTATTAAAAGACATCAAAGAGTTTACCAAGTTTGCTCCGCTTCACCACCCAGGCAACATTGCTGGTATCAAAGCTATGCAAAAGGCACTTCCAGAGGCTACTCAAGTTGCCGTATTCGATACTGCATTCCACCAAACTATTCCAAAGATTCAATATATGTATCCTGTACCAATGAAGTGGTATGAAAAGTATGGCGTAAGAAAGTATGGTTTCCATGGTACTAGCCACAAATATATTACCGAAGTAATGCAGAAAAAGCTTGGTAAAGAAAACATTAACCTCATTATCTGCCACGTGGGTTCTGGCGCTAGTATTACCGCCGTAAAAGACGGTAAAAGCTATGATACTACTATGGGGCTAACACCGCTTGACGGTCTGATGATGGGTACTCGTTCTGGCTCGATTGACCCATCAATTATTAAATATATGATTGATGAAGCCGGAATGACTTATGACGAAGTAGACAATGCGCTTAACAAAAAATCTGGGCTTCTTGGCGTGTGTGGCTTTAATGACAACCGCGACGTAGAAAAAGCTATTGAAGAAGGTGACGAGAATGCGCGCCTAGCACTTGATATGTATGTGGACCGTATAGACCGCTACATTGCAGAGTACTACCTAGAGTTAAATGGTGAGGTAGACGCAATTGTGTTTACGGCCGGCGTGCTAGAAAACGGTGCTGAGACCCGTGAGAGTATCATTGAGGGGCTTTCCCCGCTTGGGATTAAGATCAACAAAGAAGTAAATGACGCAATCGCAAGTTACAAAGAGATCACGAGCGGCATTATTACAGCAGAAGATTCTACGGTGCCAGTATATGTGGAGCCGACCAACGAAGAGATTATGATAATTCGCGACGCATACAAATTGCATAAGTAGTCTCGTGTTATAATCTAATTATGTATATATCCGATTTAATCGAAGATTTTCTTGAGCACCTGGAAATTGAACAGGGGCGGAGCAAGCGGACGATTGAAAATTATAGGCTGTATCTAGAAAGATTTTTGGAAATTTCACAGGAGATATTAAACAAAGATGATGTAAAACCTTCTGATCTAAACCGTGAGCTTCTGCGTAAATATCGGCTAAAGTTAAACCGCTATGGATCCGAGAACGGTAATGAAGATTTTAAAGTAATTACGCAATCGTACCACCTAATCGCTCTCAGGGGATTTTTGAAATATCTGACCAAACGCGAGATTAAATCGCTTGATCCTTCCCTGGTGGAGCTACCAAAAGTAGCTAGGAAACAAGTTTCGTTTCTTCATTATGACGAAGTAGAGGATATGCTAAATGAAATTGATACTTCTACCGAATCCGGGCTGCGCGACCGTGCGATTATAGAGCTACTTTATTCTGGTGGTCTACGTGTGAGCGAGCTGGTGGGGCTAGATCGCGGAAGTATAAACCTAGAACGACGTGAATTTATGGTGCGCGGTAAAGGCAATAAAGACCGTCCGATTTTTATCAGCAAATCCGCAGCAATGCGGGTACAAGATTATTTAGACGCACGGACTGATTCCCTGGCACCACTGTTTCTGAATAATAGCAATAATACGCAAGCGGTGGATACATCTGGCAATTACCGGAGGATTACAGCTAGGAGCGTGGAAAGAATCGTGGAAAAATATGCTAAGCTAGCGGGAATAGTAAAACACGTGTCGCCACACACTCTAAGGCATTCTTTTGCTACAGATTTACTTATGAACGGGGCGGACCTTCGTTCAGTACAGTCAATGCTGGGGCACGCAGATATTTCTACTACACAAATTTATACACACGTTACCGATGCGCACTTAAAAGAGGTACACGAAAAGTATCACTCAGATACGAAATAGGTAAGTGGCGAATGCTATTTCTTTGGATTGGAGAGAGTAGCAGAGATCACACTGATACAAGTGCCTTTTCCGTCTCGGTTGGAGGCGGAGAGATTAATTGAAAAATTCTTAACGGTTATTCCTTTGTAGGTGAGCGTCTTAGTCTCATTATGGGCAAATTTAGTCCATTCACTGGCGCTAGTGCCTGGATAAGGTGGCTGGTAAACCCATAATCTAGCTGAAGCGCTATCTTCAGAGTGCGTTCCACCTACCGCTTTGATTGTGACGCTCACATCAGTATAGAAGCGTCTATTATAGACACTACCACCACCAACGCTTACTTCGACTAAACAATAATTCCCGCTTGCAAGTGGTACATTTGGATTACAATTTGCATACCTCGCAAAGTTGTAAAAGCGATTAATTCCTAGATGATCGGGATTGTAATTATAATACGAATCGTAGTCTGCTGCTGGGTATGCATAATACTCATCCGTCCAATCCGTCGTGCAGACACTGTTGCCATTCCTGTCTACATACGCACTGCCGCGGATAATCTCAACAGAGTATGGCACCCAGATAGCATAGAGTGTCATCGACCCACCCTCTGCCGGGGCTTTGACCTGTTTGCCTTCATTATAGGCAGTACCGCCATCACATTTGCCGGTATTGTTGTTGACTTTTACTGTGCACCAACCCCAGAAGACATAATTTGCTCTGGTAAATCTATTGTTGTTATAAGCGATGTTGGTCTTTTCGCCAGCCAGAATAGTGGTGCTCGGAACACTCCCGACGCCGCCATTGGAGTTGTAATAAATAGTGTAGCTTGGAATCTTCTTCCACACTGCAAAGAGCTTTAATGTCTTACCTACGTTGCTGGCAATCGTGCTAGCACTGATGGTGGCCTTGTTGCCATAAGCAGTGTACCCGCCAGGGCAAGTACTGCCAGATGTGATAGTGGTACACCAGCCGACAAAAGTGTAGCCTGTGCGAGTGAATTTATTGGAATTAAGAGTGCCATCGGATCCAGCATAAATCTTTTGGTCCGACATAGTGCCGCTAGTAGCACCATTGCCGTTGTAAGCAACGGTCATAAAGTTTCTCTTCCACATAGCATAAAGATTGAAAGTTTCTTCTTTGGTAGGCTTAATCTCTGCGCCATCGCTATATTTGGTGCCGGTGCAAGATTTGCCAACATCCATTTTTACTGTACACCAGCCGTTAAAAGTATGGTTGGCATAGACAAAAGTATTGGCGGCCAGTTTGGTCTTGACGCCAATTGTGATTTTGTCTTGAGTTTTGCTAGTACTAGTGCCGTCGTTTGCATAAAAAATGACCTTCGCGAATTTTTCTGCAAAGATGGGGTACATATTGATCTGGCGATTATAAGAGAGCCAAGGTGGAGCGGTCCAGCTGGCGTATTGAGTGCCATTGCACACACTGCCACGGGTCACTCTTTTGTCGCACCAAGCAGTGAATCTCCATTTGGTAGAGTCTAAACTACTGCCACTTCTAAGAGCCTGGGTATTGCTGGCTGGAATGATTTGGCTGGCGATGCCAGAACTTTGGCCAGAATCGTCTGCGGCGGTACCATAGACAATTTCATCATGAAAAGAGAAAACCCGATCACCACTGTCTACATCCGAAACGGCGTCTGGATCGTAAAGGCGAATGACAGTAGAGATGGTGGATGGGTGCTCTGCACCTGGGCCATACCAACAGGTACGGATGTAGAAATCGAAGTAAGCAGAAGTGGCGGTGGAGTGAGTTTTGTCCGTGACGATATTAGTGGTGTTAGAATCTTTGACGGCCACAATATAAATGCCTTCAGCGCGTTGAATGGTAGTGCCAGTATCTTCGGCCAAAAGGTCGTCGCCGGAATCATTATAAATAATACGTGGGTAAGTAGTAGCTGGCTTAAAAAGATTTGAGTTGTTTTGTGCGGAGAGAACAACGCTATTAGCGTTACCATTTCGCAGATTGTGGGTATTAAGGACGAAAGCTTTTTGCTGCCGAACTGGGCTATTGGTGCCTTCGTAGAGCGTGCGACAATCGCTAGGCGCATATTCTAGAATGCTGGCGCTTGCGCTGCTGGCGTTGCTAGTAATAGCTCGCCAAATTTCGGCGTATCTTTTGCTGGCAGTATCGTCGCTCCCATTACCAGCAATGTAGGAATCATGAACAAAACGCAGAGCTTCGGCTTGAGCGTCGATTTCTTCACGCGTGACGGTGGTCTCGAGCGCAGTCTGGGCGTCCGACGAACTACCGTTTACCACAGAAACTACTGCGACGGCAACCATAGAAAAGATGCCTACTGCGAGAGTAACTTCTACCAGTGTATCGCCCAACCTCCGTTTCATAATTTTATAATACCACACTTTCTAAAAAACTGCTAAAGCTTAACGTAATTACAAGCGCAATAACCAAAAACGGGCCAAAATGAATATGGTGATTTTTGGATTTTTTGACAAATGGCAACATCACAATACAGGCAAGAGTATTGGAAATAAACAAAGTAACGAGTGCGAGCCATGGGCTAGCAAGAGCAAGACCAATAGCAGTACCGAGCAGCCAATCACCATCGCCCACCCATTTGCCTTTGGAAATGAGGTACAAAAGCAAATATAGACCACCGAGAATTAAAACAGACCATACAGGATTCAAGGTAAATGGAACGCCCCATAATTTTAAAATTAATACGACTGCGCCACAAATTATGGAGATAATTAGAGTAAAACTTGGTAGCTCGCCATAGAGACCATCATAAATTGCCAAAAAGGCTAGGCTTAAAATAAGCGTAAGCGTGGAGGCGAAAATACCCCATTCTAGAGGAGTGGCATTTTGTACGTTGATGTTTACGCTTAAACCAAGAAAAGCCAGAGCTACACCGACCTCGGAAAAGAACTCGGCAACGCCAATACTTTTGTGACATTTCCTGCACTTCCCTCTTTGGATGAGCCAAGAAATAAGTGGGATGTTTTCGTACCATTTGAGGGATTTGTTGCAATGCAAACAGACGGAGCGAGCTCCGAGTTTTTTCTTGCCGGTTTCTTTAAGGCGGAGGCGGCGAGCTTGGCAGCACAAAAACGATCCAAAACAAGCGCCAAGGACAAACATCATAATACAAAACACGACCCGCATAAATCTATTTTACCATAAGAATCTTGAATTTTTGAAGTTTTAATTTATACTAGAAGTATGGAAAATGAAAAAAGTGGGTTTACGGTGATTGAAGTATCTTTGGTGTTGGCACTCGCCGGGTTGATATTCCTGATGGTATTTTTGGCCTTGCCGGCTTTGCAGAGGTCACAGCGCGACACTAGTAGACGTGAAGCGGTAACAAAACTAATAAGAGAAATTAAAAATTACCAGTCTAATAGTGGTAGAGGTAATTTGCCGGGAGCTTCGGATACCATTAATGATGTGCTACAAATTAACGGCAAGACAGCAGCAAATAATTCCAGCGCACTTGCTACGAGTTGGGCGGGATTCTATAGAGATTATCTTGGTAAGAATTTCGTAGATCCAGATGGCGAAGAATACAATTTGCTCGTGGCAAAATGCAGTTCAACCGCCAAGGTAGATCAATCTTGTACGGATAATAAAAACCAGCTGAATAATTTGTACGGCGCTGGTTTTCCTAATGGTTATAAAATGTATGTGATAATTGGTGCGACCTGTGATGGCGAGACGGCGGTAGCAACATCCAACCCAAGAAATGCAGCAGTTCTCTATCGGCTAGAGGGTGCTGGAATTTATTGCTCATCAACGAGCTTGTAAAGACAATAAAAAAAATCTCCCTTGCGGGAGATTTTTTGTGCGACTAATTAATTCTATTGGTCGTCGATGCAGTAGTTACCAGCACCTTCAAGGCGATAAAGTATTGCGAAGTGACGCTTTTCAGACTTCACTACGTTAGAGCCATCACAGCGTGCGCCTGGGATGATATAAACGATGTGTTCTGAGAACGGAGAGGTACCACCAATCGTGTAGCTATCCGTAACGTCGCCAGCGATGAGCTTGCTCTTGCTCTGCCCTTTTGGAGTGGTAGAGATAGAACCGTTGACTGCCCAGTTTTCGGTGATGAACATGCTATATGGCACACCATCTGGATCCTGGAATTCGTTGGCTTTTTGGGCTTCAGAAGCGCCAGAGTTCATGTAATCGCGAACGAACATACAAGCGATTTCGCCGGATTTACAATCGTTGCTACCAGCAAAGGTATCTTTACCGACATAGTAACTACCACCAGCAGCAGGGTCTGGCAAGTTGTTGCTACGAGAGCTGTTGTTGGTTTGATATTGCACGAGAGAGGTGTCTACGCGCGACATATCATTACGCCTGGACGTGTCACGTTGTGAACGCTGAAGCGCTGGAAGGGCGATAAAGACCATGAGGAAGATGAGACCTGCGATGGCAAGCACGAGCACGACCTCGATAATCGTAAAGCCTTCTTTAGTGTTGATATTTTTGGCCATTTAAAATCCTTTCTAGATTTTATTTAGTATTACGCCGCACAACGATTAATTTACGACTTTGACGCATCTTAAAATTGTCTTAAAAAGCTCTTGCTTTTTTGCCAGTTTTTGTTATTATGAAGTAAAGGTTATGTCACACATTAATCGTTGTGCGACATACTTAAAATAATAAGAAAGGACAATATGCCTAAACAAAATCAACAAATTGGGCGTGAAGGGTTCACTATCATTGAGGTGGTATTGGTTCTCGCGATTGCGGGTCTTATTTTCCTCATGGTGTTCATTGCTCTTCCGGCACTCCAAAGGTCACAACGTGACACGTCCAGGCGTAATGATATGTCGCGCGTAGACACCTCTCTCGTGCAATATCAAACCAACAACAGCTCTCGTAGCAACAACTTGCCGGTAGCCCCAACAGGCGGTAGTTACTACGTTGGTAAAGACAACTTCGGAACCAACCCATGTTCAAAAACAGACCAATCAGCAGTGGCTTGTGCGTTTGTGCGCGATTACATGAACTCTGGTGCGTCGGAAGTAGGCAAAGCTAATGAGTTCCAAGACCCAGATGGTGTTCCATACAGTGTGTTTATTACTGAGAACTACGGTGATACTGGTAGTATTACTACTCGACCGAAAGGCAATCAAAACAGTACACTAGAGCAAGATGTAACTATTACTACTAGTGATGGTAGCCCGGCTTACACTATCGGCGGCAAAAATCCATTCTCAGAACATATTGTTTACATTATCCCAGGCGCACGCTGCGATGGTTCTAGTATTGTGAAATCTGAAAAGCGTCACTTCGCAGTGCTTTATCGCCTTGAGGGTGCTGGTAACTACTGCATCGACGACCAATAGGATTATAAAGGTCACAAAAAAATACTCCCTGCGGGGAGTATTTTTATATATATTATATACTAGGTAGATACGCTGTTTACAAGCGAGTAGATTGGGAGGAGAGTACCGCCCACCACAATACCGATAAGGCCGGCCATCATTACCATGAGAATCGGTTCAATCATAGTAGAAATACCATTGATTTGCTCATCCAGTTCGTTTTCGTAAACTTGGGCAGCTTTGCCAAGCATTTCGTCGATTTTACCAGACTCTTCACCGATAGATGCCATCTGTGGCACAAGTGGAAGCATGTAATTTTTGTCTTTTAGTGATTCAGAAAGTGGCTTACCAGACTTGATGATTTCTAGAGATTTGCTATATTCAGTTTCTACTACTACGTTGTTTACTGCGCCGATAGCGATTTTGATAGAATCTAGCATTGGCACGCCGGTAGCAAGCATCATCTCGGCAGTACGAGCAAAGCGCGAGACGTAGAGCTTTCTAAATAGCCCGCCAAAGATAGGAACGTGGATTTTGAAATTATCTGCAAAACGACGGCCGACAGTGGTCTTTTTGACAAAGTAAAAGACGCCGCCAACAATGCCGCCGAGCACACCGAGCACTAGCCACCAGAAATTGCCAAAGAAATCGGTAAGGTCCACAAGGAACTGAGTAAGTCCTGGGAGCTCCTCACCCATGTCTTCGTAAAGATCGCGGACTTGTGGCACCACCATGATCATCATAAAGGCGAGCACGGCAATAATTACGACAAGAATAATAGCCGGATAGACAAGGGCGCCTTTGATTTTACTCATCATGGCAGCATCTTTTTCCTCTTGGTCCGCGAGACGTTTGAGGGCGAGATCCAAAGTACCAGACATTTCACCGGCGCGGATAAGCGCAAGGTAGACACCATTAAATACATCTGGATAAGCGGCAAAAGAATCATAGAGAGTTTTACCAGATTCTACGGAGGCAAGGATTTCTTCGGCAATGGCTTTCATTCCCTTGTTTTGGGTTTGGTCTGAAACGGTGCGGAGGCTGGCCGCAAGTGGAAGACCAGCGCCGATCAACGTGGAGAGCTGACGCGTAAACATGATGCGATCTTTGTTGGTGATGCGGTTTTTTAATTTGGCGAGGATACTATCTTTGCCTTCTTCTACCACCGAGGCAGGAATATATCCCTGATCAACTAAAAGGCGGCCGGCAATTTGCTCATTTTCGGCTTGGATAGTGCCTTTGACGGCTTTGCCAGTGGTTTTTTCTTTGGCCTTATAGTTGAAACGTTTCATTTTAGCCCTTTACTAACCTGTTTAGTTCGGTAATGTCAACTGCGTAATCACGGGCAGCATCATAAGTGATGACACCGGTTTGAACAAGTTTGGCAAGAGTGCGGTCCATAGTCTGCATGCCTTGGTCTGCGCCGGTTTGGATGGCGTTGTCTAGTTGGTGAGTTTTGCCATCGCGAATAAGGGCACGAACGGCCGGGTTTGCGACCATAATTTCAGCGGCGACAACACGTCCACCGCCAATGGCTGGCACAAGGCGTTGTGCACAAATCGCCATAAGCATATTAGAGAGCTGTGAGCGCACTTGTGGCTGTTGATGAGATGGGAAAACGTCGATCATACGGTCAATAGATTGTGCAGCAGAGTTGGTGTGGAGTGTAGCAAATACGAGGTGACCAGTCTCTGCAATAGTAATGGCAGCTTGGATAGTCTCGAGATCGCGCATCTCGCCAATAAGTACTACATCTGGATCTTCGCGAAGAGCGGAACGAAGTGCAGCGGAAAAACTAAAAGTATCATAGTGGACTTCGCGCTGAACAATGACCGAACGACGGGATTTGTGTGTAAACTCAATTGGATCTTCGATAGTAATAATATGAGAAGATTTTTCGCGATTGATTTTGTCTATAAGGGCGGCAAGAGTAGTAGATTTGCCGGAACCAGTAGGCCCAGTAACAAGCACGAGGCCGCGTGGGAAGTTTGCAAAAGTTTCTACGATGGCTGGCATGCCAAGATCGTTGATAGAACGAATTTGGTTAGGGATAAGACGAAAGGCGGCAGCCATTTTGCCACGTTCATGAAAGGCATTGACGCGGAAACGTGCGATATCACCGAATGAGAATGAATAATCAAATTCTTTGTCTTTTAAGAAAATCTGTTGCTGGTCTTCGTCTAAAGTAGAAAAGATAAGATTTTTTAGCATTGCTTCGTTTAAAACTGGGGTGCTTGGCACCGGTGTAAGCGCACCGTCTATACGAAGAATTGGCGGCAAACCATATTGAATATGGAGATCCGAAGCATTACGACGAATACATTCTTCGAGGAGGAATTCGATTTTTAGTTGAGTTGTTGTCTGCCCACTACTTTCCATAATATTATTATACCATAAGCATTACGAAAGATCGCTCGCAACGCGGTTAACTTCTTCGACGGTAGTAATGCCGGACAAGACCTTTAACATACCATCTTGGCGCATAGTTACAGTTCCCTTGCTTTTGGCAAGACGCATTACTTCGTTGGCGGTAGCATGGGAAATAATTAACTTTTGGATATCTTCATCTACATCAATAGTTTCATAAAGGCCGGCACGCCCAGCATAACCGCCTGGTGTTTCTTTGCTGTCTACACCCTTGGCGAGCATATAATATTCGAGATTTTTAACCGGTAGCCCTGGGTAGCCAAGGTCTTCGCTAACGGCGGCCACATCTTCTTTGGTAGCTGGCAAAAGTTCGCCAACGATAGAATTAATACCGTCGGTTTCGACTTCACTGGATTTGTACATTTCGCGTTTTTCGGTGATGCGACGCACGAGACGTTGGCCAATAACTACGTTTAGAGTAGAAGCGAGCAAGAATGGCTCGATGCCCATATCAAGCATACGAGGCAAGATACCGGCTGCAGAGTTGGTGTGAAGCGTAGAAAACACAAGGTGGCCAGTAAGCGCAGCTTGCACAGCAAGGCCGGCAGTTTCGGAATCACGAATCTCACCCACCATTACTACGTCTGGATCTTGACGAAGAATAGAGCGAAGGCCAGAAGCAAAAGTAAGGCCAGCGTCTACATTAACTTGGATTTGGTTGATACCGTCCATTTTGTACTCAACCGGGTCTTCCAGTGTCACGATATTGATTTTTTCGGATTTGATTCGCTGAATTAGAGCATAGAGAGTAGTGGATTTACCAGAACCGGTAGGACCAGAAGTTAGAATCATGCCATTTGGCTTTTCAATGCCAGCAAGCACCGAGCGAAGTGCGCGACCACTCATACCCATTTTCTCGATATCCATGCTGGTACCAGTTTTGTCGAGAAGACGAATAACGACTTGTTCGCCCCAGGTAACTGGTGAAATGGCAATACGAAGATCGATTTCTTTATCATCTACAAGCACAGTAAACTGACCGTCTTGAGGAATGCGGTGCTCGTCGATTTTGAGGTTTGAGAGAATTTTGATACGAGAGACAAGTGCCGGTGCAACATTTTTTGGAAGCTCCATGATGCGACGTAAAACACCATCAATACGACAACGAATGATAAGGGAGTTTTCGAGTGGCTCGATATGAATATCGGAAGCCTTGGTTTTAGCGGCATAACTCAAAATCGTAGTGAGAGCTTTGCTAATTGGCGAATCTTGGACAATGGTTTTGACATTGGATTTAGCATCTTCGGAGGATTCTTCGTTGGTTTCGCGAACGGCTTCTTTGACTCCGGTGAAGTCACCGTGGTATTGCTCTAAAATTTCGTTGATGCCACGCGCAGATGACATCCAAACACGAATTGGCTGGCCGATAAGATTGGAAATGTAATCAGTGGCTTGGACATTTGTGACATCTACCATGGCAACATTGAGCATACCGTCCTTTTCACCCAATGGGACAGCTCTAATGCGGCTGGAAGCCTCTTGCGGAATACGAAGAAGTGTATCTTGATCTATGGTGATATTTTTAAGTTCTACATAAGGAACACCGATAATTACGGCGGTGGCGTGGGCAATCATATCATCACTGATGATTTTTTGCTCAACGAGTTTATTGAGGATGCGCTCACCGGAAGCGTCAGTAATATTTTTAATATTAAAAACCAAGCGACTATCCGCTAAGCCTTCAGAAATTAGGAGATTGACAATCTTGTCTTCGGCTTCTTTAGTTAGTTGGGCCATTTTGATTATCCTCGCTACCTTCTGTATTTTCGTCTTCTTTAGCCTCTTCTTCTTCGGTCTCTTCCTCGATATTATCTATTTCGTCCTCTACGACATCAACGGGATCATCTTCTAGACACTGGCCGTCTTCATCAAACTCAGTACAATCGCCGACATAGACTTCTACAGTAGGGTTAAGAGCGCGAAAATTAAAGACGTTGACATCTGGCTCGGTAAGAGTGTAATCGTTATCGTTTTCTGAGCCTTCTGTATCTTCTGCATCTTCTGCATCTTCTTCCTCTACGACAGCATTAAGAGTTTTGACAGAGGCATCTTCTATGCTTGGGAGGAACATATTACAAATAAAGAACGCAACAGCGGCACCAAGAACAGTGGCAGTGATGGATGTAATTAAATCAGTTTTCATTTCTTGGTGTCTCCTCCCGCTTTGATAGTGGTACTACTCTCCGTGATAGTAATAGGTGTCATGTAATAGGCATTGGCCTGGGCGTTAAGGGTGAGAGAATTCTCGCCACTCCATTCTATAGAAGCACGACGCATATTAAAATTACGAATGGAACGCTCGATATTGTTTAACACGCCTGTGGTAGTAGCAGTGTCGGCTTCAATCATCAGGCTAACACTAATTTCGTTGAGATTAGTACCAAGAGCAGAAGCACTAGAGCCACCACTTGGGGCGAGCTGCTCTGGCTCCCAGTTGGAGATGATAAAGATCTTGTTTAAGCTAGAGAGCAAAGCTTCTTCGTTTTTGAAAGCTGGAAGAGCATCTGGAATGACACGGAGAGCAGAACAGCGACGGAGAAGCCCACTGGCGCTCATGATCTCTTCGTTGGTAACAGCGTTATTGTACATGTCGCTAAGCTCTTTATAAGTATAATTTTTCTTGGTGTCTGGATTGACACAGCCGGTGCTACTTTCTTTTGGCACGGAGTTAAGAGCGCTATTAGAGGCAAGCCCTTCTACGATATTGGCGCGAAGAGTGCCCGGAACAGAGGCAACAGAAGTAGTGTTTGGATTACATTTTTTGAGTTCGTCAATAGTATAAACGCTGCCTTTTGGTGCAGTACAAATACCAATTTGCGAGATAGTGTCAGAATATGCAACAATAGACTCGTCTTCGGTCATAATGACTTTAGCATTGAAAGAGATTTTGTTGACGAATTGACTAATAAGCGAAATGGCTACACCAAGGAAAACTGAAGCGCCAAGCACTGCCAAGAGCATGTGCTGCTGTGCTTCGGAAATTTTAGCGCGCTTACCGATTGCAATTTCTTTAGCCATTATTACCTCCATTATTTGCTGACTGGCAGGTTACGTCATTTTCCGCGCAGTCATCAGCACGTTTTTCAAACATATTTTGGATTTGCACATAAGAATCTGTGACGTTGTGGCGGCCAGTAGGCGGAATAGCAATAACATGTTTTTTGTCAAAATCGTAAACTTCGGAATTTAGAGTAATACGAGCACTAAAGCGAAGCACTAAATCACCCGAAGAAACGCGACCACTGGAAGAGTCGGAAACATCAATGCCGTCCGTGCCGTTTGGTACAAGCATACAGTTTTCGTTGGTCTCGGACCAAACTGGCTTGCCACCGTCTAGGGCGCCGGTATAAGTAATACATTCGCTATTGAAATGTTCTACGCCAGAAATGGTGCCATCAAGACTCATATAAGGTTTGCCCTCGATTTGTTCAGATTTGTACCAATCATTATACTGTGGCGTACGCCAGATACGAACTACGGTATTGTCTTCGTAGGTTTCGGTGGTGTAATCTTTGGCCGAGAGGGCGTCTTCGCCTTCGCCGGATGGATTGCAACCCTCACCATCAATCAGCCAGAAGGCATAGCGACCGCGAGTGCTATCATAGAATGATGCCCCATCACTACCGGATTCCAAAATACAATAGGCTGGAATAGTTTCGTCATTTTTGTCTACATAAGAGCCGTAGTCGTAGCGCATGTATTGCATACTTTTCTTGAAAGAATCTAGGACATTGTAATCAATGTATGGTTCCCTAGTGGCGTTGGCCTGAGCCTCAAATGATAGGACTGGATCTGACTCTTCGAGATTAACGGTGAGCTCGGAGAGCGTAATGGTGTCGCCATTGGTAGGTAGAAGTGCAGACAAAATGCCAAAAGTACGCGAGAGGAGCTTTTTGTCGCTATTGATGGACGAAAGGTTGCTAAGCTGTCCTTTGATAGTGAGAAAATCACTAAGCTCTGAATAAGAATTGAGCTTGGCGGATAATTCGCCCAGAGTTTCTTTTTTGCCATCTACAACGGCCTGTTGGCCACCAGCAATGGAGGCAAAAACTGCAGTAACTACCACGCTAGCGGAGGCCACAACGATACAAAGGAAAAGGATAAAATTGCGAAGCTTTAAGGCTTTGATCATTTCGCCTTTGATATCTGGAACAAGATTAATCTCACGTGCCATTAATCATTACTCCTTTCTGACAACCCCACTACAACTGCAAATTCGCTAGCAACTGGGGCCAAGGCTTCTTGCTGTTCCTTGGTAGTGCGAACAAGTTGCCAAGGGTTACCACGCATAGTAGGGACATTAGTGCGAGCTTCAATATATTCTGGGAAAAGTGGGATCATGCCGGCATAACCAGACAAGACAATACCGCCAACTTTACCATTTAGATACTTGGTCTGGAAGAAGCGGACAGATTTGGTAAGCTCGGAGGCATAATTATCGAGAGGATTACTTAGGATTTTAAAAACTTGGCCTTCAACTTTATCTTCGGCAAGACCAAACTTAAGGATGAACTGGCGAGCTTGATCTTCGCGGACATTAAGGCCATTAGCAACGGTCTTGACTAGTGTACCGAAGCCGCCTGGTATGGAACGTACAAGACGAGGCTGATTGCGATAGACAATAACAAGATCGGTGGATTTTTCGCCAAAATCTACTACCATAGTGGCATCCATAGCACCAGGAATTGCGAGTGAACGTGCCATAGCAAGAGGCTCTGGCTCCATAGCGATAATATTGAGGCCAGTTTTTTCAATCATTTCCATAATGGACTCGGCATAATCTTTGGCAATAGACGAGACTAATACTTCTGTACGAGCTGGATCATTTGGGCTAGGACCAAGTATAACATAATCTGCCTTGGCATCGCTCATGGCCATTGGAACATATTTGTCTATTTCGTATTTGAAAGATTTGGCGAGCTCTTTTTCTGGGAGAGTGTCGGTTTCTACAATAGAAGTAAAAGTTTTGCCGGCTGGCAGACCAATAGCAACATTTTTGGTCTTGATGCCAGCTTGGTTGACAGCACCCATAATGGCCTCGCCGAGGCGCTTTTTGCCTAAATCTGAAGTGTCCTGTGTAAGACGAGGGTCAATTGGTACGTAAGCATATTTTGAGAGTGTCCAACCATGATTTTGATTGCCAAAAAGCTGTACGATTCGCATCGAATTCGTCCCAATATCTAGGGAAAAGAAGTCGCCCACGCCATGCAATAAGTTCATACATATAATTATAAGCGGTTTCTAGAAAAACGCAAGTGGTAAAATCGTTCTATATTTCCGTGCCTGCCATGCGTAGCGTTGTCGCGTTTTTTGATTATTAGGAAATCGTTTTGTTTTAGCCATTGTTCAAAATTTTTAATAATATCGCGGCGAATTTTTTCGTTTTTTACAATGCCTTTTGTAAGCTGGTCTTCGCGAGCTTCAAACTGCGGCTTTAGCATCATTAGCATATCGGCTTCTCTGTTTGGGAGATTGTACTTTAGATATTCTAGGACTTTTGTGAGTGATAAAAATGATACGTCTGCAACGACGACATTAATTTCTTTACTCAACTTAAAATCAAAAATATCTTGTTTTTCGTGAAGCTCGATACGAGGATCGAAGCAGAGAGGGGCTTTCATTTGGTGAGAGCCTTTCTCTACTGCGATAACTCTTTTTGCGCCGTGGCTTAATGCGTATTCCGTAAAACCGCCGGTAGATGAGCCAATATCTAATACGATTTTGTCTTTAAACACAAAATTGAAGGCACCCACCGCTTCAGAAAGCTTAACGTAGCCCCGGACGGGTCCTGCCGTTTTTGCTTTCCCCCAAATCCGCTGGTTTGGGGGTCCCCCAGCAAAAACGTCACCCGTCCGTATCACCTTATTTCCTGCCCCGGTATTCATAGGTTTCGGTGTCTACTGAGACAATGTCACCTTCTTTAATGAACGCAGGAACTTTGATGACGACGCCGGTTTCAAGTGTAGCGTCTTTCATTACAGAGCTAGTAGTGTCGCCTTTTACGGCAGTTTCGGTATAAGTAACTGCGAGCCAAAGATTTTTTGGTAATTGCAAGTTGATTGGAGTGCCATTATAAAATTGGATTTCCATTTCGTCGCCATCACGCATAAAATCTTTGCTGTCGCCAACCATATCACTCATGAGCTCGTATTGTTCAAAACTTTCTGGATCCATAAAATAGAATTTTTCATCATCCTTATAGAGATATTGAACTTTGCGAGTAGTAACCTCGGCTGGTTCAATTTTTTCTTGTCCTTTGAAAGTTTTTGGAAGAAGCGCACCGGTGATGAGGTTTTTGACCTTGACGTTCACGATAGAACCACCACGCCCCATAACTTTTTGGGAATATTCCACTACTTTATACGGCTGGCCGTCTAAAGTAATAAGGGTATTCTTCTTTAGATCTGTTGGTCCGTACATGTTTACTCCTTAGGCTTGTGAAACAAATGGTAAGAGCGCTAGGTGGCGAGCACGCTTAACTGCTACTGCGAGCTGGCGCTGTTGTTTGGCGGAAAGGCCAGTTTTGCTAATTGGCTCAATCCTACCATATACATCGATATAGCGTTGCAAAGTCTTGACGTCGCGATAGTCGAAGTATAGATTTGGATCATTTTTAAGTTTTCTCATTTTCTCCTTCTCCGATTTAGATTAATTAAAATGGCACCTCGCTGAGGTCAATTTCGCCCTCTGGGATGTCGGCTGGAAGCTCTGATGTGGCTTCTTCACTAACGGCTGCGGGTGCAGCAGGAGCGGCGGAGCTATTGCCTCCATCACCACGAGCACCGGTAAAGTTGAAATCTTCTACAACGATTTCGACACGGGAGCGTTTGTTGCCATCTTTGTCTTCCCAACTGCGTTGGCTGAGACGACCAGAGACTAGCACGCCAGTTCCCTTTTTGGCATATTGACTAATCATTTCGCCAAGTTTGCCCCAAGCAGAACAATCAATAAAAGAAACGTCTTCTTTCTGCTCGCCGCTAGTGTCACGGTAAACGCGGTTGACTGCAACTGAGAAAGAACAGACGCTAGCGCCATTTTGAGTGCTGCGAAGTTCTGGATCGCGGGTGAGGTTACCTACGATAATAGCTTTAGAAAATCCGCGCATGATTATTCTCCTTGTTTTTCGTTAGTTTCTTCTTTGACCTTAGCCGCCATCTTGGCTTTTTTCTCGTCCGCACGGACTAGCAAATAGCGCAAGACCTCGTCGGTAATATTGAGGGTGCTAGAAATCTTTGCTGGGGCATCTGCCGGAAGCGAAAGATCCATAAAATAATAGACTGCAAAATCTTGGCCGTCGACAGGATACGCAGCGCGTTTCTTGCCGTCGTTCTCTTCTTTTGTGATTTTGCCGCCTGCACCTTCGATAATTTTCTTTACCTTATCGAGGGCGGGGTCTAGGTTCATCTCGAGATCGGGATGAAATAGAATAGAAAGTTCGTAATCTTTCATATTACTCCTTTGGTTAAAGCAAACACGACTCTACTGTTTGCTGAGCTGATATTATGCATATATTATACCACAGGGTAATATGAGTGTAAAGGGGTAACTATGCGTTTGCGAGGCTAGTCTGGGTGCTTCGCACCAAGACATCCGTCGCACGTTCGGAAAACAAAGCAAGCTTTGTTTTCTCTCACTGTGCTAGACTATCAAACTCTTCCATGGAAGTAATGAGGAGATCGCGAGGCTTGTTGCCATTTTGAGGGCCAATAACGCCGATTTCTTCAAACCAGATAGCGAGGCCAGAGACAAAACCGTGGCCCTTGCCGAGATAAGTTTGGAGCATGGCGGTAGAGAATTTGCCCTTGGCAAGAGAGATTTCTACAGCCTTTCTCACGACTGGATCTTGTGGGTCGAAACGACGACCAAGACCATCCATGCCACCCATCTCGCCACCCGACATACCTTTGATGGCTACGGTTTGAGCGATAACTTCGTCATTATACTGAGGTGGGCGTTGCGCACGAAGGAAGTCTGTAACTTTGTTGATGTCTTCGTCTGAAGCCCAAGCGCCCTGGATGCGGCGAGGCTTGCCCATCATTTCGGTAGTGAGAAGAAGCATGTCGCCTTTGCCAAGAAGCTTTTCGGCGCCGCCTTGGTCTAGCATAATGCGGGAGTCCATCTGGGAACCAACTGCAAAGGCGATACGACCAGGGATATTGGCCTTGATAAGACCGGTGATAACCTTGACTTCTGGACGCTGAGTAGCAAGTACTAGGTGGATACCAGCGGCACGACCTTTTTGGGCAATACGAACAATGAGCATCTCGAGGTCTTTCCCTGCCATCATCATAAGATCTGCCATCTCGTCGATAATGATAACGATATATGGCATCTTGCCTTCTTTTTCTGGATTTTCTTCGGCAGATTTGGCCATTTTGGCGTTGTAGTCGGCGATATTTTTGACTTTTTCTTCGGCCATCAAAGAGTAGCGGCGCTCCATTTCGCCAACAGCCCATTTCATAGCGGAGAGAGCCTTTTCTGTCTGCGTGATGATAGGGGTAAGGAGATGAGGAATGTCTTGGTATTGGGCCATTTCTACTTGCTTTGGATCAACGATAATAAGCTTCATGTCGGATGGAGCGTTGCGATACAATAGGGAGCTGATCAGCGTGTTGGTCATCACAGACTTACCAGAACCAGTGGTACCAGCGATAAGAAGGTGTGGCATTTTGGCAAGGTTTGCCACAACGGCACGGCCAGAGATATCTTTGCCTACAGCAAAAGTGAGAGGATCGGAAGATTTTTTCCATTCTTGGCTTTCTAGAACGCCACGGAGACGCACATCAGCAGAACGGGCGTTTGGAATTTCTACACCTACAGAGCGAGTGCCTGGGATTGGGGCCTCAATACGGATTTTGTCTACAGCAAGATTCAAGGCTAGCTCTTTGTCGCGAGCAAGAATTTTGCTCAGGTTGACGCCGGCAGGTGGGCGCATAGTATACTGCGTGACACGCGGGCCAACATTGGCACCTTCCATTTCTACTTCAATGCCGAATTCCGCAAGAGTAGATTTGATAATATAAGCGTTTTGCTGGATATTGCCAGCGTCGGCTGGAGATTGTTTTTTCTCGAGAAGGTCGGTGGTAGGCATTTTCCAGTTTGGATCGGAAATGGCCACAAGAGCCTTCTCCTCTTTGGCTGGCTCTGGAGCTTTTTCTGGGGCTTTTTTGATTTTGCTAGCTGCAATTGGGGCTTCGGTAGATGCCACGCCGGAATTGACCTTGATTTCAAGCTGACCGAGTTTTTTGTCTTCTTTTTCTTCTTTTGGCTCACGCTTGCCGCCGGTTTTAACAAGATTTTTGGTGCCCTTGAAAAAGGTGATTGGAGAGAGCTGAAGAATAAACATGGTAGTGATGAAGATAAGAACAATGTAGATAAAGATGACTACAGCTTGGTCTAGAACCTTGAGCATGAGATCATTGAGCCAAGTACCAACTGCGCCGCCGTTGTGCCAAATAGCAGAAGCGCCAGAAATCCAGACAATCTGGAGGGCGCTAGCGAGATAAACTGGAATGGCAACACGATTGTTTTCGCTACGGAAAATTTTGATGGCAAGATAGACCAGAAGTGCCGGTACAAAATAAGCCCCAAAACCAAAGGAGCTAAGCATGAAATTGTGAATCGTATTAAGGACAGAGCCGCCGTGGCCAAACCAAGTCACTACGAAGAAGAGAGCAAGGGCAATCATGAGGACGGCAAAGATTTGGTGCCAAAAACCGCCTGGGAGCTCGTGTTCTACTGGGGCCTCTTTTTTGGTGCCTCTTGTAGTGCGTTTTCGTGTTGGTTTTCGTTTTTTAACCATATATCCTTATTATAGCACACTTTTAAGATAAACACAAGGGATTTGGTATGCGATATTGCGTTTTTGGGGATTTGTAGTATAATTGCAAGTACGTTAGGCTGTCGCCAAGTGGTAAGGCACTGGGTTTTGGTCCCAGCATTCGCAGGTTCGAATCCTGCCAGCCTAGCCATACCAGTATATCGCCTCCAGGGGGCGTTTTTTAGTTGGGGATTCGCCTTACGGAACGAATCCTGCCGGTCCAGCCATAGAGAGTATCCGATCTCTTGGTCGGATATTTTCTATGTTTTAACAGTGTGTCGTAAAAAAGCGCCCCGATGGTGCATGGGGCGCTTTGAAAGGAGGTAGTCACGGCAGTTTGCCATGAAAAATGCGTAGTTAGTTAGTCTTTATACGTCTTGTAATTAGGATCGTATTCCGGCTTGCCAACGTGCGGTTTGAGGTTTTTGTGAATGCGCGTATCGTGCTCACTGTCACCCCATTTTTCCTCTTTAACCTGTTTATCTTTTGTCACATTTTTTTCTTTCACGGTTTCACCTTCTTTCTATGGTCTCTAAAGTGCGTGTGACATTTCGTTTTTATTATAGCACATTCAAAAAATAGTGCAAATATGCTATAATTATATCATGATAAGAATAATTGCTGGGGGCAAGAAAAATGCGGGATGGGTGCTGGAAGCGTGCGCTGAATATGAGAAGCGCTTGCGCAAGCCTTTTGATATTTCTTGGCAATTTATGGAGGAAGAAAAACTTTCTAAATATCTGGCGGATTGGCCGTTTAGTGGGCGAGATTATGTAATTTGCTGTGATGAACGTGGCGAAAATATATCATCACCCGAATATTCCCAGAGGCTCAATAATGCATTTGTGGGCGGCAAGGATGTGGTAATTTTGATTGGTGGAGCATATGGGTTTGACCAGACTGTAAGAGAGCGGGCGGATTTTGTCTGGAGTTTTTCTAAATTGGTATTTCCACACCAGATTTTTCGCGTGATGATAGTAGAACAGATTTACCGAGCGAGCGAAATTATGAAAGGAAGTGGGTATCACCACGTTTAAGTTATGAAGATTCTTGGAATTGAGACAAGTTGTGACGAAACGGCGGCGGCCGTAGTAGAAGATGGGCGCGAGATTTTGTCTAATGTGGTAGTATCGCAAATAGATATCTTTGCTGAATACGGCGGAGTGATCCCAGAGGTGGCGGCGAGGAGCCATTTGGAGGCAATAATGCCGGTAGTAAACAAAGCCCTCTCTGACGCAAATTGCACCTGGGACGATATTGATGCGATTGCCGTGACACATGCACCGGGACTTTTGGGCTCACTATTAATTGGGACGCTCACGGCCAGAACACTTGCGATACTTCATAATAAACCACTTTATGCTACCCATCACCTGAAGTCACACGTGTATGCGAATTGGCTTAGTAGCGTAAAATCGTCCGACTCGGGGTCGCGTCCAGCCGGCCCATCAGCCCTTCGGGCTGTCTGCGTCCCAAGGGGCAGTCTGCCATGGGCGGCTGGCGCTAATTCCTCGCTTCGCTCGCACGTCCCAAGGGGTGAACGCGCTGCCGCGCTCCGCAATACCCCGAGCCCGGACGATTTTACGCTGCCTCAATTTCCTTTACTGGCGCTGGTGGTGTCTGGTGGACATACGCAAATTCTCTATATGAAGGCACACAATCAGTTTGAGATTATCGGGACGACGCATGATGATGCGGTGGGGGAGTGTTTTGATAAAGTAGCGAAGATACTGGGGTTGCCTTATCCTGGTGGGCCAAGTATTGCCAAGGCGGCATCTAGTGGCGATGATAAGAAATATAAATTGCCACATCCGAAAGTTGAAGAGCTAGATTTTTCGTTTTCTGGACTAAAAACTGCGGTGTTAAGGGCGGTGCAAAAAGAGGTAGGGGTGCCGATTTCGTATCCTTCTCACAAGTTGAAAAAGCTACTAACAAAACAGCAAGTAGCGGATTTTGCGGCGTCATTCCAAAAAACAGCTGTGGACATCCTTGCGGAAAAATTAAAAATGGCCCTAGAACAACATCCTGACGTGCAATCAGTTGTGGTTGCCGGTGGTGTGAGTGCGAATACGCTGCTAAGAGAGGAGATGAAAAAGAGATTTTCTCGGGCCGCGTCGCTCGCTCCCATCGCCATGGGGCTCGCGCGCTCGTCCTCGCCTTGCCAGGCTCCGGATTCCCTCGAAAATTCTTTTTCCATCTCCTTTCCAGAGCCTTCACTTTCTGGGGATAATGGAGCAATGGTGGCGGCTGCGGCATACTACGAAATTCAGTCGGGAGTGAAGCCGACTGATCCGTATGCTCTTAATATTTATCCGAGGATATCGATTGAGGGCTAAGATAGAAGTTTGGCGGTGGAGGATTGGTTGGCAAATTTGCGGTCGAAAGTCCAGAGAGGCTCTTTGCGTTTCATAGCGATACGAGCTATTTGATCACCCTGTCGGCGACGCGGGCCATCAGATGCTTGGTGCCGGTGAATATGGCGAAGCCGGCAGCAATGATGATGCCAGAAGCAATGGCGCCGTCTTTGGTAAGAAAGACAAATTCAAAGAAGTCACGAAGAAATGGGATAAGAAATACCGCCGCCATAATACCGATAATTGTGACGAGGAGGCCGCTACGGAGAAGATTGAGTGGGCGGGAAATCCAGTAGATAAGAGATAGATCAATCACGAAAGTAATAAAGACAGAGGCGGTGGTGAGTTCTTGGTGGGTAAAGCTTTGGCTATCGGCCACAATGGAGAGGGCAATCATACAAACCGTAACGGTAAGACCAATCGGGAAGGAATATTGAAGAATATTCTTAGTGAAGCGATTTTTGATGCGGTCGGTATTGTGCTCTAGGGCGAGGACGAAGGCCGGAAAGCCAATACAGGCGAAGTTTAGAAGTGACATTTCAATAGGAGTGAATGGATAGTTGAATGGTAAGAAAACAAAGAATACGGCAAGAATAGAGGCGTAAACTGTTTTGGCGAGGAAGAGAGCAGTGGAGCGCTCGAGGTTGTTGATGGATTGACGGCCTTCGTCGATAATAGACGGGACGGCGGCGAAGTCTGATTTTAGGAGTACCAATTTGGCAGAACGGCGAGCGGCATCAGAGCCTTCACCGATAGCAATAGAACAATCGGCTTCTTTCATGGCCAAAATATCGTTGACACCATCACCGGTCATGGCGACGGTTTTTCCCTGTTTTTTGAAAGCAATAATAAGATTTTTCTTTTGCTCTGGCTTGACGCGGGTAAAAATGGCATATTCTTTGACTAGTTGATTATAGTTTGGAGATTTTACCGTGGAGAGGTCGACACCACGGAGATCTCTTACTCCGACGGTTTTGGCGATATTTTGGACAGTGATGAGATCGTCACCAGAGATGATTTTGACCTCCACGTCGTTTTTGTAAAAATAGTTGATAATCTCTGGCGCATCGTGGCGGATTTCGTCTTCTAGGCGAATAAAACCTAGGAGTTTTTCACGTTTCATTACGCCTAGGACACGATAGGCGCCTTTTTGTTTCTCGGCTTGGCGTAAATAAGTTTTGTCGGAAGTCATAAATTCAGTGGCGCCAATAAGGTACTCGGTATCTCCAATGCGGACACCGGAATACTTGCGGTCTGATGAAAATGGGATAATTTCAAAATCACCTGTGGCGCGATTTTTGGCACTTCTCGCGAATCTTTTTTTCAAAGCGCGTGAAGTGGCGTTGTCGGCCGGAATGTGGCTAGAAATAAGCTCTAGCGCGTCTAGGAGGGCATTTTCTGACACGCCTTCTGCCGGCGTGAAGTCGTAGACGGCCATATTGCCGGTGGTGATGGTGCCAGTTTTGTCTAAACAGATGCAATCAACGCGGGCGAGCGTCTCTATGGAATAGAGGTCTTGAACGAGAACTTTTTTCTTGCTAAGGCGGATGGTGGCAAGAGCGAGAACAGATGAGGTGAGTAAGATGAGACCCTCTGGTATCATATTGATAAGGCCAGCTACAGTGCCAGTGACGGCCACCTCTGGCGATTCAGCTACGCGAAAACGTGCCCAAAGCAACAATGCACCTACCGGTATGAGAGAATAAGAGATGTATTTGACGATATTATTCATGAGAGTAAAGAGCTTGGAGTCGGCAGTCTTGATGGTATGAGCGGCGTTTTCAATTTTGGTAAGAGAGTTTTCGTCTCCAACTTTTGTGACCTTGGCTTTGCAGGCGCCAGAGACAACAAAACTACCAGAGATAAGCTCGTCACCCTGGCGTTTGACGATATTATCTGCTTCACCGGTGACGAACGACTCGTTTACCTCTATGGCGCCTTCTTGTATTACACTGTCATACAGGACTTGATCGCCAAGAGCAAGGACCACGAGGTCACCTTTTATGATTTTTTCTGGTTCAATCTGAAAAGTTTTGCCATCTCTTACTACAGTAGGTTTTTGTTCGGCAATGAGGCGCATTTTGTCAATAATACGCTTGGCGCGAATCTCGTTGATGATGCTGATAAGAGTATTGGCAATAGCAATAAAGATGAACAGCATATTTTTGTAACTACCAACAAAAGCCACCATCATGGCTAAGATGACGTTTACGAGGTTAAACAGCGTAAAAGTGTTTTTTGCAATGATGTGTAGTGTGGAGTTTTGTTTCATTCTCTCTATTATAGCACACTAGGTTAAGTGGTTACGTTTGAGTTTTTCCCTGTTTTATGGTAAAATGCGGTCAGAAAGTAGGTTTTTGAACGTTAACATAGATATCCTAGAATGAGAGGGGGAAATGAGATGATCAATATAAAAACAATTGAAAAGGGACTTTTAGACAGTGATAAATATGTAAGGAAAGCTGCAATTATGGCGGCGAGGTATCAAAGCCACAATGCGGACGTGATAGACGACTGGTGGCACAGTGAGGACGTAAATTTTAAGATTGCGTCGTGTTTTTCTTATCTTGGTGCAAACAGAATGCTGCCAAAACAGAAAGTCGCAAAGGTAATCCACGAGTGCGCAAAACTCTACGGAGATGAATTTGCGAGCAATTTGCTCTTGGCCGGCTATAAACGTGATGCAATATTGACACGAATGTATCCGGAAGAGGAGTTTTCGCAGTATTACTCCGTAAAACTCCTGAAGAAGTGCGCAAATACTATCCCGATAGCGGCACCAATTATCACGAAATGGCTCGACTCGCCAGAGTGGTATCATCAATGTCTTGCTCTTTATGTCTTGGCAAGACAAGAGGCCAAGGGATTTGTGCCGATTTCTTACATTTATCCCGCGCTGGAAAACATGGATAAAGCCGTGCGCGAAGCTGGAGTAGAGGCATTAAGAAATATTGGCCCTAGCATGAATTTCATGGCAGTGAAATTTATAAACCCGCTTAATAGTTCTAGTGTCAGAGAAACTTTGATGCATGTTTGCCAGGGGCGAAAAGATATAATTTTGCCTTTGAATCCCAATAGAATGTTGAGGGGTGAGTTGATGGCAGTGAGAGGACTAAGCGTAGAGGAAGAGACGGTGCTGAAATGGGAGAAAGGTACTACAAAGGAAAGGGCAGCAGCGCTTTATGCTAGGGCTGATGAGCCAAATTTGCCATACGTAGTGATTGAGCGTGGACTAAGAGATGGCGATTCGCTCCTGAGGGAAGCGGCACTAATTGTCTCTAGAACGCATGGCTACCCGCCATATCATTCCTTTAAACCAAAGAAAACAGTCTTTAAAAAATGCGTCGGTGATGTAATTTTGGAGGCGGAAATCCCCGAGTCGGCAGAAATTAGGGGCGATGGACGTGATGGTGCACGCGCTAATAGGGCGATAATCAAAAGTATAGAGAATGATTATTGCGGAGAAAAAATCGGAATCGCGTTTTATGATTGCTCAACAGAGTATAGAGTGGGCGATACTGTAGAAATTAACGATTTTGATATGTCACTAGAAGAATGTGCAAGCGGATTTCATTTTTTTGAGAATCATAAGCTTGCAAAAAGTTTTTACTATTAATAAGACCTGCTTTTGGCCTGTGGCGGATGCTGCAGGCTTTTTTCTTGAGATATTTTTGTATTTTGGCAAAAAATAAGGCCGCGATTAAGATGCGGCCTTGTCGTGATGATGGTGCTGGTGGTGATGATGGCGGTCGTGCTCGAAATAGTACGGGCCGTGCTCGTGATGAGTATGGGCATGAGCTATTCCGAGTAGGCGCCTAAGTCTGGCTATGGATAATGATAAAACCATCAGAGCGACGCCGATACCGATACTTTCGGGCTTGCCATAGGTAGGCAATCCGGCCATATCAGATAGCACCATCAGTGCCAGCGTGACCATACTTGCAAAAACTAAGGCATATATGGTCATCAGTTCTTTTCTGTCGCTGCTATCTTCCACAAGGAAAGGTAACAAGCACCCTGCAGCGACAACGAGTATGTAAAGTCCTAACATTATTTTTTCCCTCCTTTATAAAAATACGTGCACACCATTATAGCACGAGCAAGATAAAAAGTCAATATTTGGCGCCTTAGGCGCGGCGAAGAAGGCGGTTTATCTTGCGGGTAGTCTGGTAGAGCTTGTATTTGGATGGTTTTAGGATAATGTCGTAGGTGCCGGCATGGTCTTCTTCTTCCCCGGCGAAGGTTTTCTTGAAATTGGTAAAACCGGCCCAGGGGTGATTATCTGGCGCACCTTCTGGCGCAATACCCCAGAAATCAAAAGTCTCAAGATTCTTGGCCTTGGCATCAAGGATAAGCTGAATAGTAAGAATACCGGTAGCGTGGAGCCTTCTTCCCTGTTCGGACTGGGCACCCTGAAGATTGTAGCGCACAACAGCGTCGTCAAAAACAAGACCAGCTGCAACAATTTCCTGCTGGTTTGTCTCTGGGTTTTGATATTTTACTGTATAAAGGGTAGAAAATGGCTGGGCGAGCTCGGTACTTAGGTATTTCTCGGAGAAGATGTTGATTCCCTTCTTGTCGGCAAGGGCTTTTTGGAGAGCAATGAGGTGCTTGACATCTTCTGGCTTGTGCGACGTCTTTATAGTGAGACCGTTTTTTTCGGCGTTTCTGTGATAGCGGAGAAGACGAGATGGGAGTTTTTGCTTTAGCTCATCATCTGTACCTTTAAGATCGAGAATCCAAGTCTCTTTGGGGTTTAGATCGGTGGATTTTTTGGTGTTTTTAGGGGCATATTTAGCAAAATCTGGGTCTAGAGGCTCCACACGAATAAAGATGGCGCCGTGCTTAGCGGCAAGAGCTTTTAATGAATTGTAGGCGTCGTTAAAACCTTCTTTATCAACATAAATTGGGCCGTACGGCAAGTAAAGATAGTTCCCTACTGGGGTAGTTTTGAGAATTGCCAGGTATTCGTAATTCCCTTTTTTCTCATAAAAAGAAGTTTCCCCGAGGTCTTCCTGGAGTTTTTGCCATAATTTTGACTGGGTAATCGGAATTCTCATAAAAATATTGTAACACAAAACACTTCACGTCGCTGTTTTGCACGTGATTAAGATTGACAGCATAAGCATAATATGTCATAGCATAAGCTTTTAATTATGCTTAACGATTTCTCCCAACTAACGGTTGCTAGTGGTTACTTTGATTTTAGCGTGAGCGGGATGCATTGTCAAGTGCGGTTGCTAGACAAAATGGATGCTAGACATAAGGGGAATAGTGTATGCGAATTTTGGATTTTTGTGGAAAAAGCTGGGGAAGCGCTTGTGCAAAAATTTGCGCGTGGTGGTATAATGAGGGCATGGCTTTCATAAGAAAATTTGAAACGACTTCGGGGGCTACAGGGGTACAAGTGTGTTACAAGGAAGGGGGAAGAGTGGTAAAAACCATTCATGTGGGGTCGGCTTCCACCCCCGAAGCCTTGGAACGGCTAGTCAAAAAAGCGCAGGGTATCATCAACGAAAAAGACAACCCGTTGTTTGATCTTAGTGTTTTTGATAAAAAATAAAAATTGTGGTACACTGAAAGTGCGAAACTACAATCTATTTTTCACTTAATCAAGTAGTGAATGCGGCTATTTACGCAATTTGCTTGATTAAGTAGATTGTAGTTTCGCGACTAAGTAAATAGTCGCATTTTTTGTTATGAAGAGTGCGGCAGTAAGAGAGGTAATATGGAAGAATTTCCAAAAGAAAATACAGAACAAGGTGGAGAAAATACTTTGAGCCCAGAATTGCAGGGCCTAGCTGACATGGCTGGGAAGATGGGGGAGACACAAGAGAAGAGCTATGAAGAAGCAAAGAGAGACGGAGAACTACCTGAGGGGGTGAGAGATGAGAGGGATTATAAAGAATATTTGGAAGAGAAGAGAGCAAGGGAGAAGGAGGCAATAGAAACGAAGAAATCGTTTGAGAAGCGCTTGGAGATTAATGAGGTTTTTTACGACCAGATTGCTATTGCTCGTGTGCGCTACTTAATTTTTAATGATGGCGAAGGTGATATTTGGAATGGTGAATACAATCAAAATCGTAGGAGAATGAATTCGCGCGAGAAATTGGGCGGCCTAATGGGGTGTCTTTATCTAGGCACGAACAATAACAATGTGGACGATTTGGATTATGTCACCTGGACGACAGCCGACGGTGACACCGCATCGGCTATAGTTGAAAAGAAATACACAAAGAATAATGAGCTGTTTGAAGATGCTCTTGGTTTCGCATATCTAAATAATGCTTTCAATAAAAAAGCCAGTGATAGGCATAGGAATGATCCAGAAATAAAAGAGAGAATGGATACTAGCGCATACGAAAAAAATCTTTCTGATTATGTAAATACTCCGAATGACATGATTGATTCTGGTGATGTAGACAACATCAAGGCTTTAATGAGAGATTTAAATTTTAAGACAGCATTATTATTTGACTTTGAGCTTGATAAAAAAGGGTATTATCATGTACAAGATTTACAAAAGGATAGCATAGTTCCGACGCTTAGATCAAGAATAGAGTTGGAGAACCTCTTTTTGCAAGCAATGAGAAAGAATGCCGAAATTGGTAACCCGGAAGATAAAGAAAAATTCAACGAAATAATCAAATATTCTACGCAAGGAAAAACCGTTGCTGACAGATTAGGGATGGAGGCGTTAAATTAGTAGCTCCACAGGGGCTATTTATTTTGCGACGACGATGGCGAAGCGGGTGGTTTTGTCGCCAGAGGAAGCGGAAGGGAAACGTGGGTCTTTTGCAACGTCAATTTCGGATTCTATGATGTTTTCTAGGTTTACGCCCGCACTTAGGAGCTGGGCCGTGGCGGCCTCGGGGATGGTTTGATTATCTAGGGCATAGATTTGGTAATTTCTGGCGCAAGGGGAAAAGTAGATTTTGAGGCCCGCTGGGTTTACTCCCTCTTTGTCGGCTAAGTTTTGTATGAATTTGGCGGCACCTTGCTGCTCAAGATTTTGGCGGCCAGAGTGGATAAGGCCGAGTATTTCTGTCTCTGGATCGTAAACCACAATCCCAAGGCAGTCTGCGATGGGGAGGAGAAGGCCTACTCCTTGGATTTTTGTGTATAACCCGTCTGAAATAGGGATAGTGGATTCCTCTTTTGTGATTATGAAGTCTTTGAGGTTTTCTCTAGTGATTTCAAAATACCTGGCATAATCTGTGCGGGCGTCGTAGGTGGTATGAATGCGGGCGATATTTTCTCTGTTTAGATCAATACTTGCGCCAAGTTTGGATTGGTTTTCAATAATCTTTGCCTTGCCCTCTGCGCCAAAAATGCGCATGTTGCCATCTGCTAGGGTGGAGATGGCGATTTTGACACTTTTCTCTGAAAAATCTGGTTTTATCATATTGCCCTGATTATACCATTTTCTATTTGTTTGTTTTGTGAAATAAGATGTTGATTTTTTTTTTTTTTGTTTTTTATACTGGGTGTAAATAGCTTTAATTAAGTGAGGTAGAAATGGAAGAATTTCCAAAAGAAAATACAGAACAAGGTGGAGAAAACAACTTGAGCCCGGAGATGCAAGAGCTCGCAGATATGGCGGGGAAGATGGGGGAGAAAACCGAAGTAGAGACGGAACAAGTTGAGAATACCGAAAAAGAGCCGATTGCCGAAAAGTACTACGAACAGGCAAGAGAAGAGAGGGCGCGGTGGATAGAGAGAGCTAAAGAAAAAGTAAAGAGGGCGGAAGAGATTGCTCCGGAAGATATTAAGATAGTAACTAATCCCCATCTATACTTTAGCTCTGGTGAAAAAGAAGGTTGGAAATTAATCGATATCGACAATGAGCAAGATATGCAAACATTTACTGAATATAAGGACCGAGAAATAAAAAAAGCGCAAGAGCAGCTAAAAGAAGATTCTGAAGTAGATTTGGATAGAATAGCAAAAAGCTGTTGGAACACGGAACGTATCGGTAAAATTGATGAAAAGCTAAAAAATGGCGAGGAGTTTACTGAAGAAGAGCTTAAATATATAGAGGTACCAAAATCATTCGACGAAGTTTTTCATCCGTATCCGTTCTTTGACAGTACCAAATACGAGACCCTAAAAAATCTCGATGCGCTTCTTCACGGTAGTGGTGTTTTCGTAGATGATGGAGGCACGTATGAAGACATCTTGAGGGTAGGGTACACTCGTACTCCACTCGCAATGGCAAGAGTTAGAGAATTGGCAAAGAAAGACCGCTTAGCCTTGCATAATGATGAGGGAATCCAAGACCTTCTTGAAAATATGGAAGAGAGAAGAGAAGCTAACCCATTTGCTGGGGAAACTAATATAAATAGCGAGACTGGCGAAGCTAGGACTTTTACACCAGAGGATAATTACCCGCGTCTTGAAGGGGAATCTGATGAAGACTGGGCAAATAGACTAAAACGAATCCAACTAAAAACTCGTTTGGCAGAAAAAAGACAAGAACAAGAGTAAAAAATAGCCCCGTGAGGGGCTATTTTTAGATTAGCTCGAGTTGCTGTTTGAGGCGTGAAATCAGCGCCTCTTTTTCTTTGATGCCATCTTGAGTTTCTTTGACCAGGTGTTCTGGAGCCTTTTCAACGTAATTTGGATTCATCATACGGGCATTAAGGGCGTCTAATTCGCGGCCAACAACGAGGATTTTCTCGGTGAGGGAATCTTTGTACTCTGTTACGACCTTTTCTGGAACGTCTAAGTAGAGCTCGTGATTGGCAAGGGCTAGCCGTAGGCCTCTAGGAGCGCCATCTAGGCGATTGATAGCTGGAACACGGGTAAGTGACATGATTAATTGCTCGTTGTCCCCTACGAGGCTGTCATTGTCGTACATGAGCTGATATTTTTTGCTGTTATTGGTGCCTGGAAGGGCCTGCAAGGTGGTTCTAATCTCGGACACGATAGTTCTTATGTTTTCGAATTCTTCGGCCGAAATTGGGTCAAATTTGAAGGATTTTGGCCACTCCGCCACAGCAATAAAGCCATTTGTCCAGCTAAGATTTTGCCAAATCGTCTCTGTAACGAATGGGGCGAATGGATGCAAAACAATGAGTAAGGCTTCGAGAGTGCTCTTTAGCAATGGAACGTTTTTGTAAATCTTTTGCGATTCGAGGAACCAGTCTGCGTATTTGTCCCAAATTGTCTGATAGAGAATTTCGCAGGCTTCGGCGAAACGGTAGTCTTTTATTGAGGCATCAACTTGTTCCAAACATGTGTTAATTTCACGGCAGATCCAGTCTTCACCCATGTTATCGGTTGAATATAATGGAGAATCTGAAATAGTGTTCTCTCGGGACGGGTCGCTCACGCCCGCCGTTGCGGGGTTCGCGCCCTCATTCTCGGTCGTAACCTCCGAAAGCCCTCGAGCAACACTATTTCCAGATTCTCCTTCATCCACTATACCTTGGATGAAGCGGGAAATGTTCCAGAGTTTGTTGCAGAGGTTGCGGCCAGCAATGACGCTGTTTTCGGAAAAGGCTTGGTTCATGCCAGCGGAGCGACCACGGAGAATACCAAGGCGGAAAGCATCAGAGCCATATTTGGTAACGAGGTCCATTGGGTTAATCACGTTACCCTTGGATTTGCTCATCTTCTTGCCGTGCTCGTCGAGAACTAGGCCGTGGAGATAGACTTCTTTAAATGGTACTTCACCGGTAACATAGAGTCCCATCATGATCATGCGGGCAACCCAGGCAAAGAGAATGTCGGCGCCAGTTTCCATGACATTTAGAGGATAATATGGATTGAAGTTTTCTTTGGTCCAGTTGGTGCAAACGATAGGCCAATGCGAGCTAGAAAACCAAGTGTCAAAAGTGTCTTCGTCGCGAACGTATTTGACACCACCTTTTTCAATTTCTTTGAGATTGGTACGGCGATCAAAAATCCAATCTGGCTCGTCGGTAGCAGATGCATCAATTTTTCTAAACATTGGAATGGCAATACCCCAAGGGATTTGGCGGGAAATATTCCAGTCTTTGAGATTCTTGAGATAATTGATGAGAACTTTCTTTTTGTTCTCTGGGTGGAATTTGATTTCGCCCTTTTCTAGATGCTCAATAGCGGTGGCAGCAAGTTTTTCAACATCTACAAACCATTGCTCCTTCAACATTGGTTCAATGGTGGTGCCGCATTTGTAACAGTGGGCCACATTGTGAACAATCTTTTTCTCGCCACGAAGTAAACCGGCTTTTTCAAGGTCTTTTAGAACTTTTTTGCGGCATTCGGCAGTGGTGAGGCCATAGTATTCTTCTGGTACATTTACCATGGTGCCGTCTTCGGAAATTACCTGGATGCGCTCGAGATTGTGGCGCTCGCCAACTTCAAAATCATCAAAATCGTGAGCCGGAGTAATCTTTACGGCGCCAGTGCCATACTCTGGATCGGCGTGTTCATCTGCAATAACTGGGATTTCGCGGTCTGTGAGTGGAAGATGAACGGTTTTGCCGATAATATCTTTGTAGCGGGCGTCTTCTGGGTTTACCGCGACAGCGACGTCTCCAAAGAGAGTCTCCGGACGTGTAGTAGAAACTATAATCTCTCCACCGTCATAGGTATACGCGATGTCCCAGAGGGAACCTTTTTCATCTTCGTGCTCAACTTCGATGTCTGCAAAGGCGGTTTGGTGTTTTGGGCAGAAATTGACGAGTTTTTCGCCTCTGTAGATATAGCCGTCGTTCCACATTTTTTCAAAGGTGGTGTAGACACGGTCAATCACATTTTCGTCTAGAGTGAAGGTGAGGTCGTCCCAAGCACAGGAAGCACCAAGCGCACGGAGCTGGAGCTCCATATTGCCGCGTTGCATGGCCACAAAATCCCATACTTTAGCGTAGAGCTCATTTCTATCATATTCAAAACGAGTGTGGCCCTGTTTTTCAAGCTCACGTTCGTAGACTACCCAAGTCTCAAAGCCGGCATGGTCGGCACCAGGGATATACCAAGCAGAATTACCTTTCAAACGGTGGTAGCGAATAAGAGAATCTTCAAGCGCGATAGTAAGGCCGTGGCCAATATGCAAGTTGCCATTGGCATTTGGTGGTGGCATAACGATAGAATAACAGTTTTGGCTGGCGGCCTCTCGGTCGTCCGTGCCGTTGCCGTCGTCATCCTTTGGCACGGTAGGAAGGGAAGGATTAAATATCCCGCTGGCTTCCCAAGCCGCATAAATATCGCTTTCATACTCCCCCGGTTCATAACTACTTGAAAATTTCATAAGATTATTATAACACATTTTTAGGCATAAAAAATACCCCCATAAGGGGGTAATTTTTTATATATTTTCTTCTTGACGACGTTGCCACTCTCTATATCTTTCTAGCTCTTCTGGATCGATTTCTTCGCGCTCTATATTCAGCGGCCAGGCTGGATATTCTATGCTCTGATATGTTCCCCAATATTCACGCCCACTGTCTCCAAACTTATTATAGTGCACTATGGTTTTGTCGCCCGTGCGTAGGTACAGAAATGCTTTTTGGTATGCAAGGTCAATACTATCTTCCATATTATCTCTGTCTAGATGGTCTACACGCACAACGCGTGGATCCTTGAGTGAATTCGCCTTAGACCCATCAAACATTTCTTTGAAATTATCACCGGGTTTTCCACGGAAGAGGTACATACCAGCATCTACATTAAAGCTTTCCGCGATTACACATAAATTGCCTTCGTATTCAAATTGAAAACCAATATATGAAAGATCGTCGTCGAGTACTACATTGTCTAGCTTCCCATTGTCTACGTTTGCAACAGGAAATGTGTCAATAAAGAATTTTGGCTTATTTTCTTCTAGGGCATCATTAAAATAATTTGCCTCAATGTATTCTTTCCAAGTTTTCAACATTTCAACTTTTCTGACACCAAAATCCTTCGGAGCTTCTGCTTTTAGCTCATCTCCGCTGTCTACTGCGTCTAGCCGTTTACTTCTTGCATAGAATGTCTCGACTTCTTCGGCTCCGGCTTCCTTGATTTCACCGACCAGCTCTTCCTGCCTTTTTCTGATTAGCTCATTGATATCTTCACCTGAGGCATTTCTCAAAATTGAGCGGTAAGTAGAAGATCGTTCCTTTCTTTCGGCGTCACGGGCCATTTTTTCAAACAGACGTTTTTGTTCATATTCTTGGTAGCTCTCGTTAGCGTTCATAAATTTAGTAATTTTTGCTTTTAGGCTACGTGGGCAATCTTTGTTCTTTTTTAGATCTATCATTCTGGAATAGAATTCGTCTGGGTTTTTAGCAAAAATGTTTTCGTAGTACCAGTTAGCTTGCTTGGAGGCTTCACCATTGACACCTTTCAATGTATTAAGGAAGCCGCTGATTGACTTATTGAATATTTCTGGGTTTGACAAATCTAAATCAAGATTCTGCTCAACGTTGGCCAGATCTTCAGGATTAAATGTTTGCATCACAAAATAATCTGTATATTTCTTATCGTAATCGGGGGTGTGATTCTCGGCTCCTATTTCTAGAATTTCAACAAATCTTTTTCCCAGTTGTTTCTTTAGGTGGTCTTGATTAATTTCGGCTACTTCGTCATGAACTAGCGGGTACATCCCAAATTCTCCAAAAGCGCGCCCATATTTCTCTTCCAAATATTTCTCGATACTTAATGTCCCTATTTCAACTGTTCTTGTTTTTAGAAATCCACCCAAATATACTTCTTCTTTAATTCCCCCGAAAAACTGTTCGGTTGCTTCTTTTTTGCTTTTTTCTAGTATATTCACATACTCCGCTTCTTGTCTTATACCCAAGGATTCAACTCTTTCTGATACTATTCTCTTTAATTTTTCTGTAATTTTTTTGTCAAATCTTTCTCGATTATACGAATAACGGCTTTCTTCCCCAACAATACGTGTCCTGTGCGAATAGAAATCATACTTGATTGGATATTCTGTACCAGACAGCGCCTGTTCTACAACATGGTCGCTCATGCCAATATATTGATCATTGTAATCCACATGGTTCCAGGCAGCACTGATTATGGCTGGGTCATTTTTATCTATGCCATATAGCCCAAGAAACTTATCTGACAGTTTGACGTTTTTTCTGTTACATTTAAAATAATCTCTGTATCTCAAACTATCCATTATTTCCTGCTTAGCTATTTCCGATGCCTGATCAGTGGCGTTAAAGTCCTTTAGCTCTTCAGATATTTTTCCTTTGTTTTTTGTTCGATAATCTTCCCATAGTTGATTTTCAATTTCTAAGGCCAGCTCGTTTAGATGATGTTTTCTTCTCTCTCCCTCCGTCCACTTGCGTCTTAATGGTAAGTTGGGATAAGGATTTTCGTCAGAATAGAAGAATTTATCTAGGGCGGTTTCTTCCGCGCTATTCCAGATTTTTTCTTGGTCAATCTCTACACTTCCGTCTTCGTCTTCTTTTACTGGGATATCACCTCCTGTGAGCTTGAAAATCTTATTCCTGTAGACGCCTTTTATGTTTACCTGGAGCTTTCCTTGGTATCGTTCTACGCTTTCTAGGACATCCATACGTTCTTTCCATGTACACCCTTTTAAGCTATCTAGTAGTTTTTCTGAGATTAATTGGCCTAATTCGTCCACTTTGTTGTCCATCCAAGGCTTCGCCTTCTCCATCTCTGGCCTCATGGCTTTGTCTGTAATCGTCTCATGATGGATGACTGGACGAGAGCCCCTTTCGTCTTCTGGTTTTTCTAGCCATTCTTTATATTCTGGAGTAGGGAACAGCACATGTGCATTGCCTTTGTCGTCTTTTGCAAAAGCAAAGCCTTGTTCTTCGAATTCACCAGGATTGAATGGAACACCGTTGCCTTTCATTTCTCCATAAAGAACTGGGTGGTGTTCCTTCATCCATTTTTCCTCATCGCGAGGTTCTGTAGCTGTAGAAGAAGCTAAAACTGCATCATTCGTCTTGTCGCCTCTATCGAGAGCATCCTCTCTGTCTATCGCTTCGTTAGCATCGGTTTGTTCAATATCGTTCTGCTTGGCATTGTTTTGTTCGATATTTTGGTTTTCATTTGTTGGATTATTTGGAAAATCTTCCACTACACTTCTCCTGCACCGCACCAAGGTAACGGTTATAAAAATAACTATTACCTTTATGATACCCCCCCCCAGCACGTTTTGTCAATTGCCGATTGCCATTTCTAGCACGAATTGTTCTGGGGTGTAGACCTGCACTGGCGAGTCAGCGTAATCTTTCGTGTTCCTTGTGATGATGCAATCCATATCTTCGCGGATGGCGGACTCGATTTCTAGGGCATCTTCAAAATCGTTTCTTCCTGAGACAAGTGCCCTACGACAATCATCACTTGTAGTGTCGATAATTTTGATCGTTTTAGTGAGCTGTTTTAGGATGTCCCCGGCAAGGGAACTACTATGAGTCTCTCTGCGGATGAGGTAATGCAAGTCCGTTAGCTGGTTTGCAGAGATGAAACCTTCTAAATAGCCGCGCTCTGCCATTAGCAATATCTGCTGAGCCGATTCCGAGAAAGGCTTTCTATCCCTGATGGCGTCTACAATCACACAAGTATCTATTAAAACCCGCATTTACTACCGAGCCTTTCGTCTCTGGCTTCTTTTAGGCTGATGCCGCTTGCTGGCAAGACACCAAAAATACTACTGATGCTGCTCGTCTTGTGGTGCAGCGCTTCTGTTTTAGGCGACGTTGAAGTGAGCTTTACGGAGACTTTGCCGTTTTTGGCAATTTCAATGTCTTCGCTTTTTGCAAGCATCAAATATTTGCCTAGATTTTGTTTGAACTCTGTAGCTGTAACTATTGCCATAATTATCCTTTGTGCGAATTATAGCAAAAATCGTACGAAATGTCAATATCTATATTTAGTTTTGTGCGATTTACACAAAAAATAGCCCCGGAGGGCTATTTTTATTTGTATTCTAGTTTCTGGCGGATTTCTTCGAATTCTTCTGGCGTAAGCTCTACTTCGCGGCCATAGTACCAGGTTTCGTCGAATGGTTCTAGATGAACGTGAGCGTGGGGGACGTCGGTGCCGACAACTTTCCAGAGTGTGCGGACGCCAAAAACTTTCTCCATGTGCTTAGAAAGCTTTTTTACGGTGGCCATCAAAGCATTGTAGTCTTCTTCTGGCAAATCGTAGATTTTGTCAACTTCATTTTTTGGGATGACTAGAGTGTGGCCTTTGGTCTCTGGATGAATATCTAGAAAAGCAATGGTTTTGTCATCTTCGTAAATTTTGTAGCAAGGAATTTCTCCATTAATAATTTTGGTAAATACGCTAGACATCTTTTTTCTCCTTTTTGAATTTGATTTTTTTGAGACAAAGGTAGTAAATTTCTGTAAAAATCGCCGCAAAAGCGAGGCCGCCAATAACGTCCGAGAGCCAATGCATATCAGAAAGGATGCGGCCAACGCAAACAATGGAAAGGAGCGCCAACATCACAATATCTAAAATAGCGAGGGCTACCTTGGAACGAATATATTTTGGCAAAATGATAGCAACAATGAAAAAGATTGTAGCAACCACCATGACGTGGGTGGAAGGGAAGGATGATTCGCCAGAGCCATTTGGGCGAGTATTCAGAACTAGAAATTTATCAAAAATAAAATAGATGACCACCATAAGAACTAGTGGAATTGGCGCAAATAAAAGCCGTTTGTCTACTTTTTTGAGAGATTTGCGAGAAATCCATTGACATAAACCAAGAATTACAAAAACTGCGAGTGCCGCAAGGGATGCGATTAAAATAATGTCTGTAGCCTTTTTCCATTCCATGGATTAATTTTATCATAAAAAAATAAAGAATAAAAAAGGCCCCCGAGAAAAACTCGGGGGACTTCTTAATTAAATGTACATTAGCACATATTAAAAAGGGAGTATGTGGTATGCTGCAAACAACGGAGCAAGCATTAATGCGGTAGTGCCCATGATCTTCATAAAAATGTCGACCGATACCGCAACAACGTCCTTCATCCAATCTCCAACCGTGTCGCCCTGGACTGCAGCATCATGTGCTTTGTCATATTCTACTGTACCCGGCTCAAAGCCAATTACTAAGCCGGCCTCAAAACGTTTTTTGGCATTATCCGCTAAACCACCGGCATTACTAAAAAGGATAGCTAGCGGTAAACCAACTAGCAAAGTACCTGCTTGGGCGCCGCCTAAGCATTCTGGCCCAAATATGAAGCCCAATAAAACTGTTGCTCCTAGGTTAATCGCCACTGGAATAATCATATATTTCAGACCATTGCTGGTCGAAATATTGATGCAAGCATCCGCATCAGGCTCACGTAAACCTTCGGCGACTTCTTTGATGGCAAACTGCCTCTTAACTTCGTCAGCCATTTTGCCTGCTGCAAGAATAGTAAAAAGTGCAAGTAGCCCACAAAACATTGCCATAAGACCAGAACCAAGTTGTGCGCCTAACATCGGTGAATCTGACGAAATATCAATATACAAACCACCGTATGCCATTCTGTAGGTACTAAGCTGCGTTAAAACGACGGCAGCAGCACCGGAGATTGCAAAACCTTTTCCTACGGCTGCAGTTGAATTACCTTTAGCATCATTTTTGTCTGTGATTTTTCTGATTCTATGGTCGTCCTTACAGCAGTATTCAGCGATACCACCTGCGTTGTCCGAGATGGGGCCAAATGCATCTGCCGCGATAGGCTGAGCTATAAATGATAGCATACCGAGTGCCATAATTGCGCGACCATAAGGGCCTGCGATTGCCGAAGCAGCATAAACACCCACTGCCACAACTGCTATTTCAAAGAAGCATGAAATTAAGCCACCTGCCATAGACATAGAAATACATAGAGCCGCCCCATTCTTTGCGGTATCTGCTACTCTTTCTGCCCATTTACTATTAATATCGGTGTAGTAGCTTGCTATAAAACCTACAAGTACACCAGCTCCGATGCCAATTAGCGTAGACACGAATAGAGCAAGCCAACCAAATTTAAAATCTGCAGGAGCGAGATTGGTCCTTCCAAATAAGAGATATGAGCCAGCCAGAGAAGCAACGAGAGTACCGACAACGGCAATAATCATGGAGGCATTAAGCTGCTTGCCGGGGTCCTTGCTTTCTTTAACATGCGATGCATAGAATAACCCGATAATACTACTAATTAGGCCTCCGAGCGCCAACACGAACGGATAGGCTACTGCTGCAGATAAAAGAGCTGTGTCGTTTAGATCGCGACCATATAGAGCTGCTGCCGTAACAATAGTAGTTACCGGCGCCGCAGTGAACGATTCGCCAAGATCTGCTTGGTTCCCTTCAATATCGTTTACGTTATCACCAACCTGATCCGCTATAACTGCTGGATTTCTGGGATCGTCTTCATCAAAATGCATAAAAACTTTTCCGATTAAGTCCGCACCGATATCTGCTGCTTTGGTGAAAATACCGCCCGCAACACGGCTGAACATTGCAACCAGCGACCATCCTAGTGAATAAGAAGTTAATCTAGCCACAATAGGAATGACATCCGCTTTTCCCGAAGGGGTAAAACATTCTACTCCACCAAGTAGCAAACTTAATAATACTATGATGGAAAGGCCTAGCATTGACGAAGAGTGCACAATGATACCGCAAATTTGGCTACCCTTAAGAGTAACATTTACGGTTTTTGCTAATGCCTTGCCTTCGGTCCCGTTGGGATCTTCTATGCCTGCTTTAGCAGCCGCTGTCGCGCGAACATTGGTATAGGTAGCTACGCTCATACCTACAATTATTGAGATTGTTGTGAGAATAACTCCTACTACAAACGTGAGACCAGCCCAATGTTCTACAATGAACGACAAAACAAGTGCTAGAATTGCGGCTACAATTAAGACATATTTGAACATTTTCTTTGTAAATACTTTTGACCCGGAACGAATCCTGGCCGCAAGCAACGACATTTCTGCTGTTCCTTCGGGGAGCTTTAACAGTCCACGGTATTGAACTATCATGTATATTCCCGCCAAAGTAACTATGCCAATAGTAAAATAACAGATATTATTTATTAATGTCATTCATAACACCTTCTTTCTATAAATTGTTAAAGTGCTTTAGGTTGTGGGCGCAACCTAAATAAAAGTGGGCGCTGCCCACTACCTACTCGCACATATCTCCCAAACATGTACTTGGCTGAATTGTAGCATATAACAGAGATAAAGTCAACAAAAAGGCCCAGTGATGAGACCTCTGGAGCCAAAAATAATAACATGGTACACCCTAGTGAAAGAGGTGGCAACTATGTTAAAAAGGGATTTAATGGTATAATCAAACATACTATGGTTTATCTAGATTATGCGGCGACTAGCCCGCTTTTACCGGAGGTGATAAAAGCGATGCATGAAGCAGAGCAAAAATATTTTGCTAATGCATCAGCACTCCATACGCCAGGTCATCTCTCGATGAACAAAATTGAAGAGACGCGCGAGCTATTGGCAAAATTAATCAATGCGGATTTAGACGAAATCATTTTTACCTCTGGTGCTTCTGAATCGAACAATACCGTTATTCGTACTTTTGAAGATCATGAAATTATCACTTCGCCACTTGAGCATCATTCCATAATTGAGTCTGCGAAGGAATTAGGTGGGAACAAAAAGCCGACACTTTATTCTTATATGTACGCTAATAATGAGATTGGGGAATTATTGCCAATAGAAGACATCGTCAAAGAAGCGCATGTGAAAGGTGGGTATATTCATTCTGATTTAACGCAAGCACTTGGTAAAGTTCAATTAGACATAAAAGCACTCGATTTGGACTATGCAACGTTTAG
>JAFWMO010000011.1 GCA_017510705.1 Candidatus Saccharimonadota bacterium
AGTAGCTCATTCGTCAATTCGTTTTTCGTTTGGCTTAGATAATACCGAAAAAGATATCGAGAAAGTGATGGAAGTTTTACCAAAGGTTATTGATAGATTGCAAAAAATCAGTACAGTAGAAAGGAGAACAAAATGAACGAAGGACAAGATTGGGTATATTCAGATATCGTAAAGGATCATTTTATGAATCCACGTAATTATTTGTTTGGTGATGAGACGAAGTTTGCTTATGATGCGGTTGGCATTGTGGGTAATCCTATTTGCGGTGATCAGATGAAAATGTATATTAAAGTAGCTAATAACAAAATCACAGATGTACGTTGGAAAACTTACGGTTGCGCTTCTGCTATCGCATCAACTTCAGCCCTGTCGGAACTTGCAAAAGGTAAATCATTAGAAGAAGCTCTTGAGATTTCGGCAAAAGACATTGATGATTATTTAGGGACTTTGCCAAAACATAAATTTCATTGTTCCGTGTTAGGACATCAAGCCCTTGCGGATGCAATAAAAAAATACCGTTCCTCAGGAGCGGAATAAAAGCATAGGTTTGGTACACCCGACAGGATGACGGCTTCGCTTCGCTTCGCTACGTACACCCGACAGGATAGGGACGTCGTCGCTTCGTATAACCGACAGGATGACGCCTCCGCTTCGCTTCGGCTAGACCTCACTTCGTTCGGTGCGAACCTACGGTTCTCATCCTGTAGGATATTAATAAAATAAAAATAAGGCCTATGGCCTTCTTTTTATTTTATTGGTACACCCGACAGGATTCGAACCTACGACCTTTTGCTCCGCAAGCAAACGCTCTATCCAGCTGAGCTACGGGTGCATATGTGGATGTTTGCACATCCACCTAGAAATTGAAACGAGCATTACCCTTGCGGGTAACGCTACTATTATACCATAATTTTTTGAGATTTAAAAGAGGATTTTTGTGCTATAATTGTAGGTGGAAGAGTGGCCGAGTGGTTGAAGGCGCACGACTCGAAATCGTGTGACGGGGCTAACCCGTTCGGAGGTTCGAATCCTCTCTCTTCCGCCACGGCTCCAGAAGCCGTTTTTTTTCGGATTCGGATCTCGCTATTGCTCGATGCGAATCCTCTCTCTTCCGCCACGACTCTAGAGGCCGTTTTTTTATTTTTTCTTTTTCTTGAAGAAATTAAAAACGTCGGAATGAGCGCGAAAGCCATATTTATAGGTGATTGGGTCCTTAAAAAGAAAGGTCTTTAGGGGCATTAGCGTAAGTAAAGTGTAGGCACCGAAGACGGCAAATAGACCAATAGCAGAAAGATATTGAAAAACATACAAAATGGCCGGTGCGTCGATAATTAGCTTGAAGAAGAGTTGGCTCAAGAAAATCACAAGATAGAAGGAAAGAATATCTATTACTAGAATTGGTTTTTTGGAAATGGATTTGTAGCCGTAGAATATACACGGTATTAAAACGATTGGTGTAATGAGAGATACGAGCTTGGCTAGAAAATAATTTGGGTTACTACCGTAAACAAAGCCGTCATAGAGGCCCCAAAGTAGAATTGGAGTAAGGGCGATCTTGATATGCTCCCAGGTGCTTTCGTTTACAGCGGTAAAAAGACCAATAATCTTGTTGTGCCTAGTGATATCATAAAGAAAATGAGCAAGAGTGCCGACCGCTGAAATAATAATTGTACTAATAGCTACTTCTAACATAATTCTAATATACCATATTTGCATGAGCATTATGCTATAATAGGATAAATAGATAAAAAAAGGAGAGAATATGTGCACAGGGGTGCGGTTTGTCGATGACAAAGGTAATATGTTTTTTGGAAGAAATTTGGACTGGTCCGTAGGGTATGGTGAAAAAATCGTTGTTACACCAAAAAATTATAATTATAAATCAGCTTTCCTCGGCGAAATGAAGCCAAAACATGCATTGATTGGCATGGGTATCGTGGAGGAAAACGTACCACTTTATTTTGACTGTGGCAATGAGGCCGGCCTTGCAATTGCAGGGCTAAATTTCCCGGGTTACGCCGAATATGAAAAAGATGCCGTGGACGGGAAGACCAACATTGCCGCGTACGAATTTCCGCTTTATATTGCAATGAATTTCTCTTCTGTAGATGAAGTAGAAAAAGCGCTAGAAAATGTAGCCATTGTGGCAAAACCAATCAATGACAAATACCCGGTATCTATGCTTCACTGGATTATTGGTGACAAAAAGCGAAGTATAGTGGTGGAGTATACTGGCGAGGGCCTACAAATTTTTGAAAACGACGTAGACGTGCTGACTAACCAGCCTGGGTATGGTTGGCACAAAGAGAATCTGCGTAATTATATGAATTTGTTTAGCGCAGAACCTGCAAAAATTAACTGGGGCAAAGCCGAGATGACAGCGTTTGGCTCTGGCTCCTTGATGCGAGGGCTTCCTGGTGACTATTATTCTCCTTCTCGCTTTATAAGAGTGGCCTATCTTAATACTCATTATCCGGTAAAATCCACGGAAGAGGAAAATATTTCGCGCCTGTTCCACACTCTTACTGGCGTAGCAATGATTGACGGCGCCGCGGCAATGGGAACCGGCGATTTTGAAAAGACGATTTATACTGGTGGCTTCTCGGCGGCGACTAAAACTTATTATTGGAATACGTATGAAGATCCAGCAATAAATAAAGCCGCGCTTTCTGATTACAATATAGATGGTAGCGAGCTCAGCTATTAATCTTTTATTGTGCTATAATGAAAGTATGATGAAAGAGCGTGAAGAGTCAAATCAAGCCAAAAATAAAAAAAGTGGGCTAAAATCTAAAACGCAAAAAATTAAAGCAAAGCTCCTAAAGTCTTATTATGGTAATCCCATGAAAGACATGAAGCTAATCGCAATTACTGGCACTACTGGCAAAACGACCGTGGCGCATTATGTGCACGAGATACTCCGTGCTGCGGATGAACAAGTGGCAGTACTAGCTTCGGATCAACCTTTTAAGACGCAGATGCTTCACAAGTTTCTTAGTGACGCATGGAAGGCCGGGGCGAATTATGTAATTGTGACCGTACCAGCAGAAGGCCTGAGAGACAATGTTTTTTATGGCTTGCCAGTTTATATCGCAGCAATGACAAACTTTGTAACGGCTGGGCTTAATGACATGACACCAGAAGAGTATCTGGATAACGAAAAAACACTTTTTGATATGAACCCAGAAATTGTAATTTTGAACCATGATGATATAAACTATGACACTTTTGAAGATTTTAGGGGGAAGAAAGAAACTCTAGAATATGGCCTAACTGGCAAGGATGTAAAAATTCTTAACTCTAAATTATATACAAAGGGGACAGAGGCAAAATTATCTATAAAATCAGAAGTAGTGGATGTGGCGACTTTTATACCAGGCGAAACAGCAGTGTCTTATATGGCCTGCGCCGCGGCAATTGCTAGCGCGCTCAAATTAAAGCCAGAAAATATTATTGATGGTATTGCCGAATATACTTCTTAGCAACTTTGATATCTTCAAAGTCGTGAGGACCATCCGCTCGCAGGATGGTTTTTTCGTGGCCCTTGCCAAGTAGTAATACAAGGTCGCCTGGCTTGGCTAACTCGATAGCTAGTTTGATGGCTTTTTCGCGGTCTAATTCTTTGATCAGATCTTTTCCAAGGACTTTACCGGCTTTTTCGGCGCCTTTGATAAAACCTGCAGCGATTTTTTCTGGATCTTCATCACGAGAATCATCTTCGGTGATGATAACCAAATCTGAATATTTGGCAAGAATTGCGCCACGGATTGGGCGAGTGGACGGATCGCGACGACCAGCACCGCCGTGCACAGAGATAACGCGGCCTTTATGGCTGCTAACGGAATCAAAGACCTTTTCCAGGGCATCTGGGGCATGAGCATAATCCACAATCACAGTAAATGGCTGGCCTTCGTCTATTATATTCATGCGGCCCTCTACGGACTCTAGAGAACTAATGCCAGCCTCTATTTGTGCATTTGTGAGGCCAAGTTTTTTGCCAACTAGGGCGGCAGCCATGGAATTATAAACATTAAACTCGCCAGGAATTTTTGTCTCTATATTTATATCACCAAATGAATATTTTACACCAGAAACAGACATTTTTATGTCTCTTGCTTTGTTTTCGCCATATTTTATGCCATACGTGGCATATTTCTTCGTAAGCGTTTTGTAATATTTGGTGGCTGGGTCGTCAGCATTAAAGATAGAGAACTTAGCCTTTCTGAATAATTTGCCTTTGGCGTCACGGTATTTAACAAAAGTTTTGTGGTAGTCTAGGTGCTCGTGGGTAAGATTAGTGAAGACACCGATCCCGATAGGTATACCAAGGGTACGATATTCGGCAAGAGCATGAGAGGTAACTTCTAGTACGAGATATTCTGCACCTTGTTTTTTGATCTCTGAAATACGTTTATTCAATGTGAGAGCATCCACAGTGGTCATGTGGCCAAGTTCGGGTTTTAATTTGTCTATGCCGTAAGCAACCGTAGTCATAATACCGGTTTTGTAGCCAGCTTTTTTTAGCATGTTCCAAATCATAAAACAAGTGGTGGTCTTGCCGTTGGTGCCAGTTACGCCGATAACATGAAGTTTTTTGGCGGGACGATGATATTTAGCAACGGCTACAACTGATTGCGCAAAATGATAGGGAAGTACCATCTCATTATAAAATGGCAGTTTTTCTAATAATTTCTTCATATTATCATTATATCACTAGCGATAATGTTTGAGGGATTCGATAGGATTTTTGGAAGCTGCTTTTAGCGCCGGATAGATGCCAAAGAAAATACCGACTGTGAGCGTGGTGCATAAAGTAATAACTAAAATTTGCCAACTGATGTAGGGGGTGAATGGGGTAATAATCGAGACTAGGAAGGCAAAAATATACCCAAGAATAATACCAAGAAAACCACCAAGCAAAGATAACATGAGAGATTCAAACATAAATTGCATCAGGATATTGTAGGCCGAGGCACCAACAGCTTTTCTGATGCCAATTTCATGAGTACGTTCTGCAACTGATACGAGCATAATATTCATGACCCCGATACCGCCAACAATAAGAGAAATACTAGCAACTAATGCCAACATACCAGATACGATTGATAATAAGCTATTGGCTGGGTGAGTAATAGAATCACCATAGTAGACAGCAAAATTAGTATCATTTTTTGAAGCCTTTAATTCCTCTTCTATCTTGACGGCAACAGTTGGGAGTGCGTCGGTATTTGTGGCTTTGACATTGATTTGCTGAATCTGAGGAGAACCAGCAAGTTTGTCTAGCACATCAATATCCATAATTAAAGCATTATTGAAGTCAACATTATCAAAATTAATGGTTTCGTTGATTTCTTCTAGGATACCAACTACGATAAAACGTTGGCCCATGAATTCTATAGTGCGACCGACCGGGCTGGAAGTATTGAACAGCAAAAGGGAAAGCATGTGGCCAATTACGACAGAGGAATCTTTGTTTTTGGGATTGAGGGTAGTGCCAGCTTTTAGAGCTAACTGTTCTATTTCAAAGAAATGATGGTTGGTGCCAAGAATAGTAGCAGAATCTACAGTATTGTCACCATCTTTTAGGGTGTTTGAGGAAATTGCAATCGGTGATGCCATTTCAACATTTTCTATTTTGGAGATAGTTTCTACGTCTTTGATTTTGAGGTTGCTTTTTTGGAAAGAGCTTGAAGATGTAAGCTCTTCTATCACGGAAGCAGTTAAATCCTTGTTGGTAGTAGGACGAACGACAACAAGATCTGAGCCAATCTCGGCAACTTCGTTTGAAATTAGTTTGGAAATACTACCAGTGAGAGACAAAATAAGTATAATGCTGGCGATACCAATAGCTATACCAAGACAAGTAAGGAATGAGCGGGTGCGATTTTCCTTGATAGAAATGCGCGCAAGCTTGAGGTGGGTGCGAAGAAGTAATGCCATTAGTGTTTTCTCCTAGATCTTTTACCTTTTTTAACTTTGACGCTGATTGGCTGAGGGAGGTTGCTATCCGCAACGGTTTTGATGTCTGTATCAATATGGCCATCCAACATGTTAATCACGCGTGTAGCATAAGATGTGAGCGTTGGATTGTGCGTAACCATAATAATAGTATTGCCTTCTTCGTGAATTGCCTTTAACTCCTCCATCACGACATGGGAAGAACGAGAGTCTAGGTTGCCGGTAGGTTCGTCGGCAAGGATAATTTCTGGATCGCTAACTATAGCACGAGCAATCGCAACACGTTGCTGCTGGCCGCCAGAGAGCTGGCTAGGGAAGTAGTATTCGCGTTCTTGTAGATGGAAGCGGCGAAGTGCTTCGGAAGCATTTTTGAGGCGCACAGTGCGAGGCTGGTTAACATAAACGAGTGGCAAAGCAACATTTTCTAGTACTGGTAAATCTTCTATGAGATTGAAATTTTGAAAAACGAAACCAATTTTTTTGGCACGAAGCCTAGCCTGACGACGAGCAGAGATGCCGGCAACATCTTCTCCGTTTAGCATGTATTCACCACTGGTGGCGCGGTCTAGCAAGCCAATAATGTCTAGTAAAGTAGTTTTACCACAGCCTGATGGGCCCATTATCATAATAAATTCGCCACGTTTTACGGTGAGATCGAAATCTTTCAAAGCGAAAGATTCGGTGTCTCCGTAACCGTATCGTTTTGTTAGCCCTTTTAGCTCAATTACTATATTGTTGTCGCTCATATTACCCTTTTTAAAATTGGCGGAAAGGACAGGATGGGGATGTCGCTCACTTCGTTCGCTCCATTCGAACCTGCTCTCCTTAAAATGGCGGAAAGGACAAGATTCGAACTTGCGAGACGCTTGCGCGCCCACACGCTTTCCAAGCGTGCGCCTTCAACCACTCGGCCACCTTTCCGTCTTTATAAAATCTTAACATATTTTTATATTATTTTAAAGATAGAATTGCCAGATTTTCAATGTGTGGTGTACGAGGGAAAAAGTTGAAAGTTTTTACGTCTTTGATTTTATATTTTTCAAGTAAAATCTTGATATCACGAGCCTGGGTGGCTGGGTTGCAAGAAAGATAAATAATCGTTTTTGGCTCTACTTCCAGAATTCGGTTAATTAGTTTTTCGTCGCAGCCGGCGCGAGGAGGATCCAAAATCACAGTTTGGTCGGGGGCGACATAGCTTAAAGCATCTTCCGATTTTGATAGAATGGCAAAAATATTACCATTTCGGGTCGCGTCCAAAACCCCTGTCGCCACAGGGGTTTTGGCGCTAACTCTCGTGCTGCCGCGCTCCGAAATCCCCTCAGTGGTAATATTCTTTGCCATTTCGCCGAAAGCATATTTGTCGACCTCGACCAAAGTGAGATCTTTGTCGCGAGCGACAGAGAGGCCGATAGTACCGACGCCGGCGTAGAGGTCAAGAACTTTGTCAGTGAGAATGTGTTTTTTGATTTCCTTTAGGGCCATTTCGTAGACCGGGAGATTGATTTGGAAAAAACCGTTCGGTGAATATGAGTACTTATAACCCAAGATATTGTCGGATAGATTGTTAAAAATCGGATGTGGTTTTTTGTTCTCATAAAGTCCACCAGAAACTTGGCCATCTTGATTGCACCGAAGAAGCAAAGATTGATATTTGCGAGCCTCTTCGCCACGAGAATTTAGGTCATCAATTATTTCTTTGGCACGAGTAAAAATTTCTGGACGTTCAATAGATGATTTTATGATAGGGATTTTGCGATGAGAACCACGCTGGTGAAAAGCAGGAAAAATTTTGTTTTCTTCTAGATCATAATAAAGAGCGTATTCCATTTTATTGCGGTAGCCATAGATTTTGTTGTCTGTAAAAATTTCTGGTTTATCAATAACGATTTGGTGTTCACGAAATAATTCTACCACTAAGGCTTGCTTGGTTTTTAATTCAAAATCATAATCCATAATTTGCCAGGGCGAAGTGGAAAGAAAACAAGCATCTTTTGGCTCGACGCGATAACTAGATAAATTACTAATTTTGGTAGCTATCGCCTCGGCATAATGAGATTTATTTTTGGTAATAACATATTCTTCTACAATCTCACCTGGAAGTGCGTTCCAAAAAAATATTTTTTTACCATTTTCGTCTGTAGCGAGAGATTGCCCGCCAGGAATGATTTTCTCTATTTTCATTATCTTATAATTATACCACAATTCTTTACTTTATCTCTGTTTCGTTGTATAATATGTGTATGTCTGCTGAAGATGTCTTGCGGGAGAGTGAAGACAATGCGCTAGACAATAAAGAGATTATTTCTAGTGTAGTTGGAAAAACTGCAAAACTACAATTAATGAGCAAAAAAGGTTCTTTTTCGGCTGCGATTTTTTTGACGCTCGCAATTGGTATTATTGCAATTTTGTTCGGTTCCGGGAATTTAATTCCTTCGGCAATTTCCGAAAGGTTAATAGAAGAAACTGATGTACAATACGCGGATGCAGTAAAAAGCAAGATGATAATTTTTCAGCAAGCCTTAATGAATAATGAGATACCAGAAGATACGGCTCGCAAACTGAATGAAGGTGGCGTGGAAGTTGGGCATTTTGAGAGCAACGACACGTTATCTTTAAAATATAATGGGAAAATAATTAGTGCTAGTAATTTCGTAAGAGAAGCTAGTACCAACGCAAATCTTTATAAAGTTTTTTCTGATGCAACATATGGGCGCGCAGCATATTATTATGATGAGACCGCATTAAAAGTTTTTAAAAGAATTGGCACTTCTAGAAATAATTATACCGCGGATTCGGATTTTGATGAAACAATGAAAAGGCTCGTGGGGGAAGGAAGCAGTATTTCGGTAAATGGCGCTTCGTTGGTGCAAAAATCTAAAGAAGAAGGCGGAAAAGTAAAAATTTATTATGATTATGAAACCACTTCGCCAGATGCTAAATCTAGTGGCACGGATGCAAGTGGGTTTATAAATGCAGTAAGAGAAAAAAGTGGTGCTGACAACCAAAACGCCGCTCTTTCTAATCTCACGGAAACTTTAAATATAGCTGACAATGTTTCTAAAGAACAAAAATCTAGTTTGTTTTTCTTGGCTTTTATGGAAAATGTTAGTAAAATGAAGGCCGGACAGGGAAGCGAATCAAAGATAAATGAGGCTATGAGCTTCCTTACTAAAGAAACTGACACCGAAGTAGTAGATGTAGAAACTGGTGAAAAAATCATTTTACATGGCTCTGCACTTAATTCGCCAAGCTTATATGCGATATTGACTGGTGAGCCATTAAAATCTGAGGTTGTGAATAATTTTGCATCCGACAGGATTATAAATACAATTGAAAACCAAGCAAATATTGATATTGATGATAGTTTTCTAAAGAATACTACCGTTTCAACATCAAACAACGTGCGCGGAACAATTGGTAGGTATACTAATGGTAATGTAATGGCAACCTCAGAAAGTGTGGGGAGCGTCACGGCAACAATAGATAAATCCCTTATAAATAATTCTTTTGATTCAATAAATGGTATTTATGCTGGTGAGTTCTTGGTGGAGGGGGCAGTAAATGTTGGCAAAGAACTAGCGAAGGCGAGCGGTGCTACTGCTGGCAGTGCGGAAGCAGTAAAATCATACGCGAGGCTTAGTTCTAATATTCTAGCAATAGAAGCAGAAGTAGATAGATTAAATCGTAGCCCTTTTGATGTAACCTCTAAAAATACTTTTCTTGGTTCTATATTATATAATTTTGCGATTAGTATAGGGACAACTAATATGTCGTCTATGCTTAGAACGGCAATCATGGGGCTCACGCCAGTGACGAAGGCGGCAGATGAAACGGAAAGATATTTGGCTGTGCAAGGCAATAATTGTAAAACTTTAAATAGTATTGGTGCCGTAGGAACAGCCAGTTGTGTGGAAAGCGCTACTTTTGATACCTCTACGCTAGATAATATTTTTAGTGATGCTGGATTTATTGAATTTGTAAATAATAATACTACCCTAAATAATGGGGTACGCGAAGTGAAGAAAAATTCTAAGTTAGCAAAGTTTATTGCGTTTTCGGTGGGGAGAATATCACCAATAGGGGTGATGGATGGTGGCATATTATCATCTATCGCTTCCGGGTTAGAAAATATACCTTTTGTCTCCGATATAGCTGCAATGGTAAGAAATTTATCTAATGCAGATGAAGAAACTAAACGACTTGCAACCGGTGCAGCTTTTGTGAACTCTAGTGATAATAATGATTGGCAGACATATAAATATGCTCAAAGATATGTATCTCTAGCACGAGCCACAGAATCTCTCAAACAATTTACAAGTGATAAAACAGCATATAATAATATTCCTTTCTTTGAGGGGGATAGCAACCCAGTGGTGGCATTTTTAGATAACTACTATCAATTAGCAAATAAGTAAGCTAGATTTTTTCAACACTAGTAATAATAACTTGGTGATCTTTGAAGTTACGAACAAGACATTTTCTGCGTGCTTCATCTAATTCTGAAAATACATCATCTAGAAGCACGATTGGTTTTTTGTTTGATTTTTTGTAGATGATAGCTGCCTCAATAAACTTGAGAGCTAGAATGATAGAACGGGTTTCACCACGGGAAGCAGAGCCATTTGCTTCGCAATTATTAAACATAAAAATGAAATCATCCCGATGGACGCCAAAAGTAGTGTGTTCTACCATTAGGTCTCGCTTAAAATTTTCTTCTAGAATTTTTAAATATTTGGCTTCGGTGATATCTTTAGCTTCGGTATTATAAGACAACTCCACGAAATCATCATTTTCGGCGATAGAATGATAAACACCATTAAAATCTTTGTTGATTTCGGTGGTGAATTCTTTTCTTAAATTATAAAGTTTGGTTCCATACTTAGCTAATAGTAAATTCCAAGAGAAAAGGGAAGCGAAGGAAATATTTTCGTTTTTTAATAATTCATTGCGTTGTTTTAGGGCTTTTTCATAACGAGACAAGACTACACTATATTCCTCATTAAAATCACTAAAGATACGATCAAAATATTCACGATGTCTAGATGGTGAGCCACTAACCAAATTAAGGTCTGATGGCAAAAATAATACTACTGGATAACGGTTTTTCTTTGGGAGACGACGAGATTTTTTGTCTAGTGTGGTAAAAGTTTTGTTTTTTTGATCATAGGTTGCGGTGATTTTTTCACCACTTTTATATTCAATTTCAATGCGATAAAAATCTTCGCCGCGTTTTAAAATGTCTGGGTCGGTGGCACGAAAACTTTTACCTCGAGTAAGTATATAAATCGCCTCGAGAACAGAAGTTTTACCACAACCATTTTCGCCAAGTATTAGGGTGGTATCATTATTACATACTAAGTGGTAAGTTTTGTGGTTTCTGAAATTTGTGAGATTTATAGATTTTATAATCATTGGTTTAACGGCATAATAATATGAGTATAATCTGTAGATTTTTTATCTTTTAAGATGATTGGGCTAATACGGTTGGCAAATTCAGCGGTGATATTTTTTTCATCCAAAACATTAAGGGCGTCAAGAAGAAAACGAGAGTTTAAGTTGATTTTGCCTTCTTCTGTTACTTCGGTTTCCAAATTAGAGTCATTTTCACCGAGTTCACTAGCAACGGAACGAACCGATAAGATGTTTGGTTTTTTGGTCTCTAGGATAATTGAGCCACTAGCGCTACGGCGAGCAAATAGAGCTGCAAGTTTTGTAACACGGGTAAGTTCTTCGCGGTCTATAGTGATTTTAATATTATTGTCTTTTGGGATTAGTTTTTGATAATCTGGGAAACTTGCATCAATGATTTTGGAGATTATTTCTACCTCGCCAAGGCGGAAACGAACTAGATCTTCATTAAATGAAATTTCAATTTCTTCCATATCTTCATTGATGGCACGTAATACTTCCTGCAAGGTAGCTGTTGGTACAATAACATTAATTTCGCTCTGAACATTTTTAATAATCTTTTTTTCAGCCAAACGATAACCATCAGTTGAAGCGACCGCTAGAATATTGTCATAAGTATTGAAATATACTCCAGTGAGAGCCGGGCGAGTGAGATCATTAGAACTAGCAATAATTACCTGATTAATACTATTTTTAAATTCTTCTACTCCCATCTTAAAGACAACGGCCGTTTTCTCGTCGATTTCTGGTAACTCTGGGAAATCATCAGCTGGCGTACCGTTAATAATAGATGAGTATTTGCCAGCAGAGATTGTGATTTTGTCATCTTTAGAGGATAATTTAATAGTTTCTCCTTTTGGTAAAGTAGAGATAAATTCCGCCAAAAGGCGAGCAGGCACTGTGATGGTGCCATCTTTGGATTCTGAAACTGGGAGAAAATCTACTACTGCCATATCTAGATTAGTAGTGACTAGAGAAATTTTATTCTTTTCTACTCTTATTAAAACATTATTTAGTATTGGCAATGTAACTTTTCCCACTGCAACACGACTAACATTATTTAGGGCTTTACTTAGTTTTTCTTGTGTAACTTCTATTTCCATATTAGGTCCTTTATATTAATTTATTAGTAGTTATAGTAATAGTGCTGGTGGAAAAGTGGATAAAATTGGTAAAGTATAGAGGTGGCGAAGTTGTGAAAAAGCTTGTATAAAAGTTTGGATAAATGTGAAAAAGTGGGGAGTTTTCAACATAATGAATGGACTTTGTGAAAATAATACACACTAATTCACAAAATTTACACTTTAATATAAACAATGTTTTGCACATATTTTCCACATTAACCATAGATTTTTTCCTTAATTTCTTCGATTTGATCGCGTAAAATGAAATTAATTTTAAGATCTTTTTCAATTTTACCAATACCATGCATTACAGTAGTGTGGTCTTTTACACCTACTTCAGCGGCGATTTTGGTGGTGCTCATAGATAATTCTTTAGATAATAAATACATGGTGATTTGGCGAGCGTTTTTGATATTGGCGACACGGGATTTACCACACATTTCTTTTGGAGTGAGATTGTAGTAATGGGCAACTTTTTCTACTACTTGTTTACTTGAGACCGTGTGATGTTTGGAGCTTCTATTGATGGTGGCGGAACCATTTCTAATTAATTCTAGTGGTGTCATGTGGCGTACATCAGACATTAAAAGAATAGTGGATAATTCGCCTTCTAGATCACGAATGTTGGTACTAATGTTTTCGGCAATATATTCGATTGCTTCGTCTTCAATTTCAGCATCCAGAAGTTCCGCTTTGGCTCGTAATATAGCGCAGCGATCCTCAAACTTTGGTAATTGGAGATCAAAGGCCCCAGCCATAGCGAGGCGAGTTGAGAGGCGTTCGTCTACGGTTTTGATTTGGTTTGGTAAACGATCTGATGTGACGATAATTTGTTTGCCTAATTGATATAGACTATTGAAAATATTGAAAAATTCTTCTTGGGATTTTTCTTTATTTACGATAAATTGAAAATCATCAATAATTAGGCAGTCCAATTTTTGGAATTTATTATGGAATTCGTTGCCTTTGCCTTTACGAACGGAATCAATGAAGTCTGAATAAAAATCTGAAATGGGGGTGTAAAGAATTTTATAGTCTGGGTTTTTGCTGAGAAGAGCATTACCGATGGCTTGAACTAAGTGCGTTTTTCCTAAACCAGGGCCACCATATAGGAAGAATGGGTTGAATCTAGTGCCTGGTGCGTCGATAATACTTTTTGCAGCAGCAACAGCAAGATCATTATTGGAACCAACAATGAAATTTTCCATAGTGTACTCTGGTTTTAAGGTTTGGTGGGAAGTGGTAGTCTGGTGAGATTTTAGGTGGTTTTTGATGGGGGTTGGGGTTGATAATACTTCCCGAGAGCGGACTTTGGACTTGCCAGCTGATTGCACTTCAAAATCAATATTTTTTACTTCTATATCGTTGTTTTTGAGTGCATTAATAATAAGATCAAGAAATTTAGTACGAAGTTGTTTAACGAGGAATGAGTTTTTTACACCGATTATAATATTGCCATCTTCATTTTGAAGAAGTGTAGTATCCTTGAACCAGGTTGTATAGTTGGCAGCGGAAACTTTTTGTTCTATTTCAGCTAAAACATTATTCCAAACGTTGTACACTCGACCTCCTTTTCTTTAGTATAGCAAAAGATGAGAGAGTTTTCCACAGGATTTTGAAAGAAAAATAAATATTTTATAATATGTTGGTGAGGTAATAGAGGTGATATTTTCCACAAAAAAGATAACTTCCCTAAAATGAGTGTGGAAAACTGCTTGAAAAATGTGGAAAAATGCGCTATACTATAACAAGATTTTGAAATTAATTAAATTTTAAGGAATAATATGCCAAAACGTACTTATCAGCCACACAAGCGCCAACGCAAGGTAGAGCATGGTTTTATGAAGCGTAATGCTACTAGCAATGGTCGTAAGGTATTGGCACGTCGCCGCCTTAAAGGTCGTGCAAGACTAACAGCCTAGAATAAGCCCGCGAGGGCTTATTTGTTGTATAATATATTATATATGCTCAATAAGAAGTATCGGTTTCACTCGCGTGGAGGAGTGAGGTATGTTTATCAAAAAGGGAAGACAGTTCGCAGATCGAAGATGTCCTTGGTTTTTGTTGATAATACGAGGGGTTTTACTAGGGTAGCAGTAGTAGTTTCCAAAAAAGTAATAAAGAGTGCGGTGGGGAGAAATAGGATACGGCGTAGGGTGTATGAAGCGCTCCGTAAGAATTTTGACTATTTACCAAAAAAGAAGGATTATATTTTTGTGGTTTATTCTAAGGGCGTGAAAGATATACCGTTTGGTGAACTAGAGAAGATGCTGGGGGAACTGGTAGAAGAGAGTAAGGTGTGTTATAATGGGTAAAATGAGTGTGAAAAAATACATTATTTGGGGTCTTATTATTGCTTTTATAGCTGGATCTATTGCGGTTGGTGGCCCATTTAATTTGATAGATATAATATTGGTACGCCCGATCGTAAATATATTATTTGTAATATTTAATCTAGTAAAAGATTTTGGTCTTGCAATTATTATCTTTACAATTTTAGTAAAACTTTTGATGTGGCCGCTTACTAAAAAGCAGCTTAATCAAACTAAACTAATGCGCAAAATTCAACCTGAGCTCACGCAAATCCGCAAGAATTGTAATGGCAATAAACAGCTAGAGTCTCTCCAGACAATGGATTTATATAAAAGATATAATATTAAGCCATTTGCATCTATTGCCACACTTCTCATACAGCTTCCGATTTTTGTGGCGATTTTTTCGGCGATTCGTGTAATTGCGACGCCGTTGCCAATGGATAATTTATCAAATAGGGCATATGATATTGTGGCTTATGATGGTTCTGAGATTAAGATGTTGGAAGAAAAGCAACAGGATTATCTGAATAAGGTAGATGAATATAATAAAGCAGAAAACAAAGATGGGCTTGAGAAGCCTGAGTATGATTTTCACCCGCAATTATTTGGTTTTATTAACCTAGAAGCAAAGGCAAGTGACATTATAAGTCCTGCGAAGTTTTCTTGGAGTGCAGTGTTTATGATGGTGATTTCGGTATGTGCTGCATTTTCACAATATTTTGTAACAAAGCAGCAAATGCCGTCTGGCGAGTCTGAAAAGAAGAAGAAGTTCCGTGATCTCTTGAAAGACGCTAAGGATGGTAAAGAGATTCAGGATAGTGAAATTTCTGGCATGGCAACTGGGCAGATGAGTAAGATGATGCCGATTATGATGTTTGTAATTATGATAAATTTGCATGGTGCACTTGCATTTTATTATTTCCTCAGCAATATGATTACGATTTTGCAACAGAAAATGATTTATGCTAAAGCGCGTGACGAGATGGATGATGCCACCGACAAAGCTATGCTTAAAGAACTTAAAAAAATTCAGGAAGCTGAAATTATAGAAAACAAAAAAACAGGAACAAAAATTACACGTATCTCCGCGAAAGATATTAAAAAGAAAAGGAGATAAATAATGAATCAAGATGAATCTATCCGGTTCGCAGCAAAATACCTAGAGGACCTGCTTAGTTTCTTCGGTATAAATGTGGCGGTGTATTCCACTATCGATGATGAGGTAATACAGCTTTCTGTGCCTTCTACATCACTAAACTCGCTTTTGATTGGGCGTAATGCTGATAATTTGCGAGCTCTTCAGCATATTGTATCAATGGCGCTAAACGCAAAGAACGCCGAGATTACTCGTGTGAATGTGGATGTAGCAAATTACAAAAGACAACGTGCAGATAGGATTGAAGAGAAGGCTGAAGGATGGATCGCTAAGGTGCGTGAAACCGGTGAGCCAATGACGATCAATTTGAATGCAGCAGATAGGCGTGTAGTGCACAAACTTGCACAAGATTATTCAGATATCGAAACGCATTCCGAAGGTGAAGGTCGCGAGCGTAAACTCATTATAAGTAAAGTTACAGAATAGTAAAAATACAAACGGTTCGCTCACGTCCGAAAGAAAAGAATATTTTCAGGCAGGTTATCACCGAAATTGCAGTTTCGGATTCTGACCTGTGAAAATATTCTTTTTTCGGGTTCGTTCAATGTTTGTATTTTTACTATTCTATAACTTCATCTTCTGTTGGGCTTGGGCCAACAACAATGACGAAATCATGGTCTTTAGGGATACCTTCTGGTACTTCTGCAGCACTCTTGGTTTTGATGTTGTAGAATTTTTCTAGCATAGCTTTGGTGCCAGGGACATTTTCACCAATAGTATATATAGTATATTCAGTAGTGAAGCCTTTGACATCTGTGTTGGCTATGGTGTTTACGGTGTATCCTTCGGCTTCAAGCTTGGTTTTTTCGGCGGTGGCTACGCCGTCTTCGCCTTTAGCATTGAGGACAAGGATAGTTGGATGTTCGTAAGTGCGAGGGTCGTTGGAAAGATTGGTAGCGACGTATTCTTGAATAGCACCATAGTTACCTACACCAGCAGATGGCAAAACATAGGAAATGCCATTAATGGTACCAGTTCTGACTAGATAGATGCCTTTGTCATAATCTAGAAGAGGAAGTTGGCGCATACTTTCGAAGTCTAGGTCAAAAGTGAGGTGGGCCAGAGTTTTTAGCTCGTCTAAGCTAAAGTTGGTGCGTAAGTTGTCGCCGAGGGTGCCAGCTAATCCAAGGTAATCCGTGATGGATAAATCTTTTTCTAACATACGATTCTTGATACTGATAAGGATTTTTTGTTGGCTATCCCCACGGGTAAAGTCGCCACCAGAAGTACCATGACGAGCACGAGCAAGAGCAAGAGCTTCTACGCCACGAAGAGTATATTCGACACCAGCGTCGAAAACGGCACCACTGTTATATGGATCATAGATATCTTCGTCTAGGGTGATAGTAATACCGCCAATGGCGTCTACGATAGTAACTAGAGATCCCCAGTTGATGTGGATATAATATTGAAAGTCCATGCCAAGGATGGATCCAACTTCGGTCATGATGGCATCAGCACCTGCTTGTTCGTTATCACCGTACATATTATTGCACCAGTAGACCTCATTAACTTTGCCAGTGGCAGTGCAGGTAGGAGAAGCTTTGAGGTCACGAGGGAGGGAAACCATGGCGATATCACCAGTTTCTTGGTTTAAACTAATAGCCATGATGGAGTCTGTAAGTTGAGCACCAGCGTGGACCTCACCGGCTTCTTCGCCTTCCATATTGTAGCCACTGGTACCGAAAGCAAGAATGTTGGTGCGACCGTTGGCGTCGGTTTTTAATGGTTCGTAATGATCGTCTACCCAGTGAATAAGGTCGAAGATGTTGCCTTGGCCACCGGTGATTTTGGCGATAATATCGTTGCCCCAGAATACAGCCCAACAAACGAGACCAATGAGAGCAAGGACGATTAATAATATAATACTGGTAATGATTTTACGCACTTTGCCTGGTTTCTTTTTTTCTTTTTTAGCTAGCTTTTTTTCAGCTTTTAGCTCTTTTTTTGATTTTTTACTTTCTTTTAGTTCGCCTTTTTCTCCGTCGAAATCAAAAGCCTTAACTGGTTTTAGAAAATCGTCTACGGATTGAACTTCGGATTTTTTGGCGGGTTTTGGGGTAGTTTTGGGAAGCTCTTTTTTGGGAGATACAGAATTTACTGGTATGGATTTTTTAGTAGATTTGGATGGTTTAGCAGGTGAGACTGCTACTGGTTTTTTGGCACTGCGAGGAGCAAGCCCATCAATTGATTTATTGTTTTTCATTATATATAATTATAGCATAATGAGTATTAAACTGACAAAAAAACAATTAGCAGTAATTGATTTTATACAGGATTTTACAGAGGAAAAGGGGTGCTCACCAACCTATCGCGAAATTATGACTGGACTTGGGCTTACGTCTGTTTCGGCAGTAGCAGAGCATGTAGATAATCTAGTCTCTAAGGGGGTAATTAAGAAAGTGCCTGGTGCAGCTAGAACTTTAGAGGTATTGGATTATAAGCACGAAGAGACGGTAGATTTGTTTAAGGTCAAAATGGCAGAATGTACAGAAGAGGAGAAAAAAATACTACTAGAGGCTGCCAATATACTCGGGCTAGATCTTGAATAATTTGATAAAGTTGTTAAGATTATATTAAGAGGGCATTTATGGCGCAGAAACGACATCGTAGCAAAAAGTGGATATCTTGGGTAATTATTTTGGCACTCCTGATTGGGGCTGGTGTGGTTTGTTATTTTGTGTACGATAGTTATTTTAAAGAAAAGCCAAAGAATGAGCCTAATACAGTAGAACAATCACAAGATAAAGATGAGAAGAAAAATTCTGAAGAGAAAAAATCAGAAGAGGAGAAGAAAGAGACGGTCAAAAAGGAAGAAGTGGTGCAGTATGATGGTGCGGATCCAAATGCATCAAATGAAATTACAGGTGTGATTACTTATGCTGGTGTGTCTGGTGGCAATTTGATGATAAGAATAAATATAGATCAGTATTTGAATGGTGGAACTTGCTTGTTGGCGCTGAGGCAAGGTGGCGGTTTGGTTTATTCGGCTGAGGCTGGAGTTGTCGATTCTGCTTCTACGTCTACTTGCGAAGGATTTAATGTGCCAGCGGCGGGGCTTGCGGCGGGCAAATATAATATCGTCATATCTATAAATAGTAATGGCAAAACAGGTGAGATAAGTGGCGAGGTGGAGATATGATAGAAATTAGTAGTATAGGACGTAGGCGTAACAATCGTAGGTGGCAGATGCTGATTGGTGTTTTTGTGGCGGTGTTTTTGTTTACATTCTTAGTTGGTAGATCTGGTATAAAAAATGAAGATGTGGAAGCGGCGAGTTTGGCTAATTTTGATCCGGGGTATATTATTTCGGATTATCAAATGAGTAACTATAATTCGATGAGCGAGGCGGAGATACAAGCGTTTTTAACGTCTAAAAATTCTTGCCCAAATCGCGATTATAATTATTACCAACAATTATCGGCTGGCTCAGTAGCAACTTGGCACTGGGAAAACGGGCATTTTGTTTGTCTTTCGGAAGAAAGATTTGGAGATGGTGAGACGATTGGTACTGGTGACACGGCGGCGCATATTATTTGGCAGACAGCGCAGGATTTTAAGATTAATCCGAAGGTAATTTTGGTATTGCTTCAAAAGGAGACTTCACTAATTACTGATCCAATTCCAAACAATTATGATTATCGCAAAGCGGTAGGGTATGGTTGTCCGGATACCGCGGCCTGCTCATCTACTTATTATGGGTTCAAAAACCAAGTAAGAAATGCGGCGGCATTATTTAGAACAGTACTTGATGGCGGATGGACTAATTATCCACTTGGTAATAACTATATTCAATATAATCCGAATGCGGCCTGTGGTGGAAGTGTGGTAAACGTGCGCTCTCTTGCGACATCAGCGCTGTATAGATATACGCCTTATCAGCCGAATGCGGGTGCGATTGCTGCTGGATATGGCACGGCATATTGTGGTGCGTATGGGAATAGGAATTTTTATCTTTATTTCCAGGATTGGTTTGGAGGGATAACGGATGAAGGAAAAGAGCCAGAGGTTTTGACAAAAGAAAAAATAATGGAAGAGAATGAAAAGATTGCCAGTGCAGGGTCGGATTTAGAATTGTCATACAGTGCACATGTCCAAAACGTTGGATGGCTGGATGATGTAGAAGGCGGCAAGGTTACTGGTTCTTCTGGGCACGGGCTCCAAATGGAAGCAATTAAAATAAAGCTTGGTGGTGAAAAGACCGGTATTGAGTATAGGACACATATTCAAGATAAGGGGTGGGAAGATTCTTACAGGAAAGATGGTGAAACAAGTGGGACGGCTGGACAAGGATTGAGACTAGAGGCGATACAGATAAGACTTAGCGACGAACTATCTAAATGGTATGATATTTCTTACCGTGCACATGTGCAGGATATTGGCTGGATGGGCTGGGTAAAGAATGGTGAGATTGCAGGCACGACAGGACAGAGTAAGAGAATCGAAGCAATCCAGATTAGAATTATCCGCAAAAACTTTGATGTTTCTTATCGTGGCCATGTGCAAGATATTGGTTGGATGAATTGGATGAAGAATGGCGAGATGGCTGGTACGACGGGGCTTAGTAGGAGAGTAGAGGCGATAGAGATCAAATTGCCAGATGGGCTAGCTAATAAAGCCGAGATTGTCTACCGTGCACATGTGCAGGATATTGGCTGGATGGGCTGGGTAAAGAATGGTGCAACTGCCGGTACAACAGGGCTTAGTAGGAGAGTAGAGGCGATAGAGATCAAATTGGACGAAGAAACGGCTAAAGATTTTGACGTGGAATATCGCGTGCATGCACAGGATATTGGCTGGATGGGCTGGGTAAAGAATGGTGCAACTGCCGGTACAACAGGACAGAGTAAGAGACTGGAAGCAATAGAAATTAAGCTGGTAAATAAGAACTAATTAATCTTTATTTATTACTTGTATTACTTTGTATCCTTTTTTTGCTGGGATGATACCAAAAAGGCGTTCTATGGCATGAGCTATGGTCCCGTCTACTTGTCCTTTTTCTTCTGGGAAATCTTTTTTATCCAATTGTAGATCGAATAGCTCGCTGATGCTTTTTGTTCTTGCCCAGAACATGGTGCCGGCTGGAAAATCAAAAAAGTCTTCTTCTTTAACTGGTGGCATTTTTGATTGGCTTAACAATGTGTTTATATTATGGAGATTAGATTTCAGAGAGAACTCATAGATAATATAAAAATATGTTGGGCTGATGACTCCGACTTTTGGATCGCTGAATAGTGCAAATAACCTTTCTACGTTGTTTTTTGAACCGAGGAGAGAACCGTACAAAAGATGTCTCCAGTTATCTCCAAAAAATTGTTTTGTAGTCTTTTTGGTATGGAAGTGGCCTATAAAATCGTATTTTTTGTATTTTTTGGACATTTGATAGAAGAATGGGTAGACGTCGCGGCCAACATTATCTATTGCCTCTATGGTGATATGTTTGGCCTTTAGCTTAAACCTCGAGAGGGTATTTTCTATTAAAATTTTTTTACTGTTTGTGTCGGTAGAAATAAATAGGTCAAAATCATAAGGGATATTAGATAGATTTTCAAGAAGCTCTGGGAGTACATCAACATAGAATACGTGTGCTTGTACTGCAATACGGCCAGGACAGGTTTTTTGTTTTGGTGATTTTTGGCTAAGGACAACAATATTACCGTCGTCACTATAGGGTAGCCCATAGATGGCTTTTGCTACAGTATTGATATTGGTGTAACCGTATTTTTTGTCTGGTTCGAGGTAAGTGCCTTCTGCCCATTCGTTCCAAGCATTAATGAATATAAAACGTTCATCTGGCTTGAACCTACGTTTAGTTTCTTCTATGATGAGGCGCAACCAGGAGTAAAATTTTTCTGGAGAATATTCGCTGAGCACACAATATCCTTTTTTTCTCCTTGCTGAATTATCCCACCCCATGGTGCAAGAATAATAAAAAGGTTTTACTGGGTAATGATTATAATATTGTTTTTGGGAATAACGATTGTCTACGGCTTTTGTGTAGTCAAAAACTTCTCGTTCTGAACTTTGTTCGATGATGGCTTTGTCAAATGAGCAGCCAGTAGGGGCAAAGTCAAATTCTGCATCTACGAAGTCGGTATTTTTAAATTCGTGGTCGAAAATGTTATTTTTTGACCAGATTAGGATTTCACCAATACCACATGCCCTAGCGGCTTCGCGCCAGCGATAAACTGTTGTTTCATAATCTGGGATAGACTGTGGCGCATAGATCATAATAACGGGTTTGTTGTCGATGCGAATATAACGTGGGTCTTCTAAGTATTTTTTCAAATCTTTGATAAAATTCTCTGGGTCGGTATCTTGGTATTTTTGCTCGATAAGAATGTTTTTATTAAGGCCATCCCAAGTCCTGGTCCAGTTTTCGTTTGCCCAGCATAAACAAAAAGGAAAATCGATATCTTTGTTTTTTAGAAATATGTCGATAGGTTTTTCCATGAGTTTTTTGCCAGAGAACCAGTAATAATAAAAACAGAATCCATAGATACCATGCTGCTTGGCTAATGCTACTTGTTTTTTAATTGTTTCTGCATTGTCTAATGTATAGTAGCCAATATCGTCGTGTGGCTCTCTTGGCTGGTAGTGGCCGTCAAAACGAGGAATAGATTTTTTTGTGTTGGTCCATTCCGTAAAGCCTTTACCCCACCATTCGTCGTTTTCTTTAAAGGTGTGAAACTGTGGTAGATAAAATGCTAGAGCTTTTACTTCTGGTTTTAGGCCTTTAGCCGAAAAGTCTATATTGTCTTCGTAATGGCTATTATAGGTGGTATGTATGTCTTGGGCTGGTAATTCTTTCGTGGATGGTGCCGGTGGTGCAATTGTTTTGTTTTTAAGATGGAGCGTTTTTCTGGTTTTATCGATAAGTTTCCAGCCGCGGCTATTTAAAACGTTGCCAAGACTAGTGCTGAGTGCTAAGTTTTCTTTTTCTAGATCTGAGATCGTACCCCGTAATGTTTCGATATTGGTATTAAAAGAATTTGGATCATTTGCCATACAAGTATTATATTATTCTCTTATAGGGATGTCAAAGGTTTAATTTGAACCGGATTTTGTTATAATATATTATATGGGATTAGTGGATTTTGGCAAAAATATGGCTGGAGGCATAAAATCGCTGTGGGTAAAATATCATTTTTTGGTACCGCCAAGATTATGGAAAAAATATGCAAAAACTTTTGTACGCATAATTACTGGCAAGGTTGGAGCAGGTTCGTTTTTGGATCCTTTTAGAAAAGAAGATTATAACTATTGGCTAAAAAAGAATACAAAAGATGAAATATATAGTGATAATTTTGATTATCGTCCATTGATTTCAATAATAATGCCAGTATATAATGTGAAAGCAAAATATTTTAGGGAGTGTATAGAGTCTATTTTGGCGCAACAGTATAAAAACTATGAGATTTGCATTGTTGATGATGCATCCACACTGATGGAAACAAAAAAGGTTCTTGAAGAATATGAAGAAAATGAGCATATAACGATTGTCCGTCATAAAAAAAATGAGCACATATCAAGAACTATGAATGATGCAATTAAAATAGCAAAGGGCGATTATGTTGCATTTGTTGATGATGATGATGTTTTGACTAAAGATGTACTTTTTGAAGTGGTTAAAGCTCTGAATGGGCATAAAAATGCGGATATTATATATTCTGATGAGGACAAAATCAATGTTGGAGGTGTGTATTGTGATCCGCATTTCAAGCCAGATTATTCGCCGGATACGCTCCTTAGTATGAATTATATTTGTCATTTATTGATTATGCGGACTAGCTTGGTAAAAGAGCTCGGTGGTTTTAGGGCTGGCGTGGAGGGGGCGCAAGATTATGATTTGATTCTTAGGGCTACAGAAAAAACCAATAAAATATATCATATTCCAAAAATTTTATATCACTGGCGAATGAGTAAACAGTCTACTGCAATGAATGTAGAAAATAAAGACTATGCACGCGATATAGGTATGACCGTAATAGAAGAAGCCTTGAAGAGGCGGGGGATAAATGCGCTAGTAGAGAAGGATGAAGCATCTACTAGCTATAGGGTAGTATATGAATTAAAGAAACAGCCGCTAGTTTCGATTTTGATTCCAACTAAGGATTATGCGGAAACTTTGGAAACCTGCCTAAAGTCTATATATGAAAAAACTACGTATAAAAACTATGAAATAATTGTAATAAATAATAATAGTGAAGAGGCTGAGACTTTTGAGCTATTTGATGAATACAAAAAGAAGCACAAAAACTTTAGCGTGCTGGACGCGAATATTCCGTTTAATTATTCTAAGCTTAATAATATGGCGGCGAAAAAAGCTAAGGGCGAAGTGTTGGTGCTACTTAATAATGATACGGAAATAATTACGCCAGAGTGGCTAGAGATATTAGTAGGTTATGCGGTGCAATCACATATTGGCGCAGTGGGCCCAAAATTATTATACCCAGATAACACCGTGCAGCATGCAGGCGTAATAATGGGATTAGGTGGAGTGGCGTCGCATGCATATATTGGTGCAGCCCGTGATGAGGTTGGTGCATATGGTAGACTGCGTGTACCATATAATTATGCGGCAGTAACCGGTGCGTGCCTGGTGGTGGAGAAAAAGAAATTTGAAAAAGTGGGCGGGCTAGAAGAGAAATTAACGGTAGCGTATAACGATATAGACTTTTGTATGAAGCTTCTTGGGGCTGGGTATGTAAATGTGGAAGTGCCGATGGTAGAGCTATGTCATTTTGAATCTAAATCTAGAGGATTGGACACGGCGCCAGAGAAGAAAAAGCGTTTTGACGAGGAGCAGGACTTTATGTATAAAAAGTGGCCAGAGATGATCGCAAATGATCCATATTATAATCCTAATTTTTCTAAGCGCGGCTGGTTTATGCTAGATAAGGAAAAACAATGAAGAAACAAGTATTATACATAATAGAAGATGAAAAAAGTGCGCAATTTCGCTATCGCATAAAAAATGTAGCGGAAGCTCTGGAATCTAGTAGTAAATATGAAGTAGTTTGGTTTTTAAAAAGTGAGATTGCTAGAGCTTACGATGCATTGCCTGAGACTTCACTTGTAGTGATTGAGAGACAAACGGCAAAAGATAATATAGTACCGGATTTTATAAAAGCCACTGAGGCGAGAGGAATAAAAGTTTTGTTTGACGTGGATGATCTAGTTTTTGATTTTAGAGATTTGCCACTTCTTATGCATTCTACAAATAGTAAAAATATATTTTATTGGGCTGGATATTTTTGGGGGATAAGGCGAGTAGCAAAACGGGCGGATGGATTTATTACGACAAATGATTTTTTGGGTGAGAAGCTTAAAAGGACTTTTAAAAAACCATATAAAGTTATTCCAAATTCCTTAGATAAAGAACAAATAGAAAAATCTGAGGACTTGATTAAAAGAAAAAAAATAGAAGGTTTTAAACTGGGGTATTTTAGTGGTTCACCAACTCACGCAAAAGATTTTAGAATGATAGAGCCAGAATTAATTAGATTTCTGGATGATTATAGTGATGCAAAACTGAATGTGGTGGGATATATGGAATTTTCTGAAAAGATGAACAAAATGATAAAAAATGGTAGGGTGAAAGTAAAAAAGCCAGTTTCTTATATTGAACTTTTGAGAGAAGAGGCGGAAGTGAGTGTGAATTTGGCGCCGCTTCTTATAAATGATTTTACAGATTGCAAATCTGAGCTAAAATATTTTGAAGCGGCGGTAGTGGGGACGACGACGATTGCTTCGCCAAGTTTTGCGTTTAAAAATGCTATAGAAAATGGTAAAAATGGATTTCTGTGTGAACCAGGCGAATGGTATGAAAAGATAAAATATTTATATGAACACCCAGAGGAAAATAAAAAAATTGCTGATGTGGCGAGAAAAGATGTTTTGGAAAAGTACTACGGTGCCAAACTAGCTAAACAAATTGAAGGTGTGTATGACAAATTTGTAAACTGGTAGTACTTGATATCTATATATATATATATATAT